>NZ_JAHCKK010000099.1 GCF_026125825.1 Hydrogenophaga sp. | reverse complement strand
GCGGGCGCGGGCGGTTGCGCGGAGGTGGGCGGCGAAGGTGCGCCGGCGGTGGCGCCGGCACCCGCTGCGCCATCGTCCCAGAACCCGATCACCGTGCCCACGGCCAGGGTGGCGCCGAGTTCGGCCGTGATCTCCAGCAAGGTGCCGTCCGCCTCGGCAGGGATCTCGGTGGCGGCTTTCTCCGACTCGATGACGAAGATGCTCTGGTCAGCGCGGAACGCGTCGCCCGGTTTCACCATCCACTCGACCAGCGTGCCTTCGGCCATGGTCAGGCCCAGCTTGGGCACCAGCAGTTCACGTCGCATGGCTTCAGCGTCCGGTGAATTGGGGTGCGCGCTTTTCCAGGAAGGCGCGGCAGCCCTCGTGCGCGTCGGCGCTGTCGAGCACCAGGCCGATCATGGCCTGCTCGTGGGCCAGCGCGGAGGGCAATGGCATCTCCAGACCATCGCGCAGGCTGCGCTTGAGCAGTTTGAGCGTGAGGGGCGATTTCTCGGCGATCTTCGCGGCAACGGCCAACGCCTCGTCCAGCAGGCGTTCGCGCGGCACCGTGCGGTTGCACAGGCCCAGTGACACGGCCTCGTCGGCCGTGATCTGCTCGCCGCAGAACATCATCTCCTTGGCGCGGCACAGCGGAATCTGCCGGATCAGCCGCTGCGATCCACCGGCGCCGGGGAAGAGCCCGAGCGTGATTTCGGGCAGGCCCAGGCGCGCCTCCTGCGCCACGAGGCGGATGTCGAGTGCGAGCAGCAGCTCGGTGCCGCCGCCCAGTGCCCAGCCGTTGATCGCCCCGATGGTGGGCTTGTCGCTCACCTCGAAGCGGCGGAACACGCGGTGGATCACCTCGGCGAACTCCTGGTAGTGCGCCAGGCCCTGGCGGCTGTCGAGGTCGGCGATGTCACCGCCGGCCACGAAGGCGCGCTCGCCCGCGCCGGTGAGCACGATGGCGCGCACGCTGGCGTCCTGCTCCAGGTCGGTCAGCGCCGCCTCCAGGGCCAGCAGCGTCGGCACGTTGAGGGCGTTGAGGGTCTTGGGGCGGTTGATGGTCAGCAGGCCGACGGCGCCTCGGCGCTCGCACACCACCAGGGCTTGGGATTCGGACATGGGCACGGTCTCCGGGGTTCAGTTGAGGGTCTTGCGCGCGGCCGCCAGCACGGCGTCCACGCTGACGGCGTAACCCTTCTCCAGCGAGCTGGCAAAAGGCACGGGCATGAAGGGCGCACCCACGCGCAGCACCGGCGCATCAAGTTCGTCGAAACCTTCGTCGGACAGGGTGGCGGCGATCTCGGCGCCGACGCCGAAGGCCGTGACGGCCTCGTGCACGACGACGGCGCGGTGTGTGCGGGCCAGCGAGGCCAGCACGGTGGCGCGGTCCCAGGGCTGGATGGAGCGCAGGTCGATCACCTCGGCCTCCACGCCGTCGGCGGCCAGCGCCTGGGCCGCCTGCAGGCAGGTGGCCACGGTGGCGCCGTAGCTCACCAGGGTGAGGTCGCGCCCGGGCCGCACGATGCGGGCTTCGCCGATGCGGCCCACCACGGGCTCCACCGGGCCCTTCTGCGCATAGAGCCCTTTGTGCTCCACGACGATGACGGGATCGGGATCGTTGATGGCCGCGCGCAGCAGCGAGTAAGCGTCTTGCGGCGTGGACGGACACACCACCTTGAGCCCGGGCACATGCGCCAGCCAGGCTTCCAGGCACTGCGAGTGCTGCGGGCCGGCGCTCAGGCCCCCGCCGTGCGGCGTGCGCAGCACCATGGGCACGCTGCCCTGGCCGCCGAACATGAAGCGCGCCTTGGCCGCCTGGTTGACGAGCGCGTCCATGGCCAGGGTGATGAAGTCCATGAACATGATCTCCACCACCGGCCGCATGCCGGTGAGCGCGGCGCCCACGGCGGCGGAGACGATGGAGGCCTCGGAGATGGGCGTGTCCAGCACGCGCTGCGGCCCGAAGGACTCCAGCAGCCCGCGCGTGGCCTTGAACGAGCCGCCGGCGGCGGCGATGTCTTCGCCGAGCACCATCACGCGCTCGTCGGCCGCCAGGCTGTCGCGCAAGGCCTGGGCAACCGCCTGGACGTATCTCATTTCCGTGGCGCTCATGCCGGGGTCTCCTGGGTGGCTGCGGTGTAGACGTCGCCCGCGGCGTCCTCGAACAGCGGCAGGGCGTCGGCCCTGGCGGCGGTGATGGCGGCCTCGACCCGGGCAAGCACCTCGCGGTCGATGCGTTCGACCTCGGCATCCGGCACGCCGGCCTGGGCCAGTGCGGCGCGCGCGCGGGCCAGCGGGTCCTTGGCGGGCAGCCCCTGCAGTTCGTCGGCATCGCGGTATTTCTGCGCGTCACCCTCGTAGTGGCCGCGCACGCGGTGGGTGACGCACTCCAGCACGAAGGGACCCCGGCCTTCGCGCAGCGCGGCCGTGGCGGCACGGGCCGCCTCGGCGACCGCCGCCACGTCGTTGCCGTCGACCTTTTCGTAGGCGATGCCAAAGGCCTTCGCCAGCGCTTCGAGCTTGGCGGCAAACTGGCGCGATGTCGGCGAGAACTCCGACCAGCCATTGTTCTCGCACACCAGCAGCAACGGCGTCTTCCACAGGGCGGCCATGTTCAGGGTTTCGTGCAGCACGCCTTCGGCCATCGCCCCATCGCCGAAGAAGGCCACGGCCACGCCGCCGGTGCCGCGCGCCGCGTGCGCGATCGCGCTGCCCAGGGCGATCGGGATGCCGGCACCGACGATGCCGTTGGCCCCCAGGATGCCCAGGCTCAGGTCGGCCACGTGCATGGAGCCGCCCCGGCCCCGACACAGCCCGCCCGCGCGGCCCATGATTTCCTTGAAGAAGCCGTCCACATCGATGCCGCGCGCGAGCACGTGGCCGTGGCCACGGTGCGTGGTGGCCAGGGAGTCCTGCGGCAGCAGGGCACTGGCGACCCCGGCAGAGATGGCTTCCTGACCCAGGCTGAGGTGGATGAAGCCGGGCACCTCGCTGTTGGCGAACAGCCGGCTCAGGGCCTGTTCCACCTCGCGCACCAGCGCCATGGTGCGGTAGAGATCGAGCAGCGGCGCTGCGGGCGCCTTCCTGGGTGTCTTTCGGTTGGCCGCGTTCATGCGAGCGCCTCCTCGTGCAGCAGGCGCACGGTGCCGGTCACGCGGTCCACACCGTCGTCGCCCCGCACCCACACGGTGTAGCAATCGGCCTGGCCCGCGAGCAACTCGCCGCCGGCATGGATGGTCTCGCCCGCCCGCACGGGCTTGATGAAGCGCACGTCCAGGTCGACCCGCCGCGAGGCCGATTCGCCAAACGTGCGGAACAGCGACTGCCACAGCAGGCAGATGGACATCGTCCCGTGCGCGATGCAGCCCCCCATGGCGGTGCCGGCGGCGTAGACCGGGTCGATGTGGATGGGGTTCATGTCGTCGGTCAGCTCGCCATAGGCCAGGATGACCTCGGGGTCGGCGGTCAGCGCGACGGTTTGCAGTGCGGTGCTCATGGTCAGGCAGCCCAGATGAGAGAGAGTATTGCGCTGTAGACGGCGCGGCCGTCGGCGCCGGTGCCGCGCACCTCCAGGTCGAGGTAGCGGCGCTCGCGCTTGATTTCTTTGGACAGGCAGGTGACCACGGTGCGGATGGCCTCGCCCGGTTGCGGCACGGCGTCCAGCGTGAAGCGCTGGCGCGCCTGCACATTGCCCGGCGGGCGCGGCGCGACCACGCCCAGGTAGCCGCGCATCATCATGGCCACCGCGATGCCCGCACCCTCGGCGCGCCCCCCGGCGCTCTCATGGCCGAAGATGTCGCGCCAGGCCGTGGCCAGCGCGGGCTCGAAGACTTCGGTCAGCTCGCCCAGCGGTGCCCCAGGCTGGAAGTCGTCCCAGAGGATCACGGGCTTCATGCGGCCACCTCGGCATGCGGCAGGGACACGCCTTCGACCTCGTGAAAGCCGATGCGCACGCGGCTGCCGATGGCCAGCGGCGCGGCGGTGCCGCCGGCCACGTTGACCATCAACCGGAAGCCTTCGTCCATGTCGACCAGGGCGATGACGTAGGGCACGTCGCCCCGGAAGGCGGGGGTCGGCGCGCGGTGCACCGTGGTGTGGCTGAGCACATGGCCGAAGCCGCCGGCATCGCGCCAGGCAAGGGCATCGCTCTGGCATGTGGCGCACAGCGCGCGCGGCACCCGTTGCACGGTACCGCAGGACTGACAGCACTGATAGCGCACGACACCCGCGGCGCATCCGTCCCAGAACGGCTGGGTCTCGGCGGTCGGTCGAGGCAAGGGACGGCTCATTCAGTGGACTCCCAGGACGAGTGAGCAGTGGGCAGACAGGATGCCGCCGTCGCCGTGGACGAACGCCAGCTTGGCGTCCTTCACCTGGCGCGCGTCGGCGCGGCCTCGAAGTTGGTGGACGGCCTCGACGGCGTGGAACATGCCGCCGGCCGCACCGGAGTGGCCGTAGGACAGCAGGCCGCCGTGGGTGTTGCAAGGCAGGCGCCCGCCCAGGCCGAGGTCGCCGCGCGCGGCGGCGTGGCCGGCTTCGCCGGGCTCGAAAAAGCCGATCGACTCCAGCTCGACGGCGAGCGTGATCGTGAACGAGTCGTAGATTTCCGCGACATCGATGTCGCCGGGGGTCACGCCCGCGCGGCCGAAGGCGGTCTGCGACGACGCCTTGCAACCGAACTGCGTGAGGCTCGGCGCCGCGACGATGTGTTCGTGTGTGTGGCCCTGTCCGGCCCCCAGCACCTCGATCGCCTTGCCCCGGGTGTCGCGTGCCGCCTCGCGGCTGCTCACCACCAGCGCGGCACCGCCGTCGGAGATCAGGCAGCAGTCGAGCATGCGCAGGGGCGAGGCGATCTCCTTCGACGCCAGCACCTGCTCCACCGTGATGGGCTCGCGCTTGTGTGCCTTCGGATGCCGACCGGCATGGCGGCGGTGTTCCACCGCGATCGCAGCCAACTGCTCGGAGGTGACGCCGGTCTCATGCATGTAGCGGCGCGCCACGAGCGCGTAAGACGCGGGCACGCTGATGCCGAAAGGCCGCTCAAACTGGGGGTGGCCGACCTCGGCGAGCGCGGCCATCGCACCGTCGCGGGACATGCCGGTGAGCCGGTTGTCACCCGTGACCACCAGCACGTGCCGGCACTGCCCGCTGGCCACGAGGGCGGCCGCCTGCATGACCATGATGCAGGCGCTGGCACCGCCGGCCTGGATGGCCGCGCAATAGCCGGGGTGGATACCCAGCGACTCGCAGAACACCGAGGCCAGCATGAGGTGCGGCTCGGTGAACGAATAGGCGCACAGCACGCCGTCGATGTCCGCGAGCTTGAGGCCGGCGTCGGCCACCGCGCCCATCGCGGCTTCGGCGTGCAGGCCCATGCAGCTGCTGCCCGGCAGCTCGCCGACGGCGGTGTCGTACGCCCCGGTGATGAAGGCGTTCATCGTCATTTCTTCACCCCGGGAAAGCGCAGGGGCTGCTTTTGCAGGAAGTTCGCCACGGCCTCGTCGTGGTAGGCGGTGTGAATGGCCAGGGCCTGCGCGCTGGCCTCCAGCTCGGCCAGCGTGTCCTGGTCGAGGTTGAACGAGCGGTTGAGGATGTTCTTGGCGATGCCCAGCGCCTCGGTGGAGGCGTCGTGGTAGCGGGCCGCCTGCGCCAGCGCTTCGTCAAGCAGGCGCTCCGGGGGCACGACGCGCATCACGATGCCCAGGTCGCGCGCCTCTTCCGCGTCCACCTCGCGCGCCGAAAACACCAGGTCCTTGGCGCGCTGCAGACCGACGATGCGCGGCAGCAGAAAGAAGCCGCCGAGGTCGGGCACCAGCCCGATGCGACCGAACACGGCGCAGAAGCGCGCGCGCGGCGTGGCCAGCACGAAGTCGCAGGCCAGGGCGAGGTTGAAGCCGGCGCCGAACGCCGGCCCGTCGACCGCCGCAATCACCGGTTTCTCCAGGTTCACCAGTTCCCGGAACCAGATGTGCAGGCGGCGGATTCGGTCACGGTCCTTGAAGACCGGGCGCTTGGCTTGCGACAGCGACTTGAGGTCGCCGCCGGCGCAGAAGACGCCCTCGGACCCGGTGATCACCACGGCGCGCACGCTGTCGTCGTCGCGCGCCTCGAAGACCGCTTGCGCAATGCCCTCGCGCACCTCCAGATCGAAGGCGTTGCGGCGCTCGGGCCGGTTGATGCGGATGACCAGGGTGGCGCCGTGGCGCTCGCGCAGCACGTGGTCGCTCACGGCTTGAACCCGATGCTGCGCGCGATGATGTTGCGCTGGACTTCGCTTGTGCCCTCGCCGATCACGTAGACCAGGGCATCGCGGTGGATGCGCCCCACCGGGTATTCGCGCATGATGCCGGCGCCGCCGTGGATGCGAATGGCCTGCTCGCTGACCGACAGCGCCGTCTCCGACGCCACCAGCTTGACGCGCGCGGCCGTGGCGGCATCGAGCGTGCCCTGGTCGACGCGCCAGGCGCCGTAGTACACCAGCCATTTCGCGGCCTCGATCTGCGCCGACATGTCGGCCAGCTTGTGTCCGATCGCCTGGTAGTCGCCAACGCGCTTGCCGGCCACGATGCGGTCTTCGGCAAAGGCCTTGGCCGCATCGAAGGCGGCGCGCGCCATGCCAAGGGCGTTGGCGGCCACGCCGACCCGGTTCTCGCTGAGCGACTCCAGGATCACCGGGTAGGTGCCGGTGCGCCCGCCCAAGAGGCAGTCGTCCGGCACGAAGGCGTCGGTGATGTGGATGAGCGCGGTCTCTGAGGACCGGATGCCCTCCTTGCGCAGCTTGTGGATGTCAAAACCGGGGTTGGGCAGCTCGACGATGAACAGGCTGATCGCGTCGGGTTTGAGTTCCGGCTCGGTGCGCGCGGCGACCAGCAGGAAATCGGCGATCGGCGCGTTGGTGATGTAGAGCTTGCTGCCGTTGAGCTTCCAGCCGCCGGGCACGCGCTCGGCGCGCGTCTTCATGGCGCGCACGTTGGAGCCGCCGTCCGGCTCGCTCAGACCGAAGCCCGCCACCTTCTCGCCCGCCAGCGCCGGCTTGAAGAAGCGTTCGCGCTGGTCGGGCGTGCCGGTTTTCCAGATAGGCCAGATGCCCAGGTGGGTGTGGGCGGACCAGGCCGAGGCAAAGCCCTGGCTCATGTAGCTCAGCTCTTCGCGCACGATGCAGTCGCTGACCTTGTCCATGCCGCTGCCCCCATCGGCCTCGGGGTAGCGCACGCCCAGCAGCCCCAGCTCGCCCCAGCGGGTGAACGCCTGGCGCGGAAAACACTCGTTCTCCTCGGCGTCGACCACCAGAGGCGCCAGCTCGTCCTGGCACAGGCGCCGCACGGTGTCGCGGACGGATTCGTGTTCAGCGGAAAAGGAAAAATCAAGGCTCATGGTGGTGGGTGTGAAAGGAATTCGGCAAGACTGGCGACGCGCTCAATCCACGTAGTTATTCTTTATAGAGATTATTATTTTCTAAAGAGAATTCTAGGCGGCTTGGCCGGGGCTGTCAACCGACTTCGGGTGGTCCTTGTCGCGGCGCAGCGCGTCGAGGTAAGCGGTGATGCGTTCGCGCACGCCGCTCTGCGCGAAGTTCTCTGCCATGAGGGGGGCGACGGCGTGGACCCGGGCCATCAAGGCCTCGGGTGGCTGGGTCCGCAGGCTGGCGGCGCGCGCCACTTGCAAGGCCCCGCCACGCGCCAGGTAGAACGCCAGCCGCTGCGCCGCCAGGGCATCGAAATCCTGGGCCGGCAGCACCTCGGTCACGAGACCGGCGCGGTGGGCTTCGGCGGCATCCAGCGCCTGCCCCAGGCACAGACGGGCCGCCAACGCAGGCGACACGCGCGACTGCAGCACCGCCTCGACGATGACGGGGTACATGCCGAAATGGATCTCGGGACAGCCGAACGCCAGGTCGTCGGCCGCGATCACCACATCGGCCAGCGCCAGCAGCAGGGCACCGGCCCCGGACGCCTTGCCACGCGCGATCGCCACCAGCGGCGTGGGACTGAACGCGCGCCGACGGATCATCGCCAGCAGGGCCTCGCCATGGCCGGCGAGGTGGCTGGCTCCGGCCACGAACTCCTCGATGTCGGCCCCGGCGCAGAACAGGCGCCCGGATGCGCTGCGCAGCACCTGCACCGCCGCCCCTGGCTCGCCCAGGCCCGCCGCCAGGCGTTCCAGCATGGCGTGGGTCAGCGCATGGGCCTTTTGAGGCCGGTTCAGCGTCAGCGTGCGCACGCAGCCGCCGTCGGCCATCGCCGCATCTTCGATCACCACCCAGGTCTCGCTCATGCCGTGCGCCTCCTGAAGCCGAGGAACACCGCGAACCCCGTGTTGCCGTGAATTCCCGCTTGCATCATTCTTGATGCGGAATTATATTCTCTGTATTGAATACGCAGCAAGGACGTTTGATGAGCAAGAGACAAGCGCGGCCCACGCCGTTGAACCAGGTGGACCGCGAGGCCTTCCGCGACATGTGCCGGGTCTTCGCCGAGCGCGAGATCGGCCCTCGCTGGAAGGCCGCCGACGAGGAGAAGCGCTTTCCGCGCGCGTTCTACGAAGCCGCCGCCCGAGCCGGCCTGATCGGCATCACGGCCACCGAGGAGATCGGCGGCGCCGCACTGGGGGCCTATGAAGAAGCCATCGCGATGGAGGAACTGGCCAAGGTCAACCCCAACCTGGCGGTCTCGGTGCTCGTGCAGAACGTGGCCGGCTCCATCCTGTACGAGCACGGCCATGCCCAGCACCGCGACCTCGCGCGGCGCAACATCGCGGGCGAATGCCTGGTGGCCATCACCATCACCGAGCCCGAGGCCGGCAACGACATCCAGAACGTGAGCACCTGCGCCACGCGCGACGGCGACCACTGGGTGCTCGACGGCATCAAGTCCTTCATCACGCTGGGCGGCGACGCCGACATCCTGGTCACCCTGGCGCAGACCGACCCGGCCGCGGGCCGCCACGGCATGCGCTTCTTCGCGGTGGACCGGCGCACGCCGGGCATCGAGACGAGCCAGATCGACACCTACGTCAACCGGCCCGCCCCCACTTTCAGGGTGATGTTCAACCAGGCGCGGGTGCCGGCCGACTGCTTGCTGGAGGCTGGCTTCGCCGAGATCATGGCCGGGTTCAACCGCGAGCGCATCATGGTGGCCGCCCGCTGGCTCGGCCACATGCAGACCGCCCTGGCCTGGGGGCTGGACTACGCCGCCACGCGCCGGCAGTTCGGGCGCCCCATCGGGGCCAACCAGTCCATCGCCTTCGCGCTGGCGCAGGCTCACCTCGACGTGGAGGCCGCGCGCCGCCTCACCTACCACGCGGCCGAACGCTGGGACAGCGGCGTTCCTCTGGAGGACGTCATCCTGGACGTCTCCACCGCCAAGCTGCACGCCACCCAGGCGGTGGTGCGTGTCACCCAGACCGTGCTGCACACCGCCGGCGGCTGGGGCTTGACCACGGAATTGCCCGCCATGCGCTGGGCGCTCGACGCACTGGTCGCACCCGTCACGGTGGGCAGCGTCGAGATTCAACAGCGCGCCATAGCGCGTCAGCTGGGTTTGCCGGTGGACTGAGCACCGCAGACCGTTCTTCCAACCGAGACCACACCAAGGACAATCATGAAAATGCAATGGAGACTCCCGACCGCCTGTGTCAGCCTGCTGTCCGCCGCCTGCCTCATGGCAGTGCCGACATCAGCCCGCGCCACCGACTACCCCACCAAGCCGGTGACCTTCGTTGTCGCTTCGGCGGCCGGCGGCATCCTGGACACCATCGGCCGCATCGTGGCGCGCGGCATGGAGAAGCTGGGGCAGCCGGTGGTGGTGCAGAACGTGCCCGGGGGCGGCAGTTCGCTGGGCACGGCGGCGGTGGCGCGCGCGCCGGCCGACGGCTACACCGTCGGCATGGTCGCCACCAGCCACGCCATCAACCCGAGCGTGTATGCCAGCCTGCCCTACGACACGCAGCGCGACTTCATCACCATCTCGCACGCCGTGAGCCTGACCAACGCGCTGGTGGTGCACCCGTCCGTGCCGGCCGCCAACCTGCAGGAGTTCATCGCCCTGGCCAAACGCGAGCCGGGCAAGCTCAACTGCGGCTCGGCCGGCAACGGGCAGTCCAACCACCTCTCGCTGGAGATGTTCAACACCGAGGCGGGCATCAAGCTCAGCCACGTCCCCTACCGGGGCAGCGCACCGGCGCTCAACGACGTGCTGGCCGGCGTGCTGACCTGCATGTTCGTGGACGTGCTCTCGGCCAAGCAGCACATCGCCGCCGGCAAGCTCAAGGCCCTGGCCGTCTCCAGCAGCGAACGCGTGGCCGAACTGCCTGACGTGCCCACCTTCGCCCAGGCCGGGATGAAGGAGTTCGACGCCAATTCCTGGCTGGCGGTGGTGGTGCGCGCCGGCACGCCCAAGGACGTGGTCGAGCGCCTGGGCAAGTCGGTCGCGCAGACGATGAAGGAGCCCGAAGTGCGCCAGCGCCTGCTGTCCATGGGCATCGAACCCGTGGGCGCGCTGCCCGCCGAGTCCCAGAAGTTCATTGAAAAAGAGATTGCGCGCTACACCAAGGCGGTGAAGAGCGCGGGAGTGAAAATTGACTGATTGCCACGGCAGCGCCAGCGCGCCTTCGCGCCTGGCCAGCCTCTTCCAGGCGCGCAGTGTCGCCATCGTCGGCGCCTCGTCCGACCCCGCCAAGATCACCGGCCGGCCGCTGGCCTACATGCTGGCGCGCGGCTACGCGGGCGAGCTGTACCCGGTCAATCCTGCGCGCAACGAGGTGCAGGGCCTGCCGGCCTACGCCTCGCTGTCGGCGATCGGCAAGCCGGTGGACCTGGCCATCGTGGGCACGGCAGCGGAACAGGTCGAACCGGTGATCCGCGAAGGCATCGCGGTCGGCGTGAAGGCCTTCGTGGTGTTTTCGTCGGGCTTCGCCGAGGTCGGCGACGAAGGGCGCGTCCTGCAGGAGCGGTTGCGCGCGCTCTCGCGCGAACACGGCGTCGCGATCCTCGGGCCGAACTGCCTGGGCCTGGCCAACAGCGCCACCGGCCTGATCGCCTCGTTCACCACCGCGCTGGAGTCGGCCCCACTGCAGCGCGGGCAGTTTGCCTTCGTCAGCCAGAGCGGCGCGCTGGGAGCCTACTGGCTCGACATCGTGTTGCGCTCGGGGCTCGGGTTCAGCCAGTGGATCTCGACCGGCAACGAATGCGACGTGGACGCGGCCGAAGCGATCGACTTCCTGGTCGACGACCCCGACACCCGCGTGATCGGCCTGTACCTGGAGGACATCCGCGACACGCTGGCGTTTCGCCGCGCCTTGCAGCGCGCGGCCCGGGCCGGCAAACCCGTGATCGCCATGAAGTCGGGACGCTCCCAGGCGGGCGCCAAGGCGGCCGCCTCCCACACCGGCGCCCTGGCCGGCGACGACACGCTCTACGACGCCTGCCTGCGCCAGTGCGGTGCGCTGCGGGTGGACTCGCTCTCCTCCATGATCGACGCCGCACGCCTGTACCTGTTCGACAGCGCCCCACGGGGTTCGCGGCTGGCGGTGATGTCGGTCTCGGGCGGCGCGGGCGTGCTGATCGCCGACGAGTCGGAAGCGCTGGGCATGGCGCTGCCGACCTTCGCCGAGGCCACCTGCGACGCCCTGCGCCCCCTGCTGCCCTCCTTCGCGCGCCCGGCCAATCCGCTGGACCTCACGGGCAACGTGGTGCAGAACACCGCCAGCATCGGCAAGGCCCTGGCCGCCGTCGCGCAGGATCCTGAGGTCGATGCCATCGTCCTGTTTGTCGGCCTGATGCACAGCATCGCCCACGCCTTCACCGATGCCCTGTCCAACGCGCGCCAGCACATCCGCCAGCCCATCGTGGTGATCTGGATGGGCGCGATGCCGGCGTCGGTCGCGGTGGTGGAGGCCGCGCGCATCCCGGTCTTCGCCGACATTCCCCAGGCCATGCGCGCCCTGGCCGCAGCGCGACGGCTGGCCGAGCTGCAGGCCGGCGCGCGCGAGGCCCTGCCGGCCACGGCGCTGGCCCTGCCCCGCGCCGGCGAGAGCCGGGCGCTCTCGGAGTGGGACGGCAAACAGCTGCTGTCCAGCCAGTCGGCGGTGGGCGTGCCGCAAGGCGTGCTGGTCGAGGCCGGGGCGGCCCCCGCGGACCTGCCGCCCGGCCCTCTGGCAGCCAAGCTCCAGTCGGCCGAACTGCTGCACAAGAGCGATGCCGGCGGAGTGATCCTGCGCATCGAGTCGCCCGAGGCCCTGGCGCAGGCGATCCAGCGCCTGCGCAGGGTCGGCGCCGACCTGAACCTCCAGGTGCAGGGGGTGCTCGTTGAACAGATGGTCCCCTTCGACCACGAACTTGTGCTGGGCCTGCGTCGCGACCCCCGCTTCGGCGCCCTGCTGACCGTGGGACGCGGCGGCGTGGAAGTCGAGCTGGACCCCGATGCCGCCACCCGGCTGCTGCCGCTGGCACCGCGCGAGATCGAGGCGCTGTTGCGCGGGCTGCGCTCGGCCCGGCTGCTGCAGGGCTTTCGCGGTCGCCCGCCGGTGGACCTGCCGGCGCTGGCGGCGCGCATCGCCGCCTTGTGCGACTGGTTCATCGATCAGCCGGCGCTGGCCGAGGTCGAGATCAATCCGCTGGCGGTCCGGGGCGGCGACGCCTGGGCGCTCGACGCCTTGGTGACGCGCAGCGCGTGAGCCATCCGGGCCGCGCGCGGGCCTCGGGCCTGCGCGCCCGGAGGTCACTAGAATGGCCCGGATGGATGCAAAAGCAGATCGGATGAAGGACAGCGAGGCACCGCCGGACAAGCTGGTGGGTGCCCTGGTGAGCGGCCTGAGCGTGCTGCGCTACCTGGCCGCCAGTGGGTCGCCGGTGGGCGTGACCCGCATCGCCCGCGAGCTCGAACTCAACGCCAGCACCTGCTTCAACCTGCTCAAGACCCTGGTGCACGAAGGCCTGGTGACCTTCGATGACGGCACCAAGACCTACGCCATCGGCATTGGCCTGGTGGAGCTCGCGCGCGGCGCACTGGAGCAGTCCTCGTTCGTGCGCATGCTGCGCCCCCACCTGGAGGCGATCGCCGGCGAACACCGCGTCACCACCACGCTCTGGCAACGCTCCAGCAAGGAGCGCGTGACGCTGGTGGACCTGGCCGACACCAGCGCCGCGATCCGCGTGCACATGAGCATCGGTCAGCGGCTGCCGGTGTACATCGCGGCCCTGGGACGCTGCATGGCCGCGTACTCGGACCTGACGGAAGACCAGCTGCGCGAGAAGATCAGCAACCTGCGCTGGGAAAATGCCCCGAGCTTCGAGGAGTACTACGCCGAGGTCCTGCAGGTGCGCGACCGCGGGTATTCGGTGGACAACGGCAACTACGTCAAAGGGGTCACCACCGTGTCGGCGCCCGTCGTCGATGCCAACAACCGGGCCATCATGGCCATCAGCGCAGTGGGGTTCAGCGCGCAGTTCAACAAGCTCGCCATCCGGCAACTCGGCGAAGAACTGCACGAGCGCACCAGGGCCATCTCGCGCGCGCTCTCGGGCCGCATCCGGACCTGAGGCCCCGCGGGGGCTTGCTTCGCCCCCGCGCTCCCCTTCGCAAAATCCTTGACGGACATTTCGCTCGCCTATATCATTCTCACGGCCGAATAGTTTTCTCTTTAAAGAATATCTGCACAGGACACCCGCCATGAATGCTTCCGTTGCCGTGGTCACCGGCGCTGCCAGCGGCATTGGCGCGGCCTGCGCCCGCGCCTTCGCTGCCGCGGGGTACCGCGTCGTTCTCGCTGACCGCCACCTGGAGGGTGCCGAGCGCTTGGCGGCCGAGCTTGGCGGCACGGCCATCGTCGTGGACGTGGCGGAGGAGACTTCGGTGGCTGCGGCGGCCCACGCGGTCGTGGACCAGCTGGGGCGGGTCGATGTCCTCGTCAACAGTGCGGGCGTGCTGCAGAGAACCCTGCCGCCCGGGCAGCTGACGATGAAGGAATGGGACTTCGTGGCGCGCGTGGACCTGCGCGGCACCTACCTCTGCTGTGCTGAATTCGGCCGGCGCATGGCCGCCAGTGGCGGGGGCGCCATCGTCAACATCGCCTCGGTCGCCGGCATGCGATCGGGCCCCTTGCACGCCTACGGCCCGGCCAAGGCCGGGGTGATCAGCCTCAGCGAATGCCTGGCCGCCGAATGGGGGCCGGTGGGTGTGCGGGTGAACACCGTCTCACCCGGCTTCACGGCCACACCCGCCCTCAGCAAGGGCCTAGACACGCACACGCTTGAGGAAGAGCACCTCAGGACAGCGACGGTGTTGAACCGGCTGGTGAAAGCGGACGAGATTGCGGCCGCTGTGGCCTTCCTCGCCTCTCCTGCCGCCTCGGCCATCACGGGGATCAACCTTCCCGTGGACTGCGGCTACCTGGTCGCGACGCCCTGGGCCAGCTATGGCGGGTTACGCCGGTCTTGATCTCCCGCCATATGTCCATGCCCTCTGCCAACGTGACCCTCGCCAAAGCCGCACTGAACCTGCTCGCGGAGATCGCAGCACATCCGCCAGGCACACCGGACACCCAACTCAGCGAACGACTTCTGGCCCTGCTGGCCGATGTGGAGCGTGGCATCCCGGAATCCGTGTTCGCCCCCGAACAATTTGCCTACCTGCCCACCGCCTACTTCGACAGCCAAGGCATGACCTGCGTCGACGCCGCGTTTGCCGCCCTCTTCACGGTGGCGGAAACCCGGCTGCCGCTCCCCATCGTGAGCAGCGGCACACCCAAGGTCGCTGCCTGGCGGCATTCGCTGAGGCAGTGGCAGCGCATCGATGCCTCTGCCTCCTGACTCGGCATCCCTCGCCTTGAACCGAACTCAACCCCCTGAACAACATGAAGATACTGGTAGCTGTGAAGCGCGTCGTTGAC
>NZ_JAHCKK010000098.1 GCF_026125825.1 Hydrogenophaga sp. | reverse complement strand
CGTGCTCGGCGCGGGCAGCCGAAGCGGCAGCGTGGTCCGGCTGGCGGGCACCAGCTCGGCCGCCCCCCTGCAGGCGCGCGACATGATCAACCGCCTCTGAGCGGCGGTCTACCAGCGCGCGGGCAAGGGTTTGCGCAGCACGATCCAGCGCTCGCGCACGGCGATGTAGCCGCCGATCTCCAGGTCCTTGAGCAGGCGGCTCACCATCTCGCGCGAGCAGGCCAGGTGCTGCGACATCTGCTGATGGGTCAGGCGCTCCTTCAAGGGGCGCTCCCCGTTCTCGTCGGGCTGGCTGCTGGCCAGCTCGTTGAGCAGGCGCACCAGCCGGCCGTAGACATCGATGAGCGCCACGCTGCGCGCGCTGTCGGTCGCCAGGCGCGCGCGCCGGATCAGGCGGGCCATGAGCTCCAGGGCGAACTCGGGATGGGCCGCGATGTACTCGAGCAGGGTGGCGCGCGACACCACGGCGCAGGTGCTGGCCTCGGCGGCCTCCACATTGGCCGAGCGAGGTCCGCCGTCGAGCGACATCTCGCCCACGTATTCGAGCGGACCGTACATGCCCAGCGTGAGTTCGCGGCCCTGGCTGTCGGCGACGAATGCCCGCAAGCGCCCTTGCAGCACGATGTACAGCGTGTCGCCGGTTTCGCCTTCCTGGATCAGCAGCGCCCCACGGCGATAGCGCCGTGCAACCCCGAGGGTCGCGAGCGCTTCAATGTGGTGGGACTTGGGAGGGGTTGCGAAGGAAACGGCAGGGGCAGGCATCCAGGCTCACGTCACGGGTGGGAAAACTCCGTGGCATTGTGAGGCATGGGCGTGATGATGCGCAAGGCAGGCACCACCGGCGGCAGGCTGTTGACCCGGTGCAGCAGGCGGCGGATGCTCGGCGCGCCGGCCTTCTCGCGCAGCGTCTTGATCTGGCTCCGCACGGTGGACTCGGCCACGCCGTGCTGGGAAGCGATTTCGGTGATCTGCAGGCCCCGGCACAGGCCCATGAGCACCGACTCTTCGCTCGGGCTGAGGTTGAGCGAGCGGGCAAACATGCGCACCGCAAGGTTGTCGCAGGTGCTCTGGCGCGACAGCAGCACCAGCACCGAGGGCGCGTCGGCCTCCAGCGGGTGGCTCAGTGGCGTGAAGGCCAGGGACAGCTCCTTCTCGCCCGAGACCAGCATGAGCAGCTTGCGCTGGCCGCGGAACGAGGACTCCATGGCCAGCTGGATCTGCGAGGTGAATTCGGCGCTGCTGCCCAGCAGGCTGTTGCCGTACGACATGATGACCCGCCCATTGGCCAGTTCGTGCCGCGCCAGGTGGTTGGCGTGCAGGATGTGCCCCTGCGCGTCGATGATCAACATGCCGTAGTCGATCTCGTCGAAGACGCGCATGAGGTGCTGTGTGCCCAGGCCCGCCCGCAGGCCCATGCCGCCCGAAACATCCGCGCCGCCGTTCCAACCTGTGTCCGTTGCTTGCCACATGACCAACCCCCGTTGATGGATGGGTCAGTCTAGGCAGGGGCGTTGCCGCCAGGGTGTGTGAAGCTGCCCCCGGCTTTGTGACGCATTCACATGGCCGCGCGCTGGGCGGCCTGGCGGATCGCGCCGAGCGTGCCGCGCGTGGTGATCACGTCCACGTCCAGCAGGACCTCGATCACCGTGCCCACGGGCGCGGCCAGGGCGCGCTGGAGCGCGGGCTCGAACTCGGCGGTGTGGGTGATGCGCTCGGCCGCGTAGCCATAGGCGCGGGCGAGCGCGCAGAAGTCGGGGTTGGCCAGGCCCGAGCCGCTCACGTGCGCCGGGTATTCGCGCTCCTGGTGCATGCGGATGGTGCCGAAGCTGCCGTTGTTGAGCAGCAGCACGATGCTCTTCGCGCCATGCTGCATGGCGGTGGCCAGCTCCTGCCCGTTCATGAGGAAGTCGCCATCGCCTGCGATGGTGAACGCGGTGCGCCCGCTGACGATGGCCGCGCCGATGCCGGCTGGCACACCGTAGCCCATGGCCCCATTGGTGGGCGCGAGCTGCGTCTTGTGGCCCTTGGCCAGGCCGTGGTGGCGGAAGAAGCGGTGCAGCCAGCTGGCGAAGTTGCCCGCGCCATTGGTGAGCACGGCATCGGCCGGCAGGTGCCGCTGCAGCGTGTGGATGATCGCCGGCATGTCGATCGTGCCCGGCAGCGTGATGCCACCGTTGGCCACGTCGATGTTGGCCAGGTAGTCGGCATGACAGGCCTGCGCCCAGCCACTCCATCGCAGGGTGGGCGGCGCGGTGAGCACCTCCAGGCTGCGCGCCGCGGCGTTCATGGTGGCGTGGATGGCCAGCGTGGGCTGGTACACCCGGCCCAGTTCCTCCGCGCTGGCGTGGATGTGCACCAGCTTCTGCGCCGGCACCGGTGCCTCGACCAGCGTGTAGCCACCGGTGGTGGCTTCGCCCAGGCGCGGGCCCAGCGCGATCAGCAAGTCGCTCTCGCGCACGCGGCGCGCGAGCGCGGGGTTGATGCCCAAGCCGACATCGCCCGCGTACAGCGGATGGTGGTTGTCGAAGGTGTCCTGGAAACGGAAGGCGTTGGCCACGGGCAGCTGCCAGTTCTCGGCGAAGCGCTGCAGCGCGGCGGCCGACTGCGGCGTCCAACCGCCGCCCCCGGCGATCACCAGCGGGCGCTCGCTCGCCAGCAACAGCGTGCGCAGCTCGCGCAGCGCGCCTGGGTCGCTCCAGGCCTGCACCGGCTCGACGCGCGCCAGCGGCTCGGCCTCCACCGCCTGCGTGAGCATGTCCTCGGGCAGCACCAGCACCACGGGGCCGGGCCGGCCGTTCATGGCGGTGGCGAAGGCGCGCGCCACGTACTCGGGAATGCGGCGCGCGTCGTCGATGCGCTCCACGCGCTTGGCCATGCCCTTGGTGGACGGCCCGAAGAAGGCGGCGTAATCCACCTCCTGGAAGGCCTCGCGGTCGCGCGCGTCGCTCGCCACATCGCCCACGAACAGCACCATGGGCGTGGAGTCCTGGAACGCGGTGTGCAGGCCGATGGACGCGTTGGTGGCACCAGGCCCGCGGGTCACGAAACACACGCCGGGCCGCCCGCTGAGCTTGCCGTGGGCCTCGGCCATGAAAGCCGCGCCGCCCTCCTGCCGGTTGGTGATGAAACGGATGCGATCGGCATGGGCGTGAAAGCCGTCAAGCACCGCGAGGTAACTTTCACCCGGTACGCCAAAGGCGTGGGTCACACCCTGGACAATGAGGCATTCCACAAGCAGATGGCCAGCGATCCGGGTCATTTGACTTTATTAACCAATTAGAGAATTATGTTGGCATGAGCAGCACACCCACACCGGTCGCGGAAGAGCGCCTGAGAGACGCCGACCGCTCTCAGAATACCATCCTGGTCGCTGCGCGAGACGAGTTCGCCGAACACGGGCTGGGTGGTGCGCGCATGGACCGCATCGCCGAGCGCGCCGGCCTCAACAAGCGGCTCATCTATTACTACTTCGAGGACAAGGAGCGCCTGTTCCAGGCGGTTCTGGAGCAGGCCTACCGCGACATCCGAGAAGAGGAACAACAACTCAACCTGCTGCACCTCAAGCCCGAGATCGCGCTGCGCCGCCTGGTCGAGTTCACCTGGAACTACTACCTGGAGCACCCCGAGTTCCTCACCCTGCTCAACAGCGCCAACCTGCACCGGGCGCGGCATCTGGCGCAGTCCGAGCGGGCGCGCCAGCTCAACTCGCCCTTGATCGCCACGCTGGCCGAAGTGGTCGAGCGCGGCCACGCCGAGGGCACCTTCCGCGGCGGGATCGACCCCCTGCAGCTGTACGTGTCGATCGCAGGCCTGTCCTACTTCTACCTCTCGAACAACCACACGCTCTCGGCCATCTTCGGGCGCGACCTCATGACGCCCAAGGCGCACAACGAGCGGCTCTCCCACATGTGCGATGTGATCCTAGGGTATGTCCTGAGGAACTGAGGCCAATGGCGGCTTGACGGCTCAGGGGGTGGTTTCTAGTATTAACCGCTCGGTGAATTAAACCCCTGGAGACACGCATGAAGACCGCCCTGCCCCTTCGCCAACTGCTGATCACCTCCTTGCTGGCCGTCGCGTCGACCGGCGCCCTGGCCCAATGGAAGCCCGACCGGCCGATCACCCTGATCGTGCCCTGGGCCCCGGGCGGCTCCACCGACCAGGTCACCCGCGTCACGGCGGCCGAACTCGAGAAGCACCTGGGCCAGAAGATCGTGGTCATGAACCAGCCCGGCGCATCGGGCTCGGTGGGCACCAAGAATGCGATGGCCGCCCCGGCCGACGGCTACACCTGGACGGCTGGCGGCGCCAAGGACCTGGGCACCTACAAAGTGCTGGGCATGCTCGACACCTCCGCCGCCGACTGGAATCTCTACCTGAACGTGGCCCACATCGCGGTGGTCGGCGTCAACGCCGACGCGCCCTACAAGACCATGACCGAGTTGCTGGCCGCCATGAAGGCCAAGCCAGGCGCGGTCTCGGTGGCCACGGCGGGCGTGAATTCCAGCGGCCACTCCGCCATCGAGGCCATCGCGCGCGCCGCAGGCGTCACCTACAAGCATGTCACCTACGACGGGGGCGCGCCCGCCGCCGTGGCAGCCGCCTCGGGCGAGACCGAGGTGACCACGCAGCTCGCGGCCGAGCAGACCGACATGATCCGCGCCAAGAAGATCCGCCCGCTGGCGGTGGTGGGCGACAAGTCGATCGAGATCGAAGGCTTCGGCACCATCCCGCCGCTGTCGCAATTCATCCCGGGCTTCAAGGACCCGATCAACTACTTCGGCATCTTCGTGCCCAAGGCCGCGCCGC
The DNA here is from genome assembly GCF_026125825.1 of Hydrogenophaga sp. Taxonomy (GTDB): domain Bacteria; phylum Pseudomonadota; class Gammaproteobacteria; order Burkholderiales; family Burkholderiaceae_C; genus Hydrogenophaga. The sequence goes on along the minus strand of NZ_JAHCKK010000098.1, from coordinate 10,252 downwards.
CGGTGGTGGCGCAGACGCTGGACAAGATCTGGGCCACCGAAATGGTCAAGAGCGAAGCCCTGCGCAAGTACGCGCAGTCGCGCGGCGCCATGTTTGCGCCCATGGCCGGTGACGAGGCGCAGAAGGCTGTGTTCCCCGCCATCCAGTCCTACGCCTGGACGCAGCAGGCCGCCGGCAAGGCCAAGGTGTCGCCCGACACCGTCGGCATTCCCAAGCCCTGATCGCCCTTCACGGAACACACCATGAGCGAGGGTGGAAAGACCGCCCGCTCCGACCTCTGGGGCGGCGCGGGCTGGGTGGTGTTTGGCCTGGCGATCGTGGCCGGCTCGGTGCGCATGGACCGCTTCGAGTCCATGGGCGCGCAGCTCTACACGATGCCGGGTTTCGTGCCCGGCATGATTGGCGGCCTGATCGCGCTGCTGGGCGTGGTGCTGATGCTGCGCGGCTGGGTGCGCCGGGCCGAGGACCGCGCCCCCCACGCAGAGCCGGCCGAGCCGCTGTTGAACCGGCGCATTGTCAGCACGATGGCGCTCACCCTGGTGTACGCCGGCCTGTTGATCGGCCGCGCGCCGTTCTGGCTCGTCACCGCCCTCTTTGTCGCGGCCTTCGTGGCCGTCTTCATCCCGGGCGAAACCCCGCCCGCGCGCCGCGCCACCGTGGCCGTGCTGGCCGGCGTGCTCACGTCGGCGGTGGTCACTGTCGTGTTCCAGCAGGTCTTCCTCGTTCGTCTTCCATAGGTATCGCTCATGTTCGACGGACTGATCATGTTCGGGCAATCCATTGCGCGCTTCAGCGGGCCCGAGACGATTGCCTATGCCCTGCTGGCGTCTCTGGTCGGCGTGGTCATGGGCGCCCTGCCCGGCCTCACCGCGACCATGTCGCTGGCCCTCGTGACCACGCTCACCCTCAAGCTGCCCCCCAGCCAGGCGCTGCTGATCCTGATCTGCACCTACGTGGGTTCGATCTACGGCGGCTCGCGCTCGGCGATCCTGCTCAACATCCCGGGCACGCCCGCCTCGGCCGCCTCCTGCCTCGATGGTTATGCGCTCGCGCGCCAGGGCATGGCCGGGCGGGCCATGGGCATCGCCACCACCGGCTCGGTGATGGGCACGCTGATCGGCATGTTCTTTCTCGCCACGCTCACGCCGGTGCTGGGCGGCCTGGCGCTCAAGTTCGGCGCCTACGAGTTTTTCTGGCTCGCGCTCTTCGGCGTCATCATCGCCGGCACGCTCACCGGCGACGACCCGCTCAAGGGCTGGATCGCCGGCATCGCCGGCCTGTTCATCGCCACCATCGGCCAGGAGCCGCAGTACGGCTACGAGCGCTTCGCGTTCGGCGTGAGGGACCTGGCCGGCGGCATCCAGCTCGTGCCGGCGCTGGTGGGCGCCTTCGGGTTTGCCGAGCTGCTCACCGCCATGCGCCAGCGGCAGGCACCCGTGAAGATCAGCGCCTTCGACACCGTCATCCCCAAGGTGCGCGATGTGCTGCAGTACTGGCGCACCATCCTGCGCTCAGGGCTGATCGGCACGGGCGTGGGCATCGTGCCCGGCGTGGGCGAGGACGTGGCCGCCTGGTCGTCCTACGCCGCGGCCAAGCGCGCGAGCAAGGAAAAAGAGAAATTCGGCAAGGGCTCGATCGAAGGCCTCATGGCCGCCGAAACCGGTGACAACGCCTGCGTGCCCGGCGCGGTGATTCCCGTGCTCACACTCGCCATTCCCGGCTCGGCGCCGGCCGCCGTGCTGATGGCCGCGATGATCATCCACGGCGTCAAGCCGGGGCCGCTGATCATGGTGGAGAACCCCGAGTTCGTGTACGACGTGGTGACCATGATGCTGTTCGCCACCATCGGCATTTTGATTTTCGGCCTGGTGCTGACCAAGGCGCTGGTGCAGGTGCTGCGCGTACCTCAGCACCTGATCACGCCCATCGTCTTCGTGCTCTGCGCCGTGGGCAGCTTCGCCATCGCCGGGCGCCTGTTCGACGTCTACGTGATGCTGGCCTTCGGGCTGATCGGCTTCTTCCTGCGCCACCATGGCTACCCCATGGCGCCGCTGGTGCTGGGCATCGTGCTCGGCGACCTGTTGGAGAAGAACCTGCGCCGCGCGCTCATCCTGTCCGACGGCGACCTCACGCCTTTCTTCACCCGCCCCATCGCCGGCACCGTCGCGGCCCTGATTTTCACCACCATCGCGTGGAAGCTCTGGACGCTGTACGGCCGCCGACCCCGGCCCGGGGCGGCGGCATGAAGCTGGCCCTGTGCAATGAGGTTCTCCAGCCCCTGCCGCTGGCGGCGCAGTGCGAGGCCGCCAGCCGCATGGGCTACGACGCGCTGGAAATCGCGCCCTTCACGCTGACCGGCGAGCCCGAAGCGCTGGACAGCGCCACCGCCCACCAGGTGCGGGCCACCGCCCACAGCCACGGCCTGGCCGTCTCCAGCCTGCACTGGCTGCTGGTCAAGCCCACCGGCCTCTCGCTGGTGAGCGATGACGCCGCCTTGCACCGCCGCACCCTGGATCTGTTGCGCCGCCTGATCGACTTCACCGCGGCTTGCGGCGCGCGCGTGCTGGTGCACGGTTCGCCCCGCCAGCGTTCGCCCGGTCCCGGGCAGAGCGTGGCGGACGCCAGCGCGCGCTTCGAAGCGGCCATGGCCGAGCTCGCGCCGCACGCGGCCAGCGCGGGCGTGGTGTATTGCATCGAACCCCTGGGCCGCTTTGAAACCCCGGTGATCAACACCGTGGCCGAAGCCGCCGCGATGGTGGACCGCATCGGCTCGCCCGCCATGCGCACCATGCTCGACGTGAGCGCCGCCTCGCACAATGAGACCGAGCCGGTGCACGAGGTGCTGCGCCGCTTCCTCGCCAGCGGTCACATCGCGCATGTGCAGGTGAACGACAGGAACCGCCGTGGCCCCGGCCAGGGCGAGACCGACCAACGCCCCGTGCTGCAGGTGCTCAAGGACGCGGGCTACGCCGGCTGGGTCGCGGTGGAACCTTTTGAATACGTGCCCGACGGCCCGGCCTGCGCCCTGGCATCGGCACAGCATGTTCGCGAGATCTGGAGGACCCTGTCATGACCGCTGTGACCCTGCGCGTGCACGAGGTGCAGCTGTTCGAGCGCCACGTCACACTGCGCCTGCCCTTCCGTTTCGGCGCGGCCACCGTCACGCAATGCCCGCAGGCCTTCGCGCGCGTCCTCGCCGAGGTCGATGGCCGGCGCGTCGAAGGCGCCAGCGCCGAACTGATGGTGCCCAAGTGGTTCGACAAATCCCCGGCCCTCACCCACGAACAGAACTTCGAGCAATTGCGCGAATCGCTGCGCAACGCGCGCGAGGCCATGCTGGCCATCCGCGAGGCGCTCAGCCCCTACGCCTTCTCGCAGGAAGCGGGCGAGGCGGCCATCGCCACATCGGTGGGGCGGCGCCTGCCGCGCCTGGCCGCGCAATTCGGACCCGCCTTGCTCGACAAGGCCGTGGCCGACGCGGCGCTGCGCGCGGCGGGCCGCTCGTGGGTCGACGGCGTGCACGCCGGCGTGCTCGGCGACCCCTGGGGAGCCCGGCTCGAGCTCGATCACCCCACCCACGTGGTGCTGCGCCACACGGTCGGCCTGGCCGACCGCCTGATCCAGAGCGATGAAGGCGCCGACCCGCAGGATGGCCTGCCCGCCACGCTGGAGGCCGCCATCCAGCGCCACGGCCTGCACCACTTCAAGCTCAAGCTCAGCGGCCAGCTCGGCGCCGACGTGGATCGCCTCACCCGCATCGCCGAGGTGCTGCAACGCCAGGTCGGCGAGTACCGCGTCACGCTCGACGGCAACGAAACCTTCACCGACGCCACCAGCCTGGGCCGCTTCTGGCAGGCGCTGCGCACCACGCCCGCGCTGGCCGATCTGCTGCGCCGCACCCTGCTGCTGGAGCAGCCGCTGGCGCGCGCGGTGGCGCTGCGCGAATCGATCGCCTCGCTGGGCATCGGCGTGCCGGTGATCCTGGACGAATCCGACGACCACGCAGGCGCGCTCGACGAAGGCCTGGCGCTGGGCTACCACGGCATCTCGAGCAAAGCCTGCAAGGGCATCTACCGATCGCTGCGCAACGCCCATCGCATCGCGCAGGACCCTCGCCTGCTGCTCTCTGGCGAAGACCTGACCTGCCAGGCCGGCCTGGCCGTGCAGCAAGACACCCTCCTCGCGGCCAGCCTGGGCGTGCGCCACATCGAGCGCAACGGGCACCACTATGTGGACGGCTTCGGCACCGCGCCGGCCGATGAAGCCCAGGCCTTCGCCAGGGCCCACCCGGGCTTCTACGAGACCACGGCAGAGCGCCCCCACCTGGCCGTGCGACAGGGCCAGCTCGACCTGCGTGCCCTGCACGTCCCCGGCTTCGCAACGGCGGCCATGCCGCAATGGCGCAGCTTGCAAGCCATCGCCTAGATTTTCACCATTCGGTTAATAGACAACCCACTCAGCAACACCGCTGGCCGGCCATCTCTTGTGCAGGGGAGCGACGAATCACCGCCTGGCGGACCATTTGCCTGGGGTAAACCCTTAAAAACAAACCCTTGCTGGGCACTTGCGGTTCGTCCATGCGTGCTCCTATAATTTCCTTTATTCACTGAATGGTGAATTAAATCAACAACCAGCCTTTTTCACTGGAGACAAGATGAAACTGATCCACGCCACCGCCCTGGCCGCGTTCGCGCTCGCCACCAGCCTGCCCGCCGCCGCGCAGCAGGCCTACCCTAACAAGGCCATCCGCGTGATCGTGCCGTTTGCCGCCGGCAGCACCACGGACATCATCGCGCGGGCGATCACCGACAAGATGAGCCAGAGCATGGGCCAGCCCATCGTGGTGGACAACCGGGGCGGCGCCAGCGGCACCATCGGCCAGGCAGCGGTGGCCACGGCCGCGCCCGATGGCTACACCATCATGATCCACTCGTCGTCGCACACGGTGAGCCCGTCCACCTTCGCCAAGCTCTCCTTCGACACCGTGGGTGACTTCGCGGGCGTGACCCCGATCTCCTCCACCCCCAACGTGCTGGTGATCGCGCCGAGCAAGAACATCAAGACGCTGCCGCAGCTCGTGGCCAACGCCAAGGCCAACCCGGGCAAGATGAACTTCGCCTCCGCCGGCCAGGGCAGCGCCACCCACCTCAACGCCGAGAAGTTCAAGATGGCCGCGCAGATCGATGCGGTGAACATCCCCTTCAAAGGCTCGGCCGAAGCCGTCACCGAAGTGCTCGCGGGCCGCGTGGACTACTACTTCTCGCCCATCGCCCCGGTGATCGGCCAGATCAAGGAGGGCCAGCTGCTGGCCCTGGCCGTGGGTTCGCCGCGCCGCGCCAGCGCGCTGCCGGACGTGCCCACCACCGCCGAAGCCGGCGTGCCCGGCTCCGAATTCAACTTCTGGATCGGGATGATGGCCCCGGCCAAGACGCCGCGCGACGTCGTCAACCGGCTGCACGACGAAGTCGTCAAGGCCCTGGCCACGCCGGAAGTGAAGGAACGTTTCCTCAAGCTCGGCGCCGACGCCTGGACGCTCAAGCCCGAGCAGTTCGACGCCTACATCAAGGAAGAAATCAAGAGCAACGCCGTGCTGGTGAAAGCCGCCGGCCTGCAAGTGAGCAACTGACCCGCAGCGGGTTTTCAAAGAGAAGAGAAGGAATTCGACAATGGCCGTTCAACAACTCGGGATCATCATGCACGGCGTGACTGGGCGCATGGGCATGAACCAGCATCTGATCCGCTCCATCTGCGCGATCCGCGCGCAGGGCGGCGTGACGCTCTCCAACGGCGACAAGGTCATGCCCGACCCCATCCTGATCGGCCGCAACGCCGAGAAGATGGAGGCGCTGGCCAAGGCCCATCACATTCCACGCTGGGGCACCGACCTCGATGCCGCGCTGGCCAACAAGAGCGACACCATCTTCTTCGACGCGGGCACCACCCAGATGCGCCCCACCCTGCTGGCCAAGGCCATCCGCGCCGGCAAGCATGTGTACTGCGAGAAGCCCATTGCCACCAACCTCAACGAGGCGGTGGAGATCGCCCGCCTGGCGCAGCAGTCGGGCCTCAAGCACGGCGCCGTGCAGGACAAGCTGTTCCTGCCCGGGCTGCGCAAGCTCGACATGCTGCGCCGCGCGGGCTTCTTCGGCCGCATGCTCAGCGTGCGCCTGGAGTTCGGCTACTGGGTGTTCGAAGGCGACCTTCAGCCCATCCAGCGCCCGAGCTGGAACTACCGCAAGGAGGATGGCGGCGGCATGATCCTGGACATGATGTGCCACTGGCGCTACGTGCTGGACAACCTCTTCGGTGAAGTGAAGTCGGTCTCGTGCATCGGCACCACGCACATCCCCACCCGCTGGGACGAAGCCGGCAAACCCTACGAGTGCACCGCCGACGACGCCGCATACGCCACCGCCGAACTCACGGGCCACAACGGCGAGCACGTGATCGCACAGCTCAACATGAGCTGGGCCACCCGCGTCAACCGCGACGATCTGGTCACCTTCCACGTCGACGGCACGCACGGCTCGGCCGTCGCCACGCTGACGGGCTGCAAGGCGCAGAGCCGCGTGAACACGCCGCGCCCGGTGTGGAACCCGGACGTCAAGCAGACCATGAACTTCTCCGAGCAATGGCAGGACGTGCCAGACACGCAGGTGTACGACAACGGCTTCAAGATCCAGTGGGAACACTTCATCCGCCACGTGGTGGAGAACGAGCCCTACAAGTGGACCCTGCCCGAGGGCGCCAAGGGCGTGCAGCTGGTGGAAGCCGCGCTGGACAGCTGGAAGGAACGCCGCTGGATCGATGTGCCCGAACTGGCGGTTTGAAACACCCCCGCCGCGCTTCGAGCGACCCCCTCAAGGAAACGACACCTGCGGCCCGGCACAGCCGGTTCCGCGGTGTCTCTTGATCTGACCTTCTCGCGCGTTGCGCTCTGGAGCATTCCCATGACCCTTTCTCTCAAACTCCCCTCGGCTTCGGGCAAGGTCGAGGCCTACACCCTGCGCGGCACCACCCCGGTCAGGCCCGCGCCGGGCGTGAAGTTCGACCGCATCGCCTACTCCGCCGCCCACGTGGTGGCCGACCCGCTCGCCGCCATCGACCCCTGGCTGCAGTGCGCGGTGGACTGGGACGCCACCATCGCCTACCGCCAGCGGCTCTGGTCGCTCGGCCTGGGCGTGGCCGAGGCCATGGACACCGCACAGCGCGGCATGGGCCTGGACTGGCCGACCTCGCTGGAACTCATCCGCCGATCGCTGGACGCTGCCAGGGACGTGCCTGGCGCGCTGGTGGCCTCGGGCTGCGGCACCGACCACCTCATCCTGGAGAACGTGAAGACGGTCGATGAGGTCATCGCCGGCTACGAAGAGCAGATGGCCGCCATCGAGAAACTCGGCGGCCGGCTGATCGTGATGGCCAGCCGCGCCCTGGCCCGCGTGGCCAGAAGCCCGGCCGACTACGAGCGCGTGTACGACCGCATCCTGAGCCAGGCCAAGCAGCCCGTGGTGCTGCACTGGCTGGGCGACATGTTCGACCCCGCGCTCAAGGGCTACTGGGGCAACGACGACCCCGACAAGGCCATGGACACGGCGCTGGCCGTGATCGCTGCGCACCCCGACAAGGTGGACGGCATCAAGATCTCCCTGCTCGACAAGGACAAGGAAATTGCGATGCGCCGCCGGCTGCCACCGGGCGTTCGCATGTACACCGGCGACGATTTCAACTACGCCGAACTCATTGCCGGCGACGGCTTCGGCGCCGAGAAGACGCACGGCCAGAGCGATGCGCTGCTGGGCATCTTCGACGCCATCGCGCCCGCGGCCAGCGCCGCGCTGGGCGAACTCGCGCAGGGCCACCTGCAGACGTTCCACGACATCCTCGGCCCCACCGTGCCGCTGTCGCGCCACATCTTTGCCGCGCCCACGCGCTTCTACAAGACCGGCGTGGTCTTCATGGCCTGGCTCAACGGCCACCAGTCGCACTTCACCATGGTCGGCGGCCAGCAGAGCACGCGCTCGCTGCCGCATTTCGCCGAGCTGTTCCGCCTGGCCGATGCGGCCAACCTGCTGGAGCAGCCCGAGCTGGCCGTGCACCGCATGGGCAAGCTGCTGGCCCTGCACGGCGTGGAGGCCTGAGCCATGCGCGACTTCTCCCAAGACCACCGCTGGCTCTCGATCAACACCGCGACGGTGCGCAAGAGCCGCGGGCAGGACCTGCCGCTCACCGACATCCTCGACGCCTGTGCGCGCCACGGCATCCCGGCGATCTCGCCGTGGCGCGACCAGGTGGCGGCCGTGGGTCTGAAGACCGTCTCAGCCCAGGTGAAGTCGCTTGGCCTGAAGCTCTCGGGCTACTGCCGGGGCGGCATGTTCACGGCGGTGGACGCCGCCGGCTTGCAGGCCGCGCGCGACGACAACCGCCGCGCGGTGGACGAGGCCTGCGAGTTGAACGCGCCCTGCCTGGTGCTGGTGGTCGGTGCCCTGCCCGGCGCGCTGGCCGGCCGGGCCGCGCACAAGGACATCGGCCGCGCGCGCCAACAGGTGAGCGAGGGCATCGCCGAACTGCTGGCCTACGCCAAGTCCCAAGGCATGCCGCTGGCCATCGAACCGCTGCATCCCATGTACGCGGCCGACCGGGCCTGCATCAACACGCTGGAGCAGGCCCTGGACGTGTGCGATGCGCTCGATCCGGGGCAGACCGGCTCGATCGGCGTCGCGGTGGACGTGTACCACGTGTGGTGGGACCCCAAGCTGCAGGCGCAGATCGAACGCGCGGGCAAGAACCGCCTGCTGGCCTTCCACGTCTGCGACTGGCTCACGCCCACCACCGACCTGCTCAACGACCGGGGCATGATGGGCGATGGCGTGATCGACATCCCGCGCATCCGGGGCTGGGTGGAAGCGCAAGGCTTCGCCGGCTTCAGCGAGGTGGAGATCTTCTCCACCGGCCACTGGTGGCAGCGCGATCACGACGAGGTCTTGAAGACCTGCATCGAGCGGCACCGCAGCGCGGTGTGATCGCCCTGCCCGCGCGGCGCTTCCTGGAACGCGGGCGCTGCGCACACGACCGCCAGCAAGGCGTTCCTGAGCGCCTGCGCATCGTCAAGCAGCGGCGGCGCAACGCGGTGCTCTGGCACCGCCGCACCCTGGGCTGGCGCCCCGGGCGTCTGGCGCGAACCTGGATCGCTCACTTCTTCAACTGCGGCTGGTCCAGGTAGCGAACGTCCTTGACCGGCAGCGGAATCGGGTTGATGTAGCGGTAGCCCTGGGCCTGCAGGTAGGCGATCTCCGGGAACCCGGCCGGCACCACCGTGATGAAGCCATGCATGTCGCTGGGCTGGAAGCCTGCAGCGCGCATGGCGTTGCTGCACATGCGGAACTCCACCCCGTTCCTGGCCAGTTCGGCCATCCTGTCGACGATGCCCTGGTACTTCTCGTAGTTCTCCTTGGCGAACACCCGGAGCTCGGGGCCGTGCGTGACCACCACCATCTTGCCTTTGAGGGGCGTGCGGGTGTTGTTGACGAAGTTGTAGAGGATGTTCAAGTCGCCAGGGTTCTCGTAGTTGAGATCGAAGACGGCATTGATGGTCGGGTACTCGTGCATGTCGACCTTGGCGGTGCCGTAGGGCGCGAACTCTTGCGCCGAGGCCACCGCCGAACAAAGAACCCACGCCGAAGCGAGCAGCGTGCGGGTGAAAAACTTCATCTTGAGAACTCCAGGAGGGGATAAGAAAACAGACCGACGAACTAGCTGGTGCTCGCGCGCAGTTCCAGCGAACGAAGCCAGGCCTTGATCTGCCGGGCTTCGGTGTCGATGACCTTGGGGTCCTTCAGCGCATTGGCCAGAATGCCCATGCCCTGCAACGAACACAGCAGCTGAATGGCGTGCTGGCGCGCGCTGCGTGCGAGGCCCATCGCGGCAAACTGCCGCATGCACCACGACAGCAGGAGGGAGAACGGCTTCGAGGCGAGCTGCCCGAGCGTCCCGCCGTCCTTGCCCAGCTCGTAGCACAGGCTTCCGACCGGACAGCCGTGCCGGGTATCGGACTCCCGATCGCGCAGCCAGACATCGGCCAGCGACGCGAGGCGGGCACGGGGATTCTTGAGCGCCTCCCAGCGCGTCAGGCGGGACTGGATGACGCCAACGCGCAGGTCGACGATGGCGCTGGCAAGCAGCTCCTTGGTGGGGAAATAGAAATGCACGCTGCCCAGCGGAATGCCCGCTGCGGCGGCGACGTCCGCCAACGACG
>NZ_JAHCKK010000097.1 GCF_026125825.1 Hydrogenophaga sp. | reverse complement strand
TCCAGGAGCGCCGCGTGCGCGCGCTTGGCGGCGTGCAGGAAGAGGCCGTCGACGTTCGGCTGGTCAGCGCCACCCACCGCGACCTCAACGCCCTGGTGCAGTCGGGCCAGTTCCGCCAGGACCTGTTCTACCGCCTCAACGTCATCGGCCTGCGATCGCCCGCGCTGCGGGAACGGCGCGAAGACCTGCCCTTGCTGATCGAGGCCCTGCTGGCGCGGCTGTGCGCCGAATCCGGGCAAAGCGTGCCCCAGGTGTCACCGCGCGCGCTGGCCTGGTTGCAATCGCGCGAACTGCCGGGCAACGTGCGCGAACTCGAGAACCTGCTGCAGCGCGCCCTGGCCCTGAGCAGCGGCGATGTGCTCGAACCGGAGGACTTCGGCGAGACCGACCCCATCCCGCACGCTGCCCATCGGCCCGGCCAGCTCGCGCCCGCCGATGCGCCCGGTGCGTCCCCGACGCGACCGCCCGAAGAAATTCCCGCCGACCTGCAGAGCTACCTGGACGAACAGGAACGGCAGGTCCTGCTCAAGGCGCTGCGCGAATGCGACTTCAACCGCACCGCAGCCGCGGCCCGCCTGGGCCTGAACCTGCGCCAGATGCGCTACCGCATCCAGCGGCTGGGCATCGCCATGCCGTCGGACGATGACGACGCCACCACGACCTGATCCCGCCGGGCACGACGACCCCTGGCAAGGCGGCTGGTTGCGCACGGCGCGCCACTGCCCTTCGCCCAACTTCGGCCCGCGCCCCGACGGTGCCGAGGTCGACCTGATCGTCATCCATTCGATCAGCCTGCCCCCCGGGGTGTACGGCGGCCCGGAGGTGGAACAGCTCTTCACCAACCAGCTGGACTGGAGCGCCCACCCCTACTTCGAGCAGATCCGCGGCATGGAGGTGTCGTCGCACTTCTTCGTGCGCCGCGACGGCGAGGTGGTGCAGTTCGTCGATGCCGACGAGCGCGCGTGGCACGCCGGCGCCTCGTGCTGGCGCGGGCGCCAGCAATGCAACGACGATTCCATCGGCATTGAACTCGAGGGCCTGGAGGGCGAACATTTCGAGGCCGCCCAGTACGCCGCGCTCGCGCAGCTGTGCACCCAACTGGTGCGGCGTTATCCGGTGCGGCACGTGGCGGGCCATGAGCACATCGCACCGGGGCGCAAGCAGGACCCGGGACCCGGTTTCGACTGGCCTCGCCTGCGGGCCGACCTGCAATGGCCCGAGGCGTGTTTCCCGCAAGACACACTTGTCCGCAGGGTCACTGGCAACTGAGTCCCGCGCCCCGCAGCTCGCATCGATCCCGGCGGCTTGCAACGGCGCGGCCAGCGAGGACAAATCGCGCCAAAGCGCGCGCCGGCACTGGCCTTTTGCCCTCGTGTTCAAGGACGGGGCCCACTCGACAGCGATTTTTTGTCTAACGAAAAATGCCCGCCGCAGATCGATCCGAATTTTCTCGAAAACACTACCCGTAGTGGCTTGAACGGGACATGCACACCAGATATAGTGTTGCCTTGTGAGTCCCGAACCCTACCCCGCCCAGTATGGCCGTCGCCTGAACCCAGTGCTTCAGGCGGCCGCGACCATCACCTGCGGCCTGCGTTGACACCGGCACCCAAGCCATCAACCTGCCATCGGACACCGCGCCCCCGATGCAGTTCACCCTACAACAAATGAAAGAGGAACCCATGCTGACCGCTTCCCCCATCACAACCCCGTCCCCCGCCACACTGAAGCCCTCCGCCGGTACCCCCGCCGCGGCTTCGCTGGCTGCGAGCAGCTCGGTTTTCGCCAACTACCAGATCATCCGTCGCAACGGCGCCGTGGTGCCCTTCGAGCCCAGCAAGATCGCCGTCGCCATGATGAAAGCCTTCCTGGCCGTGCATGGCACCCAGGGCGCCGCATCGGCCAGCGTGCGCGAGACGGTGGACGAGCTGACCCAGAATGTCGCCCGCGCCCTGATGCGCTCGCGCCCGGGTGGCGGCACCTTCCACATTGAAGACGTGCAGGACCAGGTCGAGCTCGGCCTGATGCGCAGCGGTCACCACGAAGTCGCCCGCGCCTACGTGCTCTACCGCGAACGCCGCACGCAGGAACGCGCGCACCTGGCCGAAGTGGCGCACCCGGCTGAGCCGGTGCTCCACGTGATCGACGGCGGCGAGCGCGTGCCGCTGGACCTGCCGCGTCTGCAAGGCCTGATCGCCGCCGCCTGCAGCGGCCTGGGCAAGGACGTCAAGGCCGACCCCATCGTCGCCGAGACCAAGCGCAACCTGTACGACGGCGTGCCCATGGAAGAGGTCTACAAGGCTTCCATCCTGGCCGCACGCACGCTGATTGAAAAAGATCCCGACTACACCTACGCGACCGCCCGCCTGCTGTTGCACACCATCGTCAAGGAAGTGATGGGCGAGGAAGTGCCCGCCGCCGAGATGGGCGCGCGCTACGCCGACTACTTCCCCCAGTTCATCAAGAAGGGCGTGGACAACGACCTGCTCGACGAAAAGCTGCTGCAGTTCGACCTGGCCCGCCTGGGCGCTGCGCTCAAGCCCGAGCGCGACCTGCAGTTCGACTACCTGGGCCTGCAGACGCTGTACGACCGCTACTTCCTGCACGTTCGCAAGACGCGCATCGAGCTGCCTCAGTCCTTCTTCATGCGCGTGGCCATGGGCCTGTCGCTCAACGAGATCGACCGCGAAGCCCGAGCCATCGAGTTCTACGAAGTGCTGTCCTCGTTCGACTTCATGTCGTCCACGCCCACGTTGTTCAACAGCGGCACGCTGCGCTCGCAGCTCTCCAGCTGCTACCTGACCACGGTGCCCGACGACCTCGACGGCATCTACGAGTCGATCAAGGAAAACGCGCTGCTCTCCAAGTTCGCGGGCGGCCTTGGCAATGACTGGACGCGCGTGCGCGCCCTGGGCTCCCACATCAAGGGCACCAACGGCGAATCGCAAGGCGTCGTGCCCTTCCTCAAGGTGGTCAACGACACTGCCGTGGCCGTCAACCAGGGCGGCAAGCGCAAGGGCGCGGTCTGCACCTACCTGGAAACCTGGCACCTGGACATCGAGGAATTCCTCGAGCTGCGCAAGAACACCGGCGACGACCGCCGCCGCACGCACGACATGAACACCGCGAACTGGATTCCCGACCTGTTCATGAAGCGCGTGATGGAAAAGGGCGAGTGGAGCCTGTTCTCGCCCAACAGCGTGCCCGACCTGCACGACCTCTTCGGCGCCGACTTCGAAAAGGCCTACCTGGCCTACGAAGAAAAAGCCGCTCGCGGCGAGATCAAGCCGTACCGCAAGGTGCCCGCCAGCGACCTGTGGCGCAAGATGCTCTCGATGCTGTTCGAGACCGGCCACCCCTGGATCACGTTCAAGGACGCCTGCAACGTGCGCAGCCCGCAGCAGCACGCAGGCGTGGTCCACAGCTCCAACCTGTGCACCGAAATCACGCTCAACACCAGCGACACCGAAACGGCGGTGTGCAACCTGGGCTCGGTCAACCTGCTCAACCACGTCAAGCGCGGTGACGACGGCGCCAAGGTGCTGGACCATGACAAGCTGCAGGCGACCATCAAGACCGCCATGCGGATGCTCGACAACGTGATCGACATCAACTACTACGCGGTGAAGAAGGCGCGCGACTCGAACATGCGCCACCGCCCGGTGGGCCTGGGTGTCATGGGCTTCCAGGACGCGCTGTACGAACTGCGCATTCCCTACGCCTCCAACGAGGCCGTGGACTTCGCCGACCGTTCGATGGAAGCCGTCTGCTACTACGCTTACTGGGCCTCGACCGAACTCGCCCGCGAGCGCGGCCGCTACGCAAGCTACCGCGGCTCGCTGTGGGACAAGGGCATCCTGCCCCCCGACACCCTGGACCTGCTGGCGCGCGAGCGCGGCGGCTATGTCGACGTGGACCGCTCCAGCACCCTGGACTGGGATGCCTTGCGCAAGAAGATCGCGGCCGACGGCATGCGCAACTCCAACTGCGTGGCCATCGCACCGACTGCGACCATCTCCAACATCATCGGCGTGGACGCTTCCATCGAGCCCTGCTTCGGCAACCTCTCGGTCAAGTCCAACCTGTCGGGCGAGTTCACCGTCATCAACAGCTACCTGGTGAAAGACCTCAAGCGCCTGGGCCTGTGGGACGACGTCATGGTCATGGACCTCAAGCACTTCGATGGCTCGCTGCGCCCGATCGACCGTGTGCCGCAAGACGTGAAGGCGCTGTACGCCACCGCCTTTGAAGTCGAACCGCTGTGGCTGGTGGAAGCCGCCGCTCGCCGCCAGAAGTGGATCGACCAGGCGCAGAGCCTGAACATCTACATGGCCGGTGCCTCGGGCAAGAAGCTCGACGACACCTACAAGCTCGCCTGGCTGCGCGGCCTCAAGACCACCTACTACCTGCGCACGACCTCGGCCACGCAGATCGAGAAATCCACCGGCCGCACCGGTCAGCTCAACGCCGTCTCCGTCGGCAATACCAGTGCTGCCGCGGCATCCGCTCCAGCGGCGGCACCTGCGGACATCACCGACGTGGAATCCGCCACCGACATCAAGTTCTGCGCAATCGACGACCCGGGTTGCGAAGCGTGCCAGTGATTTCGACCGTCATGTGCACACGTGTTGCGGTGTCCATCGAATGCAATTCGATGCAACACCGCAACACAAAATGTGCGCATCTCGCCTGATCACTTTGCATTTCATGCGCACACTTTCATAATCCGAACATTGGAAACCTCTATGTTGACCTGGGACGATCACATCACGCCCTCATCGAAGCCAGCGAACAGCCCACTGCCCACCGGCACGTCGGGCCTGCAAGCCTCACTGTCCTCACCGTCCGGTGAGCGCGCGCCTCTCCCCTCCGCTTCGATCAACACCGCCGCAGCGCCCACCGCTCCTGCGCGCCGCGTCAATGCGGCCGACAAGCGCATCATCAACGGCCAGACCGACGTCAACCAGCTGGTGCCGTTCAAGTACAAGTGGGCCTGGGAGAAGTACCTCGCCACCTGCGCCAACCACTGGATGCCGCAGGAAGTGAACATGAGCCGCGACATCGCGCTCTGGAAAGACCCCAACGGCCTGACCGAAGACGAGCGCCGCATCGTCAAGCGCAACCTCGGCTTCTTCGTCACCGCCGACTCGCTCGCTGCGAACAACATCGTGCTGGGCACCTACCGGCACATCACCGCACCCGAATGCCGCCAGTTCCTGCTGCGCCAGGCGTTCGAGGAAGCGATCCATACCCACGCCTACCAGTACATCGTGGAGTCGCTCGGCCTCGACGAGTCCGAGATCTTCAACGCCTACAACGAAGTTCAGTCGATCCGCGACAAGGACCAGTTCCTGATCCCCTTCATCGAGGCGATCATGGATCCGAACTTCCACACGGGCACGCCCGAGACCGACCAGCGCCTGCTCAAGAGCCTGATCGTGTTCGCCTGCCTCATGGAAGGCCTGTTCTTCTACGTCGGCTTCACCCAGATCCTGGCGCTGGGCCGCCAGAACAAGATGACCGGGGCTGCCGAGCAGTACCAGTACATCCTGCGCGACGAGTCCATGCACTGCAACTTCGGCATCGATCTGATCAACGCGATCAAGATGGAGAACCCGATGCTGTGGACCGCCGAGTTCAAGGAAGAAATCAAGGGACTGTTCCTCAAGGCCGTCGAACTCGAGTACCGCTACGCCGAGGACACCATGCCTCGCGGCGTGCTGGGCATGAACGCGTCGATGTTCAAGGGCTATCTGCGCTACATTGCCAACCGCCGTGCCACGCAGATCGGCCTCGAACCCCTGTTCCCCAACGAAGAGAACCCGTTCCCCTGGATGAGCGAGATGATCGACCTCAAGAAGGAACGCAATTTCTTTGAAACGCGTGTGATCGAGTACCAAACCGGCGGGGCACTGTCCTGGGATTGATGCCCATTGCAGCCGGAGCCGCATTGCCCATACCGACCAACAACATGATTTCCGTTCAACCAAAACCCTGTCACCGTCGCGCAGACGCCGGAGACGGGGTTTTGTCACAGGATTCAAAACCTTGGGGCCAGCCGTGGATGCATCCACACGGCTCCAGGGCGTTGAATCACTTCACCGGCAACAAGGCTGGCTGAAGTGCTCTTTGCAACTTGATCAAGGAGAAAACAATGGCAACTGCAAAAAAAGCCCCGGCCAAAAAGGCCGCACCGGCTAAGAAGGCTCCGGCCAAGAAACCCGCTGCGAAGAAGGCAGCTCCGGCGAAGAAGGCTCCGGCCAAGAAGGTCGCGGCCAAGAAGCCCGCCGTGAAGAAGGTTGCGGCCAAGAAGGCAGCACCGGCGAAGAAGGTTGCTGCGAAGAAGGCAGCACCGGCGAAGAAGGTCGCGGCCAAGAAGGTCGTCGCCAAGAAGGCAGCACCGGCGAAGAAGGCCGCTGCCAAGAAAGCGCCGGCGAAGAAGGTTGTCGCCAAGAAAGCTGCTCCCAAAAAGGTTGCAGCCAAGAAAGCGCCGGCCAAAAAAGCCGCTGTGAAGAAGGCCCCCGCGAAGAAGGCCCCTGCGAAAAAGGCAGCCCCAGCAAAAAAAGCTGAGCCGGCCAAGAAGCCGGCGGCCCCTGCTGCTCCTGCGGCGCAGACGAAGCTCAACCCTCAGGCTGCGTGGCCGTTCCCCACGTCCAGCAAGCCCTGAGACTCTCGTTGAGTTGACCTGCAAGCCCGGCGCGAAAGCGCCGGGCTTTTTTCATGCCGGTCGCGACTCAGAGCGTGTAGTTCTGGCCGCCGCGGCTCGCGATCTTCACCGCGCCCATGCGATTGCCCAACTCGGCACAGCGTTGCAGCGACCACCCCTGCTCGAGGCCATGCAACAGGGCCGCGCGGAACGCATCGCCGCAACCCGTGGGGTCGACCACCGTGGCCGCCGGCATGCCCGCGACACGAACCTTGGCCGCGCTGCCGTCCCAGACGTCACAGCCTTCGGCGCCCAGCGTCACAATGAGGCCTTGCACCTTCGCGGCAATCGCGTCGAGCGTGAGGCCGGTGCGGTCGCACAGCATCTGGGCCTCGTAGTCGTTGAGCGTGACCCAGCTGGCCAGCTCGATGAACTGCCGCAGTTCCTCGCCATTGAACATGGGCAGGCCCTGCCCCGGATCGAACACGAATGGCACACCGGCGTCATGCAGCTGGCGCGCGTGCGTGAGCATCGCCTCGCGGCCATCGGGCGAAATGATGGCGACCTTGAGGTCGTCGCGCCGGGGCACCGGGTTGTCGTGCGCCGAGGACATCGCACCCGGGTGAAACGCGGTGATCTGGTTGTTGTCGCGGTCGGTCATGATCATGGCCTGTGCGGTGTAGCTCTCGGCGGAGGACGACACATGGCGCGTGTCCACGCCCAGCCCGCGCAGGCGATCAAGGTACTCGCCCCCATCGTTGCCCAGCATGGCCAGCGGTACCACCTCGGCACCCAGCTGGCGAAGACCATAAGCGATATTGCCGGCACAGCCGCCGTATTCGCGGCGCAGGCCCGGCACCAGGAACGATACATTGAGAATGTGCAGCTGGCTTGGAAGGATCTGCTCGGCAAAGCGGCCCTCGAAGGTCATGATGGTGTCGAAGGCGAGCGAGCCGCAAACCAGGATGGACATAAAGAAATTTCCAGATCAGGGATAAAAAACCAGGGCGCGATAACCCGCCATGGGCGTGGAGTCACCCAGGGCGAGTGACAGTCGAAAACTCACATTGACCGAGCCGTTGGCGGGCAACAGCGCCGGGGTGTCAGGCCATTCCTCGGGCAGGAACACGCGGCGCGAAATCACCTGGTCGCTGATGTCGGTCAGGCTCAACTCCAGCGCGGGCACGGCCAGTGCCACGGAGGCGGTGTTCTTGAGCACAAGGTCGAAGGCGTAGAAATTGCCAAGCCGGCGCACCAGCGACGTGCTGTCGATGACGATCGCATCGATGCGGCGCACGGGCGCCACCACACAATCCAGGGGTTCGCACGCCCGCTGCAACCACGGCTTGAGGCCCGGCTGCCACGCAGCGAGTCGATCGCGCTCCTGCAGCGCCCACTGCCCGGCCAGCAGCAGCACCAGCATCAAGGCCAGCAGCGAGAGCACGACCCGCACGCCACGGGATTGCCAGAAGGCCTGGCGCTGGGCCTGCCTCACGAAACCGGGCACCGGTTCCGGCGCGTCCAGGTCGTCGCGGCGTGCGACACCCGGGTCGCCCAGGTCGGCCGGCACAGGGGCTGCGGGCATGGCAGCGATGTCGGGTGCGACCGCCTCTTGTTCGGCTACCGCCACGGCATCGGTGTTGTCGACTTCGGCTTTCAAGCGCCCCAGGCCGGCGGCAAAGCGCTCCAACTCGGCGTGAAAATCCGACTCCTGATCATCGGACCCGGCCTGCGCGGACGGGGCCTCGATGGCCGCAGGCGGCAGCGACTCGACAGAACGCGCCAGGGCCAAGTCGCTTGCGTCCGCGGCAGCCGCCCTGGCCGGTATGGCGTCGGAGGGCTCGGGCTCGTCCACCGCTTGCGGCGGCCGTTGAAACTGGGCCTCCAGTTCCGCTTCGAGTTCTGCGTCGAAAGTCTGTGCAGAAAGGGGCTCCGGTTCGGGTGCGGGCGCCGCCGCCGCGAGATCGCCGGGCGCGCCCTCCTGGGCCGGTGGGACCCAGGGCTGCAAGTAGAGCGTGGCGTCGAACACATCGGCGCAATGGCCACAGCGCACCCAACCCTCGGAGATCTTCAGCTGGTCGGCAACGACCTTGAACATCGTTCCGCACGAGGGGCAACGGGTGGTGAAACTCATGCGCCGATTATCGCGGGCGCGGCGAAGCGTCTCAGGCCTTGACGGCGGTCATGAGGATCCACCCATCCTCTTCGTCGCTGACCTGCAACGTCACCCAAGGGGCATACGCGTCGATCAATTCGCCGGCCTGGCGCGCCAGAATGCCCGCGAGCACCAGTTGGCCGCCCGCGCGCACATGCGAACACAGCAGCGGTGCGAGCACCTTCAACGGCGTGGCCAGGATGTTGGCCAGCACCAGATCGTGCTCGCCGCGCGCCAGGTCCGGCAAACCCGCCGACAGCACCGCGTGATTGGCCTCGGCATTGAGCCGGGTGGACTCGACCGCCGCCGGGTCGATATCCACCGCAATGATCTCGCGCGCACCGAACTTGGCTGCGCCGATGGCGAGAATGCCAGAGCCACATCCGTAGTCGAGCACGCGCGGTCCCACGGGACTGTGCTGCGCGGTCCAGCGCAGGCACATGCGGGTCGTCGGATGGGTACCCGTGCCGAAGGCCAGGCCGGGGTCGAGGCGAATGACCTGCTGAGCGGCGGCCGGCGGCTCGTGCCAGGTGGGAACGATCCAGAAACTGGGCGTGATCTCGACCGGTTCGAATTGCGACTGCGTCAACCTCACCCAATCCTGATCGGGCACCGCACGCACACCTTGCACTGCACAGCCTGCAAAAAAATCCTGCAGGGCCAGCAACTGAGCGGCCTCGCGGGCCGCAGCGTCGGTGGGGAACAGCGCCACCACGCGCGAACGCTGCCAGCCCTCCTTGGGCGGGGGCATGCCGGGCTCGCCGAACAGGGCCGATTCGGCGTCGGTCATCGCGTCGGCGTCTTCGACCGACACGCTGAGCGCGTCCAGGGCGACCAGGGCGTCGCCCACGTCATCCACCGCCGCCTCGGGCACCAGCAGCACCAGCTCAAAAAGAGACCCAGCCGGCGGCTGGGTCAGCTCGAAGGCTTCAGCGCTCACGTTGGGACAGCCACTCTTCCAGGTAGTGGATGTTGGTGCCGCCAGTCACGAAGTTCGCGTCGACCATCAGCTCGCGGTGCAGCGGGATGTTGGTGTTGATGCCTTCGATCACGGTTTCGGCCAGCGCCGTGCGCATGCGGGCCAGGGCCTGCTCCCGCGTGTCGCCATGGACGATGATCTTGCCGATCATGGAGTCGTAATTCGGCGGCACGAAGTAGTTGGTGTAGACGTGAGAGTCCACGCGCACACCCGGACCACCCGGCGCATGCCAGGTCGTGATTCGACCAGGCGACGGGGTGAACTTGTAGGCGTCTTCGGCGTTGATGCGGCATTCGATGGCATGCCCGCGCAACTCGATCTGGCGCTGCGTGAACGGCAGTTTCTCGCCCGCGGCCACCGCGATCTGGGTCCGCACGATGTCCACACCCGAAATCCACTCGGTCACCGGGTGTTCGACCTGCACGCGGGTGTTCATTTCAATGAAATAGAACTCTCCGTTCTCGAACAGGAACTCGAAGGTGCCGGCACCCCGGTAGCCGATCTTCTTGCAGGCCGCAGCGCAACGCTCGCCGATCTTTTCGATCAGGCGGCGCGGAATGCCCGGCGCGGGAGCTTCCTCGATCACCTTCTGGTGGCGGCGCTGCATGGAACAGTCGCGCTCGCCCAGGTAAACCGCGTTGCGGTGCTGGTCGGCCAGGATCTGGATCTCGATGTGACGCGGGTTCTGGAGAAACTTCTCCATGTAGACCTCGGGATTGCCGAAGGCCGCACCGGCTTCCGCCTTGGTCGTCTGCACCGCGTGCAACAGGGCTGCTTCCGTGTGCACCACGCGCATGCCGCGCCCACCACCGCCACCGGCGGCCTTGATGATCACGGGGTAGCCCACGGCCTTGGCGGTGCGCTTGATCACGACGGGGTCATCCGGCAAGGCGCCTTCGGAACCCGGCACGCAGGGCACACCCGCGCGGATCATGGCCTGCTTGGCCGACACCTTGTCACCCATCGTGCGGATGGATTCCGGCGTCGGTCCGATGAAGGTGAAGCCGCTTTTCTCGACGCGCTCGGCGAAATCGGCGTTTTCCGACAGGAAGCCGTAGCCCGGGTGAATCGCTTCGGCATCGGTCACTTCAGCGGCCGAGATGATGGCCGGCATGTTGAGGTAACTCTGGGCGCTCGGCGCCGGGCCGATGCAGACCGCCTCGTCGGCCAGACGCACGTACTTGGCGTCGCGGTCGGCTTCGGAATACACCATCACTGCCTTGATGCCCATTTCCCGGCAGGCGCGCTGAATGCGCAGCGCGATCTCTCCCCGGTTGGCAATCAGGATTTTTTTGAACATGGGCTCGGGGCCTTCTTTATTCGATCACGTACATGGGCTGCCCGTACTCCACCGCCTGGCCGTTCTCCACCAGGATCTGGGTCACGGTGCCGGACTTGTCGGCCTCGATCTCGTTGAGGATCTTCATGGCTTCGACGATACAGATCGTCTCGCCTTCCTTGATGGTGTCGCCGATCTCGACGAAGGGTTTCGCACCGGGGCTGGACGCACGGTAGAAGGTGCCCACCATCGGCGACTTCACGGTGTGCCCCGTGGGGGCGGCGGGAGCGGCGGCCGCGGGTGCAGCCGGCGTCACTTCGACGGCGGGCACCACGGGTGGAGACACCGGTGCAGGGGCCATGCTGTAGGTCACGGGCGCCGCTGCCACGACAGGCGCGCTCTTGACGATGCGCACCTTGCCTTCAGCCTCGGTGATTTCCAGCTCGGACACGTTCGACTCGGACACGAGGTCGATCAGTGTCTTCAGTTTTCTCAAATCCATGATTTCTCCAACGAAGTTCGGTCAAGTTGATCTAAAAGCACTCAATTTCAACGAAATGAGCGCCGACCAACCCGCCGGGGTGCCGCAGTGTACACGAATGGACCGGCTTCCCAACCTCGCCCGCTGGAGGGTTTTCAACCCGGGGCAAGGGATGGCTCATGGAGCCATTTTTGCGAAAACGACGAATTTACCTCTTTTTCTCGCCGAGTTCGGGTGGATTGACGAAAGGTCAGACCAACTGGGCCCACTGCGCCAGATCGGCCTCGGACACTTTGCCGAGCTTGCGGTGCAGCAATGACCCGTCGGCCCCGAACACCACACTGAAAGGCAAGGCACCCGTGGCATTGCCCAGGCTGCGGCTGAGCTCAGTACCGGCGAAGCCCGCCATGCCCACCGGAAAGTTCAGCTGCAGCTTCTGCAGGAAGCTGCGCACCGCGCTGGGCTGATCCACCGCCAGGCCCAGCACCTGCCAACCCTTGGCAGCCTGGGCGGTGTGGAACTGGTTCAGCATGGGCAACTCCTCCACGCACGGTGGACACCAGGTGGCCCAGAAATTGACCAGCAAAGGCCTGCCACGCAAGTCGCTCATGCGCACGGCTTCGCCATTCGGTCCCTCGAACGATCCGGCCCAGAAGGCCGCCTCGGCTTCGCCCATCACCGGCTGGAGCTGGAAGCGCCGTGTGGCCAGCAAGGCGCCTGCACCACCGGCCACCACCGCAACGCCCGCCATCCAGAGGGTTCTTCGCTGCAGGCTCATGCCGCCACCTCCCCTGCCAGCATCCGGCGCAGGGCTTGCGCGTCCCCCCTGGGCTTGCGGCCCTGGGCGTCGGGCTTGAGTGCCCCGCGCTGGTCGTCCAGATCGTGCACCATCAGATGCAGCAGCACCCACTGGCCCAGGGCCTCGCTGCGCACGCGCAACGTCAACGCTTCCACGGGCTCCCCGCGCCAGCCGTTGACCGAGCCAGGGTGGTAATCGACCCGGTGATCGAGCAGGGTCCATTCGGGCGCCTTGGGGTCTTCGCAAAACAATTGAAGATAGATGTCGCTGTGCCGGGTGGCCGTGCCGTGCCAGACCGCCCCGCCCAAATGGGGACGAAAGGCCTGCAGGCGGTCCATCCAGAGCAAGGCCAGTTCGCGCAGCGCGCGCAACTCCACAGCCTGGGTGTCGGGGCAAAACACGGCGATGTCTTCGCGCACCGCGGCGTCCAGCGCCGCGTTGTCGGGCAAAGGTGTGCGCGCTGGCAGGCCAAGCTGCTTGACCGCTCGGCGTTTGGCGGCGGCATATTCCAGGCCTTCCTCAACCACCAGTCGGGCGGCCACGGCGGCGATTTCGTGGGAAGTGTCGTCTCGGCTGGCGTCCATGGAGACGGATTGTGCCCGCTGTGGGCCGCATCCAGGACGCCTGCGGCCCATACCCGCAAACCCGGTGGGTTCGCCCCCCTAGAATCCCGGGATGCATATTCATATTCTGGGCATCTGCGGCACGTTCATGGGCGGCCTGGCTGCCCTGGCCCGCGAAGCCGGCCACCGCGTGACCGGC
Source organism: Hydrogenophaga sp. (assembly GCF_026125825.1). Taxonomy (GTDB): domain Bacteria; phylum Pseudomonadota; class Gammaproteobacteria; order Burkholderiales; family Burkholderiaceae_C; genus Hydrogenophaga. The sequence goes on along the minus strand of NZ_JAHCKK010000097.1, from coordinate 2,331 downwards.
TGTGACGCTGGCGTCTATCCCCCCATGAGCGACCAGTTGAGGGCGCTGGGCATCGACCTGATCGAGGGCTTCGGTGCCGAGCAACTGGGTCTCAAACCGGACGTGTTCGTGGTCGGCAACGTGGTCAGCCGTGCCCGTACGCCAGATGGCACACCCAAGTTCCCGCTGATGGAAGCCATCATGGACAGCGGCGCTGCCTACACCAGCGGGCCCCAGTGGCTGGCCGAACACGTGCTGCAGGGCCGCCATGTGCTGGCCGTCGCGGGCACGCACGGCAAGACCACCACGACCGGCATGCTGACCTGGATCCTGGAGGCCAATGGCCTGCAACCCGGTTTCCTGATCGGTGGTGTGCCGATGAACTTTGGTGTGTCGGCCCGCCTGGGCCACGGCAAGACCTTCACCATCGAAGCCGACGAATACGACACCGCGTTCTTCGACAAGCGCAGCAAGTTCGTGCACTACCGGCCCCGCACCGCGATCCTGAACAACCTGGAGTTCGACCACGCCGACATCTTCGATGACCTTGCCGCGATCGAACGCCAGTTCCACCACCTGATCCGCACCGTGCCGGGCAACGGCCGTGTCGTGGTCAATGGTTTGGAGGAAAGCCTGGAGCGCGTGCTCCACAAAGGCCTCTGGAGCGAACTGCGCAGCTTCGGTGCGGCAGTGAGCGATTTCACCGCCCAGGGCGAGCCCCACGCCTTCGACGTTTGGCACCAAGGCCAGCAAGTCGGCCGCGTGGAGTGGGCACTTACGGGCGTGCACAACCAGCTCAACGGTCTGGCGGCCATTGCGGCGGCCGAGCACGTGGGGGTGGCCCCGGCGGACGCCGCGCGCGCCTTGAGCAGTTTCGAGAACGTGCGCCGCCGCATGGAGGTGCGGGGCACGGTGCAGCGCTCGGGCGGCGTGATCACGGTCTACGACGACTTCGCGCACCACCCCACCGCCATCCGGACCACCCTGGACGGCCTGCAGCGCAAGTTGGGCCAGCCGCGCGGCCGCATCCTGGCGGTGTTCGAGCCGCGCAGCAACACCATGAAGCTGGGCACGATGAAATCCCAGTTGCCCTGGAGCCTGGAGGCGGCGGACCTTGCGTTCTGCCACGCGGGCGGGCTGGACTGGGACGCGGCCGAGGCCCTGGCGCCCATGGGAGCACGGGCGAAGGTGGGCCACAACATCGACGAACTCGTGGCCCAGGTGACGGCGGCCGCACAGCCCGGCGACCACATCGTCTGCATGAGCAACGGCGGCTTCGGCGGCGTGCACGACCGCCTGCTCAAGGCCCTGGCGGCCTGAGTTTCAGTACGTCAGCAGGTGCTTGGGCACGTCGATCGACACCACCGGCTTGGCCAGCGCCGCACTCGCGGCCCGGGCAAAGGCCAGCGCCCAAGGGCGGTGGCCCACGTCCCGGAAGTGGCCTTCCCCAGCGGCCTCGGCCACGCACAGGATCTTGTCAGCCGTCAGCACCTTGCCGGTGGGCCGGATCGGATCGCAGCCCAGGGTTGTGAACTGTTCGTCGAGCCAGGCGCGTGCCTGATCGTGCGGCATGGGCTGCACCTCTTCGAGGTCGAACGGGTAAGAGGCGGTCTCGCCCCAGCTCACGGTGACTTGGCTGCGCATATCGGGTTCTCCTGATCGGTGATTCACCCGATTGTGGACCGCGCGCCGCACGCGATCCACCCCGTGAAAGCCCGTGGCGGCTTCAGGGCCGCTCGCGGCGGGCGGTCTGCACCGCAGCCGACAGAACCTCGAGCGCCTGCAGCGAATCGCCCCAGCCCAGGCAGGCATCGGTGATGCTCTGGCCATACTTCAGGGCGCCCACCTCGTCCTTGCCCGGGGTGAACTTTTGCGCGCCCGCCTCGATGTGGCTTTCGATCATCACGCCGAAGACGCTGCGCGAGCCGGCGACGATCTGTGCCGCGATGTCACGTGCCACCTCGAGCTGCTTCTCGTGCTGCTTGCTGCTGTTGGCGTGGCTGCAGTCCACCATCAGGCGTGGCGGCAGCTTGGCGGCTTCGAGCTCCTTCACCGACGCCGCCACGCTGGCCGCGTCGTAGTTGGGTGCCTTGCCCCCGCGCAGGATGACGTGGCAGTCCTTGTTGCCATTGGTCTGCACGATGGCCACCTGGCCGTTCTTGTGCACGGACAGGAAGTGGTGACCGCGCGAGGCGGCCTGGATGGCGTCGGTGGCAATCTTGATGTTGCCATCGGTGCCGTTCTTGAACCCGATCGGTGCCGACAGGCCCGAAGCCAGCTCGCGGTGCACCTGGCTCTCGGTGGTGCGCGCACCGATCGCTCCCCAGGCGAGCGGGTCGGCGATGTACTGCG
>NZ_JAHCKK010000096.1 GCF_026125825.1 Hydrogenophaga sp. | reverse complement strand
AGCCTGCGAAGCAGGCTGACAAAGGCATCGAGCGATAAGGGGCGCGGACATGGCTGAAATCTACACGGTACACAACCCGCGCACGAACAAGCAGCAGCAGTTCACGGACGCGAAGGAAGCCGGCGCGGCGTTCTTCAATGAAGAACGCTCCGACCGGCCGGCCGTCATTCACTCGCAGAACGATCCCGAGGCACCGGGCGGCCGGTTCGGCCGCATCATGGCCGACACGCAGGTGCATGCCACCTACGCGAACGGCGAACAGAAGTTCGTCAAGACGCTGCCGGACTCGCACAAGGGCGATGCCGAGTTTCGCGCGGGCTACATGGAAGCCCTGGAAAAGTCGGTCAACGAGCGACTGAAACAGGCCGATTGGGAGAAGGCCCGGCCGGATCATCCGGTGAAGGCTCCGAACCTGGACAACAAGCTGTACGACGACCTGGACACCCTGGCGCGCGTGGACGACGACAAGGCAATCAAGGCTTGGAAGGACAACGCGCCCGATTGGGCAACGCCTCCGGCGTATGCCGATCTGGCCTGGAAGAAGGAAATCGCCCAGGCCAAGCGCGCGGCCGAGCTGGACGACGCGATGCGCGGCCCATCGGTCGGCGTCACGCAGATTGACGACAAGGCCGCGACGGCCATCCGCTACGAGCGCACGGAGAAGGACGGCCAGCCGGCCTACAACGTGTCGTTCACGATGGACAACAAGACCGTGGCGAAGCTCAAGGGTCTTGATGACATCGACCTGGAGAACGCAGTCGGCGACAAGAACGCGAAGGCGATCCGCGAGGCGGACGCCGACAAGGGCACGCTGAAAGGCTCTGCCCTGGCGAGCGAATACGGGCTTTCCCCCGAGGAAAACGCCCGGCGCGTGGCAGCGAAGGAAGAACGGAAGCAAGCCGAGTTCGAGCGCATGCAGCCGGATGACCCGACCGAGAAGAACGTCGTTTCGCACGAGCCTGAAAAGCTCGAAGAAATCAACGTGGACGAGGCGCTTGCCCGCGTGGCGCGCATGCGCGAGGTCGAGAAGCAGCAGCGTCTAGCGGCCGAGCAAAACCAGCTCGGGCAGCAGGCCGAGGGCAAGCGCATCAAGGTTGAAAACCTGTCCGAGAAGGCCCAGGAGCAAGACGACGCGAACCGCATCGCCGAGCGCACGGGCGCGGATACCGCCTACCCGGAACAGGTATCAACCGAGCGCGAGAAGAACCGGCAAGTGGAACTCATGCAGCAGGTTCACCAGCAGTTCCGCGTCTCCGGCGCGAAGTTCCATTTCAAGGATCAGCCGCAGCGCGTGGCCTTCAAGGACAAAGGCCCGCGCATGGTGTCCGCGTCGAACGATGAGCGTGTCGCGCACGCGATGGCGACGATGGCCGAGGCGAAGGGCTGGAAGACCATTCGCGTTTCCGGTCATCCAGACTTCCAGCGCGAAGTCTGGATGGAAGCGAACCTTCGCGGCATCGAGGTTCGCGGCTTCAAGCCGCAGGAGAAGGACTTGAAGGAGCTGGAAGCCCGCCGCGATCTGCGCTCGAAGAACGTAGTCGAGCATGAGGCCACGCAGACGCGCCAGGACGCGCAGAAAGGCCGCCAGGGCGCGCAACAGGACTCCGGCAAGGCCCAGGCCGCGCCGCAGCCTGAAAAAGCGCCTGAGCGGTCGGACAAGGCCAAGGTGGTGGCCGCTGTCGCCGCTGAGGTGCTGGCCGAGAAGGTCAAAGACCCGAAGCAGCGGGACGCGATCATGAAGGCCATCAACGAGCGGCTGGAACAGCGCGAGAAGGCCGGCAAGGTGCCCTCGGTGCCGGTGTACGACAAGGCCGCTCCGACCACGCAGCAGCAGCCCGAGCGCAGCCGGCCGCAGGTCGAGCGCAACGCCGAGCGCACCCGCTAATTCACCCTTGGAGATACGACGATGGACTTCTGGAACGAACAGGCCGACCAGCTCGAAAAGGCTCTGCTGGACAACGCGCCGGCCCTGGTGCTGCACTACATCCGCACCGCCTCGCCCGAGGCGGTCGCGGCTCTGGCTGGCGATGCGCTGCCGGCCAGCGACAACACGCGGGCGTCGGTAGTCGCCACACTGGCCGCACGACTGGATCAGTCGATGCCGGCCGGCGCGTACTCGCGCCACGCCTGAACGGACGAGGTAAGACGGGATGGCGACGCGGTACTCGAAGCGACGGACAGACGGCACCATCGGCTATTACGATTCCGTCGAGGCCATGAACGCGGACGTGCCGGACAGGCCGGAGCTGTTCGACTTCTCCGGCTTCTACGCCGTCATCGGCTGCTTCGTGTTCTTTGTCGCCGCCTGCATTGCGATGTTCTTCGGTGTTGGCGATGCGTTGCCCAAGTGGGCGCGCTTCGCCAGCGTGTTCGTGGTTGCAGGCGTCGGCTACTACGTCATCGGCTACATCGGCGAGCTGCTGTTCCGGGTGTTCATGGTGCTGTTCTTGGTCGCGGTTGTCGGCGGCATCCTGACCTTGATCTGGCACTTCGTATAACGCGCTGAAACTGTCTTGAAAATGGCAAAAAGCCTTGTGCGACAAGGCTTTAGCCTACTACGTATAATATAGATTATGTAAAATGACCGGCGGATTCTGATAGCGCCAATCTATTGATGGTGACACCGCGGCCGCCTCGATGCGCGCTCGATGTCACCATTTTTTTGCCCGCCTCTTTCGTTGGTGACAGTTCCGCCGCCCGCGCCGGCGAGATCCGTCACCAATCGCCCGGACGTGGTGACACGGCCAGCCCGGCCAGGCGCGGCGGCCGTCACCATCGGCACGCTGCGCAGCTCCTGTGTGTGGTGACAAACGCATCCAACCTGGTGGATCTGTTTGTCACCAATGCCGACACGTCGGCCGACCTGGACAGCTCGACGCATGTCGGGCAAGACAATTTCAGCGCCGCGCCTATCCTCAAACGCTACCAAGATGTATAATTTTGGTTCGCAAAAGTCACCAACTAAGGGGTTCAAAATGCGTAGATTGGTCATCATCAGTTGTGCCGCCATGCTTGCCGCGTGCTCGACGCCACCTAAACCGCCGACCGTGGACGGCACGAACCGCACGGCGGTGAATGACGCCGAAACCGCCTCGGTGCTGTCCCTCCGGGCCGATCTGGCCGAAACGAAGCAACGAGTGCGAGAACTGGAACGCCGGCCGGCCGCAGTGCCGGCCGTCGTGCATCCAGCGCCGCCGCCCGCGCCGGTTTCGCACACGGTCACGGTTCACTTCCCTTTCAACTCGGCACACTTCCAGCCCACGGCGGCCCAGGAAGCCGAGCTTCTGCCGCTCCTGGCGAATGTTCGCCGGATCGAGGTCAGGGGCCGCACGGATGCCGAGCGCCCGAGTGCTGGCGATGAGCGTATCGCGCTCAAGCGCGCACAAGCCGCCATGAACTACTTGGTGGCCCGTGGAGTTCCCGCGACGAAGGTATCGGTCAACTACCTGTCGGGTGGCGACCATGTAGCGGAAGGCGGCACGGCCGTTGGCCGCGCGCAGAACCGCCGCGTGGAAATCGAGGTTTTCAACCAGTAAGGAGGAATCGACTATGAAGAAGCTCGCCCTTTTGCCGCTCGCGCTCGCGGGCATGTTCAGCGCCACGGCGGCCCAGGCCGACGATGGCCTTTTCACTGGCGACGTGCGCCTCGCGTGCGAAGCCGTCTTGTGCTTGTCTTCCGGCACGCGGCCGAGCGAGTGCGCGCCGTCGTTGAAGCGGTACTTCTCGATCAGCCACAAGAAGCTGTCGGACACGCTGAAAGCGCGCCGCAACTTCCTGAACCTGTGCCCGGCCGCGAGCCAGGACGAGAAGATGCGCCAGCTCGTGAACGACATCAGCAACGGTGCAGGCCGTTGCGATGCAGCCTCGCTCAATGCGTCGTTGATGGTCTGGAATTGGGACAGCGACGTGCGAATCGTCAGCAACGCGATGCCGAGCTACTGCACGGCCTACAACAACAACGCCTACACCGATCTGAAAGGCGTGGCGGCCCGCTACGTGGGCACGCCCGAGCGTGGCGGCTTCTGGGTCGATCCGGCTAACTACGAGCAAGCCTTGCGCGAATACAACGAGCGCATCGCCCGCGAGGACGAGGAACGCCGCCGCAATTCCTGGGGAGGTGGAAACTAATGACAAGTGCCGAATGGGTTGAACATGCCTACCCGTTGCAGCAGGTTGTCGTCCGGCTGCAAGGAACCCGGCATAGCGACCGTAACGCCATCATCGACCAGCTCGAAACCGTGCTCGCGCGGCTTCGAGCCGGTGACGTGAAAGGCAGCTCTCACGATGATGATTTCGGTTATTCGTTCACGGTAGTGGATGCTTCGCCTGGGCCGTCGTTTTTCGACAGCCCGGCCGGCCAGGAGTAAGCGACATGACGGACACGAAAGCTCCCGCCCTGACGCCTGAACTCGTCGCCGAGCTGGTCACGCTCCAGCAAGAAGCCGAGCGGTTCTTGTCAACGCAGCAAAGCTACACGAAGGTGATTTACGACGTGTTCGACGGTGCAGAGTTGCTGACGCCCGAATCACTCGTCAAAGTGAACAACGCCGTGATGATCGCCTACCAGATGACAGCCAACGTGCAGAAGCGTATGAACGCTTTGCGCGACAAGCTACCAGAAGGCTATCAGGACGAGGGCGGCCACTTCTGGAATGCCCGCACTGGCGACTTGCTGCGCGACACGCACAAGGATTTCGACAAGGCCGTGAAGACCGCCAAAAAAATCTCCGGGTGGGCCTCGGTCAAAATCGACGGCACCAGCTACCCCGAGAAGTAGTACGCCCCTCAAGGGCCAGAAGAAGCGCGGCATTGCCGCGCTTCTTCTTTGGCGACAGCCGCAGCTCCTTAGCCAGCTCGGCCGCGTCACCAACGCGGCGCGGCGTTCAGGCGTGCGCTGCCGGGTGCTGGATGGGCTGCACCGCGAGACGCAGGCCCATCGTCTTGAGAATCGCCGATAGGCTGCGAATCTCCGGGTTGCCCTTCGCGGACAATGCGCCGGTCGATGGCAATCTTCGCTTCGTGTCAAGGCCGTTGGTGACAGAATCCACCAACCTGGTGGATCTTCCTGTCACCATCAACGCCCGCGCCCCTTATCCTCTGCCCTGCCCTGCTCCGGGCTTGGCTTCCCTGGCTGCTGCGTCTGCTCGACGCCCTGCCCGCCCTGCTGCACCGTTGCCCGCTGCAACGCCTCGACCTGCTCCGCGTGCCGCGTCTTAATCGGCGGCATCTGCTTGACGAACTGGACAACCTCGACCGCTAGGCGTTTGTCGTCCTGGTCGCCGGTTGCCAGCGCCCGCGCCACCGTGCCGAAATCGTGCTGCACGCTCTTGCGCTGCGCGATGATGTTGTCGTGCGCCGGGTTGACGTGCTTGCGCCCTGCCCTCGCCTCCAGCTCGGCCGCCTCACGCTGCGAGGCGGACACGCGGGCCGGTGCCTTGCGCCTGCCTTTGGCGCGTTCTCGGTCGATGTGGCGGACGGCCTGCTTCTCGGCCTTCTGCACCACGCCCCGCACCTTCCTGGGCGTTGCGTTGGCCTCGATGCCCTGCTCCCGCAACTTCTCGGCGAACGTCTCGCGCCAGTGCTGCAAGTCGGCCTTGCGCGGGTTGAGCCTCACGCCGTCCAGGTCAACAGCCTTGACGGCTAGGTGAACGTGCGGGTGCTTCTCGTCGTCGTGTGCGGCAAAAACGTACTGGTGATTGCCGAACAGCTCGGCCGCGAAGGCGCGGGCTGCATTCTTCACCGAAGCCCGGTCGGTGCCGGGCGGCATGGACAGCACGATGTTGAACGCCTCGCGCTTCTTGCCACCCTCGTAGGGGATGCCACCGCCGCGCCAGTCGTCGCGGACAGCTCGCACGTCTTCCTTGCCCTGGTGAACCCTGCCCTGCTCGTCCTCCAGCTCGACGGCCCCGTTCCGCGATATGTAGTCCATGTGCGCCTTGATGCTGCGCATGTCCTTACCGCCGCCCGAAATCTTCACCATGACTTCGGGAGCCTTGCGCACGGTCGCCGCCAGCTTTTCACGCCCGGCCGGCCTCTTGGTCGGCGCGGCCTTGGCATAGCGCCCGCCCGCGATGTTCTTACCCTTGCGGCCCTGGACGCGGCCGTAATCCGCGCGTTCGCCCCAATCCTTGATAACGCCGTCAATCTCAAGCTTCGCCATCGCCGGCCCCCTTCACCTGGATGCCCCAACGGCTAAGGCTGGCGTCCTGTACGGCCGCCACCTTATCGGTATGCCGGTAGATGTACGTCGCCAGCTTCTCTATCTGCTCGGTCTTGATGTTCGCCGGCTTGCCTTCGTTCAACCGCTTAGCGATCTGGTTCAGATTCCGACCGATGGCCCGAAGCTGGCAGGACGACTCCCATAGGGCTTTCGTCGTCTCCATCGTGAACTGCGGTTCGTGCGTGAGGCTCGCGCGCACGCAGTTGATAACCCAACGCTGCGGCGAACAGCCCTCGGCCTCGGAACGGGCCGTGATGCCCTGGAACTCGGTCGGAGTGAAACGGACTTCAAGGCGTTCTTTCGGCCCGTCGTCCGGCTCGCCCTCGGTTTGCTCTGCAATCCAGCGGCGAACGTCGGGCGGCATGTCGTCCTGGATGATGTAGCGCATCAGCGCCCGCATCACCACGGACGGATTCTTGTCTTGCTTGGCGCAATGCTCGTCCCATTGCGCCTTCAACGGAGCGGGTACGCGAAGACGATATACGTAGCTATCTCGTGTCGCCCCAATCTCGGCCTTGCGCGGCATAGGTGCCTCCTAATCGGGGTGGGGGGGTCAATGTGCAAACGTAGTGTAGCACACAATACCGGCGTTAGCCTATCCTGCATTAGCCCACACCCCCCCACACTCTTTTCGTCATGACGAAGTTTTGGCCCTCTTTTGTCGGGAAACGCGGTCTTGCGCCCGACACTCACGGAAGAATTTCGTGATGGGAACGAAAAAGCCGCCTTACGGCGGCTTTTGCTTGGCATCGAAACGTGGCCTACAGCGGTGAACAAGTTCGCCCGGTCAGTCGGACACCCTCTTTCAATCCGTGCGCCTGGAACTGCCCTCGTGCAAGTTCCAGCGCGTCGGATGCTGGCTTGATCGAGAAATGATAGTCGTCGGTTTCCGGCTGCATGTCCTCGATGGCAAACAAAAGCCCCGTGTCGTCAAAGAACCCGATGGACAAAGGAACGCGGGTGTCTCGCATCCAGAACACGCGCGGTTCCGCCTTCGCCCAGGTGAACAACATGCCCCGCCCTACGTCGTCGCGCTTGGCAAGTCCCCTCGCCTGCTGCTCGACTGTTTTCGCAACGGGCACGCCCGCCAGGGTCGTGCCGTTGGAAAAGTGAAGGTCGCAGGCTTCCTCCGGCTGCGCTGCGTGGGCTTGCTGTCTGCCGACAGCAAACGCCACGGCCAGCCCGCAGACGATCAGCGCGGCCAGGACAGCCCAGGCACGGCCGGGCCACGATGTAGCACGCCGCCCCCTTCCGCCCTTGCGGGCGGGGTGGGGAAAGGCGGCTGCGCCGCTGTGCCGGTTCATTTGTCGCTCTCCGTCAAGAGGTTGATCTTGCAGCGGCCGGCATCGACTTCATCATCGCCGCCGCCATCCTCGTAGCGGATGCGAATCAGGCCGGGCGTGGTCGGCCGACGATTCAGCAGGACAGCCGCCGCGCGCCCTTCGTACTCGACCAGCAACAGCGGCTTTTTCATAGCGTCCGGGTCGGATACGGCCTTGCCACGCGGCCAACTGGTCAACTCGCCCAGGTCGCCGGGTTCGGTTCCGCCCGCGCCCGTGTCGTCGCCATCGGTGCCGCCATCGGTGCCGGGGGTCGCCTTCGGCTTGGCCTTCGGCTCGGTGCCTTGCTTGTCGGTGCTGCCCTGGTTGTCGCCCGGAATTTCGTCATGACGAAATTTTTCCGGGTCGCCGTCGCCGCCTTCGGTGCCAGCTCCAGCGCCGCCGCCCGTGTCGGTGCCGCCAGCGTCGGCAGGCGAGGGCAGGGGAGCGGCTGGCTTCTTCTTGCCTTTGAGCACGTCGCCCAGGTCGGCCACGCTCCGGCGCGTGATGTCCTCGGCCGTGTCGCACCACTCCTGCACCTGCTCGGGGAACTTCTCGGCGAGTGCGCGCAGCTCATAGAGAGTCTTCGGCGACGTGCAGCGGCCGGACGTATAGACGGCCTCGATGCAGGCGGGCGCTTCGACCAGTGCCAGCAGCTCGGTGATGGCGTTCGCCGGCTTGCCCAGGCGGCGGGCGACTTCGCCCTTCTTCACGCCTTCGTCCAGCTTGCGCTTGATGAACTTGGCGAGTTCCATCGGGCGCAGCGCGAAGCGTTTTTCGTTCGCGTTCACTTGGTCGAAGTCGTCAAAGTCTTCATCGACAACCACGGGGATGTCTTCGACCTTGGCCCACTCCGAGCCGAGATAGCGCAGCTCGCCGTCGTTGATGATCCACTTGCCGGGCTTCGTCGGGTGCGGCTTCACGGAAATGGGCAGCTTCACGCCCCGTTCCTTGATGTTCTGGCCGATTTCCTCGATTTCCTCCGGCTTCTTCTCGGTGCGCGGCTGGTTCGGATCGGGTTCGATGTCGGTCAGCTTGACGCGCATCGCCTTGCCGTCCGGCTGCGCGGCAGCGGGGCCGGACGGGACGGGCTTTTCTTCCAGTGCGGACAGGTCAAGGGCCATTACTCAACTCCCATTTGCGTGGCGATCTTGGAGAACACCGGGCGGATGTGCGCCCAGGCTTCGCGGGCGCTGCTCTTGCCGAGCTTCCAGACGGGCAGGCCAGCGGCTTGCGCTTCTGGAATGGCGGTCGTCTTCTTGATGGCGGCAAAGCCGGCACCGAGGGGAATCAGCAGCTTGGCAAAGGCGGCCGACAGGTCGCGCAGGTTCTCGCGCTGGAAGGGGGTCGGCTCCACGATGTTGGGAAGGATGCCGATCAGCTCCAGCTTCTTGTTGATGGTCGCCTTGATCTTGCGAATCCCGATGTTGTCGTGATTCAGCAAGTCGCCGATGCCGTCGATGGCTTCCTGGTTGAGCTGGAGCGGCGACAGCACGAAGTCGCCGACGACAAGGCTCGCCAGTTGGCGAATGTCCGGGTTCGGGTTCGTGTCGATGACGCAGACATCGAAGCGGTCGGCGATGTCGGCCAGGAACGTGTAAAGGTTCGTGGCGAACTTGTTGTGCTCGGCGGCCTGCTTCTCCATCTTGATAAGCTCGGCATCGCCGGGCACCAAGACAAAATCAGCGTGCTCGATGCTCGCGGCGTCGGTCTTCGAGGTCAGAAGGCGGCTGCTGGTGATGGGGGACACGGTGGCGAGGCCGCCCGTGCGGATGGCTTTCGACGTGTTGCGTTGGTGGTCGAAGTCGATCACGAGGACGCGCTTTTTCAGCACGTCGGCGAGGTAATAGGCGAACTGGACGGCGACGGCCGACTTGCCGACTCCGCCTTTCTGGTTCGCAAGAACTAGCGTTTTCATGCCCGGTTACTCCTTCAAGAAATTGCGGACGGTTGTCACTGAGGTTTCAATGCCTTGTTCGCGCAGGAATGCGACGATCTGGCGGATCGTGTAGCCCTTGTCCCGTAGGGTTCGCATGTCCTGGTCGAACGGCTCCAAGACGGTGGCGGCCAGCTTGGGCTTCTCGCGTGCCATGAACGCATCGACGCGCTGCTTCTCGGCCTTCGCCATGAAGCGGTTGCGAACGACGTTCGCCTGCTGCCTGGACATTTCGTGCGCCGCTGCCGCATCGGACAGCGGCACACCATCGACCAGTAGGGCACGCGCTACACCCAAGGAACGCTCCGACCACTTGCTACACGTCGCAGCGACGCGGGCGAACTCCGCTTCGCTCATCCTTGGGGTGGCGGCCGTCATTCATTGGCCCGCCCGGAACTGTTCGCGCTTCTCCTTGCCCGGAGCGCCGAAAGTGAAGTCCTCCACCACGAAGTTGTAGCCGTACACGTCCTCGCCATCCTTCTGGAAGTTGTTGTTCTCGATGCGGTAGTCAACGATCAGTTGATCGCCCTTCATCGCGTTCTTGGCGATGGCCTCGGCCTTGGCCCGGAAGGCGGTGAACTGGATCGACACCGAGCGTTCGCGCGCCTCGCCGGTTTCCTTGTCCTTGCCGGCGTACTCGTTGGAAATGAGGGTGAAGCGGGCGACGGCGCGATCACCGTTGCCGCTGACGACAACAGCCTTGGCGAGATTGCCCACGAAGACGTTCTTCTGCATGTCGGTTTCTCCTGGTTGAACGGCCGAAGCTGGCCGTGCTCGAAGTATAACACCGAGAAAACAAAAAAGGCAACAGGTAGAAAACAACATGAAAACAACACGAAACGCGAGCGGCGCACCAGCGCACTAGGAAAAACAGCCGTTTCATGCACGCGAACGAAAGCCAGGAAGTGAGCGCAGCGCAAAAGGCCGTAGAAGGCCGCCAGAAGGGCGAAGGCGCTGGCGTGTGGGGTAGGGCCACCCAGGGCGAGAACGTGCGCAGGCGGCCCGTCTGCGCGCCCAGGCGATGGTTCAAAGGGGGAAGGGTAGGGTAGGGGGTTCAAGCGTCGAAGACGCCTTTCTCCCCGAAGGGCCGCAGGCCCGCGCGAGGGCGGTGTGTGATCCGCTCGGCCCGCAGCTCGCCGGAATGTCCACAATTCCGGGCGCTCCCACTACAGGCAATAAATATATAAAGGAAAGAAAAACCTACAGGCAAAAGCTATAGGGGGATGGGTGCGCGAACGCTCGCAAAGCCTTGTCCTGCAAGGCTTTGCGGCCATCCTGCCCGCGCCAGCGCAAGACAGTTTCAGCGTAGCGGCAAGACAGTTTCATCGCAGGGCGCAAGATAGATTCATCGCGTCGTTCTGTGGATTGGATACGCAAGCCCTTGATTCGGCTGGTCTTCTTGGGCAAGACAAGTTCATCGTGGATAACTTCGGCCATCAACAGGCTTATCCACAAGCCAGCGCGAGCTAGGGCCGGTTCTGTGCGCGATCCTGGGCCAGCGACAGCAGCGCGTCGGCCACGTCAGCGTACTCCGCGCCTTGGGCTTTCAGCTCGTGCCAGATTTCGGCCTTGCCGGCTGTCCTGGTCACGTAGTCGGCCACGGCCGCACCCTTGCGGCCGTCGATGCCTGGGCTGTGCTGCGCGATGGCGTCGGCCACGTCCTGGAAGGCGTAGCCCTTGCGGAACATGGCGACGGCGGCCATCCAGTCGGCCCGGCTGGCGTCGAAGTCGCCGCCGTACTGCGTTTTCAGGCCGTGCCATAGGCTGCGATACCACTCGGCCAGCTCCTGGGCCGTCTGCGGCGTCCTGGTCGCGGCCTGGGGCATGTTGCGAGCCTCCCGCTGGACGTGCGCGGCCATGCTGCGGGCTTGCTCGTGCTCGCGCTCGATCACGCCTCGCGCGATCTGCACCAGCTCGGCCGCGCCGCTGGCCGGGCGGCCGTTGTAGCTGTCCAGCAGCACGAACGGCGAACGGCCGGCCGCGTCGATATGCTCGGGCTTGCGGTTGGTGAAGCCGGCCAGCCGGCCGTAGTGCGCCGAGTCGGCGCTATTCGGGTCGCCGCCGTACTCGCGCGCAAGATAGCGGGCCACTTCGCGCCGCACGTCGGCCGGCATGTCGTCGTCCAGCTTGATCCACGCCTGATAGTTGCCCGGACTGGTCTGCACGGTGACGGCGGCAGGGTAGGGGCCGGCCTGGAGCCGGGCCAGAGTGCCCATGCTCAAGTCGTCCACCAGAATGAGCCGGCTCGGCGCGGAGCGCGCCGGGCGAACGTAGATGTCGCAGCCCTTGAAGTTCTCGCGCTTGAGCCAGTCCAGCGACTTCATGATGTCGGCCTCGCTCCACTCCCGATTGAGCATGCCGCGCTCTGCGTGACGAATGCCGACTTCGTACAGGCTCGCACCCATGCCCTTGAGCTGGCGGGACACGGCGGCGCGGGTTCGGTCGTGCTGCATGCTGTTCTCCTTCGTTGGTGACGCCGGCGAGCTGGCCAGCTCGATGCGCTGTCACCACTACGGGCGGCCACTGGTGACAAAGTTGGCCAACCTGGTGGATCTTCCTGTCACCACGCTGGCGGGGTTTGATTGGTGACGCGGCCGCCCGGGCCTGGCTGCGATCGCGTCACCAATGGCGAAGGTCAAGCCTTCGGCGGGCGCTTCGGCTGCGCTGCGGGCTTCAATGCGGCCAGCAGGGCGGCGTTCTGCGTCTTGACGGCCTCCAGCTCGCCGCGCAGCTTCGCCGCGTCCTCGCGGGCCACGGCGGCGGCATCGCGGGCCTTGTCGCGCTCGCTCTCGGCCTTGGTCATGCGCTCGGCGCTGCGGTGGACTTCTTCGGCCGCGCGCTTGCGTTGTTCGGCGTGTTGCTCGGCCTCGGCGGTCATCTTCGCGCGCAGGCCGGCCAGCTCGGCATTGCCGGCCGCCAGTTGGCGCAGGGCGTCGTCGCGCTCGCCTTCGGCTTCCTCGGCGCGCACGTCGGCTTGATCGCGGCGGGCCTTGGCCTCGTCGCGTTCCTGGCGCAAGCGGTCGGCGTCCTGGTGCGCTCGATCCAGCTCGGCGCGCAGCTCGGCCGCGCGGTGCTCCGTCTCCTGGGCCTTCTGCTCGGCCAGGGTGGCGCGGCGCTGGCTGTCTTCGTGCTGCGTGCGCAGCTCGGCCAGCTCGCCGGCTTGCTTCTGCTGCTGCTCGATGGCGGCGGCGACCTGGGCTTCCAGCTCGACAATGCGGGCCTGGGCGGCTTCCAGCTCGCCTGTCTGCGCCTCGAACGCGGCCGACTGCTGCGCCGATAGCTCGGTGAGGTCGGTTTTCTCGGCCTCGAAGGCGGCCCGCGCAGCCTCTAGCGACTCGTTCGCCAGTTGCTGCGCCGTCTCCCAAAGGCTTTGCCCGGCCGTCTGCAAGACGCCGTGCAGCTCTGCCGGCAGCGGCTCGCGGACGGCCTGCACCTGCTTGCGCTGCTTGGCCCGCCATTCCTTCATCGCCTCGACCACGTTGTTCATGCCGGCGCGGCTGAGTTGGCGAACGGCCTCGACGTTCGGGAACTCGCCGTTCGGGCTGGCCGCGTGCAGTTCATCGGCGGCGGCAAAGATGCGTTCTTTGATTTCCTGGTTCAGTGCCATGACTCGGCGCTCCTTTCGTCGTTGTAGTCGTAATAATACTATTACTATTATTACCGTGCAAGGGGTAAAAATGGCCGGGGGTCGCCCGGCCGGTGGCGGGTCAGTGCTCGGCCCGCAGGGCGCGCACCATCGGCACCAGCCGGCCAGCTTCTGCGCGTCCCTCGCTCGTCCGGGCGAAGCCTCGGTCGTTCACGAGGACGCGGACACGGTGCAGCAGGTCATAGGTCTGTGCCGGCTGCGTGGTGTTGGTCGTCATCCATTCGAGCGCCATCGCTCCGGCGATCAGGTCATCGACCTGGAAGGGCAGGCCGGCCGCGACGGCATCGAGCGCGGACGCGGCGGCGTCCAGCGCCTTGGCAGTGAATCCATCGGGCAGGGTCAGGGTGGTGGTCATGGGTCGTTGCCTCCGTGGCTGGCGGGGTTAGCGTTTGCTGGTGAGGTAGCGGCGGGCGTCTTGCAGCGTGCCGGCGACGTGGTGGACGCGGCCCGACAGGCTGGACAGGCGGGCGGCCAGCTCGTCGTATTCCTTGGCCCGAGCGATGCCGGCGCGGGCTTCGGCGATCTTGGCCGCATCGCATCCGATGTAGTCGCGGCGGCGCGGCTCGCCGTGCTTCTGCGGGTACAGCAGATAGAAGTATTTCGGCTCGTCGTTCGCGTCCTTGCGCCAGTGCTCGCTTGCGTACACAAGGCCGGCTTTTTTCAGCTCGGCCATGCGAGCGGACACGGCGGCAATATCCGCTTCCAGTCCCTCGATAAGCGCGGGCAGCTCTCCGGCCAGCTTCATCAGCTCGGCGGTGTGCGCCTTCTTCGTTGCCATTGTTCAACCTCCGGAAATGGCCGCCTTGGCAGCGGCGAGAATCACCGCCAGGGCGGTGGTGCCGACCATCGCAACGGCGACGGTCAGGGCGAAAAACTGGACATAGACAAGGCCAGCTCCAACCGCCATGACGCCGCGCAGGATTGCGGTTGCAGTCTTCACGATCAGGTCGTCGATGATTCGCATGTCATCCTCCTTTCAGGATGGGAAGGCCGGGCTTCCGGCCTTCCTATTGGACACTGCGCCTAATCCAAAATATACCAGATTGGCTATTACACGTCACCAACTTTGGTAAGCGCATTCAGGGCTTTTTTCACTTCCTGGCCGGCCCAAATGCCGGCGTTGTTCAGTTGGCGAACCCAGGCACCACGGGACGGCGACCACTTGAAGGCGTGGCGCTTCAACAGGGCGCGCGTGGCCTCGTCGGGCTTGCCGGGGAACACAAACATGACGCGGTTTTCCTCGGTGTCCTCGCGGTAGGTGTAGCCCTCGGCCTCCTGCTCTACATCGACACGTTGGCGGCGCTTCTCCAGCTCGGCGATGCGGCCAGCGATGCGGCGGGCGTTCGCGTTGTTGTTGCTCAAGGCGTAGGACGGGAAGCCGATGCGGCCCGCGAAGTCCGGTTTCAGCAGCTCGGCCGCCTGGGCCTCGGTCAAGCCCTGGGCCACCAGTGCGGCAATGCGCGCTTCCTCGGTCTTGTGGGTGCGAATGGCCTTGTTCGCGGCCTTCATGCGCTCCTGGGCCTGCTCGACGTTCGCCAGCTCGGCGCGCAGCTTCTCGATGGCCTCGGGGTCGTCACTCGAAATGCCGCCAGTGCCCACGCTCGCCGCTTTCTGCTCGTAGTGCTTGGCCTTGTCTTGCAGAGCGAAGGCTTTGCCATAGGTGGTATGGATGCGGTCACGATAGTTGCGGTCGCGCGTCTCGCTGTGATGGCCGACAAGGATCGGCTGGCCGAAGGGGATCGCCTGGGCCATGTCTCGGGCGCGGTTATAGGTGCTCGCGCTCTCGGCGCTGGCCTGCTCGGCGCGTTCCTCGAAACGGGCCTTGCGGGCGGCTTGCTTGGCTTCGTAGCTATTCATGGTGTGTTCTCCAATTAAAGGGAAAGGGAAATCAGGGAAGCGACTTTCGCGCGCAGCGCCTCCAGTCGTTCGATGTGCTCGGCGGTGCCTTCTTCGTTCGCGCAGTAGTCGGCCTTGTCTTGGATCAGGTTCGCCAGCGCGTAATCCAGCTCGTGCAGTTCATCCGTGGTGAATTGGTCTTGGTCTTCAACCTCTGCTCTGCTAGATGCTTGAGCCGGCTTTTCAAACTGAACTTGTTGGTGAGTCATGTCGCATTTCTCCTGTGGTGTTGAACCTTGCTCCGCTGAGTGCCTTTCGCCGTGATTGCCCGTAGGTGGGCCGGACAGGACGGCGCGGAAAGGGAGAAACCGGAAGCCGCAGCGCAAGCGAGCGCAGCGAGTGCGAACGGGTGAGGATTTCAGGGCTTGCCCGGCCCTTGGAGCGACGGCATGGCTGGACTACCGTCTAGGGCAGGCGAAAGGTGCGCAGTGGAGCAACGCCACCGGACGATGACGACATGCCACCAAGGGCGGGCGCGGAACGCGAGCGCCCTACGGCCGCCGCAGGCGGCACAACCAGACGGCCGCGCCGGCTGCGTAGCGGCAAAGCCGCCTTTCTCCACCGCCAACGGCGGGGGCAGCGTGCATGAACCAGCCGGCCCGGCTGCGTGCAGTCTGCCGACGTGGCGGCAGTCTGCGGGCTTGTGTGCAGCACGGCGACGTGTCGCGGTGTGCATGGACTGGTTGCCCGCTGCGCGGG
>NZ_JAHCKK010000095.1 GCF_026125825.1 Hydrogenophaga sp. | reverse complement strand
TCGCACTGGGGGCGGGTGGTTTGGGCATGAGGGATGACCGGACCACCCGACCCTGCCCACCCCGCAGGCACAAAAAAGGCCGCTCGAAAACGAGCGGCCCCAAGCCATTCAAACGAAAGTTGAATTACTTGCTGTGCTTGGCAATCAAGGCACGCGCCTCGGCAACCAACTTGGCGCCGTCGATGTTCTTGCCCTGCACTTCCTTGATCCAATCGGCCTCCACCACCGCAGCAGCCGCCTTCCAGCGCGCCGTTTCGGTGGCATCCAGCGTCACGACCTTGTTGCCCAGCTTCTTCGCCGACGCCAGGCCAATGCGATCGCCCTCATCCATCGCGCGCCCGAACAACGCCGCCGTCTCCACACCCGAATTCGCGTCGATCACCTTCTTCAGATCCGCCGGCAGCTTCTCGTAGCTGCGGCGGTTCATCGTCATCGCGAACGTCTGCGTGAACAGCCCCTGCTCACCCGAGAACGTGGTGTGGTTCTTCACAATCTCCGCAATCTTCAGCGAAGGCACCACCTCCCACGGAATCGTCGTGCCCTGGATCACACCCTTGGTCATCGCCTCCGTCACCGCCGGCACCGGCATGCCCACCGGCGTGGCGCCCAGCTTGAGCAACATATTGCTGATCACGCGCGAACCACCGCGCACCTTCTTGCCCTTGAGGTCCTCCAGCTTCGCCAGCGGCTCCTTCGTGTGGAACAGCCCCGGGCCGTGCGTGTGCGCCGCCAGCAGCTTCACATCCTTGAACTCATCGGCCGCGTGCTTCTCCACGAACTCGTGGAACGCGCGCGACGCCGGCTCGGCCGCCCCGCTCATGAACGGCAACTCGAACACCTCGGCCTTGTTGAAACGCCCCGGCGTATAGCCCAGCACCGTCCAGGAAATGTCCACCACCCCATCGCGCGCCTGATCAAACAACTGCGGCGGCGAACCCCCCATGGCCATCGAGTGGAACAACTGCACCTTGATGCGTCCACCCGACTCCGCCTCCACCTTCTTCGCCCACGGCACGATGGCCAGCGCCGGAATGGGCGCCGTCGGCGGCAGGAACTGGTGCAGGCGCAACGTCACGGTCTGCTGGGCCAGGGCGCTGCCCGCCAGGGCGGCCGCGCCAAGGGCAGCCATCGCCACGATGGCGTTGCGGCGTCGAAGGAATGTCATGGAGATGCTCCTGAGAGAAAGAGGAAAAGAGTTCGAGAAAAGAATCCGTGGGCCCATCCCCGAGGGGCGGCCAGGACATGACATGTGCCACGTCAGGCACAAGAGGCACACTGTGCAGCCATCGTGCGCCGCATGCCAGTCCGTTTAGGTACAAACAGCTATTCCATCTTGTTATGAAACCTGCTAAGCGTTTTTTGATCGCACGCACCCAGCCATGACCTCACCGATCCAGTTCCACTTCGACTTCATCTCGCCCTATGGCTACTTCGCCTCGCGGCGCATCGAGGCCCTGGCCGCGCGCCACGGCCGTGCGGTGGACTGGCGCGCCATGCTGCTCGGCGTCTCGGTGATGAAGGTGATGGGCCTCAAGCCGCTCATGGACACCCCCCTCAAAGGCCCCTACACCGCGCGCGACGTGCTGCGGCACGCGCGCGAGCACGGTCTGGCCATGAAGCGCCAACCCAGCGACCCGGTGATGAACCCCCTGCCCTGCGCGCGCGCCTTTGCCTGGGTGAAGCACCACCACCCCGAACACGCGGCCGCGCTGGCGCATGCGATCTACGCCGCCTACTGGGGCGAAGGCCAGGACCTCTCCCAGCCGGCGTCGCTGCGCGCCCTCGCCCTGCCCCCAGGCCTGTCGGCCGACGCCGTGGCGCAGGCCGCGGCAGGCGACGAGGCCGCGTCGCTGCTGCGCGCCATGGTCGATGCCTCGCTCAAGGAGGGGGTGTTCGGCTCGCCCACCGTGGTGGTGGACGGCGAACCTTTCTGGGGTGTGGACAAGCTCGATCAGGTCGAGCGCTGGCTCGCGCGCGGCGGCTGGTAGCCCTCAGGTCGCCAGCGCCCTATTCAGCCCTGTTCAAAACGCAGCTCCGTCTGCACGGCCATGGCGGCCAGGCCCTGCATCAGCCGCTCGCGCAAGGCCTCGTCGCGCGGGCCCCGCACGGTGATGACCGCGCATTGCCGCCCGCCCTGCTCCAGCGCCTGCACGCGCGCCGCCACGCCCGGCGCCCATTCGCGCAAGGCCTCGGCCAGCTTGATCTCGATCGCCCGCAAGCGCAGCTCGGGCTTGAACAGCTTGCCGATCGCCGTCATGGGCAAGGCCTCCAGCAGCACCACGCGCTTGGGCACCGCCGGCCGTTCGTAGACCTGCGGCGCCACGGCGGCGAGCAGCTCGTCGGCACCGATGGCCACCGCCCCGGGCTTGAGCGTCACGAAGGCCACCGGCACCTCGCCCGCGTAGGCATCGGGCTCGGCGACCACGGCGCACAAGGCCACGGCGGGGTGCGCGAGGAACGCGTCTTCCACCAGGCCGGGGTCGATGTTGTGCGAGCCCCGGATGATCACGTCCTTGGCGCGGCCGGTGATGTGCACACGGCCCGCCTCGTCGAGGTGGCCCAGGTCGCCCGTGACGATCCAGCCCTGCTCGAACAGGCCCGCGTTTCGCGCCGCGTCGGTGTAGCCCGGGCTCACGTGCGGGCCGCGCAGCACCAGAACCCCCGTCTCGCCTGCCGCGCAGCGTTCGGCCAGCTGCGCCTGGCCGTCGCGCCAGGGCACGGCGTGCACCTCGGTGTAGGGCAGCCGCAGGCCGGCCGAGCCGGGCGTGCGCGGGCCCTGCAAAGGCTCGATGCTCACCAGCCCCGCGCACTCGGTCATGCCCAGGATGTTGCGCACCGGGATGCCGGTGGCGGCCTCGAACCGTTGCGCCAGTTCGGCCGGCAGCGGCGAGCCGCCGGTGTAGGCCGCGCGCACGGTGGCGATGTCCGCATCCACCGGCACGCCCATCAGGGCGGCGAGCACCGTGGGCACGCAGGCCAGGTGGGTCACGCGCTCGCGCTCGCAGAAGCGCCAGTAGCGCTGCACGAAGCCGGTGTTGCGCATGCCGCTGAGCGTGGGCAGCACCTGGCGCGCGCCCACCGCGAGCAACGCCAGGCCATAGACGAAGGCCCCGGCCACATGGAACAGCGGAAAGCCATTGACCTCCACCGCGTGTTCGTCCAGGTCGTAGAAGGCATGCGCAAACCAGGCGGTGTGCGCCTCGTTGCCCTGGGTGTGCTGCGCCAGCTTGGGCGCGCCCGTGGTGCCGCCGGTGTGAAACAGCGCCACCACACGGTCGGGGTTCAGGTCGGGCTCGAAAGCCAGCGTGTCGGGCTGCGCGGCGAGCAGGTCCTGCAGCACCGGCACGCCGGGCGCGACGGCATCGTCCGCACGGATCTGGATCAGCGGCAGCGCGTGGTGGCGCACCACCTGCTCTGCCACCGGCCACACCGCGAGTTCGGCGTTGGGCCCCAGCGCGACCAGCAGCCGGGCGTTCGAGGCCTTCAGCAGGGCCGCGATGTGATCGGGCTGCAGCAGGTAGTTGATGGGGCACACGCGGCCCGCGAGCTGCGCACCCCACAGCACCGCATGCGCCTCGGGCGTGTTGGGCGCGAGCAGCGCCACCGCGTCGTCGGGCCCCACGCCCAGCGAGCGGAACAGGTTGGCCGCACGGTGGATGTCGGCCAGCAGCGCGCGGTAGGTGATGCGCCGGGGCGCGGAGGCCACATCGGCGTCGGGCAGAAAGGTGAACGCCTCTCGATCCGCAAAGCGCTCCGCCGCGGCGCGGATCAGCGCATACGGGCTGCGGTGCGGCGCGGTGTGTTCGCGCGGCGTCTGCTCGAGCCGCTCAATATCGGCCAGCGAACGAAAAGCTGTCAGCATGTGATCAAGCCAGCCCCAGCAGGCGCACCGCGTTGCCCTTGAGGATGCCGGGCATCACCTCGGGCTTGAAGCCAGCGACCTCGAAGTCCTTCATCCAGCGCTCGGGCGTGATCAGCGGGTAATCGCTGCCGAACAGCACCCGGTCTTTCAGCAGGGTGTTCGCGTACTGCACCAGCTGCTTCGGAAAGTACTTCGGGCTCCAGCCCGAGAGGTCGATCCACACATTCGGCTTGTGCGTGGCCACGCTGAGGGCCTCGTCCTGCCACGGAAAACTGGGGTGGGCCATGACGATCTGCATGTCGGGGAAATCGATCGCCACGTCGTCCAGGTGCATGGGGTTGCTGTACTCCAGCCGCAGGCCGCCGCCACAGCGCATGCCCGAGCCGATGCCGCTGTGCCCGGTGTGGAAGATCGCGGGCAGCTTGTGCGCGTTGATCACCTCGTAGATCGGCCAGGCCATCTTGTCGTAGGGGTGGTAGCCCTGCACCGTGGGGTGGAACTTGAAACCCTTGACGCCCTCCTCAGCGATCAGCCGCTCGGCCTCGCGCGCGCCCATCTTGCCCTTGTGCGGGTCGATGCTGGCGAAGGCGATCATCATGTCGCTGTTCTCGCGCGCGGCCTGCGCGATCTCCTCGTTGGGGATGCGCCGGCGGCCCAGTTTCGATTCGCTGTCCACCGTGAACATCACCAGGCCGATCTTCTTCTCGCGGTAGTAGGCGATGGTCTCCGCGATGGTGGGGCGGCGGTTGCTGCCGAAGTACTTGTCGGCCGCTCGGTCGTACTCCTCGCCGTAGTTGTCGAACGGGTTGCGGCAGCTCACTTCCGCGTGCGTGTGGATGTCGATCGCAAGGAGGTTCTTGTGGTCCATGGTTGTCTCTGTGATTAGGGTAAACACGGGGGTCGTTTTTCGACCGGCGCGCTTGTTTTGGTTATTGTTTATAACAATAATGCGACCTCACTTCAAGCACGCCAACCCTGCCTCATGCCCATCCATTCCACCGACATCAGCCTGAGCCTGCAAGGCGAATCGTCCGAAATCGCGGTCATCACGCTGAACCGCCCGGCCAAGCGCAACGCGCTCAACGACGGCCTGATCCTGGCCCTGCGCGACATCTTCCAGGGCATGCCCCAAGGCGTGCGCGCCGCCGTGATCCACGGTGCGGGCGACCACTTTTGCGCCGGCCTGGATCTGTCCGAGCTGCAGGAACGCGACGCCGGCCAGGGCCTGCATCACTCGCGCATGTGGCACGCCGCGCTGGACTGCGTGCAGCACGGCCCGGTGCCGGTGGTCGCGGCGCTGCACGGCGCGGTGGTCGGTGGCGGCCTCGAACTCGCCAGCGCCTGCCACATCCGCGTGGCCGACAGTTCGTCGTTCTTCGCGCTCCCCGAAGGCTCGCGCGGCATCTTCGTCGGCGGCGGCGGCTCGGTGCGCATTCCGCGCCTGATTGGCGCCGCGCGCATGGCCGACATGATGTTCACCGGCCGCGTCTACAAGGCCGAAGACGGCGAACGCATCGGCCTGGCGCAGTACCTGGTGCCCGAAGGCACCGCGCTGGAGAAGGCGATGGAACTGGCCAAGCGCATCGCCAGCAACGCGCCGCTGACCAACTACGCGCTGATGCATGCCCTGCCACGCATCGCCGAACAACCGGCCGACCAGGGCTTCTTCACCGAAGCGCTGATGGCCGCCATCGTGCAGAACGCCCCCGAGGCCAAAGAGCGCGTGCGCGCCTTCCTCGAAGGCCGCGCGAACAAGGTGCAGCGCGACTGACGTCGCTCCCCCCGCAGGGGGCGATGCCAGCGGCCCCGGCAAAGCCGGTTGCGCGGCGTCTCTGGAATGAGACACGCGACTCGAGAAACTGATCGACCAAGAAAAGCCCGAGAGAGACATGAGCCAGAACCCTGCCACGGCCACCCGCTACCGGCCCCTGAAGTTCGGTGTCACCCGCGCCACGCTGCGCGACGGCGACACCGGCGTGCACTACCTGCGCGCGGAGCAGGACTTGCCCGCCTTCCCCGGCCGCATCACCGACCGGCTGGTGCACTGGGCGCAGACGCGCCCCGACCAGACCCTCTTTGCGCGCCGCTCGAAGAACGCCGACGGCACCTCAGGCGAC
The DNA here is from genome assembly GCF_026125825.1 of Hydrogenophaga sp. Lineage (GTDB taxonomy): Bacteria > Pseudomonadota > Gammaproteobacteria > Burkholderiales > Burkholderiaceae_C > Hydrogenophaga. Next base: position 9,838 of record NZ_JAHCKK010000095.1, on the reverse strand, counting down.
TGGCGCCACATCAGCTTCGCGCAGGCGCTCGAAGCGGCGCGCCGCATCGGCCAGGGCCTGCTGGACCGGGGCCTGTCCGCCGACAAGCCGGTGCTGATCCTGAGCGAGAACGACCTGGAGCACGCGCTGCTCGCGCTGGGTTGCGTCTACGCCGGCATCGCCTACTGCCCGACCTCGCCGGCCTACTCGCTGGTGAGCCAGGACTTCGACAAGCTGCACCATGTGGTCAAGACGCTCACACCTGGCCTGGTGTTCGCCGCGGACGCGCATCGCTACAGCCGCGCCATGCTCGCCACGCTGGGGCCGGACGTGGAACTGGTGACGACCGAGGGCAGCGTGCCCGGCCGCGCCACCACGTCCTTCGCTTCGCTGCTGGCCACCGAGGCCACGCCGGCGGTGGACGCCGCCATGGCCGCCACCGGCCCGGACACCATCACCAAGTTCCTCTTCACCTCGGGCTCGACCAAGATGCCCAAGGCCGTGATCAACACGCAGCGCATGTGGTGCGCCAACCAGCAGCAGATGACCGAGTCCATGCCGGTGCTGGCCGAGAGCCCGCTGGTGCTGGTGGACTGGCTGCCGTGGAACCACACCTTCGGCGGCAACCACAACTTCGGCATGGTGCTGTTCCACGGCGGCACGCTCTACATCGATGACGGCAAGCCCACGCCCGCGCTGATGGCCGAGACGCTGCGCAACCTGCGCGAGATCGCCCCCACGGTGTACTTCAACGTGCCCACGGGCTTCGAGGCCATCGCCAACGCGATGAAGACCGACGACGCCCTGCGCAAGACCCTGCTCTCGCGCGTTCGCATGTTCTTCTACGCCGGTGCCGCCCTGGCCCAGCCGGTGTGGGACGCGCTGCACGCGGTGCAGGAAATGGAGATCGGCGAGCGCATCGTCATGGGCACGGGCCTGGGCATGACCGAGTCGGGCCCGTTCGGGCTGTACGTGACCAGCGCCAACGTGAAGGCCGGCGACCTGGGCCTGCCCACGCCGGGCCTGGAGCTCAAGCTGGTGGACTCCGACGGCAAGACGGAAGTGCGCTACCGGGGCCCCAACATCACGCCCGGCTACTGGCGCATGCCCGCGGAGACCGCCGAGTCCTTCGACGAAGAAGGCTTCTTCAAGACCGGCGACGCGGTGAAGTGGATCGACGAGACCGACATCCACCAGGGGCTGAAGTTCGACGGCCGCATCGCCGAGGACTTCAAGCTCGCCACCGGCACCTTCGTCAGCGTGGGCCCGCTGCGCGCCAAGATCATCGCCGCCGGCGCGCCCTACATCCAGGACGTGGTGCTCACGGGCCTGAACATGAAGGAGGTCGGCGCCATGGTGTTCCCCACCGGCGCGGTGCGCGCGCTCAGCGGCCTGGGCGCCGAGGCTTCGATGCACGACGTGCTCAACAGCGCGCCCGTGCTCGCGCACTTCCAGAGCGTGGTCAACGAGCTGGCGAAGAACGCCACCGGCAGCGCCAGCCGCATCGCGCGCCTGTGCCTGCTGGCCGATCCGCCCACCATCGACCGCGGCGAGATCACCGACAAGGGCTCGATCAACCAGCGCGCCGTGCTGGCCCACCGGGCCGAGACCGTGGAGCGCCTGCATGCCGACACGCTGCACGCGATCCTGAAACCCCAGTAAAGAAGACACGACATGGCATCCCGAGGCTTTTTCAACGCGTTCGACGACGTCTGGCTGCTCGACGGCGTGCGCACCCCCCTGGTGGACTACTGCGGCGCGCTCGGCCACATCTCGCCCACCGACCTGGGCATCAAGGCCGCGCGCGAAGCGCTGGCGCGCGCGGGCGTGCCGGGCGAGCACATCGGCTCGGTGGTCACCGGCAACATGGCCCCGGGCGACTTCGACCAGTTCTTCCTGCCCCGCCACATCGGCCTGTACGCCGGCGTGCCGGTGGAGGTGCCGGCCATCATGGCGCAGCGCATCTGCGGCACCGGCTTCGAGCTGTTCCGCCAGGCCGGCGAACACATCCAGGGCGGCGCCTGCGAGGCCGCGCTGGTGGTGGGCACCGAGAGCATGACGCGCAACCCCATCGCCGCCTTCGACCACCGCACCGGCTTCAAGCTGGGCGCACCGGTGGGCTTCAAGGACTACATGTGGGAAGCGCTGAAGGACCCGGCGGCCGGCATCAACATGATCCAGACCGCCGAGAACCTGGCGAAGAAATACGGCATCACCCGCGAAGAGGTGGACGCCTTCGCCTCGGCCTCGTTCGCCAGGGCCGTGGCCGCGCAGGAAAGCGGTTTCCTCGCTGGTGAGATCGTGCCCGTGATCACCGAGAAGTTCGAGCTCGCGGGCTACAAGGCGCGCGGCATCCGGCTGCAAGGCAAGCTCACCGAAGTCGCCACCGACACCCACCCCCGGCTCTCGCCGGTGGATGTGCTGGCCAAGCTCAAGCCCGTGTTCGAAGGCGGTGTGCAGACCGGCGGCAACAGCTCGGCCCTGGTGGATGCCGCAGCCGCCTGCGTGATCGCGTCGGGCAGCTACGCGAAAGCCCACGGCAAGAAGCCCATGGCCCGCGTGGTCGCCGCCGCGGCCGTGGGCGTGCCGCCCGAGATCATGGGCATCGGCCCTGCGCCGGCCATCCGGCTGCTGCTGGAGCGCACCGGCCTCAAGCTCGGCGACATCGCGCGCTTCGAAGTGAACGAGGCGCAAGGGGCACAAACCCTGGCGGTCGCGCGTGAACTCGGCATGGACATCGAGCGCCTGAACGTCAATGGCGGCGCGATCGCGCTGGGCCACCCGCTGGCGGCCACCGGCGTGCGCCTGACGCTCACGCTGGCGCGCGAGCTGCAGCGCAGCGGCCAGCGCTATGGCATCTCCAGCGCCTGCGTCGGCGGCGGCCAGGGCATGGCCTTGCTGATCGAAAACCTCAACGCCTGAAACCAGAGAAGGACAAGATCATGAACATCCAAGGACACGCCGCCCTCGTCACCGGTGGTGGCTCGGGCCTGGGCGAGGCCACCGCGCGCGAACTCGCGCGCCTGGGCGCCAAAGTCGCCGTGCTCGACGTGAACCTCGACAACGCCCAGCGCGTGGCGGCCGACATCGGCGGCGTGGCACTGCGTTGCGACATCACCGACACCGTCAGCCTGCAGGCCGCGATCGACCAGGCCGCCGCCGCCCACGGCCCGGCCCGCATCCTGATGAACATCGCCGGCATCGGCTCGGCCAAGCGCGTGGTCGCCAAGGACGGCAGCCCCGCGCCGCTGGAAGACTTTGCCAAGGTCATCAACGTCAACCTGATCGGCACCTACAACGCCAGCCGCCTGTTCGCCGCCGCCTGCGCCAAACTGGATGCGCTCGAAGACGGCGAGCGCGGCGTGATGGTGTTCACCGCCAGCGTGGCCGCGTTCGACGGCCAGATCGGCCAGCAGGCCTACAGCGCCTCCAAAGGCGGCCTGGTGGGCATGACGCTGCCGATGGCGCGCGACCTCGCGCAGCACGGCATCCGCGTCTGCACCATCGCGCCCGGCCTGTTCAGCACGCCGCTGATGAAGCAGCTGCCCGAGCCGGTGCAGCAGTCGCTGGCGGCCAGCATCCCCTTCCCGCCGCGCCTTGGCAAGCCCGAAGAATTCGCCCAGCTCGCCGCGCACATCGTCACCAACACGCACCTCAACGGCGAAGTGATCCGCCTCGACGGCGCACTTCGCATGGCCCCAAGATGACGCCCCCTGCGCCGCACCTTCGGCGCGTCACCCCCTCACGGGGGCGATGCCAGCGGCCCGGCAAAGCCGGTTCCGCGGCATCCTGGTAGCAGACAACTCGATCGAAAGTAATTTGGCATGAGCAAAGTGGTTGTTTACGAAGTGGAAGTGATGTTCGGCGACTGCGACCCCGCCGGCATCGTCTTCTTTCCGAACTTCTCGAAGTGGATGGACGCGTCCTCGCTGAACTTCTTCGTCAAGTGCGGCGTGCCACCCTGGCGCGAGCTGGTCAAGACGCGCGGCATCGTGGGCACGCCGCTGCTGGAGATCCACACCAAGTTCAGCCGCCCGGCCACCTACGGCGAGCGCCTGCAGATCCACACCAGCGTGACCGAGTGGCGCGAGAAGGTGTTCATGCACCGCCACATCGTCAAGCGCGGCGACGAGGTGCTCTGCGAAGGCACCGAGACGCGCGCCTTCGTGATCCACCCGCCCGAGGCGCCCGACCGCATCAAAGCCATTCCGGTGCCCGAGGACATCAAGGCCCTGTGCACCTGAACCGCCGTTCCCCCCGCCCTTTCCCTTTTCACCACCCCTAGAAGGAGACTTGTATGAAAACCGTCAAAACCCTCATCGCCGTGGCCGTCACGGCCCTGGCGAGCACCGCCGCCCTGGCGGACATCAACGTCGGCGTGAGCCTCTCGCTCACCGGCCCGGGCTCCGGCCTGGGCATCCCGATGCAGAACCAGTTCAAGCTGTTCCCCTCCACCATCGCGGGCGAGAAGGTCAACCTGATCATCCTGGACGACGCGAGCGACCCGGGCAAGGGCGCGGCCAACGCACGCCGCTTCGTGACGGACGACAAGGTGGACCTGATCATCGGCTCGACCCTCACCCCGGTGGCCGCGGCCATGACCCCCGTGGCCGCTGAAGCCAAGACGGTGCAGCTGGCCGCTTCGCCGGTGGGCGTGCCGCCCGGCGCCGACCAATGGCTGTTCCGCCTGCCGCAGGGCAACGACGTGATGGCCCATGCCGTGGTCGAACACATGAAGAAGCAGGGGATCAAGACCATCGGCTTCCTCGGCTACACCGACGCCTACGGCGAGCTCTGGCTCAAGGCCCTCACGCCGCAGGCCGAGAAGGCCGGCATGAAGGTCGTGGCCGCCGAGCGCTTCGCGCGCAGCGACACCAGCGTGACGCCGCAGGCGCTCAAGCTCACCTCCGCCAACCCCGATGCGATCCTGGTGGTGGCCTCGGGCTCCGGCGCTGCGATGCCGCACAAGGCGATCGTCGAGCGCGGCTACAAGGGCAAGATCTACCAGACGCACGCGGCCGCCACGCCCGACCTGGTGCGCATCGGCGGCAAGGACGTCGAGGGCTCCTTCGTGGTCTCCGGCCCGGCCGTCATCGCCGAGCAGCTGCCCGACAGCCACCCGTCCAAGAAGCTGGCCGTGGACTTCGTGACCCAGTACGAAAAGCTGATGGGCCCCAACAGCCGCAACCAGTTCGCCGGCCACGCCTACGACGCCGCCATCGCCATGAACAAGGCGGTGCCGATCGCGCTCAAGAACGGCAAGCCCGGCACGCCCGAGTTCCGCGCCGCCCTGCGCGACGCGTTTGAAACGATGGGCCGCACCGTGTTCTCCCACGGCGTGATGAACTGGACCAAGGACGATCACTGGGGCTACACGAATGAAACCGGCGTGATGCTCAAGGTCGTTGACGGCAAGTTCAAGGTGGAGTGATTCGGAACTCCCCCTGCGCCGCTGACGCGGCTTCCCCCCTCTGTAGCGCGCCTTCAGCGCTTCGAGGGGGGGACGACACCTGGGGCCGGCGCAGCCGGACCCTCGGTGTCCCTTGGTTGTGGTGTGCCTGCGTTCTTGAGCTTTCTATTTAGCGCTTCCTTTTCTCGTTAGGCTTCTTATGGATTTCTCCATTGCCAGCATTCTTGCGCTGGACGGCTTGACCAACGGTGCGGTGTACGCGCTGCTGGGGCTGGCCATCGTCCTGGTGTTCACCGTCACCCGGATCATCTTCATTCCCCAGGGCGAGTTCGTCGCGTACGGCGCGCTCACCCTGGCCATTTTCCAGACCGGCAAGGTGCCCGGCACCGTGTGGCTGCTGTTGCTGCTGGCCGGCGTGGCCGCACTGATGGATCTGTTCGAGCGCTGGCAACACCAGCGACAGGTGCTCACCGCCATCAAGGCCGCCGGCCGCACGCTGGTGCTGCCCGTGGTCGTGTCCGTGGTCGCCATCTGGGCCGCTCCCCAGCAGTTCCCGCTGTGGGTGCAGGCCGTGCTCAGCGTGGCCGTGGTCACCGTGTACGGCCCCCTGGTCTACCGCGTGGCCTACCAGTCGCTGGAGAGCGCCACGCCACTGGTGCTGCTGATCGTCTCGGTCGGCGTGCACTTCGCCATGACGGGCCTGGGCCTGCTGTTCTTCGGCGCCGAGGGCTTCCGCAACCCTGCGTTCTGGGACACGCGCTACGCCATCGGCCCCATCATGCTTTCGGGCCAAGCCATCATCACCTTCGCCGCGACCGTGGCCCTCATCGTCATGCTCTGGCTGTACTTCGAGCGCTCGCTGCGCGGCAAGGCGCTGCGCGCCATCGCGGTCAACCGCACCGGCGCGCGCCTCATGGGCATCTCCTCGCAGGCCTCGGGCCGGCTCACCATGACCATGGCGGCCTTCATCGGCGCGCTCTCGGGCCTGCTGATCGGCCCCACCACCACCGTCTTCTACGACTCGGGCTTCCTGATCGGCCTCAAGGGCTTCGTGGCCGCCGTGGCCGCCGGCCTGGCCAGCTACCCCGGCGCGCTGGTCGCGGCCCTCGGGGTCGGCGTGATCGAAGCCTTCGGCTCCTTCTGGGCCAGCGCCTTCAAGGAAGTGATCGTCTTCACCCTGATCCTCCCCGTCCTGCTCTTCAGGTCTCTGAGCAGCAAGCATTCCGACGAGGACCACTGAATGAAGCTCCCCCCGAAGCGCCTTCGGCGCCTCCCCCCACGGGGCAACACCTGCGGCCTGGCCAAGCCAGTTCCGCGGTGTTCTGGAATGGCGTTGTTTCAAACGGGTCAATAACCGATATGCCAAAAACTCAAAATCTGGGCCTGCTGATCCTGGCCCTCGCGATCCCCCTGGTCGCCGTGCTGCCCCTGCCCGATTTCTGGATCACCCAGCTCAACTACATCGGCATGTACAGCATGACCGTGCTCGGCCTGATCCTGCTCACCGGCGTGGGCGGCCTCACCTCGTTCGGCCAGGCGGCCTTCGTGGGCATCGGCGCGTACACCACGGCCTGGCTCACGCTCAACCTGGGCATGTCGCCCTGGCTCACGCTGTTCATCGGCATGGCGCTGACGGCTGGCAGCGCGCTCATCGTGGGCCTGATCACGCTGCGCATGTCGGGCCACTACCTGCCACTGGCCACCATCGCCTGGGGCCTGTCGCTGTACTACCTCATGGGCAACCTGGACGCGCTGGGCAAGTACGACGGCCTGCTGGGCATCAAGAGCCTGTCCATCGGCGGCTTCGACATCGGCCAGGGCCGCGCCTTCTTCGTGCTGACCTGGTTCCTCCTGCTGGCCTTCGTGGCCGCGCTGCTGTACCTGCTCGACTCTCGCGCGGGCCGCGCCATGCGGTCGCTCAAGAACGGCTCGCAGATGGCCGAGGCCATGGGCATCAACACCTTCCGCTACAAGGTCACGATGTTCGTGCTGGCCGCGCTGTTCGCCTCGGTGGCGGGCTGGCTGCTCGCCCACTTCCAGCGCACGGTGAACCCCTCGGCCTTCGGCCTGAAGATGGGCATCGAGTACCTGTTCATGGCCGTCATCGGCGGCGTGGGCCATGTGTGGGGTGCCATCGTCGGCGCCGGCCTCATCCGCGTGCTCGAGGACCAGCTGCAGGTCCTGCTGCCCCGCCTCATCGGCACCAGCGGCAGCTACGAAGTGATCGTCTTCGGCATCGCGCTGGTGGTCGTGCTCAAGTACCTGCCCGACGGCCTGTGGTCCATCGTGGGCAGAGGCAAGGCCCCCAAGCCGCGCCCGGTGGACTGGCACAACGCCGCCGCCCTGCCCGAGCGCGCCAAGCCCGCAACCGGCGAACTGGTGCTCGACGTGCAGAAGGCGCGCATGCAGTTCGGCGGCCTGGTGGCGGTCAACGACATCAGCTTCCAGATCCACGCGGGCCAGATCGTGGGCCTGATCGGCCCCAACGGCGCCGGCAAGTCCACCACCTTCAACCTCATCACCGGCGTGCTGCCCGCCACCAGCGGCGAGGTGCGCTTCCAGGGCGGCAACGTGGTCGGCAAGCCCTCGCGCGCCATCGCGCAGCTGGGCATGGCGCGCACCTTCCAGCACGTGAAGATGATCCCGGACATGACGGTGCTGGAGAACGTGGCCCTGGGCGCCCACACGCGCGGCCGCAAGGGCGTGCTGCCCGCCATGCTGCGCGCCAACCGCACCGAGGAGCGCCAGCTCTTTCGCGAGGCCCAGCGCCAGCTCGAGCGCATCGGCATGGGCGAGTACCTGCACGAGCTGGCCGGCAACCTGGCCATGGGCCCGCAGCGGCTGATGGAAATCGCGCGCGCCCTGTGCGCCGACCCGACGCTGCTGCTGCTGGACGAACCCGCCGCCGGCCTGCGCCACAAGGAGAAACAGGCCCTGGCCGGCGTGCTGCGCCAGCTCAAGGCCGAAGGCATGAGCATCCTGCTGGTGGAACACGACATGGACCTGGTGATGCAGATCTGCGACCACCTGGTGGTGATGGAATTCGGCACCCTGCTCACCCAGGGGCCACCCGAGAAGGTGCAACAGGACCCCAAGGTGCGCGCCGCCTACCTCGGCACGGAGCATTGACATGAGCACGACCCCCATTCTTCAAGTCAAGGGCCTGCGCGCCGGCTATGGCCGCGCCGAGGTGCTGCACGGCATCGACCTCCAGGCGCAGGCCGGCGGCGTGATCACCGTCATCGGCCCCAACGGCGCGGGCAAGTCCACCTTGCTCAACACCCTCATGGGCATCCTGCCCGGCCAGGGCACGATCGAGTTTCGCGGGCAGGACATCACCACCCTCACGCTCGAAGAGCGCGTGATGAACGGCATGGCCCTGGTGCCCGAGAAGCGCGAGCTGTTCGGCACCATGGCGGTGGAAGACAACCTGCTGCTCGGCGGGTTCCGGCAGATGCGCCTGGGCAACGCCCAGTGGCGCAGCCGCATGGACGACGTCTACAGCATCTTCCCGCGCCTGCAGGAGCGCCGCGCGCAGCTCGCCGGCACCCTCTCGGGCGGCGAGCGGCAGATGCTGGCCGTGGGCCGCGCCCTCATGTCCGCGCCCGACCTGCTGATGCTCGACGAACCCAGCCTGGGCCTGGCGCCGCTGATCGTCAAAGAGATCTTCGCCATCATCGACCGGCTGCGCCAGACCGGCGTGACCATCGTGCTGGTGGAGCAGAACGCGCGCGCCGCGCTGCAGGTGGCCGATCACGGCTACGTGCTCGAAATGGGCGAACTCAGCGCCCAGGGCCCGGCCAGCGAACTCGCCAGCGATCCGCGCGTGATCGAAACCTACCTTGGCACCGCGCGCAAGGCCACCTCCGCATGAACGCCTACCAGCCCCGTGCCGCCGAACACGCTTTCGTGCTGTTCGACGTGCTGCGCGCGCACGAGCTCCTCGGCGAGCTGCCCGCGATGGCCGAACACGCCGACACCGGCCTGCTCACGCAGGTGATCGAGGAAGCCGGCAAGTTCGTCGGTGAAGTCATCGCCCCGCTCAACCGCGAAGGCGACGAAGTCGGTGCGCAATGGAAGGACGGCTCGGTGACGATGCCACCGGGCTTCCGCGACGCCTACCAGGCCTTCTGGCAGGCCGGCTGGCCCGCGCTGGCCTGCGCCCCCGAAGACGGTGGCCAGGGCCTGCCCACGGTGGTCGAAGCCGTGCTGCACGAGATGCTCAACGCCGCCAACCACGGCTGGACGATGGCGCCCGGCCTGCTGCACGGCGCCTACGAATGCCTGCGGCACCACGCCAGCGACGAGCTCAAGGCGCGCTACCTGGAGAAGCTGGCCTCGGGCGAATGGCTGGCCACCATGTGCCTGACCGAGCCCCACGCCGGCAGCGACCTCGGCCTGGTGCGCTCCAAGGCCGTGCCGCTGGCCGACGGGCGCTACGCCCTGAGC
>NZ_JAHCKK010000094.1 GCF_026125825.1 Hydrogenophaga sp. | reverse complement strand
GCAGAAGGGCTACCTGATCGCCGAGCGCGTGCTGCGCCCGGCGCTCGTGACGGTGGCCGCGCCGAAATGAGCCGTCCACAGGCCCGCCAGCCTTGAAATAGCCCCGGTTATCCACAATTCGAAGACAACCCGATTCAGCTCCCAGGAGAACTCGACATGGCAAAGATCATCGGCATCGACCTCGGCACGACCAACTCGTGCGTGGCGATCATGGAAGGCAACTCGACCAAGGTGATCGAGAACAGCGAGGGTGCGCGCACCACGCCGTCGATCGTGGCCTACCAGGAAGACGGCGAGGTGCTGGTCGGCGCCTCGGCCAAGCGCCAGGCGGTGACCAACCCGCACAACACGCTGTACGCGGTGAAGCGCCTGATCGGCCGCAAGTTCACCGAGAAGGAAGTGCAGAAGGACATCGACCTGATGCCCTACAAGATCTCGGCCGCCGACAACGGCGACGCCTGGGTCGAAGTGCGCGGCAAGAAGATCGCGCCGCCGCAGGTGTCAGCGGACGTGCTGCGCAAGATGAAGAAGACCGCCGAGGACTACCTGGGCGAGACGGTCACCGAGGCCGTGATCACGGTGCCCGCGTACTTCAACGACAGCCAGCGCCAGGCCACCAAGGACGCCGGCCGCATCGCCGGCCTGGACGTCAAGCGCATCATCAACGAGCCGACCGCGGCGGCGCTGGCCTTCGGCCTGGACAAGCAGGAAAAGGGCGACCGCAAGATCGCGGTGTACGACCTGGGTGGCGGCACGTTCGACGTGTCCATCATCGAGATCGCCGACGTCGATGGCGAGAAGCAGTTCGAAGTGCTCTCCACCAACGGGGACACCTTCCTGGGCGGTGAAGACTTCGACCAGCGCATCATCGACTACATCATCGGCGAGTTCAAGAAGGACCAGGGCGTGGACCTGAGCAAGGACGTCCTGGCACTGCAGCGCCTGAAGGAAGCCGCCGAGAAGGCCAAGATCGAGCTCTCCAGCTCGGCCGCGACCGACCTGAACCTGCCCTACATCACCGCCGATGCCTCGGGCCCCAAGCACCTGAACATCAAGCTCACGCGCGCCAAGCTCGAAGCCCTGGTGGAAGAACTCATCGAGCGCACCATCGCGCCCTGCCGCACGGCCATCAAGGACGCCGGCATCAGCGTCTCCGACATCCACGACGTGATCCTGGTCGGCGGCATGACCCGCATGCCCAAGGTGCAGGAGAAGGTCAAGGAGTTCTTCGGCAAGGATCCGCGCAAGGACGTCAACCCCGACGAAGCCGTGGCCGTGGGTGCCGCCATCCAGGGCCAGGTGCTCTCCGGCGACCGCAAGGACGTGCTGCTGCTCGACGTGACCCCGCTGAGCCTGGGCATCGAGACCATGGGTGGCGTGATGACCAAGATGATCGCGAAGAACACCACGATCCCGACCAAGTTCTCGCAGGTGTTCTCCACCGCCGAAGACAACCAGCCGGCCGTGACCATCAAGGTCTTCCAGGGCGAGCGCGAGATCGCCTCGGGCAACAAGCTGCTGGGTGAATTCAACCTCGAAGGCATCCCCAGCGCCCCGCGCGGCATGCCGCAGATCGAAGTGTCGTTCGACATCGACGCCAACGGCATCCTGCACGTGGGCGCCAAGGACAAGGGCACCGGCAAGGAAAACAAGATCACCATCAAGGCCAACTCCGGCCTGTCGGAAGAAGAGATCCAGCAGATGGTGAAGGACGCCGAGCTCAACGCCGCCGACGACAAGAAGAAGGTCGAGCTGGTGCAGGCCCGCAACCAGGCCGAAGCCATGGTGCACAGCGTGAAGAAGTCGCTGGGCGAGCACGGCGACAAGCTCGAAGGCGCCGCCGAGAAGGAAGCCATCGAAGCCGCGCTGAAAGACGTGGAAGAAGCCGCCAAGGGCGACGACAAGGAAGCCATCGAAGCCAAGACCGAGGCCCTGATGGCCGCGAGCCAGAAGCTGGGCGAGAAGGTCTACGCCGCCTCGCAGGCCGAAGCGGCCGCTGCCGCAGGGGGTGCCGACGAAGCGGCACCGCAGGGCAGCAGCAAGCCGGCCGATGACGACGTGGTCGATGCCGAAGTCAAGGAAGTGAAGAAGGGCTGATCGAGGGCCCGCTTCCGACCATCACTCGCCGCGTCCGGGCAACCTGACGCGGCGTTTGTGCTCAAACGAACCAGTGTGAACCGCTCCTAGAAACCATGGCTAAACGCGATTTTTACGAAGTGCTGGGCGTGCCCAAGAACGCCGGCGACGACGAGATCAAGAAGGCGTATCGCAAGCTGGCGATGAAGCACCACCCCGACCGCAACCAGGGTGATGCGGCCAAGGCGGCCGAAGAGAAGTTCAAGGAGGCCAAGGAGGCCTACGAGATGCTGTCGGACCCGCAGAAGAAGGCGGCCTACGACCAGTACGGCCACGCGGGCGTGGACCCCAACATGCGCGGCGGTGCCGGTGGTGCCGAAGGCTTCGGCGGCTTCGGCGATGCGTTCGGCGACATCTTTGGCGACATCTTCGGTGGCGCTCGCGGCGGCCAGCGCGGGGGCCGCCAGGTCTACCGCGGGGCCGACCTCTCCTACGCGATGGAAATCTCCCTCGAAGAGGCCGCCGCCGGCAAGGAAACGCAGATCCGCATTCCCTCGTGGGACAACTGCGAGACCTGCAGCGGCACCGGCGCCAAGCCCGGCACCAGCGTGAAGACCTGCACCACCTGCCACGGGCAGGGCTCGGTGCAGATGCGCCAGGGCTTCTTCAGCGTGCAGCAGACCTGCCCCACCTGCCACGGCAGCGGCAAGATCATTCCCGAGCCGTGCACCACCTGCCACGGCCAGGGCAAGATCAAGAAGCAGAAGACGCTGGAGATCAAGATCCCCGCCGGCATCGACGACGGCCAGCGCATCCGCAGCACCGGCAACGGCGAACCCGGCCAGAACGGCGGCCCCTCGGGCGACCTCTACATCGAGGTGCGCCTGCGCAAGCACGACATCTTCGAGCGCGAGGGCGACGACCTGCACTGCCAGGTGCCGGTGAGCATGACGGTGGCCGCCCTGGGCGGCGAGATCGACGTGCCCACGCTGGCGGGCAAGGCCACCATCGACCTGCCCGAAGGCACGCAAAGCGGCAAGACCTTCCGCCTGCGCGGCAAGGGCGTCAAGGGTGTGCGCAGCAGCTACCCCGGCGACCTGTACTGCCACGTGGCGGTGGAAACGCCGATCAAGCTCACCGAGCACCAGCGCAAACTGCTCAAGGAGCTCGACGAGTCGTTCAAGAAGGGCGGCCACAAGCACAGCCCGAACGACAAGGGCTGGTTCGAGAAAGCGAAGTCGTTCTTCAGCTGATCCCGACGCAGGCCCCTGAAAAACAAAAAAGCGACGCGGATGCGTCGCTTTTTTGTTGGGCGCCTGCGCAAAGGACGACGATGGTCGGATTCATCCGCCCCCCTGCACCGGCTCGCCTATGCCGCTCATTGGCAACATCGATTGGCGAAAACCGATAGCCTTTGACAAACTAATACCCGTTTCCATCCCCCGCAGGAGCCTTCATCCATGGCCGAACTGATCCGACAAGTCCGACCCGCCTGGGCCCAGCTGCAACAGCTGGAGTCGCCGCTGCCACCCCATGCCCTGCGGCATGCCATGCTGGCCCTGGGCATGGGCCTGCTGGTGATGGCGGGCCTGGCCGCGCTCAGCACCTTCTGGGCGCCCACGCGCGCCTGGTGGGACGCGGCCGAGCACGGCAGTGCCATGGCCGCCGGCGTGCAGGCATCGCTGCTGGCCGCGGTGGCCACCGCCGTGGGCGCCCTGCCGGTGTTCCTGGTCACGCGCGTGAGCAAGCTGCAGGAGGCCGCCCTGCTCTCGTTCTCGGCCGGCGTGATGCTGGCGGCGGCCATCTTCGCGCTGCTGCTGCCCTCGCTGGACGCGGGCCAGGCCCTCCTGGGCGGGCGCACCGGCGCGGCCGCGCTCAGCGGCGTGGGCCTGGCACTGGGCATGGGCCTGATGCTGGCCGTGGACCGCTTCACCCCGCATGAACACGCCGTGCTGCCCCCGGCGGCACAGGGCCACGCCAGCGCGCACACGCCCGGCGCGGTGCAAAGCGCGCGGCTGATGGTGCTGGCCATCCTGATCCACAACGTGCCCGAAGGCCTGGCCGTGGGCGCGGCCTATGCCGGCCCGCAGGACGCCGCGGGCGCCCAGGCCGGCGCCTCGGTGGCGCTGGCCATCGGCCTGCAGAACATGCCCGAAGGCCTGATCGTGGCCATGGCCTTGCGCACGCTGGGCCGCAGCGCCGCGCAGGCCTGGGGCGTGGCCGCCCTCACCGGCCTGGCCGAGCCGCTGGGGGCCATCCTCGGCCTGGCGGTGCTGGGCAGCCTGCCCGCGTTCTACCCGCTGGGCCTGGCCCTGGCGGCGGGCGCGATGCTGTTCGTGGTGAGCCACGAGATCATCCCCGAGACGCACCGCAACGGCTTCGAAACCCTGGCCACGGCCACGCTGCTGGCGGGTTTCGTGTTCATGCTGTTACTCGATGCCGCCCTGGGTTGAGGCCGCCGCGCAGGGGGCTTGGCTAAGATCGGGCGGATGAAAGCCCGACGCCACGCCCAGCCCCTGCTCGCCGCCCTCTGCGCCACCCTGTTCGCCACCGCCGCGCAGGCCCAGGCACAGCCGCCCGGCCCCACGCCGGCACCTGCACCCCAGGAATTCGAGAACTGCATGAACACGCTGCGCGCGCCGGCGCGCGCCGTGGGCGTGAGCGACGCCACCTTCACGCAGCACACGCTGGGCCTGGTGCCCGACATGAGCGTGATCGACAAGCTCAACTTCCAGCCCGAGTTCCGCACCGCGATCTGGGACTACCTCGCCGGGCTGGTGGACGAGCAGCGCGTCGCCGAGGGGCAGGCCATGCTCACGCTGCACGCGGACACGCTGCGGCGCGTCCAGGAGCGCTACGGCGTGGACCCGGCCACGGTGGTGGCCGTCTGGGGCGTGGAGAGCAACTACGGCCAGACCTTCGGCAAGTCACCGCTGGTGCAGTCGCTGGGCACGCTCTCGTGCTTCGGCCGGCGGCAGGCCTACTTCCGCACCGAGTTCTACGCCACCTTGCGCATCCTGCAGGCCGGGCACATCGCGCCGGGCCGGCTGGTGGGCTCGTGGGCCGGCGCGTTCGGCCACACGCAATTCATGCCCAGCACCTTCGAGCGGCTGGCGGTGGACTTCGACGGCGACGGCCGCGCCGACCTGATGGACAGCACACCCGACGCCCTGGCCTCGACCGCGAACTTCCTCGCCAAGGCCGGCTGGCAAACCGGCCAGCCCTGGGGCTTCGAGGTGAAGCTGCCCTCGGGCTTCAACGCCAGCAATGAAGGCCGCCGCACCAAACGCACCATGGAAGACTGGATCGCGCGCGGCGTCAGGCGGGTCGATGGTTCGCCCCTGCCCGCCAGCGGCAGCGCCGGCCTGCTCACCCCCGCCGGTGCGCAAGGTCCGGCCTTCCTCGTGCTGCGCAACTTCGATGCGATCTACAGCTACAACGCCGCCGAAAGCTACGGCCTGGCGATCGCGCACCTCGCCGACCGGCTGCGCGGCGGCGGCCCCTTCGCCACGCCCTGGCCCACCGACGACCCCGGCCTCTCGCGCGCCGAACGCCGCGAAGTGCAGACCCTGCTGATCGCGCGCGGCCACGACATCGGCGAAGTGGACGGCATGCTGGGCGAGAGGAGCCGCGTGGCGATCCGCGCCGAACAGGAGCGCCTGGGCCAGGAAGCCAATGGCCGCGCCGGCCAGAAGCTGCTCAAGGCGTTGCGCGGCGGCTGAGTTCAGCGGCCCGCGCGGGCCAGGTTGCGCGCCAGGCGCTCGCCTGCCGCGCGCAGGCGCTCGTGAAGCGCGGGCGGCTCCAGCACGTCGAAGTCCACGTCCATCGCCATGAGCCAGTAGGCCAGCGAGTCCAGCGACTCCAGCTGGCCGGCACCGCAGCGCATCAGGCAGCGCGTCTCGTCAATCGCCTCCAGCGTGGCGGCCGAGGCCGGGATCACGCGCACCATCGCCTCGAGCGGCCGGTGCAGCACCACGCGCGCCACATCGCCCTGCTGCACGCCCGCCAGCGTGCCCGACACAAAAGCGCGCAGGTCGCCCGCCGGCGCGGCGCGCGGCGCGAAATGGGCACCGGTGCTCGGCCGGCCCTCCACGCGGTCGATGCGGAAAGTGCGCCAGCCATCGCGCGCCGGGTCCCACGCCACCAGGTACCAGCGGCTGCCGGTGTGCACCAGGCCCTGCGGCTCCACCGTGCGCACGCTGCTCTGGCCCCGCATGTCGCGGTAGTGGAAGCCCACCTGCAGCTGGTCGCGGCAGGCCACGGCCAGCAGCGCCAGCACACCCGCGTCGATCGTGGGCCCACCCCGCTGCAAAGGCACGATGGCCGAGCGCAGCGCGGCGGTGCGGCGGCGCAGGCGCGTGGGCATCACCTGCTCCAGCTTCACCAGCGCGCGCAACGAACCCTCCTCCACCCCGCTCACCGTGCCCGACGCGGCCACCTGCAGCGCGATCGCCACGGCCAGGGCCTCATCGTCGTCCAGCAACAGCGGCGGCAGCGACTGGCCCGCGCGAAACGCGTAGCCGCCCGCCACGCCGCTGCTGGCGTGGATGGGGTAGCCCAGCTGGCGCAGGCGGTCGATGTCGCGCCGCAGCGTGCGCGGATGCACCTCCAGCCGCTCGGCCAGCTCGGTCCCCGCCCAATGGCTGCGGGCCTGCAGCAGGGACAAGACACGCAGCAACCGGGAAGACGACGACAGCATGGCACCACTCTACCTTCAATCGAGGGCCGAAACTGTCCGCAATAGGCGCGACATTGCAAGCCCGGCCCGACGCGGTGTCGAGCCGACTCATCCCCCCTCTCCAGGAGCCCTCCCATGTCCCAGATCGTTCTCTACTGGCACCCCATGTCCAGCGCCACCCCCGTTGCCTGCGCCCTCGCCGAACTGGGCGTGAAGCACGAGCGCGTCAAGATCGACATCACCCAGGGCGAGCAGCGCCGGCCCGACTACCTGGCCCTCAACCCCAATGGCAAGGTGCCCACCCTGACCGTGGACGGCGCGCCCCTGTTCGAGGCGCTGGCCATCGAGATGTGGCTGGGCGAGACCTACGGCGTCCAACAAGGCCTGTGGCCGGCCCCAGGCACGCCCGAGCGCCTGCAGGCCATGGCCTGGAGCACCTGGTCCTACGTGACCTACGGCGCGCAGCTGGTGCGCCTGCAGGCCGCGCGCGACCTGGGCACGCCCGACGACGCGCACGGCACTTCGGCGCACAAGGGACTGGACCAGTTGCTCGCCCTGCTGGACGCGCGCCTGGCGGCCCAGCCCTGGATGCTGGGTCAGGCCTACTCGCTGGTGGACCTCATCGTGGGCTCGGTGATCGGCTACAGCGCCTACATCGGCGCGCCGGTGGGCTCGCACCCGCACGTCGCGGCCTGGCTGGGCCGGGTGCAGGCAAGGCCTGCGATGCAGATCGACGCCTGAGCGGCGGGGGTGCTACAGCTTCACTGCCGTGCCGCTCACCGCGACCATCATCATCCCGTTGGTCTCGCCGAGCACCTCGTAATCGAAATCGATGCCGATCACGCCGGTGGCGCCCATCTCGCGCGCCGATTCCATGAGGTCGTCCATGGCGGCGTCGCGCGCGCCCGAGAGGGCGCGTTCGTAGCCGCCGGCGCGCCCGCCCACCACATCGCGCACCGAGGAAAACAAGTCGCGGAAGATGTTGGCGCCGATGATCGCCTCGCCGTGCACGATGCCCAGGTATTGCGACCGCTCCACCCCCTCAGGCGTGGTGGTGCTGAGAAAAAAGCCGTCCTTGCTCTTGGAAAACCAGCCCATGCGAACACTCCCGCAAACGCACCACCCGGCGGGTGCCTGGGCATGGTACCGTGCGCCACACCCTCAACGAAAGCTCCCATGCCAGGCTACCAAGTCCGGACCGAGACCCTCAGCCTCGGCGGCGAAGACTGGCACATCCGTCGGCTCCTCGACGACCAGCAGTACACCGACACCCAGCACCACGCGGCCGACATCGGCCTGCCCCCGGCGGGCTGGTCGCACTTCGGGCAGGTATGGCCCTCCTCGCGCGTGCTGGCCCTGGCCATGCTCACGCACCCCATCGAAGGCCTGCGCGTGCTGGAGATTGGCGCGGGCCTGGCGCTGGCCAGCCTGGTCATGCACCGGCGCGGGGGCGACGTCACGGTGAGCGACTGGCACCCGCTGACCGAGGAATTCCTGCGGCACAACCTCGCCCTCAACGGCCTGGGCCCCATGCCCTACCAGGCTGGCAACTGGGAAAGCACCGCCGCCACCGACAACCCGGCGCTGGGCCGATTCGACCTCATCGTCGGCAGCGACCTGCTCTACGAGCGCCAGCAACCGGCGCAACTCGCGGCCTTCATCTACCGCCACGCGGCGCCCGAGGCCGAAGTGATCATCGTCGACCCCGACCGTGGCAACCGCGCCGCCTTCGGCCGCGACATGGCCGCGCTGGGCTTCGTGCTGAACATGCAGGCCGCCGACCGGCAGCTGGAAGACGGCGAGTCCTACAAGGGCCGCTTCCTCAGCTTCAAGCGTGGCCGAGCTCCCGAGTGAAGTGACGCCCTCCAGAGACACCGAGGGTCCGGCTTCGCCGGCCCCAGGTGTCGCCCCCCTCCCGCCGAAGGCGAGAGAGGGGGGAGCGGCGAAGCCGCGCGGGGGGTGCCTCCCTCAATGCCCCCCACCCGCGTCCACCGCAGCGCCCAGCACCGGCTTGGAGAACCAGATCACCGCCACCAGCAGGAAGAACAGCGCCGCCGAAAGGTAGAACAGGTCCGTCACCGCCAGCGTGAAGGCCTGCTGGTTGATCATGCGGTCGATCGTCGTCAGCGCCTGCTCGCGGTTCATGCCACTGCCCATGAGCTGGTCCAGCGTGGCCATGGCGGTGGCGTTGCCGCTGTGGATCGACTCCACCAGTTGCGCATGGTGCAGCGAGGCCCGGCTCTCCCACAGCGTGGTGAACAGCGACGTGCCCACCGCGCCGGCCGTGATGCGCACGAAGTTGGACAGGCCCGCGGCCGACGGCGTCTGCTGCGGCTGCAGGCCCGAGAACACGATGGCCTGCAGCGGAATGAAGAAGAACGCCATGGCCGCCCCCTGCAAAAGCGTGGGGATCAGGATGGTCATGAAGTCGGCCTGGGTGTTGAAATGCGAGCGCATCCACAGCACCGCGCCAAAGCCGAGGAAGGCCACGGTGGCGAGCTTGCGCGGGTCGATGCGGCTCACGTTCTTGCCCACCCAGGGCGAGAGCACGATGGCCAGCAGGCCCACCGGCGCCGTGGCCAGGCCGGCCCAGGTCGCCGTGTAGCCCATGTGCTGCTGCAACCACAGCGGCAACAGCACCACGTTGCCGAAGAACAGGCCGTAGGCGATGGACAGCGCCAGCGTGCCGGTGACGAAGTTGCGCCGTGCGAACAGGCGGATCTCCACGATGGGGTGCTTGTCGGTCAGCTCCCAGGCGAGGAAGAACAGGAAGCTCACAACCGCGACCACGGCCAGCGCGATGATCTCGCCCGACTCGAACCAGTCCAGCTCCTTGCCCATGTCGATCATGATCTGCATGGCACCCACGAACAGCACCAGCAACACCAGGCCGATCACGTCCAGCGGCACGCGGCGCGGGCCCGGGTCGCGGCTGCGGTAGATGGACCAGGTGAGCGCGGCGGCCAGCAGGCCCACCGGGATGTTGATGTAGAAGATCCAGGGCCAGGAAATGTTGTCGGTGATCCAGCCGCCCAGCAGCGGCCCGGCCACCGGCGCCACCAGCACGGTCATGGCCCACATGGCCATGGCGGTGCCCGCCTTCGCGCGCGGGTAGCTCGCCAGCAGCAGCGTCTGCGACAGCGGGATCATCGGCCCGGCCACCAGCCCCTGCAGCACGCGAAACGCGATCAGCATGCCGATGTTGGGCGCCAGGCCGCACAGCCAGGAGGCGATCACGAACAGCAGCACGCTCATGGTGAACAGGCGCACCTGGCCGAAGCGCTGCGTGAGCCAGCCGGTGAGCGGCACCGAGATGGCATTGGCCACCGCGAACGAGGTGATGACCCAGGTGCCCTGCGCGGGGCTCACGCCCATGTCGCCCGCGATCGCGGGAATGGACACGTTGGCGATCGAGGTGTCGAGCACGTTCATGAACGTCGCCAGCGACAGGGCGACCGTGCCCAGCACCAGCTGCGCCCCCTTGAGGGGCTCGAACACCGTGGGCGAGGCGCTGGGCGCGGGCGCCGGTGGTGTCGCCCCGGAGGGCACGGCCCCCGAGGCGGGAAGAGCGTGGCTGTCGGCCATGGCGGTCAGCGCCGGATCAACGGGCCAGAGCCACCGAGCCCGTGCTCACCGGGGCGGGCGGCAGGGTCGGCGCGGCGGGTGCCGCGGGCGCGCGGGCGGTGGCCGCCGTGCGTGCGCCGCCACCGCCGTGCTGGCCGATGATCTGCTGCACGCGAGCGTCGGCCTCGCGGTTGTCCTGTTCGAACACGGCGGTCTGCACCTCCTGCGGCGCGGCAGCCGCATCGGCCAGCATGCGGCCCTCGGTCTTGCTCACGTCCACGCGCGCTTCCATCGACAGGCCCAGGCGCAGCGGGTGGTCCACCAGCTCCTTGGCGTCCAGGCGCACGCGCACCGGCACGCGCTGCACCACCTTGATCCAGTTGCCGGTGGCGTTCTGCGCCGGCAGCAGCGCGAAAGCCGCGCCGGTGCCCGCGCCCAGCCCCTCGATGGTGCCGTGGTACTTCACACTCTTGCCATACACATCGGCGCTGAGCTCCACCGGCTGGCCCAGCCGCAGGTTCTTGAGCTGGCTTTCCTTGAAGTTGGCGTCCACCCAGACCTGGTCGAGCGCGATCACCGACAGCAGCGGCGAACCGGCCGGCACGCGCTGGCCCAGCTGCACGTTGCGGCGGGCCACATAGCCGGCCACCGGCGCCTGCAACTCCACGCGCTTGAGCGCCACATAG
Organism: Hydrogenophaga sp.; assembly: GCF_026125825.1. GTDB lineage: Bacteria > Pseudomonadota > Gammaproteobacteria > Burkholderiales > Burkholderiaceae_C > Hydrogenophaga. Next base: position 5,956 of record NZ_JAHCKK010000094.1, on the reverse strand, counting down.
GCCTCGCGCACGCGGGCCGAGGCGCGCAGCACGCTGGGGTGCTGGTCGACCGCGATGCCCTCGGTCAGCGTCTGGTTCGAGGCCAGCTGCTCCTTCGCGGCGAGCACGGCCGCCCGGGCCGCTTCGGCGCTGCTGCGCGCGGCGGCCAGCTGCGCCGTCGCGTGCTTGAACTCTTCCTGTCCCACGGCGCCGGAAGCCACCAGCGGCTGGCGCCGTGCCACGTCGTCCTGCAGGCGCTGCAGGTCGGCCTGCGCGCGCGCCAGATCGGCCTCGCGCAGGGCGATCTGCGCGCCCTGGGTGCGGTTGTTGGCGTAGAGCGTGCGCACCTCGCGCACCGTCTGCGCGAGCTGGGCTTCGGCCTGCTCGAGCGCGATCTTCGCGTCCGTCGGGTCCAGGCGCACCAGCCACTGGCCGGCCTGCACATGGTCGTTGTCGTTGGCGCTGATCGCCACCACCGTGCCCGCCACCTGCGGCGTGATCTGCACCACGTTGCCCTGCACATAGGCGTTGTCGGTGGTCTCGTAATGGTTGAGCACCAGGGCCCAGTAGGCTGCGTAACCCAGGCCCGCGGCGAGCACAAGCGCGCTCACGGCGGTCAGGGCTTTCTTGCGGGCGGGGTTGCCTTGCGGCGCGGTGGTGTCTGAAGGGGTGGTCATGAGGGGCTCCGTTGGTCGGTGAGCAAGATGGAAAAGGAAATCAGTTCGAGGCCGCGGCCCCGGTTTCGAAGCCGCCGCCCAGGGCGCGCACCAGCGCCACCTGCGTGGACAGGGCACGCGCCTGCAGATCCACGGTCTGGCGCCGCTGGTTCAACAGCGAGGTCTCGGCGCTGAGCACCGTGAGGTAGCCGCTCAGGCCTGCGCGGTAGCGCTGCGTGGCGATGTCGTAGGCGGCCTCGGCCGCGCTGCGCGCCTGCGCCTGCTGCTCGCGCTGGCGCTCCAGCGACTGGCGGGCGCTGAGCTGGTCGGCGGTCTCGCGCACGGCTTCGAGCACCGCGCCGTTGTAGCTCTCCACCGCGGCGTCCAGGTCGGCCGTGCGGGTGCGCAGCTGCGCGCGCAGGCGGCCGGCGTCGAAGATCGGCAAGTGGATCGCCGGGCCGATGCCGTAGTGCTGGCTGCCCGAATCCACCAGGCGGTCCAGCCCGATGCTGGACAGGCCCACGAAAGCCGTGAGGCTCACGTTCGGATAGAACTGCGCCCTGGACACGTCCACCCCCCTGGTGGCCGCCTCCATGCGCCAGCGCGCGGCGGTGATGTCGGGCCGGCGGCCCAGCAGGTCGGCCGGCAGCACCTGTGGCAGCGCCAGGGTGCGCAGGGCCGCCAGGTCGGGCTTGAGCTGGTCGTAGCTGGCCGGCGGCAGGGCCGCGAGCGCGGCCAGCGCGTGGCGCGTGGCCGCGATCTGCTCGTCCAGCTGCTCGATCTGCACGCTCGCCTCGGGCAGCGCGCCCTCGCCCTGCTTGAGCTCCACCCGCGTGTCCAGCCCGGCGTCCACCCGCTGCCGGATCAGGCCCAGCATCTGCTCGCGCTGGGCCAGCGCCTGCTGCGCCACCTCGCGCTGCGCCAGCAGGCGGCCGAGCTGCACATAGGTCTGCGCCACCTGGCTGGCCAGCACATTGCGCGCGGCCTGCAGGTCGGCCGCGGCGGCTCGCTCGCCGCCCACGGCCGCCTCGATCGCGGCGCGGTGCAGGCCAAAGAAGTCGAACTCCCAGCTGCCGGCGATCTGCGCGTTCGCCAGCGTGCGCGTGGAGCCCCCCAGCGGCGGCGGGTAGATGCTGTTGGCGCTGAAGTGCTGGCGCGTGGCGTCGGCGCTGCCATTGACCCTCAGGCCATCGGCGGCCTCTTCACCGGCCGTGGCCGCCTGCGCGCGCCGCAGGCGCGCCTGCGCCACCTTGAGCGAGGGCTGGGCCTGCAGGGCCTGATCGATCACCTGGGTGAGCGATGCATCGCCCCAGTCGCGCCACCAATCGGCGGGCACCGGCTCGGCGGGCGCGCCGCCGCTGGAGGGCTGGGCCAGGCCCACGGCCTGCGGCGCCAGCACCGTCGCTTGCGATGAAATGCCCGCGCTGCTGGCACAGGCCGCCAGCAAGGCGGCCAGCGCCAGGGTGCTCAAGGTGGCCACCGTGCGGCGTGCGGAGAATATTTGATAAGGCTTCATTTGCTTAGGCAAGTAATGGAATCCAGAAAAAGCGGTGCGGCGGGCCTTCACCGGCGAGGCGTCAGCCCGCGTCCTTGAGCGCCTCGCCGGCCTCGACCATGCGGCGCAGGTAGCCCAGCAGGGCCTGCCACTCGGTCTTGCTGAAACCCGCCAGGTGCTGGTTCATCACATCGGCCAGCACCTCGGGCACGTGCTCCATGGCGGCCTTGCCCTCGGGCGTGAGTTCCACCACCACCACGCGGCGGTCCTCGGTGGAGCGCACGCGCGTGCACAGGCCCTTCTTCTCCAGGCGGTCGAGCAGGCGCGTCATGGCGCCGGCATCGATCTGCGACCAGCGCGCCAGCTCCGCCACCGTGGCCGTGCCCTGCATGCGCAGCTTCATCAGCGGGCCCCACTGCGCGGTGGTGAGGTCGTGCAGGCACAGGCGCTTGTCGGCCTGGTAGACGATGGACATCATCACGCGCTTCATGAGGTAACCCACGCTCTGGTCGGGCGTGAAGTTGTGTCCGTCGTAGAAAGCGGGGGGCGGGGTGGTGCGAGGCATGTCGCGAATATACATGCCTAGGCAATATTTGTCTCGGCTGACAAAAAGCCCGGGAGCGCATCAGGGCCAACGAAAGGCCGATCCGCCAAAGCAAAAGGCCCGCGATGCGGGCCTTCGTGCAGGGAGCCTGGCCGCGCGGGCCAGGGGGCGATCAGCCGCCCTTCTTCGAGCGCTTGCCCGGGTTCTTCTTGCTGCGCGTGGCCACGCCGCGCTCCAGGCTCACGCGCTGGCCGCGGCCGGGCGTGGTCAGGGTGACGCCAGCGACGGGCTTCGGACGGGGAGTGGCTTTGCGGTCGGCTTCGGTGACGATTTTGTTGCCCATGGCTGGTTCCTGAGAGAGATTGCAAAAGCCGCTATTAGGCCATAGACGGCGGCCCCTCTTCCGCGCGCGCCGCCAGCCGGGTCCGAGGCCGGCCCGGCCACCCGCGCCAATACCCCGTGGCCTTAGTAGGTTTTTGCAGACAAAGCCCGGCAACGGCCCTAGCATTGATTCCGTAATGAATCAATGTTTCATATACAAAACACTCTCATTCACCCGCAGGTCCCCATGAACGACGCACTTCACGGCTCCCGCGCAAGCACCCCGGCCACGGGCAGCTTGCATCCCGCGATCGAATTCATCGGGGTGGACAAGCGTTTCCCCGCCAGGGGCAAGAACCCGGAAGTGATCGCCGCGCGCAACGTGACGCTGTCCATCCAGCCGGGCGAAGTGGTGTCCCTCATCGGTCCTTCGGGCTGCGGCAAGAGCACCCTGCTCAATATGGGCTCGGGCCTGGCCAAGGCCTCGGCCGGCACCGTCAAGGTCAACGGTGAAGTCGTCACCGGCCCGAACAAGCACGTCGCCTTCATGCTGCAGAAGGACCTGCTCATGCCCTGGCGCACGATTTCGCAGAACGTCGAGTTCGGCCTGGAACTGCGCGGCGTGCGCGCCGCCGACCGCGCCGCCATCTCCGAGAAGCTGCTGGCCCAGTGCCACCTCAAAGGCTTTGGCAACAGCTACCCGCACCAGCTCTCCGGCGGCATGCGCCAGCGCGCCGCCATGGCCCGCACTCTCGCGGTGGACCCGATCGTGCTGCTGATGGACGAGCCCTTCTCCGCCCTGGACGCGCAGACCAAGATGATCCTGCAGCAGGACCTGGCGCGCACCGTGGCCGAGCACAAGAAGACCGTGCTCTTCATCACCCACGACCTGGCCGAAGCCGTCGCGCTGTCCGACCGCATCCTGGTCATGAGCGAGCGCCCCGGCACCATCGTCGAAGAGATCGTGGTGGAGATCCCCGGCCGCGACAACCCGATGGCGCGCCGCAAGCACCCTGCCGTGGGCGACTACGTCTCGCGCCTGATGGACCTGCTCAAGCTCGACGCGCAGACCGACGTGCACTGATTCCCGCTTCCCTTTGTCCATTCAACCACCTGCCCCTGGAGTTGCCATGAAGATGACCCGCGCTTTCAACGGAACCCGCCGTGCCTGCCTGAGCCTGCTCGCCACCGCGGCGCTGGTCTCGCCCCTGGCCGCCCACGCCCAGCTGCAGGAGATCACCTACCTGCTGCCCGCGCCCGGCACCCTGCCCGCCTTCGGCCCCTGGATGCTGGCGCAGGCCAAGGGCTACTACGAACAGGAAGGCCTCAAGGTCAACTTCGTCACCGCGCGCGGCGGTGTGGACGTGGCCAAGCAGATCGGTGCGGGCAACGCCGTCATCGGCGGCGCCATTGGCGACACCCCCATCATCGCGCGCGCCCAGGGCATCCCCGTCAAGGCCGTGGCCGTGCTCGGCGCGGGCTCGCTCACCCAGCTCGTGAGCCACAAGGACGAGAAGATCGAGAGCCCGCGCGAACTCAAGGGCAAGACCGTCACCGTCCTGGCCTACACCGACACCACCTACTACGCCCTGCTGGGCATGCTCAGCAAGGTCGGCCTGACCAAGAACGACGTCAACATCCAGGCCGCAGGCCCCGCCGGCGTGTGGCAGCAGTTCGCCGCCAAGAAGGCCACGGCCATGGCCGGCGTGCCCGACTGGACGGTCAGCGCGATGGAAGCCGGTGCGCAGGTCGACATCCTCCCCGCCGACATCTACTTCAAGAGCATGGCCCAGGCCATCCTGGCCTCCGACGAGACCATCGCCAAGAACCCGCAGCTGATCCAGAAGCTCGTGCGCGCCACGCTCAAGGGCATGAAGGACATCATGGCCGACCCCAAGGCCGCCACCACCGCCTACGTGGCGCACGTGCCGGCGCACAAGGGCAAGGAAGCCAGCATCCTGAAGGCCTTCGAGCTCTACAACAAGTACGTCTACGCCGCGCAGAAGGTGCCCGGCACGATGGACGAGGTCCGCCTGGCCGAGCTGCAGAAGTTCTACGTCACCAACGGCGTGGTGCCCAAGGAGACCCCGGTCAAGGAGCTCTACACCAACCAGTTCGTGACGGCCAAGTGAGTCGCGTGGCCCTTCCCTTCCCGCATCTGAGAGTCGCGACATGAAAGACGTACTGCAGCGCTACAGCACAGCGCTCTGGAGCCTGCTGGTCCTGGTGGTGTTCATGGCGGTCTGGGAATTCGTTCCCGGCCTCCTGGGCGTGCCCGAATTCGTGTTGCCACCCTTCTCGCGGGTGTGGGAAGAGGCGGTGCGCATCTGGGGCGCCGAGCGGCTGCTCTGGCACGCCGGCATCACCGGCCTGGAAGTCGTCATCGGCTTCATCCTGGGCTCGCTGCTGGGCGCGCTGATCGGCTACGCCCTGGGCCTCTCGCCCAAGGTCGAAGCCGTGCTCTCGCCCTACCTGCTCGCACTGCAGATCGCGCCCAAGGTCGCGTTCGCGCCGCTGTTCGTGATGTGGCTGGGCTACACCATGTACCCCAAGATCCTGGTCGCCATCCTGATCGTGTTCTTCCCGGTGCTCATCAACGTGCTCTCGGCCATGCGCACCATGGACCACGACCTGATCAACCTCGCGCGCTCCTTCTCCGCCACCCGGCTGCAGGTGTTCCGCATGGTCGAGTTCCCGACCACGCTGCCGCCCCTGTTCTCGGGCCTGCGCATCGCCAGCACGCTGGCGGTCATTGGCGTGGTGGTCGGCGAACTCGTGGGCGGCAACATGGGCCTGGGCTACATGCTGGTGTTCTTCGAGGGCCAGGGCAACACCGCCGGCGTGTTCGTGGTCATCGCCGCGCTCACGGTGATTGGCATCGTCGCCTACTACGCCGTGGTGATCGCCGAGAAACGCGTCCTCCACTACCTGCCCAGCGCCGAGCGGCGTGTGGCTTGACAT
>NZ_JAHCKK010000093.1 GCF_026125825.1 Hydrogenophaga sp. | reverse complement strand
GGCGCCGGCCACCTTCATCAGCTTGAAATGCTTGAGCTTGCCCGTGCTTGGCACGTGCGGGCCGCGGCACAAGTCTTCAAAAGCGCCCTCGCGGTACAACGACACATCTTCATTGCTGGGGATGCTGGCGATGATCTCCGCCTTGTAGTGCTCGCCCAGGCCCTTGAAGTAGGCCACGGCCTCGTCGCGCGGCAGCACGCGGCGCACCACCGGCTCGTCCTTGGCGGCCAGCTGGGCCATGCGCTTTTCAATCGCCACCAAGTCTTCGGGCGTGAAGGGGCGCTTGTACGAAAAGTCGTAGAAAAAGCCGTGCTCGATCACCGGGCCGATGGTCACCTGCGCGTCGGGAAACAGCTCTTTCACCGCATAGGCCAGCAAGTGCGCCGTGGAATGGCGGATCACCTCCAGGCCGTCGGCGTCCTTGGCGGTGACGATGGACAGCGGGCTGTCTTGCGTGATGAGGTAGCTGGTGTCCACCACCTTGTCGCCGATCTTGCCGGCCAAGGCGGCCTTGGCCAGGCCGGTGCCGATGGAGGCCGCCACGTCGGCGACCGTGACCGGGCCGGGGTATTCGCGTTGGGAGCCGTCGGGGAGCGTGATGTGCAGCATGGGGTGGGTCCAGAAAACAAAAAAGCGCGGCAGGGGCCGCGCTGGTGTGGGGTCAAAAGGAAATCAATCGGGCAGGCGCGAACTGCAGGCCTCAAAGGGCCGTGGAGGTGGTCTCCATAGTTCGCGGTGTCATAACCAGATTGCCTTTCTCGCTCTTGCTGATTCAGAAGAAGAACGGGCATTTTCCCACAAAACGCCGGCCAGGGCCTGCCCTGGCCCGCCATCGAAGGCCTGAGGCGCAGGGCTCAGCCCTTGCGGTGCTGCTGCGCCACGGCTTGCATCTCGCTGAGCTTGTCGCCAAGCTCCGCGAACCGCTGCGCCATCTCGTCGCGAAGCGCCTTCGCGCTCTCCAAGTCGGGGCCGAGCCGCTTGCCTTGGTCCGCGTGGCGGTCCAGCGTGAAGGCCAACAGATGGAGCCGGTCTAGCGCCTGGGAGGAGAGGACGAGCATGCGGACAGCGAAGTCGTTGCGGTTGCGCAGGCGCAGGCGCATGAATGCGTTGCGGAATAGAAGTTTGATTGCCATGCTTGGGCCCTCCATTGTTCAGTTGTGAATCGACTCCTCGGCAGGGACATGCCGAGGAATACCCCTCCAAGGAAACGACCATCATTTTGAACTAAATATAGGTCACAAGCAAAGGGCTGCTAACCCACCCTTGCTCATCTTAAAGAGCAAGCACAGTGGAACCAGATCAGGCATTTGGGCAGGCATTGCGAGGCCTGCGGACGCGTCGCAAGTGGAGCCAAACCGAGCTCGCACTTCGCGCTGACGTGGCTCGGACCTTCATTTCGCTCATCGAACTTGGAAAGAACAGCCCGAGCGTGCGGATCATGTTCAAGCTGTGTGACGCACTGGACGTCACCCCTTCGGAGTTCATGAAGGATGTAGAGAAGCGCATGCGCGCCCAGCGCACTCGCTGAGAAACACCGCGAGTCATGCTTGCTGAGCCAAGCAGCCAACAGGCCGGCACACCGGTGCCGAGCCTCGTAGGCCGACGAGTTCGCGCGCGAGGGGAGGAGGCGCTGCTGCCGCTGGAGCAGAGTGCCGCCCAATCGCAAAAGCGGAAGGGAATCGGCTTGGATAGAAAACCTGGGGGAGCCGAGTGCGCGTCGCAACAGTGGCGAGTCACGCGGGGCTGAAAGCGTCGCCACCCGGCCGAATCGATGTTGTCTTTCACTGAAGACTGACCCAGTTAGAGCAGCAATTTCCGTTTAAAGCTGACCCACTTAAGAACCCTACCCTGCTGCTTCTAGCAGCAGGAGATTTCAGGAGTGATAGACGTGGCGCCACTGAGTGTCATAAGACACTGTGCACTGCGCGAGCAGATGTCCATCCGCGAGATCTCAAGGCGTACAGGCCTGGCTCGCAACACCGTTAAGAAGTACCTGCGGGCGGGTGATGAAGAACCCCGTTACCCCAAGCGTGCGAGCTCCAGCTAGCTCGATCCCTACGCTGACAAACTCTCAAACTGGCTATTGATCAAAGCAACAAAGTCGCGCAAACAGCGGCGCACTTTGCTGCAGCTCCACACACCCAAGTCTGCTAAGGAGAAAACGAAGCACTTATCCACGCCGTGAGCTGCTTTGCTCACAAGGCGGGTGGGGCAGTATTCGATGGAAATCTCGGGGCAGAGATCAGTGAAATTCAGCAAAAAGACAACATCTCGCGACTCAGTTGAGGACTGAACAGCTCCTCGCTCAACGAGCCAAAGCTCAGACGAAAGATGGCTACTTCGATAACACGCCACACAAAACTTCCGCTTATGTGAAATCTGTCACAGCATCGCCGCAGCGTCGTGGTAACATTGCGTTACCAAACGAATCGTTTGGGCTGTATTTCGTTTTCTTCAAGCAATTTTAGAGAAGTCTGAGTTTTCTTTTTTAGAAAACGTTCTGTTCATCAGAACCTGACCGGCTCGCTGCTCTGGCGCCCCCTCGAACTCCTCGGAGAACCATGGGAGCGAACAGCTCGGTAAATAAGAGTCGATTGTTGAGCTAAAAAGTAGATACCTGGACTTGCTGCAAGTTTTTATTCTCTAAATCTCTTTTCGAAGTTGGGCAGCATATCAATTTCTGGTATGCAATTCGAAAAGAGGTGATTTATGGCAAATAAGCCATTTAGTTGTTTGAAGAAGCGTGGCCTTCGTGCCACAACGAAAAAGTCTCGGTATGCGCGTGAGCAAGTGCCAAGTCAAATCAGCGCTAGCGGCAAGTCCGGCATTGTGCATATCGCCACCCTCATCAGGTGGCTGCCATTGCTTAAGTCCGTATGGGATTTCGCCCAAGATAATTGGGAGAATATTTTCTAAGGCAGGTATCTAACTTTTCTTCAGATGAAGGCTCAATATTCAAAAAGACCAATCGGGTCTCTGCGTGCTCTGTCGCAAACCTTGCAAGTTGAAGTAGAGATTTTGCAAGATACGGCTTCAAGAATTAAGCACCACTATCATCTGCACGAAATTCCCAAAGCGGACGGCAACTTTAGGAAAATACAGATCCCAACAAATCACATAAAAGTGATTCAAAAACGGATCAACAAGCATATCTTTGACAATGTTATTTATCCACCATATTTGCATGGGGGGATAAAAGACAGAGACTATGTCAAGAATGCAACTGAGCATGCTGGCGCAGAGGCAGTAATAACGCTCGACGTAAAGAACTTTTATCCTTCAATAAGTCGAGAAAGAGTGGTCTCGATTTTTCAGCACTTCTGTAAATTCCCAAAGGACGTCTCTCAACTTTTAGCCGACTTATGCACACTTGATGGATTACTGCCACAAGGTGCATGTACGAGTTCACATTTAGCAAATTTAGCCCTATTTGACTGCGAGTATCATTTTGCACAATATTGCAAAAGCAAAGGATACACATATACACGGCTGTTAGACGACATCGCAATTTCTCGAAAAAAACCTTTTTCTCCTCAGGAGATCGAGAAAGTCATTGTTAGCGTGAAAGCCATGATGAAGCGCTGTGGGCTTAAGCTGAACAATAGAAAGCAGCGAATCACTGCCCGATCGAATCCAGAAACACTAATGGAGGTTACTGGGTTGTGGCTAAATCGTGGCAAACCACGTGCTCACACAGAAGATCGCCGGTCCATTCGCGCTGAACTCCATTCTTGCGAGTCAGCAGCAACAAATAATCGGACCGACGAAGATTTTCATAATTTACACAACCGCCTCTCAGGTCGAGTAGCTAAACTCTCCTACTTAAAACACAAAGAAGCAGCTAACTATCGTGGGCGACTGCAAGCGATTTTGCCGCTCTACGATGAAACAGCAGCAACTGCTATTTTCAAGCAAGCAAAATACCTCAGTAGGTCAAAGACCTCCACCAGAGCTAAGTACGCATACTTCCAGCAATACCATCTGGTCAACTACAAAGCCAACATTCTTTTCCGGAATAATATTACTCAAGCGACTATTGTTAAGAAGTTGCTTGAAGGCTGCAAACCTATTGGGCAAAAGGACGAGCTTCTCTATGGCGAACCAATCTGACGTTGAGCACCAAGGCATTGGGACGATCAAATGCTTTTTTCCTTTTAAGGGATTTGGCTTCATTACCAGGGAAAAAGGCAAGGATCTATTTTTCTTCTACAAGTCACTCAAAGATGAAAGTCGGCTTGTTGAAGGAATGAAGGTTAGGTTCAAAATCGATATGGTCGGAACAGGTAAGGGGCCATTTGCTTACGAAATAGAACGCATCGGCTAATAATGCCAGTGTGGTTCAATGAACGAATAGCCAAGGTTACCTAGTCCGCGACCGCGTACACCCACAAAAAAAAGCCACCCCGAAGGGTGGCCCTGTCTCCTCTACTTAATGAGGATTCAGCTCAGTGGAACTGCTCTTCTTCGGTCGAACCCGTCAGCGCCTTCACGCTCGAAGAACCACCCTGGATCACCGTGGTCACGTCGTCGAAGTAACCCGCGCCCACTTCCTGCTGGTGCGACACGAAGGTGTAGCCCTTGTCGCGTGCGGCGAATTCGGGTTCCTGCACCATTTCCGTGTAGTGCTTCATGCCTTCGCCGCGGGCGTAGGCGTGGGCAAACTGGAAGGTGTTGAACCAGTTGATGTGGATGCCGGCCAGCGTGATGAACTGGTACTTGTAGCCCAGCGCGGCCAGGTCTTCCTGGAACGAGGCGATCTGCTTGTCGTTGAGGTTTTTCTTCCAGTTGAACGAGGGCGAGCAGTTGTACGACAGCAGCTTGCCCGGGCAGGCGGCTTGCACGGCTTGCGCGAATTCGCGGGCGAAGCCGATGTCGGGCACGCCGGTTTCGCACCACACGAGGTCGGCATACGGGGCGTAGGCAATGCCGCGGCTGATGGCTTGCTCCAGGCCGTTCTTCACGCGGAAGAAGCCTTCTTGCGTGCGCTCGCCGGTGAGGAAAGGCTTGTCGTTGGCGTCGTGGTCGCTGGTGATGAGGTTGGCGGCTTCGGCATCGGTGCGGGCCAGCACGATGGTAGAGACGCCCATCACGTCGGCAGCGAAGCGCGCGGCGATCAGCTTTTCGCAGGCTTCTTGCGTGGGCACGAGCACCTTGCCACCCATGTGGCCGCATTTCTTCACGGCGGCGAGCTGGTCTTCGAAGTGCACGCCAGCGGCACCGGCGGCGATCATGTTTTTCATGAGTTCGAAGGCGTTGAGCACGCCGCCGAAGCCGGCTTCCGCATCGGCCACGATGGGCAGGAAGTAGTCGATGAATTCAGGGCTGCCCGGCTCGATGCCACGGCCCCACTGGATTTCGTCGGCGCGCTTGAAGGTGTTGTTGATGCGGCGGACCATGGTGGGCACCGAGTCGTAGGCGTAGAGCGACTGGTCGGGGTACATGGTTTCCGAGGTGTTGCCGTCGGCGGCGACCTGCCAGCCCGAGAGGTACACGGCTTCCAGGCCAGCCTTGGCCTGTTGCATGGCCTGGCCGGCGGAGATGGCGCCGAAGGCGTTCACGTAGCCTTTCTTGGCGCCGCCGTTGACTTTGTCCCACAGTTTCTCGGCGCCGCGCTTGGCCAGCGTGTGCTCGATCTGCATGCTGCCGCGCAGGCGCACGACGTCGGCGGCGCTGTAGCCGCGCTTCACACCCTTCCAGCGCGGGTTGGTCGCCCAGTCTTTCTCCAGGGCTTCGATCTGTTGGGCGCGGCTCAGTTGCTCGGTGAGGGATTGCGGCATTTGAATACTCCGTGAGGTTGATGGATCGGGGCGGCTGGCTTGCATGCAAACGCGGTGCCGTTGAGAAGACTTTAAGTCTTATAGAAGAGTTTTGGAAGCTCTTATGTCTTATATAAGATAAAAATTTTCTTGTTGTTTTTCAACGGTTTTTTCTTCAAATTTCTCAATGTAGAAATCTGTTTCTTGCATTGAGAAATTTTCTTGCGCCGCAGCATTTGGCTATTTCATATTGCAAAACGCTTCTCTCTCATGCTGGAATGCCTTGAATGGCTTCAGGCATGATGCGACCCACTTTCGTGCACACCGTGTCAAAAACCGTGACTTCCCCGAACCGTTGGTGGGCCTATGCGTGCCTGGCGTTGAGCATGTCGCTGGTGGGCAGCTATGTGGCCCTGTCCAAGCCGCTGGTGCTGGTGTTTCCCGTGTTCCTGCTGGCCTGGCTGCGCTTTGGCATTGGCGGGGTGGCGATGTGGAACTGGCTGAAGAAGCCGGCGGACGAGCCGGCGATGTCGCCGCGCACGCGCGGCCTGCTGTTCCTGGAGTCGTTCCTGGGCAATTTCCTGTTTTCCATTTGCATGCTGTTCGGCGTGAGCATGACGACGGCGGTGGCCGCGGGTGTGGTGATGTCGTCGATCCCTGCGGTGGTGGCGGTGTTGAGCTGGCTGTTTTTGCGCGAGCGCATTGGCTGGCGCAGTGCGGCCGGCATTGCTTGCGCGGCGCTGGGCATTGGTCTGTTTTCGCTGCAAAAGGTGGACGCGGGTGCGGTGGTGGCCGACACGAGCGGCCCCCTGGGCATCAGCAAGGCGCTGCTGGGCAATCTGCTGGTGTTCGCCGCCGTGGTGTGCGAGGCGTCTTACGTGGTGATTGGCAAGCACCTTACCGAGGGCCTGGGGCCCAAGCGCATTTCGGCCATCATCAATCTGTGGGGTTTCGCGCTGGTCACGCCGTTTGGCTTGTGGGCGGCGTGGACGTTTGATTTCACCACCGTCGCCCTGCCCGTCTGGGGTTTGCTGGTGTTCTACGCGCTGGCGGCGAGCGTGTGGACGGTGTGGCTGTGGATGACGGGGCTCAAGAAGGTGCCAGCGTCGCAGGCGGGCGTGTTCACGGTGATGCTGCCGATCAGCGCGGCGGCCATTGGTGTGTTGTTCATGGGCGAGCGCTTGTCGCTGTTGCAAGGGGTGGCGTTTGGCATTGCCCTGCTGGGCCTGGTGCTGGCCACCCTGCCCGGCCGCGCCGCGCCTCAGGCCTGAGGCTTCAGAGGCACCACAGGCCAGAAGGTTGGGTGATGCCCATCCACAGGGCCCAACCCGAGGTGACGGCCAGGGCCAGCCCGGCCAGGCGGATGCCCCACCCGCCCGAGCTTGCGCCGCGCAGGCGCAGCAGCAGCCACGGCCCGGCGGTGAGCGAGACCGAGGTGCCCAGGGAGAACAGGGCCATGATGGCCGCGCCTTCCAGCGCGTTGGCCGAGAGCGAGGCCACAAGCAGCGCCGAGTACAGCAGGCCGCAGGGCATGAGCGCCCAGGCCACGCCCAGCACCATGGGCGCGCGCGGCCCGAGTTTCACCATGGCGGGGCGGGCGCGGCGCCACACTTGCTGCCCGAGGTTTTCGATCCAGGCGGGTTGGCGCGCGCGCCAGATCAGCGCCGCGCCCAGGAGCAGCGCGCCCACATGGAACATGGTCCACACGGGGCGCAGCACGGCGGTGTTGGTGCCCAGCCAGGCCAGGCCTTGCACCGAGCCGGCCGCGAAGGCGCCGAACAGCGCGTAGCCCAGCATGCGGCTGGCCTGAAAGCCCAGCAGGGCCTGGGTGCTGCGCGCGCCGGCCGCGCGGCCGATGCCGGCGCAGGCCGCGCCGCACATGGCCACGCAGTGCGGGCCGCCCACCAGGCCCATGAAGAGCGCGGTGATGGCCATGGAGGTTTGCATGGTGGTCGCCCGGCCCGGCCTCAGATGATGCGGGAGAACCGCGCGCGGTCGAGGTCGACCTGCAGGTTCTTGTCGAACACCATGGCGATGGCGCGCACGAGGAACCAGCCGGTGTCGGTGACCTGGACGCCGGTCGGGCTCAGGCGCACCAGGCCTTCGGCGGCCAGGCCTTCGAGCACCTCGAGTTCGCGGGCAAAGTGGGTTTTGAAGTCGATGAGGTGGCCGAGTTCGATCGACTCCAACTGCACTTCGCCCTGGCACATGAGCGACATGATCACCGCGCGGCGCAGGATGTCGTCGCGCGTGAGCGCCAGGCCGCGCACGATGGGCAGGCGGCCCTGGTCGAGCAGGTCGCGGTATTCGTCCAGCGTTTTGGCGTTCTGGCTGTAGGTGGCGCCGATGCGCCCGATGGCGGAGACGCCCAGCGCGATGAGGTCGCAATCGGGTTGCGTGCTGTAGCCCTGGAAGTTGCGGTGCAGGCGGCCCTGGCGCTTGGCGACGGCGAGCGCGTCGTTGGGCAGCGCGAAGTGGTCCATGCCGACGTAGACGTAGCCGTTGTCGATCAGCGCATCGAGCGACATGGAGAGCATGCCCAGCTTGTCACCGGCGCTGGGCAGCTCGGCCGCCGAGATGCGGCGCTGCGGTTTGAAGCGCGATGGCAGGTGGGCGTAGGCGTAGAGGGCGATGCGGTCGGGCCGCAGTTCGTTCACCTGCGTGAGTGTGCGCGCGAAGGATTCGGGGGTCTGCAGCGGCAGGCCGTAGATGAGGTCCACGTTGACCGATTCGAAGCCGATGCGCCGCGCGGCGGCGACCAGCTCAAACACCTGCTCGGCGGGCTGCACGCGGTGCACGGCTTTCTGCACGGCGGGGTCGAAGTCCTGCACGCCAAAGCTCAGGCGGTTGAAGCCCAGGCGGGCCAGGTGCCTGAGGCGGTCTTCGGTCACGGTGCGCGGGTCCACCTCCACCGAGTACTCGCCGCCGGGCGCCAGCGTGAAGTGGCGCCGCAGCATGGCCATGAGCTCTTCGAGCTCGGCGTCAGAGAGGAAGGTGGGCGTGCCGCCGCCCAGGTGCAGTTGCGACACGCTGTGGCCCTGGCCCAGGTGCGCCACTTGCAGATCGACTTCGCGCGCCAGGTAGCGCAGGTACTCGGCCGCGCGCGAGTGGTGGCGGGTGATGACCTTGTTGCAGGCGCAGTAGTAGCAGACGGATTCGCAGAACGGAATGTGGACGTACAGGGACAGCGGCAGGGCCATCGAGCCCGCGCGGCGCTGCTCCAGCGCCTGGATGTAGTCGCTTTCGGTGAACGCCTCCACGAACCGGTCGGCGGTGGGGTAAGAGGTGTAGCGCGGCCCAGGTACGTCAAAACGCCTCAGCAGCTCCTCGGATATGGCGTGGCTCAAGATCGAATCTCCATCAAGGCTCCCACTGTGCGACAGAGTGCCTCGATTTCCCTTGATCCTCATCAAAAGGTGGTCAACTGATCCGCAGCCGGGCGCCGCATTCGACACCTAGGGGGGTATGCTGTAACCTTTTGCGAATCCGGACTTTTCTAATGGACGCTCAAAGCATCAAAGTCGCCTGTTCGAGCTGCAATCTGCGGGAACTCTGCCTTCCCATGGGCTTGAATCCCGACGAGATGGACAAGCTGGACAAGGTGATCTCCAAGCGGCGGCGCATCAAGCGTGGCACGTCGCTGTTCAGCGTGGGAGACAAGTTCACCTCGCTCTACGCCGTGCGCTCGGGTTTCTTCAAGACCTGCGTGACCACGGCCGACGGCCGCGACCAGGTGACGGGCTTCCAGATGACGGGCGAGATCATCGGCCTGGACGGCATCGTGAGCGACCACCATTCGTGCAATGCCGTGGCGCTGGAAGATGCCGAGGTCTGCGTGATGCCGTTCGACCAGGTCGAGGAGCTGTCGCGCGAGTTCACCACGCTGCAGCACCATGTGCACAAGATCATGAGCCGCGAGATCGTGCGCGACCATGGGGTGATGCTGCTGCTGGGCAGCATGCGCGCCGAGGAGCGCCTGGCGGCTTTCCTGCTCAACCTGGTGCAGCGCCTGCATGCGCGCGGGTTCTCGCAGTCCGAGTTGGTGCTGCGCATGACGCGTGAGGAAATCGGCAGCTACCTCGGCATGAAGCTGGAGACGGTGAGCCGCACCTTCTCCAAGTTCGTGGAGGACGGCATCATCGATGTGAAGCAGCGCTACGTGCATATCAAGAGCACGGACGGCCTGCGCAAGATCGTCAATCCTCAGACCTGCGGCTGACCAGCAGCACGCTGAGCGCGCTCGAGGCCAGCGTCACCCCCCAGAACGCGAAGAAGGACACGGTGTAGACCGCCTGGCGAGACCACGCCAGCGGCTGGCCGGCCCAGTGCAGGTCGCCCGGGTCCACCAGGGCGAAGACAACCATCTCCAGCACCGCCGCCAGCAGGAAGGCGGGCCAGGCGATGGCCATCCAGTCGCGCGCCAGCACGTCAGCGCTCCTGCGGCACCACGGGCGAGGCCGCGTGGTTGCGCGCCTGGTGCGCGGGCTGCAGCTTGATGAGCGCCTCGGCCTTGGCCTGCCCTTCCAGCGCCAGCGCGGCTTCGCGGTCGCGCTCGAACACGGCTTTGTCGAGCACGGGGTCGGCGTTCTTGACGGCGATGAAGGCGGTGATGAGGCTGGCCACCACCACCGTCAGCGGGCCGCCCACCACGAGCCACATGTGGGGCACGCGCCACCACGGCACCGAGGGCACGGGCGCGGCGGCCAGGGCGGGAGAGGTTGACGGGTTCATGGCGGGCTCCTTGAGCAAGTGGGATCGGGTCAGCGCGGCACGAGGAAGGCCGCTTTTTCGGCGACGTGGATCGACGCATCGCCCACGGCACGGATGTCGAACTGGATGGGGTGCGAGCCCGGGCTGGCGGTCTCGGGCGGGATCTGCACCCGCACGGCCACCGCGCGCACCTCGGTGGAGAGCACTTCCACCTCGGCGCTGGAGTCCAGCGCGATGCCCGGCAGGCCGGAGACGCTGATGGCGTAGCGCTGGGGCGATTCGGTGGCGTTCATGATCTGCAGGCGGAACACGTTTTCGATGCGGCCCTGCTCCACCATGCGCGCCAGGGCGCCGCGATCGCGGATCACGTCCACCTTGAGCGGTGTGCGCATGAACAGGCTCAGGCCCACGGCGAGCGTGATGGCGGCAAGGATGCTGATGTAGACAAGGACGCGGGGGCGCAGGGCGCGCCGCAGCATCTGCCGGGTGTCCCAGCCGTTGGCCACGCCGTTCTGGGTCGAGAAGCGGATCAGGCCGCGCGGGTAGCCGACTTTGTCCATCACGTCGTCGCAGACGTCGATGCAGGCGGCGCAGCCGATGCATTCGTACTGCAGGCCGTTGCGGATGTCGATGCCGGTGGGGCACACCTGCACGCACAGCGTGCAGTCGATGCAGGCGCCCAGCCCCAGCGCCTTGGGGTCGGCTTTCTTGGAGCGGGCGCCACGGGGTTCGCCGCGCTGCGCGTCGTAGGTGACGATCATGGTGTCCTTGTCGAACATCGCGCTCTGGAAGCGCGCGTACGGACACATGTATTTGCAGACCTGCTCGCGCAGGAAGCCGGCGTTGCCATAGGTGGCGAAGCCGTAGAAGAAGATCCAGAAGAGCTGCCAGGGCCCGAGGGCGGCGGCCACCGAGAGCGCGCCCAGCTCGCGGATGGGCGTGAAGTAGCCCACGAAGGTGAAGCCGGTCCAGAGCGAGAAGCCGATCCACAGCGCGTGCTTGAGCGATCGTTTGCCCAGCTTGGCCGCGGACATGGCGGACTGGTCCAGCCGCAGGCGGGCCGAGCGGTCGCCTTCGACCTTCTTCTCGATCCACAGGAAGATTTCGGTGTAGACCGTCTGCGGGCAGGCGAAGCCGCACCACAGGCGCCCGGCCACGGCGGTGAAGAGGAAGAGCGCGAAGGCGCAGATGACGAGCAGGCCGGTGAGGTAGATGAAGTCCTGCGGGTAGAGCACCAGCCCGAAGATGTAGAAGCGGCGCGCCTCCAGGTCGAACAGCACGGCCTGGCGGGCGTTCCACTCCAGCCAGGGCAGCCCGTAGAAGACCAGTTGCGTGATCCAGACCATGACCCAGCGCCAGTTGGCGAACAGGCCCTGGACAGAACGCGGCTGGATCTTCTCGCGCGAGGCGTACAGGGACACCATCGTCTCGTCATCGACGGGGACGATGGGGATGGTGGCTCGGGGCTTGCTCGAAGTGGTGGTCACGTGGGCTGGGTGGGCAGTGGCGGGTCGATCAGTTGCCAGCAGCCGCCGCGCCGGCCTTGTTGGACAAGCCCCACACGTAGGCGCTCAGCACGTGGATCTGGTCCGCGTTGAGCTTGCCGGCCTGCGCCGGCATCTGGTTGTTGAAGCCCTTGGTGATGGCGCGCACCACGGCGTCTTCGCCCCAGCCGTGCAGCCAGGTGTTGTCGCTCAGGTTGGGCGCGCCCATGGCGGTGTTGCCCTTGCCTTCCATGCCGTGGCAGGCGGCGCAGGCGCCGAATTTGCTGCGGCCCAGCGCGGCGCGCACCGAGTCGTGCGGGCTGCCGGAGAGGCTGAGCACGAAGTGCGCGACGTTGCGCACGTCTTCGGGCGTGCCCACGGCGGCGGCCATGGGGGGCATCACGCCGTTGCGGCCGTTGGTGATGGTGGCCTTGATCGCGTCGGGTTCGCCGCCCCAGAGCCAGTCGCGGTCGGTCAGGTTGGGAAAGCTGCGGGCGCCGCGTGCGTCCGAGCCATGGCATTGCGCGCAGTTGTTCATGAACAGGCGCTCGCCGATGGCCATGGCCGAGGCGTCCGATGCCAGCTGCGGCGGCGTCATGTCGGCGAACTTGGCGTAGATCGGCGCGATGGCCTTCTCGACCTTGGCGACCTCGGCCTTGTGCTGGCCGTCGGACGACCAGCCCAGCATGCCCTGGTACTTGCCGAAGGTCGGGTACAGCAGGCCGTAGGCGAGCGAGAACACGACGGTGATGATGAAGAGATAGACCCACCACTTGGGCAATGGGTTGTTCATCTCGCGCAGGTCGCCGTCCCACACGTGGCCGGTGGTGTTGTCGGCCGAGGCCTTGACCTTGGTGGTACCGCTGACCCAGAGCAGGATCAGGCAGGCGAGGATGCTGACCAGGGTCAACCCGGCCACGTACCAGGACCAGAATTCGCTGGTGAAGTCGCTCATGACGGTTCTTTCGTGCTGTCGGTGGTGGCTTCGTCCTGGAACGGCAGCATGGCTGCCTCGTCGAAGCGGGACTGGTTGCGCCGGGACCACGCCCAGGCCACGATGCCCAGGAAGGTCATCAGGCTGATCACGGTGACGGCGCTGCGCAGGTCATTGATGTCCATGTCGCGTTCTCCTTGCTATGGCTTGGCGCTCACTTGATGGCGGTGCCCAGCACCTGCAGGTAGGCGATGAGGGCGTCCATTTCGGTCTTGCCCTTCACGTCGGCCTGGGATGCGGCGATTTCTTCGTCGGTGTAAGGCGCGCCCAGGGTGCGCAGCACCTGCATGCGCTTGGGCAGGCCGGCCTCGTTCACGGTCTTCTTCTCCAGCCAGGCGTAGGCCGGCATGTTGGACTCGGGCACGAGGTCGCGCGGGTTGTTCAGGTGGATGCGGTGCCACTCGTCGCTGTAGCGGCCACCCACGCGCGCCAGGTCGGGGCCGGTGCGCTTGCTGCCCCACTGGAAGGGCCGGTCGTAGACGAATTCGCCAGCGACCGAGTAGTGGCCGTAGCGCAGCGTCTCGGCCTGGAAGGGGCGGATCATCTGCGAGTGGCAGTTGTAGCAACCTTCGCGCACATATACGTCGCGCCCGGCGATCTGCAGCGCGCTGTAGGGCTTGAGGCCTTCCACCGGCTGGGTGGTGGACTTCTGGAAGAACAGCGGAACGATTTCGACCAGTCCCCCGACGGCGATCACCAGCACGATGAGCACGATCATGAGGAAGTTGTTGGTCTCGATCCGCTCGTGGGTGAAACCCTGGGGCTTGTTGTTGTCGGCCATGGTTGTGGCTCCTCAGGCGTGGGCGGGGTTGAGAGCGGGAATGCGGACGTCTTCCACGCGGCCATTGCGCGCGGTCATCACCGTGTTCCACAGCATCACGCCCATGCCAGCGAGGTAGAGCACGCCACCGAGCAGGCGGATGACGTAGAACGGGAAGGTGGCCTTGACCGATTCGACGAAGGTGTAGGTCAGGCTGCCATCGGGGTTGACGGCACGCCACATCAGGCCCTGCATCACACCGGCGATCCACATCGCGGCGATGTAGAGGACGATGCCCAGGGTGGCGATCCAGAAGTGCAGTTCGATGGCGGGGACCGAGTACATCTTCTTCTGGCCGTACAGGCGCGGAATCAGGTAGTACATGGAGCCCATGGTCACCAGGCCCACCCAGCCCAGCGCGCCGGAGTGCACGTGGCCCACGGTCCAGTCGGTGTAGTGCGAGAGCGCGTTGACCGTCTTGATCGACATCATCGGCCCCTCGAAGGTCGACATGCCGTAGAACGAGAGCGAGACGATCAGGAAGCGCAGGATGGGGTCGTCGCGCAGTTTGTGCCAGGCGCCCGAGAGCGTCATGATGCCGTTGATCATGCCGCCCCAGCTGGGCGCGAGCAGGATGAGCGAGAACACCATGCCCACCGACTGCGTCCAGTCGGGCAGCGCGGTGTAGTGCAGGTGGTGCGGGCCGGCCCACATGTAGGTGAAGATCAGCGCCCAGAAGTGCACGATCGACAGCCGGTAGCTGTACACCGGGCGCTCGGCCTGCTTGGGGATGAAGTAGTACATCATCGCCAGGAAGCCGGCGGTCAGGAAGAAGCCCACCGCGTTGTGGCCGTACCACCACTGCACCATCGCGTCCTGCACGCCGGCGTAGGCCGAATACGACTTCATCCAGCCCGACGGAATGGCCGCGCTGTTGACGATGTGCAGCAGGGCCACCGCCAGGATGAACGCGCCGAAGAACCAGTTGGCCACGTAGATGTGACGCACCTTGCGGGTGCCGATGGTGCCGAAGAAGACCACCGCGAACGCCACCCAGACCAGCGCGATCAGGATGTCGATCGGCCACTCGAGTTCGGCATATTCCTTGGCCTGGGTGAAACCCATCGGCAGCGAGATGGCCGCAGCCACGATCACCAGCTGCCAGCCCCAGAACGTGAATGCCGCCAGCTTGTCGCCGAACAGCCGGACCTGGCAGGTGCGCTGCACGACGTAATAGGCGGTGGCGAACAAGCCGCAACCGCCGAACGCGAAGATCACCGCATTGGTATGCAGCGGCCTGAGCCGGCCGTAACTGAGCCAGGGTATGCCGAAGTTGAGCTCCGGCCAGGTCAGCTGGGCCGCGATGATCACCCCGACCAGCATGCCGACGACACCCCAGACGATGGTCATGATGGCGAATTGCCGTACGACGGTATCGTTGTAGGACGTGGCCTTCGCATTGGGAAATTGCATTTTCAGGTCTTCCAAATTGATCTGGTTCAAGTTTCCACTGGCAAACCCTGAGCGGGTTTGACCAACATCAAACGGGACTTGCGTTTTGACACACAAGCAACACTCGGCCTGCTCGCGCAGGCAGTCGCCACGCATGGCACCGGCCTGGCCTGGGCGGAATCATCGTGTCATTCCTCCAGGATGCGCTCGCCTTCACGCTCGATATCCTCGAACTGCCCGCGGTAGATGGCCCACCACAGGCCTGCCAGGATGAAGAACACCAGCACGACCGACAAGGGAATGAGCAGGTACAGGATATCCATCAGTCTTTCCCCTCTTCCAGTCCGCTGGCCAGGCGCAGCGCATTGACCACCACCAGCAACGAGCTGGCGGCCATGCCCAGCCCGGCCAGCCAGGCCGGAATCCAGCCCACCACCGCCAGCGGAATGCAGGCCATGTTGTAGGCCAGGGCCCAGCCCAGGTTCTGCCGTACGACCCGCATGGTGCGTCGCGCCAGTTGCAGGCTCTGGCCGATGCGCCGCAATTGCCCGCCCAGCACGACGAAATCGGCGTGGGACTGCGCCAGCGGAGCGGCGTGACCGAGCGCGAACGACACATCGGCACCGGCCAGCACCGGGGCGTCGTTCAGGCCGTCGCCGATCACCGCCACCCGATGCCCCTGCGCCTGCTGCTCGCGCAGGAATGCAAGCTTGTCATCGGGGGAACAACCGGCCCACACCGAGGCGATACCCAGGGGTTCGGCCACCTGCAATGCCGCCTCGCGCTGGTCGCCCGAGACCATGTGCACCTGGTAACCATCGGACAACAGGCCTGCGACCGTGTCCGCGGCGTCCGCACGCAGGTCCTGGTGCAACGTGAAACTCGCCAGCCAGCCGGACGCGTCGGCCAGGTGCGTCGATCCTGCGTGATGATCCGCCTCGGGCAGGCCGCAGAACCGGCTGCTGCCCAGCCGCGCCGAACGCGCCGGTGTCGTCCCGTCGCAGGGCTGCAGATCGCCCTGCATCCCCTGCCCCGCATGTTCGGTGACCGCCTCGGCATGCCAGCTCGGCGCGGAGCCCGGCTGCTGCGCCGCCTGCACCAGCGCGCGCGCCACCGGATGCAGCGACTGCCCGGCCAGCGCCGCCGCCATGGCTAGCGCCTGCTCGCGCGACAGGCCCTCGCGCACGCGCACCGCGCCGAGCCGCAGGCCGTCGCGGGTCAGCGTCCCGGTCTTGTCGAACACCACGGTGTCGACCGCGGCCAGGGCCTCGAGAGCCTGCAGGCGGCGCACCAGCACCCCGCCCCGGGCCAGGTTGCCGGCGGCGGCGAGCATGGCGGTGGGCGTGGCCAGCGACAAGGCGCACGGACAGGTCACGACCAGCACCGCGACGGCCACCATCAAGGCGTGGCCCGCACCGGCCGACCACCAGTACCCGGCAGCCGCCGCCGCGGCCAGCAACACGACGATCAGGAACGGCTTGGCGATGCGGTCGGCCAGTTGCGCCAGCCGCGGCTTGGTCGCCGATGCGTTGCGCACCAGTGCCAGCACCGCCGCGAACCGGGTGTCGGCGCCGGCCTTCTCGACCCGGACCTCGATGACGCCGGCCAGGTTGAAGCTGCCGGCGATGACCGGCGCGCCGACGGCACGGGACACCGGCTTGGACTCGCCGGTCAGCAAGGCCTGGTCCACCAGGGTCGAGCCCTGCGTGATCACGCCATCGGCGGCGATCGCCTCGCCCGGGCGGACCTGGATCACATCGCCCACCACCAGCCGCCGCACCACGACGGACTCGAAGCTGCCGTCCGGGCGGCGCCGCTGCACGGCATCGGGCATGCGGTTGACCATGGCCTCCAGCGCGCCGGCCGTGCGATCGCGCAGGCGCAGCTCGAGCCAGCGCCCGGTCAGCAGGAAGAACACGAACATCGTCAGCGAATCGAAATACACCTCGCGGCCGAACGCGCCCTGCGGGTCGAAGGTGCCGGCGCTGCTCACTGCGAAGGTGATCAGCAGCGCGACCGCCACCGGTAGATCCATGCTGACGCGCCGCTGCGCCAGGTCGCGCAGCGCCGAGCGGAAGAATGGCCCGCACGAAAACAGCATCACCGGCAGTGTCAACACCCAGGACGCCCAGCGCAGCAGCCGCTCCGACT
>NZ_JAHCKK010000092.1 GCF_026125825.1 Hydrogenophaga sp. | reverse complement strand
GGCCTGCGCGAAGTGGTCAAGGAAATCCTCGACAGCCTCACGCCGCGCGAAGCCAAGGTGCTGCGCATGCGCTTCGGCATCGAGATGTCCACCGACCACACGTTGGAAGAAGTGGGCAAGCAGTTCGACGTGACGCGCGAGCGCATCCGCCAGATCGAAAGCAAGGCGGTGCGCAAGCTCAAGCACCCGAGCCGCTCGGACAAGCTGCGCAGCTTCATCGACACGCTGTAAGCGGCGGTCGTTCACAGGAAAAAGGGAGCCACTGGCTCCCTTTTTTTCTGGGAGGCGCCGGCCTCAGGGGTCGCGCGGCCGCACCACCAGTTCGGGGAAGCCCGTGGCCGGGTCGGCCTCGCGCGAGAAGCGCCATTCGGGCAGCAGGCCCAGCAGCACCTCGGCCGTGGTGCGCACGCGGCAGCCCGGCACCACGTGGCCGCCAAACACGGCACCGCTGGCGGTGGACACGGCCATGTGCAGGTGCGAGTGGCTGCGGCCCTCGCCGTCCACCCCCACTGTGCCCGACAGGCTCAGTATCTCGCTGTCACCGTCCAAGGTCTGGGCCTGGTCCACGCCCGCGAAGCGCAGGCGCACATCGCTCAGGCTGCCGATGCCGGCGATCACGAACGCGGCCTGGCCGCCCTGTTCGCGCAGCGCCGCCTCCAGCGCCGAGCGCAAGTCCTGGCCGGGAGTGAGGCGGAGCGGCAGGGTCTTCATCTCGTTCACGCCGACTCGTCCACTTCGGCACCCAGGTCCCCCGCAATCAGCTTGAACTGCTCCAGCGCGGCTTGCAGGTCTTCCACGATTTCCTGCGCAATCACATCGGGTGCCGGAAGGTTGTCGCTGTCCGCCAGCGAGTCGTCCTTGAGCCAGAAGATGTCGAGGCTGGTCGCGCTGGCCCGCGCTGCCAAGCGTGTTCCGCTGGACAACGGCAACTTTCCCAGTGAACCTACCTTGAGCGAGGCCGACCGGGCCGACATGGAAGTGTTCCTCGGCCACATGCTGGGCATGCTGCCGGTGCTGGGAGTGCATGCGTTCGAGTCCGCGCCGGCCGTGGCCGCGAAGGCCAGCCCGGTGCTCAGCTGCAAGGGCAAGGGCGTGCTGGCCAGCGGCTATGAGGCCAGCCAGGGCTTTGTGGTGAAGGCGGGTTCGCAGGCGGTGACCGAGTCGGTGCCCTCCATGCAGCAGCATGTGCGCGGCATGTACGACGTGCGGCAGGAGCTGATAGCCAACGGCGTGTTGACCATGGCCGACGGGCTGTACCGCTTCACGCAGGACTACAGCTTCAGTTCTCCGAGCACGGCCGCCGCCGTGGTGCTGGGGCGCAGCGCCAACGGGCGCATCGAGTGGAAGGATGCGCAGGGGCGCACTTTGAAGGAGCTGCAGGAGGCGGAGGCAGGCGAATGATCGGGGGAATGGCAACTCGCAAACGGTGAATGCAGCAAAGGCGCTGCAACGGGGAGGACAACGTGAAAGAGCAACACTTGCTGGTGGACTTCGAAAACGTTCAGCCCGGCATGGAAGACTTGCTAAAGATCGCGCCGAAGCTCACCGATGTGTGGCTGTTTCATGGCCCGAGCCAGATCAAACGCGCTGAACAACTAAAGGCAGCGCATGAGCGGGTGACGCTGGTGCCGCACTCGGGCAAGGGCAAGAACGCGCTGGACTTCCATTTGTCGTTCTACCTGGGGTACTTGGCCGCCAAGCACCCGGACGCCAATCTGGTGGTGGTGGCGAACGACAAGGGCTATGACTCGATGCTCGGTCACGCCAAGTTGCTGGAGTTCAGAGCGACGCGGTTGGGGTTCAAAGCCAGGAAGGCGCCAGGCACTGGCGGAATTCGCCCTGCACGGGGCCAAGTACGCTTTTCCCGGCGTGCGTCTGCCGCTGGCGGTCGGGGTGCCCACGAGCCACAGCGCGCCCGCGTTTGCCGGCGTGTTCGCACCCGGCAGCACAGACTTTGTCTGGCCGCATCCGAACGGATCTGTGCGCGGCATGGGGGTGGAGCCGCTGCACCCTTCTGTGCCCTTTGCCGCCATGCAGGACGCGAAGCTGTACGACATGCTGGCGCTGTTCGATGCTCTGCGCGTGGGCAAGGCACGCGAGCGCAACATGGCCATGGAGCGGCTGCAGGCTTTGATCGACCCGAGTGCGCCCACGCCGCAAAAGGAGTTGCCCCGTGGCTGACCCGAATCTGGCGCTGTTGATGGCCATGGCGCGCGCGATGGGTCCACTGTGCGAGCAGGTGGTGTTCGTAGGCGGTTGCGCCACGGGGCTGCTCATCGACAACCCAGGCTTGATGGACGTGAGGCCCACCGAAGATGTGGACGCCATCGTGGAAGTCGCGTCACTGGCGGGTTACCACCAGTTGGCCGAGCACTTGGCGCAACGCGGCTTCAAGCAGACCATGGAGGACAACACGCCACCGTTTCGCTGGTTCTGGAACCGCCTGCAACTGGACCTGGTACCGCTGGACGAAAAGGTGCTGGGTTTTGCCAACCCGTGGTACCGGGCGGGCTTCGAATCGGCGGAGCAGGCCACAGGGGAAGACGGTTTGGTTCTACGGCACCTTTCGGCGCCGTACTTCCTGGCCACCAAGTTCGAAGCCTTCAAGGATCGTCAATCGTTCCAACAATGGTCAGGAGCACATCACCTGGAAGCACGCGCGTTCTGGCGCTCTCCTGTTCGAACGCTGCCTTGCTGATGTACCGAAACTCGTCGAACACGATGCGGCCATTCTCAATATTGCGAGCGCTGAGCATTGGCATGCCTTGCTCCTGCTTGGGTGGCGGGTTATGCGAGCCATCCACCAGTTTTTCAACAACTTCGCGCAAGATCGTGCGCCGAGCCTCCAGATCACTCACGCCACCAACTCCCGATTCAGCGTCTCAATCACCTGCGGCAGCTCGGCTCCAAACAGCTGGTGTACCTTGCCCAGCCCGCCCTCCTGTTCAAAGGGGGCGTAGCTGAAGTCTTCAATTTCGATGCCGAGGTTGGCGGCGATGTGGTCGCGGATCATTTCTAGCCAGTGGATTTGTTCTGCTGTGAAGCAGGGGAAGCCCTCACCCCTGCCCTCTCCCGCGCGCGGGAGAGGGAGTTGAGATTGTTGTGCGAGCCAAGCTTTGAAGTTGGCTTGCACGCGTTCCGGGTAGGGGACGAGTTCGTTGTCTTGTTGCATAGCGAAGCGCACCAGGCTCACAAGGTCAGTCAGCAGGCGGCGCTGGCTGGTGCCTTTGACGCGGGTCTTGTTGAGTGCGGCGTAGGCCTGCCACAGAGCGCTCTCGTCAATCAGATGCGGTGGGCAGTGCA
The DNA here is from genome assembly GCF_026125825.1 of Hydrogenophaga sp. GTDB lineage: Bacteria > Pseudomonadota > Gammaproteobacteria > Burkholderiales > Burkholderiaceae_C > Hydrogenophaga. The sequence goes on along the minus strand of NZ_JAHCKK010000092.1, from coordinate 14,151 downwards.
GGGCGTCGGCCAGGGTCTTGATGTCTTCAAACTTCAGCGGCGCGCGGGTGGGCCGGTTGTAGAGGATCTGCAGCGCGGTGATTTCGTCTTTGTGCTGGGCGATGAAGGCTTCGAAACTCTGCACCAGCTCCTTGGCGCGGTCGCTGCCTTCGGCAAAGCCGGCGTGCAGCAGCACGTCTTGCGTCACGGTGTCGATGACCAGATCGGCTTTCTGCCTGAGCTTGAGGATGAGCTCGCGCAGCGTGGGGTTGGTGAAGGGTTGGGCGGCCTGGATGCGCTGGGCTTCGACAAGCTCAGCCCGAACGGATGGGGGCAGACCCTCGTCCTCCTCGGCGTTGAGGGCTTGCACGATGCCGTGTGCCAGTTCGCGCAGGCTGTGGCCGCCGCTGGCTTCGATGACGCGGGCCTGGTCTTCTTCGTCCAGGTCCTTGTCGAGCCGGCTCAGGCGGGCGGCCACGCTTGAGAGCACTTCGTCTTCCACATTGCCCAGGGCCACGGCCTGCAGCAGTTTGTCGAGCGGCACGCTCTTCTTCTGGTCCATGGGGCGGCTGTCGGTCTTGTCGCGCTCGCACACGCCCACGCAGTCGACGATGACGAAGTGGTCTTTGCGCAGGTGCTCGCCGGGGTTGACCTGCATGAGGTCGGTGGGGTTGCACACGCGCACGCCGCGGCCCTTCATCTGCTCGAAGAAGCTGCGGCTTTTCACCGAGCGCATGAACATGACGATTTCGACCGGCTTGATGTCGGTGCCGGTGGCGATCATGTCCACGGTAACGGCCACGCGCGGGTAGTAGGCGGTGCGGAAGTCCTTGATGAGCTGCTCGGGGCTGGTGCCGGTGGTGCGGTAGGTGATCTTCTGGGCGAACTCGTTGCCCCGGGCGAATTCTTCGCGCAGGATTTCCACGATCTTTTCGGCGTGGTTGTCGTCCTTGGCAAAGATGAGTGTCTTGGGCAGTTCCTGCCGATGGGGAAACAGGTCCACGTTCCAGTTGTCGCGCAGGGTGCGCACCACGGTGCGGATCTGGTCGGGCGTCTGCACGGCGCGGTCCAGCTCGGTGGGGTCGTATTCAAAGTCCTCGTCGAGCTGCCAGGCGGTCTTGCGGCGGGTGGCCTTGTCTTGCGTTTCCAGCCAGTAGCCCTTGTCCACCTTGGCGCCGGCTTCGGTTACCTCGGTCTTGATGCGGTAGACGTCGTAGTTGACGTTGACACCGTCGGCCACGGCCTGGGCGTGGCCGTATTCCATGACCAGGTTCTGGTTGAAGAAGCCGAAGGTCTGCTTGTTGGGCGTGGCGGTGAGGCCGATGAGGTATGCGTCGAAATACTCCAGCACCTGGCGCCACAGGTTGTAGATGCTGCGGTGGGCTTCGTCGGTGACGACGATGTCGAACATCTCGATGGGGATCGCCGGGTTGTAGCCGATGGGTTCGGGGTCCTTGAACAGGGCCTCGGCGCCTTCCGTGCTGGTCTCGTCGGCTTCTTCAGGCAGGTCTCTGCCCTTGAGCATGCTGAACATGCGCTGAATGGTGCAGATGACCACGCGGGCGCTGATGTCCAGGTTGTTGCCTTGCAGGTGCTGGACGATGTACTCCTCGCCAAACTTGTAGTTGTTGTGCGGGCTGGCGTAGGCGTCGAACTCTTTCTTGGTCTGGCGCGCGAGGTTGCCACGGTCCACCAGAAACAGCACGCGCCGGGCACTACCGAACTTGATGAGCCGGTAGATGAAGCTGATGGCGGTGAAGGTCTTGCCGCTGCCCGTGGCCATCTGGATCAGGGCCTTGGGCTTGTTGGCGGCCAGGCTCTTCTCCAGGTTCTGGATGGCCTTGATCTGCGCGGGCCACAGCTGGTAGCTGGCGCCGCCACTGCCCCATTCGGTCACGAGCGGGGGCATCTGCTGCAGGCGGGCGAGGAAGGTGCCGGATGAACCGTATCTCGCCGCTGGCTCCTGTACCGTTCGCCCTGAGCTTGTCAAAGGGTGGGCTTCGACAGGCTCAGCCCGAACGGGAGTGAGCCAGTGCAGCAAGAGATCAGGCCGGTAGAAGGCGAACAGCGGCCGGGCGCGGGGTGCAGGGTCCAGCCCGTTGGTGAAGCGGGTTTCCACCCCGGTAGACTCGAACACGAAGGGCAGCGGCCGGCGCCAGGCCGGCAGACTGACGGGCAGTCCCTGCGCATATCGGGCGCTTTGCCCTTCCACACCACTGAGCGTGGCGCCTTCCTTCTTGGCTTCGATCACGCCACAGGCTTTGCCGTTGACGTACAGCAGGTAGTCGGCGTAACCGTGGCCCGGGTTGAGGGGAAACTCGCGAATGGCGACGCCTTTGACTGCGCCATCACCTGCATGGATGTTGGCGTTGGCCACACTGCAGACGTGCCAGCCCGCTGCGATGAGCAATGCGTCGATGGTCTGGCGGGCGCGGGCCTCGGGCGTCATGCGTGTGGTAGTGGCGTTGTTTCCTCTTGTTGCATTCTAGGGGGCGGAAGGCAAGGTCACCGTCACCGCCAGCCCGGGGTGTGCATTGCGCACCGCGAAAGTGCCCCCGTGCGCCTGCGCCACCAGCCTGCACAGGTAGAGGCCCAGGCCCACGCCGCCGGCGTTGCGCGTGCGCGCGGTGTCGGGGCGGAAGAAGGCCTGCGCAAGGTGGGGCAACTGGTCGTCGGGTACGCCGGGGCCATGGTCGCGCACTTCGAGTTCGATGCCCTGCCCCGCTTCCAGCGCGCGGATGCGCAGTTCCACCGCTCGCGGCGCGCCGGTGCTGTGGCGCAGTGCGTTGTCGAGCAGGTTGCGCAGCAGCAGGCGCACGCGGATCTGGTCCAGCGGCAGCGTGGGCAGCCTGTAGGGAGCGTGCAGCTGGATGCTGCGGGCCGCGGGCTGCGTGATGGTGAGTTCGTCGATCACGTCACGGGCCAGCGCAACCGGGTCGGTGGGCTCGCGGCTCAGCGCCTGGTGTCGCCCGGCCAGGCGCTCGCTTTCGAGCAGGTCGCTGATGAGGCGGGCCATCTCGCCCAGGTCGCGCAACAGGGCCTCGCGCTGCACTGCGATCTCGGCGCCCTCGGGCAGCAACTCGGTGTTGAGCCGCGCCCGGGTCAACGGGCTGCGCAGTTCGTGGCTGATGGCCAGCAGCAGGGCCCGCTGGGCATCGAGCATCTGCTGGATGTCCTGGCCCATGGTGTTGATGGTGGCGGCCAGCTCGCCCAGCTCGTCGGGCCCGCGGGGATGGCGCACGGGGATGGGCTGGTCGAACCGGCCCGCACCAAAGCGCAAGGCCCCTTGCCGGATGTCGTCGAGCGGGCGCAGCAGGCGGCGCACGTAGAGGAAGGCCAACAAGGTCAGCACCAGCAGCGCGACCAGGGTGTACCCCACCAGCCTGGGTCGGCGATCGAAAACCGCTTCGTCGACGCCGAACGCCAGGCGATGGCCGTCGGCCGTGGTGCGCTGCAGCAGCTGTTGCCAGTCCTCGTCATTGCCCCAGTCGGTGCCGTCCTGATCCGGCCCGGGCTGGCGGACCCGGTCGCGCCGCCAGTGCAGGCGCTGCTGGTCGGGGTGCGAGCGCCAGTTCACCTCGGGCCCGGTGATGTCGATCGTGAGCGGCAGGCGCTGCGTGAGGGCCTGCGCGCGCTCGATGCTGGGGCGGCCCCCGGCCGTCACATCGGCCGCCAGGTGGTCCACGTAGTCCATGAGCAACGGGCGGGCCGCCTCGCGCCAGCCGACCGCAAAGGCCTTCTGCACGCCGCTGATGAAGGTGAACGACATGGCCATGGCCAGCAGCAGGAACACCATCACCAAGCGCAGCTTGAGGGAGCAGCGCAAGGCCAGGAAGGCCCGGCGGTACCAGGGCGGCCTGGCGGTCATGGCGCGAGGCGGCGCAGCGCCAGCGAGTAACCCGCGTTGCGCAGGGTCTTGATGCAGTCCAGCGGTTCGAGCTTCTTGCGCAGGCGGCTGACCACGATGTCGACCGCCCGGGTGTAGAGGTCGGCCTCGTGGCCGCGCAGCTGGTTGAGGATGTCGTCGCGGCTGAGCACCCGCCCGGCCTCGCGCGCCAGCAGATGCAGCAAGTCGAACTCGGTGCTGGTGAGCTCCACCGCCTGGCCTTCGCGCACCACACTGCGGCGCGCGGGGTCGATGGTGAGGCCTTCGAACACCAACGTGCCCGGCTCCACCGCGCTGGCGGGCGCGGCCGGCGGGCCGTTGCCGCCGCGCCGCCGCCGCAGCACGGTCTGGATGTGCGCCACCAGCTCACGCGGCTCGAAGGGCTTGGGCAGGTAGGCATCGGCACCCAGCTCCAGCCCGACCACGCGGTCCATCACGTCGCCTCGCGCGGTGAGCATCACGATGGGGATGTCGCTTTCCTTGCGGATGGTGCGGCAGAGCTCGAAGCCGTCCATCTCGGGCAGCATCACGTCGAGGATGGCGGCGTCGAAAGCCTCGGCGCGCAGGCGCGCCAGGCCCTCGCTGGGGCGCAGCGCGTGCGTCAGGGCCAGCTCGAAGCGCTGGAAGTAGGTCGCCAGCGGAGGGCCGAGCTGTTCGTCGTCGTCAATGAGCAGAACGCGGTGCATGGCTCATTGTCACATTGCGCCCGTCAGGCCGCGGTGGCGCACGATGAGGCGGCGCAGCCGTTGCTGCGCGCCGCGGTCGAGCCCATCGAACCGGTCGGCCACCGAGAGAATGGCCGGCAGCGCCGGACCGTGGTCACGCAGGCGCTGGGCGATCGGTTGCAGCGCGGGCGACATGGGCGTCACCCCGCTCAGCCGCGCGAGAACCAGCCGCGGCGCTTGCCCATGCGCTCGCGCACCTCGGCCTGCTGCGTCGGGTTGAGGCTGTCGTAGAAGTCCGCCAGGGCGTTGATCACGTCGGGGCTGCTCACCTGCACCACGCGGGTCTTCTCGTCGAGCAGGTTCAGCGCGCGGGCGCGGTCGAACTTCTCGCCAGCGATCAGCGCCTGCATCTCGCCGCGCGGGTTCGTGGTCTGACCGATCAAGGCCGTGCGCTGGGCCTGCACCTTGTCGGCCAGCACGTTGAGCTTCTGCTGCTGTTCGGCGTTGAGGTCGAGCTTGCTGGTGATGCGGTTGACCACCTTGCCGCGAACTTCGGCGATCTTCTCGGCGCTCATGGGCCCGCGCTCGTGATGAGCACGCGTGCCGCAGGCGGTCAGGCCGCCGATGGCGATGGAGATGCCGGTGAAGGCCATGAGCGAGCGCTTGATCCAGGGTTTCATGACGGTGTCCTTTCAGAGGGACTGTTGAACATGTCCGCCATGGTGCCGCGCGCCCTGCCCTGCGTCGTCTCACCGCAGTTTCGGTTTGTTTCAGTAGTTTTCAGCGCGCCCTCGGACCGGCGGAGCCGGATCCTTGTGTGCCCTGGATAGCACCTGCCGCGCCGCACGCTCAGTACGTTTCCGTATCTACTTCGCGATTGGATTGTTCGTTGTAGCGGTTGCCGCTCACCGTTTGCTGGTTGATCTGCGCGTCCAGCCGGGCCAGCGTGGCCGCGTCCAGACTCACGTCCGACGCGCCCAGGTTGTCGCGCAGGTGGTCCACGCTGGACGTGCCCGGGATCGGCAGCACGTCCGGCCCCTGGTGCAGCAGCCAGGCCAGCGCGAGCTGGGCCGGCGTGCAACCCACTTCGTTCGCGATCGCGCGGTACGCAGGCAGCAGCTGGAGGTTGGCGGCGAAATGCTCGGGCGCGAAGCGCGGCATGGCGCGGCGGATGTCCTTGGGGTCGAAGGCGCTCACGTCCAGGTCGGGGCCGCACAGGAAGCCGCGCGCCACCGGGCTGAAGGCCACGAAGGCGATGCCGAACTCGCGGCAGGTGTCGAGCACCGCGATCTCCGGGTTGCGCGTCCACAGCGAGTACTCGGTCTGCACCGCCGTGATGGGGTGCACCGCCTGCGCCTTGCGGATGGTGGCGGCCGACACCTCGGACAGGCCCAGCGTGCGCACCTTGCCCGCGCGCACCAGGTCGCTCATCGCGCCCACGCTGTCCTCCACCGGCACCTGCTTGTCCCAGCGGTGCAGGTAGTAGAGGTCGATCACGTCGGTCTTGAGGCGGCGCAGGCTGTCTTCGCAGTTGCGGCGGATGGCCTCGGGCCGGCCGTCGATCACGCGCTTGATGCCGTCGTCGAACTGCACGCCGGCCATACCGCCCTTGGTGGCCAGCGTGAACTTCTGGCGGTGCCGGGACAGCACGTTGCCCACGTGCGTTTCGCTGGCGCCAAAGCCATACAGCGCCGCGGTGTCGAAATGCGTCACGCCTTCGTCGAAGGCGGTGAGCAGCACGCGCTCGGCCTGCTCTTTGGACACAGGGGCGCCGTAGGCGTGGCAGATGTTCATGCAGCCCAGGCCGATGGCGCTAACGCTGAAGGGGCCGAGTTGGCGTTGCTTCATGGGTTTCTTTCAGAAAAGGTTTCAGGGACTGGCTTCGGCGATCGCCGAGACCAGCTCATCGAGCGGTGCGGCCAGCTCGCGCTGCCACCACCGCCCATCATCGGACAAGGCCGCGAAGCCCAGCCGGGCATAGAGATCGGCCACCACGGCGTTGCGCGCGCTGGCCAGGTATTCGCCCACCAGCGTCGATGCGCCATGCTCGCGGGCCCACCGCACCAGCGCGCGCAGGATGAAGGCCTCGGCGCCGCGCGAGAAGACGCGGCAGCTCAGCAGCCAGCTGTCGATGCGCAGCGCATCCGCTTCGCGCACCGCCAGCAGCGAGCCGACCAGGCCGTGATCGCCGAACCGGTCCTTCAGGTGGAAGGCCAGCACCAGCCGGTCGGGCTGCTGCATCTGGGCCAGGAGCTGCGCCTGGGTGTAGCGCCGCGTGGTGAGATTGAACTGGTTGGTCTTGAGTTCCATCTGCGCCAGCCGCGGCAGGTCCTGCGCCAGCGCGGGCGCGGCCCGCCCCTGCATCGCCAGGCCCTCCAGGTAGCTGCCGATGTCGGCCGACGAGGTCTTGGCCGCGCGCGCCTGGCCCAGCGCGGCATAGGCGGCGTGGCGGCCCAGGTCCACCTCGGTGTAGGCCTGCTGGTCAAACCAGTGCCCGGCCTCCAGGCGCTGGATGAACTGCGCCGGATCGGTACCGATGTCCACCACCGCCACCTCGGGCACAAGCTGCTGAACCAGCGCCCGCTCGGCCGGGTTGTCGTCCACGAAGACGGTGGCGTCCAGCCCCAGGTTGAGTTCCTGCGCGATGCGCCGCAGGCCGGTGGCCTTGTCGTCCCAGCTGCAGACGAAGGCGGCGAAGTCTTCGCGGCGCAGCACGCTGTCAGCGTGCTCGAAACCCGTGGCGGCGATCTCGGGCGCGTTCTTGCTGCAGACCGCGAGCACCACACCGCGCTGCGCGAGGCCCGCGAGGTGCTGCTGCCAGGCAGCGAAGGCCTCGCCCTTGCCGCCATGGGCCGGCCCCAGGGCGATGCCGCCCAGACCATCGTCGCCGATGGTGCCGCCCCACAGCGTGTCGTCCAGGTCAAGCACCAGCAGCTTGCGGATGCGCCCCGTCGCGGCGCGCCAGGCGCCGCGAAACCAGGGCAGGTAGTCGGGCAGGAAGCGTGGGTCGAAGCCGAGCTTGCCGGTGTGGAAGAAGCGCGGGGCCGACCACGCGGTCAGGCCGACGTCGGCCGCGAGCCGGTCGGCCTCCAGCCAGGTCACGCGGCCCGCGCCGGCGTCGATCAGCGCCTCGTTGAGGGCCTGCACGCGGCGCGCGGTCGAGGCCGGCGAGCGGCGGTCGGCCACGCCGCGCCAGTGTTCGGACGGCGGCACGAACAGGTGCTGGATGATGCGGCAGCCACGCGCTTCCAGCGCGGCCCAGATCGCCTCGAACGCCTGCACCTGCTGCGCGGTGTCGGCCGCGACCGCCTCGGCGTCGGCCTGCGGCGCAAGGGGTTCGAGCGCCTGGCGCCAGTCGGGCACGAGCACCACCACGTCGGGCGCGATAGCATGCAGGGCGGAGCCGCCGTCGAGGCATTCCTGGCGCATCACGCCGTAGGGGGTGGCGTGCACCAAAGCCAGCTCACCTTCCTGGGCGATGGCGCAGGCGATGGCCTGCCGCAGCAGGTCGGGCGTGAGGTCGGCGGCCAGCGCGACACGTCGCACGGCGCCACCCTCGGCGGCGAGCGCCGCGATGTCCGCTGCGCAGGCCATCAGCTCGGGCAGCGCCGGCCGGGCCGAAGCGGCCAGCCGTTCGCGCACCGCGTTCAGACTAGACATGGCGGGCGATGACCTCGCGCACCGCGCTCACCGAGGTCAGCCGCTCGATGTCGCTGTTGTCGAGCGTGATGTCGTAGGTGATCTCGATCATGCTGGCCAGCATGACGGTCTTGAGGCTGTCCCAGGCATCGACCGTCTCGGTGCCGTCGTCGTCGTGGAGGGCATCGGCGGGAATCTGCAGCACCGAGGCGATCAGGGCGCGGACATCAGGCATGGGCGGTTTTCTCGGCAGGCGTTGAAAGGAAGCGCGCCAGTATAGGGACGCGACACGTCATGGCGGCACCTCACGGCGGCAGCTCCAGCGCCACCGCCACGGCCTCGCCGCCCCCCATGCAGAGCGTGGCGATGCCGCGCCGCGCGCCGCGCCGCTCCATGGCGTGCAGCAGCGTGACGAGCATGCGCGCGCCGGTGGCCCCCACGGGGTGCCCGAGCGCGCACGCGCCGCCGTGCACGTTCACGCGCTCCAGCGGCACGCCCAGCGCCTGGCACACGGCCAGCAGGCCGACGGTGAAACCCTCGCCGATCTCCCACAGATCGACCGTGTCGATCGCCCAGCCGGTTCGGGCCAGCAGCTTGCGCACCGCACCCACCGGCGCGGTGCCGAACTGGCGCGGCGCCTGGGCGTGCGAAGCGTGCCCGCGCACGAGTGCGCGCACCGGCCAGCCCCGTGCGCGCGCCGTCGACGCCCGCGTCAACACCAGAGCCGCCGCACCGTCCGACAGTGGCGAGGCGGTGGCGGCCGTGGCCGTGCCACCCGGGCCACTCAAGGGCTTGAGCTCGGCGAATTTCTCGGGCCGCACCTTTTGCACCGGTTCATCGCACGCGACCACGCGGCCGTCCGGCAAGGCCACGGGCACCGTCTCGCGCTCGAACGCGCCGCTGTGCTGCGCCGCCTGAGCGCGCTCGAACGAGCTCAGCGCCTGGGCCTCCTGCAGGGCGCGCGTCAGGCCCAGCTCAGCGGCGGCGGCGTCGACGAAGTGGCTCAGGTCGATCGGCGTCGCGCCGGTGCAGGCGTCCTGCATCACGTCGAACATCAGGTGGTCGAGCAGGCCCGCGAGGTGCGCGCCGCGCTCGCGCCCGAGCAGCATCGGCGCGCGGCTCATGTTCTCCATGCCGCCGGCCAGTGCGGTGGACACCGTGCCCGCCAGCAGCAGGTCGTGCACCAGCATCACCGCCTGCAGGCTGGAGCCGCAGACCTTGGAAATCGCCGTGCACGGCACCTCAGGCGCGAGCCCCGCGCACAGCGCCGCCTGGCGCACCGGCGCCTGGCCCAGGCCAGCCACCGCCACGTGCCCCAGGAACACCTCGTCGATGTCCGCCGCCGCGCCGCCGCCCTGCGCCAGCGCGCCCTGCATCGCGCTCACGCCAAGGGCGGTCGCGGGCATGTCCTTGAACACGCCCTGGAAAGCGCCGATCGGCGTGCGCGCCGCGGCCGTGATCACCACGGGGTCGAGGTTCATCTGCCGGCCCTCACCAACTGGTGTCGTATTCGATGTAGCGCTGGATGTACTCATAGTAGGTCCACTGCTGTGTGTGCCAGCGGTAGGCGAGGTCCATGCGCCAGAAGCGCAGCTCCAGGGCCTCGGCGACCAGGGGGTGGATGGGATGCTGATGGGTCCCCATGCCGCCGTTGATCGATGCGGCGGCCAGGCAGGCCTCGGCGCGCGCGGCGCTGCCGCCCAGCACCGGCCGCGCGTGCTCGGCCACGCGGCGTGCGAGCTCGGCCACGGCGGGCGCGGACAGGTGCCCGCTGGTCCAGAACAGGTGCTCGTCGCGAAAGTGGTCGAGCACGTAATCGGCCAGCTGCACATCGCTGTGGGCGTCGTAACGGCGCATGCGGTCTACGTCGCGCTGCAGGCGCACCCGCAGGTCGGGCATCTTGCGCTCGGACAGGTCCATGTAGGCCGCCACCGCCATCGAGCCGGTCAGCCCCGCCTGCGCGATCTGCAAGCCCAGCATGTCGCCCAGCGGGTAACGCTTCCACAGCGGAAATGCCGGGTCGTGCCGCTCCCGCGGCTCAGGACACTCGAACGGCCAGGCACTGAGCAGGGCGAAACTGGGGTAGCGGATCACCGGGCAGCGGGCCGGCAGGCGCGCGGCCAGCGCGGTGAAGGCCGGGTTGGCCTGGTGGTCCTCGAACTGGCGCAGCAGCAGCACCACGTCCTTGAGGTCTTCGTCGGCAATGGCCGGTGCGACCGCATCGCCCGGCAGAACGTGGTTGAGCGCGACCACGAAGCGGTAGTCGTCGTTCAGGTCGTCGAGCGACGCGAGCATCTGCGCCAGGTACGGCGCCTGGCAGTTGCCGTAGACCAGCACGGTGCGCGCCCTCGCGCTGCGGCCGCCGAAGGCCAGGGCGAAGGGCGGGCGTTGCACGGCATCAGGGGCGTTGTCGTCGGCGGGCACTATTAATAAGAAAGCAGCAAACCAAGCCAAATTCAGGTGTGCAAGCGTGTCAACCGCGCATCAAAGCGGCCAATTCAACACGTTACAAGACATATCAGTGTGTATTATCAAGCGCGCTTTCACCGCCCATCCCCCATCCCCCAGGAGCCTGACCCCATGCGTGTGCCGGAAAACCGACCACTGCGATCCTCTGCCTTGGCGCTTGCCATCGGGAGCCTTTTCTGCACCGCCGCCTGGGCCCAGGCGCCCGGCAACCTGCCGCTGGAACGGCAGGTCGACGAGGCCTTCCGCCAGTCGATGCGCTCGCCCGCCGATGCCACGGCCACCGCGCGCTACGCACAGCTGCTGGCGCAGTCGGGCAACTACGAAGGCGCGATCGCTGCGATCGAGCGCCAGTTGCTGGACCCGAACGCACCGGCCTCGGTGCGGCTCGATCTGGGCGTGCTGTACTACCGGATCGGCTCCTACGACATGGCCGCCGGCCTGCTGCGCCGCGCCATCGAAGACCCCCGCCTGGACCCGGCGCAGCGCAGCCAGGCGCAGGCCTTGCTCAAGGACATCGGCAAGCGCACCCAGGTCTCGCGCCTGGACGGGCAGGTGGTGCTGGGCCTGCGGGCCCAGAGCAACCCGACCGCCCGCACCGACAGCGCCACCGTGCTGGCCGGCGGCGCGCTGGTGAACAACCCCAACCGTCCCAAGAGCGACACCGACGTGCAGGCCGCCCTGCGGCTGGACCACCAGCACGACCTGGGCCTGCAGAACGAAGCGGCCATCGTCAGCTCGCTGTCGGCGCAGGTCATCAAGTTCAGCTCGTCGTCGGGCAGCACGCTGCAGGCCAACCAGACCGACCCGTACAACCTGGCGCTGATCGAGCTCACCTCGGGCGTGCGCTTCAAGCCCTCGCCCGCTGGCGCACCCGCACTCACGATCCGCCCCTACCTGGTGGCCGCCGGGCTGGTGGCGCAAGGCCACCGTTACCTGAGCAACCACGGCGCCGGCCTGGACGCGGCCTACAGCCTCAACGACCGCACCTTCGTCGACGGTGGCTACGAATACCGCTACAACGACTACGCGACCCGCATCGACGTGCCCGCCGCGGACGAGCTCAGCGGCCCCAGCAACCTGCTGCGCGTGCGCCTGACGCGCGAGCTCGCGCCCGGCCACGTGCTCAGCGGCGAGCTGCGCGCCCGTTCGCAACGCACCCAGTTGCGCTACCACGACCACGACAGCCAGGAAGTCCGCGTGACCTACGTGCGCAGCTACGCCAGCCCGCTCCAGAGCGGCGGCCTGTGGAGCACCTCGGTCTGGGGCGGCGTGCAGCGGCGCAGCTACGACGCGGCCGATCCCGCGGTCGATGCGAGCACCGCGCGCCGCGAGACCGAATGGCGCATCGGCGTCGGCCAGACCGTTCCGCTGTCAGACGCCTGGTCGCTGCTGGTGCAACTGGAGCACATGAAAACCAACGCCAACCTGCCCAACAACGAGAGCAAGAACACCTCGCTGTACCTCGCGGCCGGCTACCGCTTCTGATGCCGATGCACGGCCCCGCCGACCCCCTTTCGACCGCATTCCCGAGGACCCCGAAATGACCCCGCCGATTTCCAAGGACTGGTGGCTCGCCGCCGCACTGTCGACCGCCACCGTGCCCGCGGTCCTGGCCCAGAGCCCCACGGGCGCAGGCGGCGCAGACCGCACCGGCGTGGTGACGGCCGTCGCCCCCGGTGGCAAGGTCACCGGCAACAACGAGCTGATGGTGGTGGGCAGCAGCATCGTGCCGGGCCAGCGCCTGCGCACCGATGCCGGCGGCCCGATGCATGTGCTGTTCATGGACCAGTCGGCCCTCACCCTGGGCCCGGATGCGGAACTCACGATCGACGAATTCACCTTCGACCCGAGCACCAAACAAGGCCGGATCCGCCTGGGCCTCGTCAAGGGCCTGGTGCGCGTGGTGGGCGGTCAGATCAGCAAGAACACCGCGACCACGATCGCGACGGCGCATGGCAAGGTCGAGATCCTGGGCGGCATCACCATGGTCGAAACCGATGGCAACAGGACGTCGGGCACCTTCCTGTTCGGACAGGGCATGACGGTGACCGACAACAGCGCGAATACCCAGAATGTGACCCGGCCCGGCTTTGGCGTCGCCATGAGCGGCGGCGGCGTCTCCCCCCCCTCGCGCGTCCCCGCCGATGTGCTCAACGCAACGATCAGCCGGCTGGAAAGCGCCAGGCCCGCCTTCGCCAGCGTCACAGGCGCGACCCAGCCGGCGCCAGCCCCTGCGGGCCAGCTGATCAGCACCGGCAGCATGCCCGGCGGCGTGACCTCGCCTTCGACGCTGGCCAACGACCGCTTGCAAAGCGTGGTCGACAACTTCGCCGGCACCATTCCGTCGAACACGCTGCGAGAGCTGTTGGGCACCGGTCAGCTGCAAATCCAGTCCTGACCGAGGAACGGCCCGGCCCCCTGCACAGACCGGCGGCTCGCCTTGGCGCAGCCGCCGGTCTTTTTTCATTGATCCGCCACCATGCGCGTCCTGTTCGTCTCCACCTACCCGCACCTGCCCGACATCGTCGGCGGCCTGCAGACCACCACCCACGACCTGTGCCTGGCGATCCGGGCCCTGGGGGCCGAAGCCGCCGTGCTCTGTGGCCAGGCGGCAAACACAGCCAGCGACACCGGCGCCCACATCACCCACGATGAGCACCTGGGCTACCCGGTGATGCGGTCGCACCGGCCGGCGCAGGCCCTGCCCGCCGCCGTGGCCCGCTTCGACGCCGACGTCATCGTCGTGCAGAGCGGCACCACCCTGGCGCCCCTGGTGCTGGCCGCCCTGGACACCGGGCGGCCCACCGCCGTGTACCTGCACAACGTGGAAACCAGCCAGCTCGGCGGCCACCTGGTGGCCGACCCCTCGCTGTGCTACCTGGCCAACTCGGCGTTCACGGCGCAGCGCTGGCAGGCCCTCTACGGCCTGGACTGCGCGGTGATCCCACCGGTGGTCTCGCCGCAGGATTACCTGGCCGAGCGCACCGGCGACAAGGTGCTGTTCGTCAACCCCACGCCCATCAAGGGCGTGGAGCGGATGTTCGAACTGGCGCGGGCCTGTCCCGAGCTGCCCTTCCTCGTGATGGAAAGCTGGCACCTCGACCCCCACTGGCGCGCGCACTGCCAGGCCCGCGCCGCCCAGCTGGGCAACATCGAATGGCGCGGCCCGAGCGCCGCCATGCACGAGGTGTTCGGCCAGGCGCGCGTGCTGCTGATGCCCTCGGTGTGGGAAGAGTCGTTCGGCCGCACCGTGGTCGAAGCCCAGCTCAACGGCCTGCCCGTGCTGGCCAGCCGCCGCGGCGCCCTGCCGCAACTGGTGGGCGACGGCGGCCTGGTGCTGGAACCGCACGCACCGGTGGAAGACTGGGCCGCCGCGCTGCGCCAGCTGTACGACCCCTTCGCCACCGCCGTGCGCGACGCCGCGCGGCGACTGGGCGCGGCGCATGTCGCCGGCACCACCACCACCGTGGCCCGCCTGCTGGGTCTGCTGCAAGTCCACGCCGCGCAGACGGC
>NZ_JAHCKK010000091.1 GCF_026125825.1 Hydrogenophaga sp. | reverse complement strand
CCTTGGCGGTCGCGGGGCATTCGCTTGGCGAGTACTCCGCGCTGGTGGCCGCGGGGTCCCTGACCCTCGCGCAAGCCGCGCCGCTGGTGCGCTTTCGCGCTCAAGCCATGCAGGACGCCGTGCCACCCGGCACGGGGGCCATGGCGGCTGTGCTGGGCCTGAGTGCCGCAGCCGTGGTGGCAGGGTGCCTGGAGGCGCAGGCCAGCTTTGGCGCCGGCAGCGCCGAAGTGGTGGAGGCCGTGAACTACAACGACCCCGTGCAAACCGTCATTGCGGGAAGCAAAGCCGCTGTGGACAAGGCTTGCGAGGTGCTCAAGGCGCACGGCGCCAAGCGCACGCTGCCCTTGCCAGTCTCCGCGCCGTTCCATTCGAGCCTGATGAAACCGGCGGCCGAAAAATTGAAGGAAAAACTGGCGGCGACTTCATTTGCAGTGCCGCAGATTCCCGTGATCAACAACATCGATGTCGCGGTGGAATCCGATCCGGATCGCATTCGCGAAGCCCTGTATCGGCAAGCTTTTGGTCCGGTGCGCTGGGTGGAGTGCGTGGGTGCGATCAAGGCGCGTGGCATCGACACCCTCGTCGAATGCGGGCCTCGCAAGGTGCTGGCCGCGATGGTCAAGCGAGTGGACCCGTCCTTGACCGGCGCGGCCCTGTTCGACCCTGCCACGCTGGCCGAGGTCAAGGCCTTGCTGGCCTGAAGTCTGGAGAACCCCATGTCTGAAATCAAATTTGCAGGCCAGGTGGCCCTGGTCACTGGCGCCTCGCGGGGCATTGGCGCTGCCATTGCGCACGAGTTGGCCGCCCGCGGCCTGATCGTGATCGGTACCGCGACGAGCGATGAAGGCGCTGCGCGCATCGGTGCGTCGCTGTCGGCGGTGTCCGGCGCAGCCCCCGGATGCCGGGGCGCCAAGCTGGACGTGAATGACGCGGCTGCGTCCGAGGCGCTGATTGATGAGATCGTCAAGGCCCACGGTGGTTTGCAGGTGCTGGTGAACAACGCCGGCATCACGCGCGACATGCTCGCCATGCGCCTCAAGGACGACGACTGGGATGCGGTGCTGGACACCAATCTCAAGGCGGTGTTCCGCATGAGCCGAGCCGTGATCCGGCCGATGATGAAGCAGCGATACGGCCGCATCGTGAGCATCACCAGCGTGGTGGGTGCTTCGGGCAATGCCGGTCAGGCCAACTACGCCGCGGCCAAGGCTGGCGTGGCCGGCATGACCCGCGCTCTGGCCCGCGAACTGGGCAGCCGCAACATCACGGTCAACTGCGTGGCTCCGGGGTTCATCGAGACCGACATGACCGCAGCCTTGCCCGAGGAGCAGCAAAAGGCGTTGTTAGGCCAGATTCCCCTGGGGCACCTGGGCAAGCCGGCGGACATCGCACACGCCGTGGCCTACCTGAGCAGCCCTCAGGCCGCCTATGTCACGGGTCAGGAACTGCACGTCAACGGCGGCATGTTCATGTCCTGAGAGCCAGGGCTTCATCGAATTTCCTCGCCGTGTCAGCCGCCCGGCGGGCCACCCGGGGTCACTTTCCCGGCGCGGCTAAAATGGCGGACTGTATTTCAACCACCCTCAGAGGGACCTATGAGCGATATCGAAGCACGTGTTAAGAAAATCATTGCCGAACAACTCGGTGTGGAAGAGGGACAGGTCACCAACGAAAAGGCCTTCGTGGCCGACCTGGGCGCCGATTCTCTGGACACGGTTGAACTGGTGATGGCGCTGGAAGACGAGTTCGGTATCGAGATCCCCGACGAAGAAGCCGAGAAGATCACCACGGTTCAGAAAGCCATCGACTACGCGTTGGCCAACCAGAAGGCCTGAAGAACCGATGAGCCGTCGCCGTGTCGTTGTGACCGGTCTGGGTTGCATCAGCCCCGTGGGCAACACGGTGGCCGATTCCTGGACCAACCTCCTGGCCGGACAGTCCGGCATTGACTTCATCACGAAGTTCGACGCGTCGAACTTCGCCTGCAAGTTCGCGGGGGAGGTCAAGGGGTTCAACCTGGATGAGTACATCACCGCCAAGGAAGCGCGGACGATGGACACATTCATCCACTACGGCGTGGCTGCGTCCATGCAGGCGGTGGCGGATTCAGGTCTCCTGACGGGCGAACAGCTCAGTGAGGAACAGGCCACGCGCATTGGTTGTGTGATCGGCTCGGGGATCGGTGGTCTGCCGCTGATCGAGGAGACGCACACCGAACTGACCAACCGCGGGCCGCGGCGCATCACGCCCTTCTTCGTGCCGGCTTCGATCATCAACATGATCTCGGGGCATGTCTCGATGAAATTCGGCTTCAAGGGGCCAAACATCGCGATCGTCACGGCCTGCACCACCGGCTTGCATTGCATCGGTGAAGCCGGCCGCATGATCGAGTATGGCGATGCCGACGTGATGATCGCGGGCGGCTCCGAAGCGACCGTATCGCCGCTGGGCATTGGGGGCTTTGCCGCCATGCGAGCACTTTCAACCCGCAACGACGATCCCAAGACCGCGTCCCGCCCCTGGGACAAGGACCGCGACGGTTTCGTGCTGGGTGAAGGCGCTGGCGTGATGGTGCTCGAGGAGTACGAGCACGCCAAGGCCCGAGGGGCGAAGATCTACGCCGAGCTGGCTGGTTTCGGCATGAGCGCCGACGCGGGCCACATGACGGCGCCCAACATGGACGGCCCGCGCCGTGCGATGCTGGGGGCCTTGCGCAACGCGGGGGTCAACCCCGATCAGGTGGACTACCTGAATGCCCACGGCACCTCCACGCCGCTGGGCGACATCAACGAGACCAACGCCATCAAGGCAGCCTTGGGTGACCACGCAAAGAACATGGTGGTCAGCTCGACCAAGTCCATGACCGGTCACCTGTTGGGAGGCGCCGGGGGCATCGAATCGGTGTTTACCGTGCTTGCGCTGCACCACCAGAAGGTGCCGCCGACCATCAACATCTTCAACCAGGATCCCGAGTGCGACCTGGACTACTGCGCAAACACCGCGCGGGACCTGAAGATCGACGTGGCCGTCAAGAACAACTTCGGCTTTGGCGGCACCAACGGGACGCTGGTTTTCCGGCGCGCCTGAACGCTCTGATCGCTTTTATCTTCACGAAGAATCCGCATGCACAGCGCCCCATCGGTAAGGTTTCCGGTGGGGCGTTGTGGTTTGTATGGCGCCTTGCTTGCGCTGCTGGCGGTGTTGGGTGCCGCCGTGCTCGGGCTTTGGTACGGGCAGGACGCGACGCCCGGCGATGCCTGGCTGGGCATGGCAGGTGGGGCCGCGTGGGCCGCATGGGTGTTGGTGGCGCTGCGGGAGTGGCGACGGTCTCCCGTGGGGTGGTTGAGTTGGCGTGCCTTGGAAAGACGCGATCCCGACGAACCTGCGGGCATTTGGTACTGGCACGCCGAATCGCTTCCCCAGGCGGTGCCGCTGCGCCGCGTGGAGCTGACGATGGATTGGCAGCGCGCCGTGTTGCTGCGCTTGCATTTCTCAGACGCGCCCGCGCGCTGGATCTGGGCGGAACGGGCCCGTCAGCCGGCGGCCTGGAACGATCTTCGCAGGGCCTTGGTCTGGGACCGCGCATGATCCCTTCGGTGGCCTGGGTTATATTTCCGCGCGCATGACTCTCGAAGACCACACCGCTCCACCACCACCCGACAGCGACGTGATGTTGGTGCAGCGCACGCTCGCGGGAGAGCAGCGTGCCTTCGAGATGCTGGTCATCAAGTACCAGCGGCGCGTGGAGCGGCTGATTGGCCGCATGGTCCGTGACACCGACCTGGTCCAGGACATTGCCCAGGAAACCTTCATCCGGGCGTACCGTGCGCTGGCCCAGTTCCGGGGAGACGCGCAGTTCTACACCTGGCTGTACCGCATCGCGGTCAACACGGCCAAAAAGCAGCTGATGGAACTCAAGCGGGACCCGCTGGTTTTCCAGTCCCAGATGAAATCCGGGGAAGACGATGAAACTTCCGCTCCGGAACGCGAACTAAATTCGGGAGTGGCCGACACTGAAACGCCCGAAGCGGTGCTGGCCAGCAAGGAAATCGCTGAGGCGGTCAATGCCGCCATGGATGCGCTGCCCGAAGAATTGCGCATGGCGATCACCCTGCGGGAAATCGAGGGCATGAGCTATGAAGAGATCGCCACAGCGCTGGAATGCCCTATCGGCACAGTGCGATCCCGGATTTTTCGGGCGCGCGAGGCCATTTCCGGGCGCATCAAGCCGATGCTGGAGCGCCAGTCAGGCAAACGCTGGTAGAAGAGGCGGGGGCAGGCCGTTGAAAGTCTGCCCATGGCGCCGCGAGCAGGGAAACTCAGGAAATTCATCATGAATGCCGCACAAGTCAATTTGAACCTTCGGCCTCAGAAAGAGATCGACCTTGTTGCACCGGAGCAGGCTTTGTCTGCTTTGGTGGACGGAGAGCTCGATGCTGCTTTGCTCGAAGGTCTGCTCGCTGCCGACCCAGGCCGCGCGGAGGTATTTGCCAGTTGGCACGCCTACCATGTGATTGGCGATGTGTTGCGAGGCAACCGTGTGGTGACCCCCGTGCACGCGCCCGGGGACTTCCTGGCCGGCGTGCGTGAAAGGCTGAAATCCGAGCCAGCCCCGGTGGACGATGGGCCGCGTCTTTTGCAAAGCCCGCCGGCCACGCTGGTGCGGGCGCCTGCAGCCAATGACGCGGTGTTCCGCTGGAAGCTCGTGGCTGGTGTGGCGTCGCTGGCGGCCGTGATGGCCGTCAGTTGGACGGTGTTGAACGGCGCGCCTGCGGGCACGGGCGGCGCGGCGGGTCCTCAACTGGCCTCGGCACCGGCGCCCACGCAGCAAGCCGCATCCTCGGTCGCGGTCAACGCTGCGGCAGCTCCGTCCGGCGCAGTGGTGGTGAACACCGGGCAGGGCCCCTTGATCCGCGACGCGCGCCTGGAAGAGCTGCTGGCCGAACACCGCCAGAACGGCGGCATGTCGGCCCTTCAGATGCCCACAGGCTTCATTCGCAATGCCACGTACGATGCTGCGGGGCGCTGAGGCACCATGGCGCGAGTCCTGACCCTGCCTTCCCGTCGTGATGCGAGCGTGTTGAGGTTTCAACATGGAGGGCCCATGATCCGGCGCTGGGGGGCCGCCGCGCTCGTGGCGCTGGCATCGGGCTTGCTGGCCCCGACACACGCGCAGAACGCACCTGCCTCGACCCCAGGGCGCAGTGTCAATGAGTGGCTGACGCGCATGCACGAAGCCTCGAACCAGCGTTCCTATATTGGCACCCTGGTGGTGTCTGCAGGAAGTGCCATGTCGGCATCCAAGATCTGGCACGTGTGCGATGGTTCGCAGCAGATGGAGCGCGTCGACACCCTGACCGGCGCACCGCGAACGACCATTCGCCGCAACAAGGAGGTCATTACCTTCGTTCCGGAGGCGAAAACTGCATTCGTCGAGAAGCGCGATTCGCTGGGCATGTTCCCCGAGCTGCTGCGCACGCCGAGCAACCTGATCCCTCAGTTCTACAGCGCGAGGGAAGTGGGTGTGCAGCGGGTGGCAGGGCACTTGGCCGACATGGTGGAAATCCTTCCGCGCGACGAACTCCGCTTCGGATACCGCATCTGGTCCGAGCGCCAGACGGGCCTGGTGGTGAAGCTGCAGACCCTGGGCGAGCAGGGCGCCGTGCTGGAGCAGGTGGCTTTCTCAGAACTGCAGCTGGATGCGCCGGTGAGCATGGACAAGCTCTCCAAGCTCATGAAAGACACCCGTGGCTATGAAGTCCACAAGCCCACTTTGAAAAAGACCACAGCCGAAGCTCAAGGATGGCGTTTGAAGGAGTCGGTGCCCGGCTTCACCGCCATGAGCTGCCATACGCGCGAGACGCCAGGCGCTGCGTCGCAGGGCCCAGGACAGGCCGCCATGCAGTGGGTTTTCTCGGACGGCCTGGCATCGGTGTCCCTGTTCGTCGAACCGTTCGATGCCCAGCGCCACACGCAGGAGACGTCGGCCACGGTGGGCGCCACGAACTCGGTCAACCGCCGCGTGGGTGACCATTGGCTGACCGTGATGGGTGAGGTGCCTGTGGCCACCTTGCGGCGGTTTGCCGTCGCCCTGGAGCGCACCCGGTAGATGCCTCGCGTGGCTGTCTGCAGATGGCCAGCTTTGCGTCGGTTGCCGGCTGTGTGTCCGGCGGGCTTTTGTTTTTCGGCATATCCTCTTTTTCTTGAGCACCCGTAAAGGAATTCCATGACGCGCTCCGACAACCTGCGAACCCCGCTCCTGAGCATGCTGACCACGGCCGCGCTGGTGTTGAGCAGCGCTGCAGGTGTGGCCGCCCCTACCACTGCATCGGCCCAGGTCCCTACCGTGCCACCGGCCGCCAGCGTGCGTGGCCTGCCCGATTTCACCGACCTTGTGGATCTCGTGGGGCCTTCGGTGGTCAACATTCGCACACTGGAACGCGCCAGCAAGGAAGGTCCGGGGGGCTCGACGCCCGACGAACAGATGCTGGAGTTCTTCCGCCGCTTCGGCATTCCCATTCCGCCCGGCATGACACCCCGCGCACCCCGCCAGGAGCGGCCACCGTCCGAAGAGGCGCAACCCAGGGGCGTGGGGTCGGGCTTCATCCTGAGCGCGGACGGGCTCATCATGACGAACGCGCACGTCGTCGATGGCGCCGATGAACTCATCGTGACCCTGCCGGACAAGCGCGAGTTCAAAGCCAAGCTCGTGGGGGCCGACAAGCGCACGGACGTGGCCGTGGTGAAGATCGAGGCATCGGGGCTGACGGCCGTCAAGATCGGCGACATCAATCGGCTGCGCGTCGGTGAATGGGTCATGGCCATCGGCTCCCCGTTCGGCCTGGAGAACACCGTGACCGCTGGTATCGTGAGTGCCAAGCAGCGTGACACGGGCGATTTCCTGCCCTTCATCCAGACCGACGTCGCCATCAACCCCGGCAACTCCGGTGGCCCGCTGATCAACATGCGCGGTGAGGTGGTCGGCATCAACAGCCAGATCTACTCGCGCTCCGGGGGCTTCCAGGGCATTTCGTTCGCCATCCCCATCGATGAGGCGGTGCGCGTCTCTGACCAGCTCCGGTCCACCGGGCGCGTGACGCGTGGGCGCATCGGTGTGCAGATCGATCAGGTGAGCAAGGACGTGGCCGAGGCCATCGGTCTGGGCCAGCCCAAAGGGGCGCTGGTGCGCGGCGTGGAGCCGAACTCGCCAGCGGCCAAGGCCGGTGTCGAGCCGGGCGACATCATCGTGAAGTTCGATGGCAAGGAGATCGACAAGTCCGTGGATCTGCCCCGACTGGTGGGCAACACCAAGCCCGGCAACAAGAGCAGCATGACGGTGTTCCGCCGGGGCAGCCAGCGCGAGCTCTCCATCGTCGTGGCTGAGCTCGAGCCGGATCGCCCGGAGGCCAAGGCCGCTGCGCCCGAGCCGACCAAGCCTCAGTCCAGCAACGCCCTGCAGGCCCTGGGTCTGAGCCTGGCAGAGCTCACTGCGGCCGAGAAGAAGGAGCTCAATCTCAAGGGCGGCGTGCGCGTGGCCTCCGCCGAAGGCCCCGCGGCGCGCGCGGGTCTGCGCGAGGGCGACGTGATCGTCGCGATCGCCAACACCGAGACCGGCAGCGTGAAGGAAGTCGAAGCTGCTTTGAGCAAGATCGACAAGGCCAGGCCGATCAACGTGCTCTTCCGGCGTGGGGAGTGGGCCCAGTATGCGGTGATCCGCGCAGCACGCTGAGCCTCGTTGTTGGCCCAATAACCCCCTGTCCCGATTGGGATTGGGGGTTATTTTTTTCGGTGGCCGATTCGCCACACGGGGTTTTCCACAGTACGCTCGGCCGAAAAACCCAGATTTGTTAGTGAATGCTCACAGTCATGGCCGATCTGATGACCGAATTCGCTAAAATAGAGGCCGTTCTGAACAGATTCCTGTGCCCATGCGCCACGTCCATTCACGATGTGGGAGTGCCGCAGGATGTTCCAGAGTCATCCACAGCTGGCTCACACGTTGTCCTTTTTTCCTGTGAATGAGCTGTGTATAACTTGGACGTTGCTGCGCTGCAACAGGGTAACGATGGTGGTTCGGAGGTGTGCATTCCAGGCTTTTTGCCTACAATGAAACCCCAACTATCGCAGTTGCCATTGATTGTTGGTTACGGGCGCGTCAGCAGCTGACGCGCCCTTTTTTATGGCCGCCCGTTCCTCGTGAACCCGCGGTTTTTCTCGTGCCTGAGCCGCCTTCCTGATGAATCACATCCGCAATTTTTCGATCATCGCGCACATCGACCATGGCAAGTCCACGCTCGCTGACCGCATCATTTCCCTGTGCGGGGGGCTGTCCGATCGCGAGATGAGCGAGCAGGTGCTCGACTCGATGGACATCGAGAAGGAGCGCGGCATCACCATCAAGGCGCAGACCGCCGCGCTCAAGTACAAGGCGCGTGACGGTCAGGTCTACAACCTCAACCTGATCGACACCCCTGGGCACGTCGATTTCTCCTACGAGGTGTCCCGCTCGCTCTCGGCGTGCGAAGGCGCGCTGCTGGTCGTCGATGCCAGCCAGGGGGTCGAGGCCCAGACCGTGGCCAACTGCTACACCGCGCTCGACCTGGGCGTGGAAGTGGTGCCGGTGCTCAACAAGATGGATCTGCCCAACGCCGACCCAGAAAATGCCAAGAGCGAGATCGAGGACGTGATCGGGATCGACGCCTCAGACGCCATTCCCTGCTCTGCCAAGACGGGGATGGGCGTGGAGGATATCCTGGAGGCAGTGGTGGCACGCATTCCGCCGCCCAAGGGTCGGCCTGATGCGCCGCTGCGCGCGATGATCGTGGACAGCTGGTACGACGCCTATGTGGGCGTGGTGATGCTGGTGCGCGTGGTCGATGGTCGCCTGCAGAAGGGCGAGCGCTTCAAGATGATGGCGACCAACACGGTCTACAACGCCGACAACCTGGGCGTTTTCACGCCAGCCAACGAGCCTCGCGAGGCCCTGGAAGCGGGCGAGGTGGGGTACATCATCGCCGGCATCAAGGAGCTGCAGGCGGCGAAGGTGGGCGACACCATCACCCTGGAGAAGAAGCTGCCCAACAATGCCGGCCCGGCCACCGAAGCCCTGCCGGGTTTCAAGGAAGTGCAGCCCCAGGTGTTTGCCGGGCTGTACCCGACCGAGGCCAACCAGTACGACGCCTTGCGCGACGCGCTGGAAAAACTCAAGCTCAACGACGCGTCGCTGCACTACGAGCCGGAAGTGTCACAGGCACTGGGCTTTGGCTTCCGCTGCGGTTTCCTGGGCCTGCTGCACATGGAAATCGTGCAGGAGCGGCTGGAGCGCGAGTTTGACCAGGACCTAATCACCACCGCCCCCAGCGTGGTCTACCAGGTGGTCAAGCCCGATGGCGAGGTCCTGATGGTGGAGAACCCGTCCAAGATGCCCGACCAAGGTCGCATCGAAGAGATCCGCGAGCCCATTGTCACGGTGCACTTGTACATGCCCCAGGAATACGTGGGCGCGGTCATGACGCTGGCCAACCAGAAGCGCGGCCTGCAGATCAACATGGCCTACCACGGCAAGCAAGTCATGCTCACCTACGACATGCCTCTGGGCGAGATCGTGCTGGACTTCTTCGACAAGCTGAAATCGGTCAGCCGGGGCTATGCCTCCATGGATTACGAGTTCAAGGAGTACCGGGCTTCCGACGTGGTCAAGGTCGACATTCTGCTCAACGGCGAGAAGGTCGACGCGCTCTCCATCATCGTGCACCGGACCCAGGCGCAGTACCGGGGGCGGGCAGTCGCTGCAAAGATGCGTGAGATCATCAGCCGGCAGATGTTCGACGTGGCCATCCAGGCGGCCATCGGGGGCAACGTGATTGCACGCGAAACCATCAAGGCCTTGCGCAAGAACGTGCTGGCAAAATGCTACGGCGGCGACATCACCCGCAAACGCAAACTTCTCGAAAAACAGAAAGCAGGCAAGAAGCGCATGAAACAGATCGGCTCGGTCGAAGTGCCCCAAGAGGCCTTTCTCGCCATTTTGCAGGTGCAGGACTGATGCCGGCGGCCATGGCATCGATCACCGCGGTGATTCTGGCGGCATTCGCCGCTTACGCGGTCGCCTGGTACACCGGCGTGGTGGAGGGCAATTTCGCCGTGCTGCTGATGTTGGCAACCGCGGTCACCGGGGTCTACTGGATCGCCGAGAAGCTGGTTTTCCTGCCGCGTCGCCGCCGAGCGGCCCAGCAACTGCTGGATGAGCACAATGTGCGCAAGGAGGCGCTGCTCAAGCAGGGCTTCACGCACATCGAAGGCGATGTGGACCATGCGCGCCAAAAGCTGCTGGCTCAGCCCTGGTGGCTGGACTGGACGGCGGGCCTTTTTCCGGTGATCCTGGCCGTCTTTGTCCTGCGCTCGTTTCTGTTCGAGCCCTTCAAAATACCGTCTGGCTCCATGATCCCCACCTTGCGCGTGGGCGATCTCATACTGGTGAACAAATTCCACTACGGAGTGCGCTTGCCGGTCTTCAACACCAAGATCATGGAGAACCACACCCCCCAGCGGGGCGATGTGATGGTCTTCCGCTACCCGCCGCAACCCAGCCTGGACTACATCAAGCGGGTGATCGGTGTGCCGGGTGATGAAGTGGCCTACCTGAACAAGCAGCTCACCGTGAATGGCAAGGCCGTGCCGCGCGTGGCGCAGCCCGAGTTTTTCGACAGCGAGACGATGCGCTATGCGCGGCAGTTCCGCGAGACCCTGGATGCGCGCAGCTACAACACGCTCAACGACGACGACCGTCCTGCCTTCATCCAGGGCACCACGGAGTTTCCCTTCAGCAACGCCTGCAAGTACACCGTCGAGGGCGTCACCTGCAAGGTACCCCAGGGCCACTATTTCATGATGGGTGACAATCGCGACAACTCGCTGGACTCGCGGTACTGGGGCTTTGTGCCGGACGCGAACATCGTGGGCAAGGCCTTCTTTGTCTGGATGAACTTCGGGGACCTGGGCCGCATCGGGTCGTTCGAATGAGCTTGCCGGTTGGTTTCAAGGGGATGAACACATGAAGCTGAAGCGACAACAACGGGGTTTGACCTTTTTTGGGCTCCTCATCGTCGGGGTCTTGTTGGCGTACACGGGTGTCATCCTCGCGCAGGTGGCCCCCACCTACATCGAGTACCTCGCGGTGAAAAAAGCCGTCGACAAGGCCGCCGCAGGCAGCACGGTGGCAGAGGTGCGCAGCATCTTTGACAAGGCCGCGCAGATCGACGACATCCGCACCATTGCCGGCAAAGATCTCACCGTGGGCAAGGAGGGCGATCGCGTCGTGGTCTCCTTCGCCTATGTGCGCGAGATCCCTCTGGTGGGCCCGGCGCACCTGGTGATGAAATACGAAGGCCGCTCAAAGTGAAGAACGCAACGGACCGGCAGCGCCCCGGCGGGCGCTGGTCTCATTGAGCCCCGAACTTCTGGCGCTGCAAAAGCGCCTTCAACACCCATTTGCCAACCCGCGCCTGCTCGAACGCGCGCTGACCCACCGCAGTTTCACGGCCGACCACAACGAGCGCCTGGAGTTTCTGGGCGATTCGGTGCTGAGTCTTGCGATCTCGGGCCTGCTGTTCGAGAAGCTCAATCAACTCCCCGAAGGCGACCTGTCCCGGGTGCGCGCCAACCTGGTCAAGCAGGACACCCTGTTCCAGATCGCTTCCGATCTGGGGCTTTCTGCCTGCCTGCGCCTGGGCGACGGCGAAAAGCGCTCGGGTGGGCACAAGCGGCCCTCGATCCTCGCCGATGCGCTGGAGGCCGTGATCGGCGCCGTCTACCTCGACGCGGGCTTTGAAGTCGCCGCTGCGCTGGTGCACCGGCTCTACAGCGGCGTCGAACTCAGTGCCCAGATGAGCGCGATGGGCAAGGACCCGAAAACCGAATTGCAGGAGTGGCTGCAGGCGCGCAAAATGAAACTCCCGGTCTATCGCGTCGTGGCCACGCTCGGCGAAGCGCACAAGCAGACCTTTGACGTGGAGTGCACCGTGACGGAAACCGGGCGCAGCGAGCGCGGCATCGGCGCTTCCCGCCGTGCAGGAGAGCAGGCCGCCGCCGCGGCCATGCTCCAGCACCTGACCGCCAGCCGGGGCGCGGCCGCGCCCATCGACAGCCCCGTGGTGACCCGCACCCCCTAACTTCCTGATTCATGTCCGCCTCTGCCACGCCCCCTTCCTCCAACCCCGATCTGGACGCCATGCTGGCGCGGGTCCTGGGCAAAGACACGGCCGACGCCGCCCCCACCGGGGATCCCGGGGCGGATGAGCCATCCGGGGCGCAGCCCGTGGACCCTGCCGAACAACGCTGTGGCTATGTCGCGATCGTCGGCAAGCCCAATGTCGGCAAATCCACTTTGCTCAACGCCCTGGTCGGCCAGAAGGTGAGCATCACCTCGCGCAAGGCACAGACGACGCGCCACCGAATTACCGGCATGCGCACCGTCGGCCCCACCCAGTTCGTGTTCGTCGACACACCCGGTTTCCAGACCCGGCATGGCAACGCGCTCAACCGCGCGCTGAACAAGACCGTGCTGGGCGCGGTGAACGATGTCGACCTGATCCTCTTTGTTGTCGAAGCCGGGCATTTCAACCTGGCCGATGCCAAGGTGCTCTCGCTGTTGCCTGCCAACGTGCCCGTGATGCTGGTGGCCAACAAGTTTGACCTCGTGCACCGCCGCGGTGATCTGGCGCCCTGGCTGCGTTCCATGCAGGAGCGTCATCCGTTCGCCGAGTTCGTGCCCATGTCGGCCAAGGCGCCCAAGGACATTCAGCGCCTGTTCTCGATCTGTGAGAAGTACCTGCCTCAACAGGCCTGGATGCACGATCCCGACGACCTGACCGACCGCAGCGAGCGTTTCATGGCCAGCGAGATGGTGCGCGAAAAGCTGTTCCGCCTCACGGGTGACGAGTTGCCTTACACCTCCACCGTCATCATCGACAAGTTCGAGGAGGAAGGCGCGCTCAAGCGCATCGCCGCCACCATCGTGGTCGAACGCGAGGGGCACAAGGGCATGGTGATCGGTGAAAAGGGCGAAAAGCTCAAGCGCATCGGTACCGAGGCCCGGCAGGAACTGGAGAAACTTTGGGATTGCAAGGTGTTCCTGGAACTCTGGGTGAAGGTGCGCTCGGGTTGGGCGGACGACGACGCTCGCGTTCGCTCGTTCGGCTACGAGTAAGCCAGCGGCCGCTGGACACCCGACCGGCACACGAGGCCACACCGCATGGCCCTGAAACGCTTCTCCGACGAGCCTGCTTTCGTCCTGCATCGGTACGACTGGAGCGAGACCAGCCTCGTGCTCGAGGTTTTCACGCGCCACCATGGCCGAATCGCCCTGGTGGCCAAGGGCGTGAAACGGCCCACCTCCCAGTTCCGCCCCGTGCTGCTGCCACTGCAGCCTCTTCACGTGTCCTGGAGCGGGGATGCGGAGGTGCGCACGCTCAAGGCCGCGCACTGGCAGGGCGGGCATGTGATGCCCACTGGCGAGGCGCTCATTTCAGGCAGCTATCTGAACGAGCTGCTCATGCGCCTGCTCGCGCGCGACGACCCTCACGAGCGCCTGTTCGACCACTTCGCCACGGCGGTGCAACTGCTGGCAGAGAAAAGCGACGCGCAGCCGCTCATCTTGCGGGCGTTTGAACTGCTGTTGCTGCGCGATGTGGGGCTGTTGCCCGATCTCGCCCAGGAGAGCAGCACGCTGACCGACCTGGACCCCTCGCGCCGCTATGTGCTGGTGCCTGAGAGCGGGCTGGTCCCTGCCCCGGATGAGGATGGACAGGCGCTCACTGGCGAGCAGTGGCTGGATCTGCAGGCAGCCATGGACGAGCCCGCGCCGTTTATCCCCACGCTGCGTGCGTGCGCGGCCTGCCTGCAGGCTGTGCGCGTGCCGCTGCGCAACCTGTTGCACTACCATTGCGGCGTGCGCGTGTTCAAGACCCGGCAGCTCATGCTCGACGTGCAAGCCATGACCCGGCCGCGATCGCCGTCGGATTCGGGCACTTCCCCAGAGAACCTCCCCACCGCGACCTCACCATGACCGTGGCCTCCCGTTCCCCGCATCCGACCACCGCCTTGTCGGTGAATCTCAACAAGGTGGCCCTGGTCCGCAATACCCGTCATCTGGGCATTCCGTCGGTCACGCGCGCGGCCACGCTGTGTCTGCAAGCCGGTGCGAACGGCATCACCGTACATCCGCGGCCCGACGAACGTCACATCAGAAGGCACGACGTGCACGAGCTCGCCGAACTGCTCAAGGAATGGCCTGGCCGCGAGTTCAACATCGAGGGCAATCCGTTTCACAACCTCATGGGCTTCGTGCGCGAATTGCGGCCGCAGCAGGTCACATTCGTGCCCGACAGCGAGGGCCAGTTCACGAGCGACCACGGCTGGAGCTTCCCTGCGGATGCCGAGCGTCTGCGCCCTTTGATTGACGAAGCCCGTGCGCTGGGCGTGCGCGTGAGCCTGTTCATGGATGCCGAGCCCGACCAGATGGCTGGGGCCAAGGCGGTGGGCGCCGACCGTGTGGAGCTCTACACCGAGCCCTATGCCGCCGCCTGGCACACACCGCAGCGCGATGCGCAATTGCGGCGCTTCCAGGCAGCCGCCCAAGCCGCGCTGGATGCCGGCCTCGGGGTGAATGCCGGACATGACCTGAACCGCGAAAACCTCACGGCCTTCCTGTGCGCGGTGCCGAAGGTGAGCGAAGTGTCCATCGGCCATGCCCTCATCGCGGACGCGCTGGAACTGGGCTACAGCGCCACCATCGCCGACTACAACCGCTGCATTGCTGACGCCTTCGCTCCATGATCTACGGCATCGGCACCGACATTTGCGACATCCGGCGCATCGAAGCCGTGCTGCAACGCCAGGGCGAGCGCTTCGTGCGCAAGGTGCTGACCGACGCCGAATTCGCCGTCTGGCAAAAGCGCAGCGCGCGCTGGCCGCAACGCGGCTTGCGTTACCTGGCGACCCGCTTTTCTGCCAAGGAGGCGTTTTCCAAGGCGGTCGGCATGGGCATGCGCCTGCCCATGACATGGCGGCGCTGCGAGATCAACAACCTGCCGAGCGGTCAGCCCGTCATCGTCCTGCATGGGGACCTCAAGACATGGTTCGAGGCGCAGGGCCTGCGCGCTCATGTGACCGTGACCGACGAAACCGACTACGCCGCCAGCTTCGTGGTGGTGGAGCGGAACTGACATTGCCGAATCTGTTTCCATGAACCCACACGCTCCTCTCATCATCGACGTGGCTGGTCACAGCCTCACCACCGTAGACCGCCAGCGCTTGGCCCATCCCCTGGTCGGCGGAGTCATCCTGTTCGGCCGCAATTGGCTCGACCGTGCCCAGCTCACGGCGCTGTGTCGGCAGATCAAGGCCGTGCGGCACGACCTGCTGATCGCGGTGGACCACGAGGGCGGGCGCGTGCAGCGCTTTCGCACCGACGGCTTCACCCACCTGCCTGCCATGGCCGCCCTGGGCAAGATGTGGCTGCGCGATCACAAGGCCGGGGAGCCCGAGGGCGCGGCGGCTTTGCAGGCAATCAATGCCGCGACCGCCGTGGGCTTTGTGCTGGGGGCCGAGCTGCGCGCCTGCGGCGTGGACCTCACCTTCGCCCCCGTGCTCGACCTGGATTACGGCGAGAGTTCGGTGATCGGCGACCGCGCCTTCGGGCGCGATGCGCGTGTGGTCGCGGTGCTGGCGCAAGGCGTGATGCATGGACTGCTGCAAAGCGGCATGGGGCATTGCGGCAAGCATTTCCCTGGCCATGGTTTCGTGAAGGCCGATTCGCACCTGGCGATGCCGGTGGACCGTCGCAGCCTCAAGGCCATCCTGGCCGAGGATGCCGCTCCCTACGGCTGGCTCTCGGCCAGCTTGCAGGCCGTGATGCCCGCGCACGTGATCTATCCCAAGGTGGACAACCGGCCCGCTGGTTTCTCGTCGCGCTGGTTGCAGGACATCTTGCGGCGTCGCCTCGGCTTCACCGGTGCCATCTTCAGCGACGACCTCAGCATGGCGGCGGCGCGACAGATCGACGGCGGCGAAGTGAGCTTCGCCGAAGCCGCGCTGGCCTCTCTGACGGCCGGCGGCGACATGGTGCTGCTGTGCAACCAGTCGGTGGTGGACGGCGGTGCCCCGATCGATGAGGCGATCGACACCCTGTCTCAGGCGGTGCTGGAAGGTCGCTGGCAACCCAGTGCAGCGAGCGAAGAGCGCCGGCTTGCGCTGCTGCCTCGCGCGGCGGCCCCGGATTGGGACGCTCTGATGGTCAGCGAGCGCTACATGCAGGCGCTGTCACTGCTGCCGGGCTGATCAGCGGTTCAGGCCCAGCTTGTCCAGCAGGTCGGACACCAGCTCCAGGCGCAACAAAGGGTTGTCCAGTGCCATCAGGCGCTGCTTGAGTTCGGCCGGTGCCGGCAGCAGTTCGGCCCATCGGTTGGCCACCCAGCCGCTGTCGTCCCATTGGTAGGGTGGCTGCAACGGCAACTGGTCCAGGCTGTCCGGATCGCGCTCCCGCAGGTTCTGCAGCAAATGCTGCAGACCATCGCGCGTGTGGGCCAGATGATCCGGCACAGGCACGGTGGCCTCCGGCTCGTCGAGTTGCACATCGGCCACCCAAAGGCCATGGGGCAGCTGGCTGCGGCGCTGCACGTGAAACCGCTGCAGGCCACGGCAGCGGATCATCATCAGGCCGGGTTGCGGCCTTTCCAGGCTTTCGATCTGTGCCAGCGTGCCCACGGGGTGGAACACTTCCTTCGCGAAGGCGTCGCCACTGGGGGGCGCATGGGGGTCGATGCGCCGCACCTCGCTGCCCTCGCTCAGGCAAACCACCCCGAAGGGTGCACCGGCTTTGTGGCAGCGGCCGATCATGTCGAGATAGCGAACCTCGAAGATGCGCAGAGGGAGCCAGCCGCCGGGATACAGCACCGTCTGCAGCGGAAACAGCGGGAGCTGCGACAGCGTGAGCGCTTCGGCAGCCCCGGAGGTGGAACTCAATCGTCGACCACCGCGTCGGCACTCTGGCGCTGCAGCATGGCCAAGGTGTTGGCGATGGTCGCGCGCAGTTCGCGTCGGTCGCAGATGAAGTCCACCGCGCCCTTGGTCTGCAGGAATTCCGCGCGCTGGAAGCCCTCTGGCAGCTTCACCCGCACCGTGTTCTCGATCACGCGCGGGCCGGCAAAGCCGATCAGCGCCCGGGGTTCGGCGATCACCACGTCGCCCACGAAGGCGAAGCCCGCGCTCACCCCACCCATGGTCGGGTCGGTCAGCACGCTGATGTAGGGCAGGCCCTTCTTCGCCAGGCGCGTCAGGGCCGCATTGGTCTTGGCCATCTGCATGAGCGAGAGCAGGCCTTCCTGCATGCGCGCACCACCCGTGGCGGTGAAGCAGATGAAAGGCACTTTCTGGGCAATGGCCTCTTCGACGCCGCGCACAAAGCGCTCGCCGACCACCGAGCCCAG
>NZ_JAHCKK010000090.1 GCF_026125825.1 Hydrogenophaga sp. | reverse complement strand
TGCGGCACTTGTTTCTGTACGGGCCGCCGGCTTGAGCCGCCCGCGCCGAGCCTTTTGGTCAGCGCTTCACAGCGCGGTCAAGTTGGGCGGGGCACAAGCAGCAGGCTCGCCGCAGGTCAAAGCCCCAGGCCCCTCCACCTCCATGGGCTCAGGTGTGCACACCACGCACTGCCACGCCCCACCCGGCGCACCGCCTAAACTCGCCCCCATGAAAACCTATCTCGTGGGCGGCGCGGTGCGCGATGCGTTGATGGCGAGCGCATCGGACGCAACCGGCCGCACTTCACATGCAGACCGCGATTGGGTGGTGGTGGGCGCCACGCCCGAAGCCATGGCAGCCGAGGGCTTTCTGCCGGTGGGGCGCGATTTTCCGGTCTTCCTTCACCCGGAAACGAAAGAGGAATACGCCCTCGCGCGCACCGAGCGCAAGACCGCGCCGGGCTACCACGGCTTCGCTTTCCACACCGAGGCTGGCGTCACGCTGGAGGACGATCTGGCCCGGCGCGACCTCACCATCAATGCGATGGCGGTGGCCGCCGAGCATGCGGACGACCCCGCCCAGGCCCCCTTGATCGACCCGCACCATGGCCGGCGCGACTTGCGCGAGCGCGTGCTGCGGCATGTGACCGGGTCTTTCGCGGAAGACCCGGTGCGCATCCTGCGGCTGGCCCGCTTCGCCGCGCGTTTTCCCGATTTTTCAGTGGCGCCCGAGACCCTGGCGCTGATGCGCGAGATGGTGGCCCACGGCGAGGCCGATCATCTGGTGGCCGAGCGCGTGTGGCAGGAGCTGGCGCGCGGTTTGATGGAGCAACGCCCGAGCCGCATGCTGGAGGTGCTGCGCGAGTGTGGCGCCCTGCAGCGCCTGCTGCCCGAGGTGGACCGGCTCTGGGGCGTGCCGCAGCGGCCTGAATACCACCCGGAGGTGGACACCGGCGTGCACCTGATGATGGTGCTGGACATGAGTGCGCGGCTGGCCGCGCCGCTGACGGTGCGCTTCGCCTGCCTGTGCCACGACCTGGGCAAGGGCACGACGCCGGCCGACGTGCTGCCACGCCACATCGGCCACGAGGAACGCAGCGCGCGCCTGCTCAAGGGCGTGTGCGAGCGGCTGCGCGTGCCCACGGACTGCCGCGAACTCGCCGACGTGGTGGCCCGCGAGCACGGCAATATCCATCGCAGCCAGGATTTCAGCGCGGGCGCGGTGCAGCGCCTGCTGGAGCGCTGTGACGCGCTGCGCAAGCCGGCGCGCTTTCACGAGGTGCTTTTGGCCTGCGAATGCGATGCGCGCGGCCGGCTGGGGCTGGAGGAAGCGCCTTACCCGCCGCGCGAACGCCTGGCGCTGGCGCTGGCGGCGGCGCGCTCGGTGGACACGGCAGTGGTGGCGGCCCAGGCGCAGGCCGACGGGCTGAGCGGTGCGCGCGTGGGTGAGCGCATTCACCGTGCGCGCGTCAGCGCGGTTTCGCATGCCTTGGGGGCCGGCGCGCCCGAGGGCCAGGGCGATTGAGCAATTCGACGCGCCGTCAACCGGCGCCAGAGTTTCTCACCGACGAGGTGGGTTAAACGATTTTTCACCCCATGAGATCGCTCACCCTGTTACGGTAGGGGCCAATGAGCACACTGCCACGATTGCTGACCGAACGGTCCGCCCTGTTTCTGGATTTCGACGGCACGCTCGCCGATCTGGCCGGCAGGCCCGATGCGGTGGAGGTGCCTCCTGCGCTGGTGACCTTGCTGAATGGCCTGCACCAGCGGCTGGATGGCGCGCTGGCGCTGGTGACCGGGCGTGCCCGCGAAGACCTGGAGCCCATGCTCGCCTCGCCCTGGCCTTGGCCGGCGGCGTTTGAGCATGGCGCGGTGCGGCTGTCGCCGCACGGGGGCGCGGCCACCACACGGCCAAGCGGGCTGGCGCGCGCGATCGCCGCGGCCGAACAGTTGGTAGCGCGCCACGCCGGGTTGCTGCTGGAGCGCAAGCAGACCTCGATGGCGCTGCACTACCGGCAGGCCCCCATGCTGGAGGCGCTGTGCATGAGCGCGCTGACGCAGGCCATCACCGACGAGCCCGGCTTGCAGTTGTTGCAGGGCAAGGCCGTGGTGGAGGTGAAGTCTGCCCGGGTGAGCAAGGGCGCCGCGATCGAGGCTTTCATGCAGGAGGCGCCGTTCGCGGGCCGGCTGCCGGTGTTCGCGGGCGACGATGTGACGGACGAAGCGGGTTTCGAGGTGGTGCAGCGCCTGGGTGGCGAGGGCATCAAGGTGGGCGATGGCCCGAGTCTGGCCCGCCACCGTTGCCCCAGCCCCGAGGCGCTGCGCGCCTGGCTGGCCGATGCCCTGTCCCTTTCCAGCCCACGCCCATGAGCCCCTCCCCCGGTTTTTCTCCACCCGCCGCCGCCTCGCTGTCGCTGGGCATGGTCGGCAATTGTTCTTTCAGCGCGCTGATCGATCCGCATGGCCGTGTGGTCTGGAGCTGCCTGCCGCGTTTTGACGGCGACCCGGTGTTCCATGCGCTGCTGGGCGGGGACGATGCCGACAACGGCGCGTTCGCGATCGAGATCGAAGGGCTGGCCGAGGCCACGCAGCGCTACGAACACAACACCGCCGTGCTGGTGACGGAGCTTTGGGACCGCGACGGCAACGGCCTGTCCATCACGGATTTCGCGCCGCGCTTCCTCTCGCGCGGGCGCTACTTCCGGCCCACCCAGCTGGTGCGGCGCGTGCGCCCGCTCAAGGGCGCGCCGCGCATCCGCGTGAGCCTGCGGCCACGATTTGACTGGGGCCGGGTCACGCCCACCATCACGTCGGGCAGCAACCACATCCGCTACGTGGGCGACGGGCAGACGCTGCGCCTGCACACCGATGCCTCGATCAGTCACGTGCTCTCGCGCGAGCCGTTTCTGCTCACGCGCGAGTACAACTTCCTGTTCGGGCCGGACGAAACGCTGGAGACCGGCATTGGCGACACCGCGCGCCATTTCGAGCAGGAGACCCTGTCCTACTGGCGCAACTGGAGCCGGCGCCTGGCGGTGCCGCTGGAGTGGCAGGAGGCGGTGATCCGCGCGGCCATCACGCTCAAGCTGTCGCTGTATGAGGACACCGGCGCCATCGTGGCCGCCATGACCACCAGCATTCCCGAGGCGCCGGGCACGCAGCGCAACTGGGACTATCGCTACTGCTGGCTGCGCGATGCCTTTTTCGTGGTGCGCGCGCTCAACAGCCTGTCCGAGGTCGGGACGATGGAGGACTACCTGAGTTGGCTGTCCAACGTGGTGGTGGGCGCAGGCGGAGGCCACATCCAGCCGCTGCACGGCATCGGCCTGGAGCGCGAACTGCCCGAGCGCATCTGCGACACGCTGCCCGGCTACCGGGGCATGGGTCCGGTGCGCGTGGGGAACCAGGCGCAGGAGCATTTCCAGCACGATGTGTACGGCAACATTGTGCTGGCCGCCGCACAGGCCTTCCATGACCGGCGCCTGCTGCCTCCGGCCGGTCTGGCGGAGTTCGAGCAGCTCGAGGCCGTGGGCGAACGCGCGCTGCGCATTTACGACCAGCCCGACGCGGGCATGTGGGAGTTGCGCACGCGCGCGCGTGTGCACACCAGTTCGGCGCTGATGTGCTGGGCCGCCTGCGACCGGCTGGCCAAGATCGCGCGCACGATGGAGATGCCCGGTCGAGCGACCTACTGGGCCTCCCATGCCGAGACCATGCGCGAGCGCATCCTGCGCGAGTCCTGGAGCGAGGAACGCCAGGCCTTTGCCGAGAGCTTTGGCGGGCGGGACCTGGACGCCAGCGTCCTGCTGATGGTGGAGGTGGGCATGATCGACCCGATGGACCCACGCTTTCTTTCCACGCTGGACGCGCTGGAGAAGCACCTGTGCGACGGGCCCTACATGCGCCGCTACGAGGCGGCCGACGATTTCGGCAAGCCCGAGACGGCGTTCAACATCTGCACTTTCTGGCGCATCGACGCGCTCGCTCGCACGGGCCGCGCGCAAGAGGCGCGCGCGATTTTCGAGACCATGCTGGCCGCGCGCAACCCGCTGGGCATGCTGTCGGAAGACACCCACGCCACCACGGGCGAGATGTGGGGCAATTTCCCACAGACCTACTCGATGGTGGGCATCATCAACGCTGCGGTGCGCCTCTCCGCCCGCTGGGACAGTGTGATATGAGCCGACTCGTCGTCATTTCCAACCGCATCGCGGACCCGCGCAAGACCGCCTCTGGCGGGCTGGCGGTGGCGCTGGGCCAGGCCCTGGAGGCCTCGGGCGGTCTGTGGTTCGGCTGGAGCGGCAAGGTCGTGGAGGACGGCACGCCCGGCGAGGGCGATCTGCATGTGCACAACGCGGGCAAGGTGCAGCTGGCCACGGTGGACCTCAGCCGCGAGGACCACGACAGCTACTACCTGGGCTACAGCAACGGCGTGCTCTGGCCGGTGTTCCACTACCGGCTCGACCTGGCCGACTTCGACGCCGGCTACATCGGCGGCTACCGGCGCGTGAACCAGATGTTTGCGCACAAGCTCAAGACCTTGCTGCGGCCCGACGACATCATCTGGGTGCACGACTACCACCTGATCCCGCTGGCCGCCGAGCTGCGCGCCATGGGCTGCGAACAGCGCATGGGTTTCTTCCTGCACATCCCGCTGCCGCCCCCGCTGATCCTGGCGGCCGTGCCGGAGCACGACTGGTTGATGCGCTCGCTGTTCGCCTACGACCTGGTGGGCTTCCAGAGCGAGGCCGACGTGTCGCACTTCGCGCGCTACGTGGGCACCGAGACGCCGGCCGACATCCTGGGCGAGCACGAGTTCCGCGCCTTCGGCAAGACGCTGCGCGCGCAGGCTTTCCCGATCGGCATCGACGTGGACGAGTTCATCGATCTGGGCAAGGGCCGCGAGTCGCAGGACATGTACGAGCAGATGCGCAAGGAGTATTCGCGCCGCCGCCTGCTGCTGGGCGTGGAGCGCATGGATTACTCCAAAGGCCTGCCGCAGCGGCTCAAGGCGTTTCGCCAGCTGTTGCAGGCTTACCCGGAGAACCTGGGCAGTGCCACGCTGATCCAGATCGCCGCGCCCAGCCGCGAAAGCGTGGATGCGTACGCGGCGCTGCTGCAGGAGCTCGAGAGCCTGTGCGGCGCCATCAACGGCAATTTCGGTGAACTGGACTGGATGCCGGTGCGCTACATCCACCGCAATGTGGCGCGCAAGCGCCTGCCCGGCCTGTACCGGGCCGCCAGCGTGGCGCTGGTGACGCCGCTGCGCGACGGCATGAACCTGGTGGCCAAGGAGTTCATCGCCGCGCAGGACCCGGACGACCCCGGCGTGCTGGTGCTTTCGCGTTTCGCCGGCGCGGCCGAGCAGATGCGCGAAGCGCTGCTGGTCAACCCCTACGACACCACGCGCACGGCCGAGACCATGCAGCGCGCGCTGCAGATGCCGCTGGAGGAGCGCCAGCGCCGCCACCAGGCGCTGCTGCAAGGCATCCGCGAGCAGGATGTGCATTGGTGGCGCGAGCGCTTCCTGGCCGCGCTGGCGGCCGTTCCCAACACATAAGCCTTTTCACGGCGGGCGCCGGCCGCAAGGCCGGCGCCCGCTTTGCTTTTCTTTTTTCGGAGCAGACCATGAACGACGCTTTCATCGACATTGCCACCCGCTGGTGGACCGGCCTGGGGGGCGCTGCCGCCAGCCTCACGCGCATTGTGCTGATCGTGTTGGTGGCCTGGCTGCTGGTGGCGGTGCTGCAGCGCGTGGTGGGCACGCTGCGCGAGCGCATCGCCAGCCGGCTGGACGACCGCGAGGCCGCCAAGCGAGCCCAGACGCTGGACCGCGTGTTCCGCTACCTGATCGTGGTGGTGGTGAGCCTGGTGGCCGGCATGCTGGTGCTGGGCGAGGTGGGTGTCTCGGTCGCACCCATTCTGGGGGCTGCGGGCGTGGTGGGCCTGGCGGTGGGCTTTGGCGCGCAAAGCCTGGTGAAGGACTATTTCACCGGCTTTTTCCTGCTGCTGGAGAACCAGATCCGCCAGGGCGACGTGGTCAAGATCGGCGACCACGCCGGCATGGTGGAGGTGGTGACGCTGCGCTATGTGCAGTTGCGCGACTACGACGGCAACGTCCACTACGTGCCCAACGGGACCATCAACACGGTGATCAACATGACGCGCGACTTCAGCCACGCGGTGATGGACATCCGCGTGGCCTTCCGCGAGGACGTGGAGAGGGTGATGGCGGTGATGCGCGACGTGGCCTCGCAACTGCGCGCGGACCCGGCGTTCGCGCCCCGCATCCTGGCCGACATGGAGATCGCCGGCGTGGACAGCTGGGCCGAGTCGGCGCTCATCATCCGCTGCCGTTTCCGCACCCTGCCACTGGAGCAGTGGGGCATCAAGCGCGAATACCTGCGCCGCCTGAAGGCGGCCTTCGATGCCGAGGGCATCCAGATCCCGGTGCCGCACCTCATGGTGTACCCCGGTCAGGGACGCGAGGGCCACATCCCGCCGCTGGGCGGCGCGCAGGCCGAGCCTCAGTCCTGATCAGGGCCGCGAATCGAGCGCACGGGCCGCACCGAGCAGCGCGGGCGATTGCTGCGCGGTGATCACCCACACCGGGATGCCGCGCAGGTAGGCCTCGAAGCGGCCCTTGGCCTCGAAGCGTTCGCGGAATGGCGAGGCGTCGAACCAGGTCCCCAGGCGCGGCACCACCCCGCCGCCGATGTAGACCCCGCCGCGCGCGCCCAGGGTGAGCGCGAGGTTGCCGGCCACGGTACCGAGCACCCCGCAGAGCATCTCCAGGGCCTCCCGCGCCTGCGGGTGGCGGCCCTGCAGCGCAGCCTCGGTCACGGCGGCGGCGCTGGTGAACGCACCGGCGTCCGCCCCATCGGCCTCGCACAGGATGTGGCAGGTCTCCAGCAGGCCGGTGCCACTGGCCACGCGCTCGGCCGAGGCATGGCCGTGGCGGCGCACCAGCGCGTCCATGACCAGGCGCTCGCGCGCGGTGGCTGCGGGCAGGGTGACGTGGCCGCCCTCCCCCGCGATGGGCACCCAGCCGCCCGCGCCATCGGGCAACAGGCCCGACACGCCCAGACCGGTGCCCGCGCCCAGCAGGGCGATGGCCGCGCCGGGCACCGCCGCGCCGCCGCCCACCTGGCGCAGCTCGTGCGCTGGCAAGTGCGGCAGGGCCAGGGCCAGGGCGGTGAAGTCGTTGAGCACGCGCAGCGTGGTCAGGCCCAGCTCGTCGCGCAAGGCCGCCTGCGAAAACGACCAGTCGTGGTTGGTCATGCTGACGAGGTCCCCCGTGACGGGGTTGGCCATGGCGATCGCGGCGGCGGCCGGCTGGCGGCCAAGGCCGCCGAGGTAGGCGCGGATGGCGGCCTGCAGGCTGGCGTGTTCGGCCACCGGAAGCACCTGGATGTGTTCGATCGGTGCGCCGTGGCCGTCCTGCCAGGCCAGGCGGGCGTTGGTGCCGCCCACGTCGGCCAGCAGTCGGCCCTGTCGCTGTGTTGAAGGCATGGTGCGCGCAAAGAGGTCGGACAAGCCCCGACCATACCGCGTCAGGCCGCGGGCGTGTTCAAGGGCGCGGCAGGTGCGCGCGCGCCCAGCGTGCGATGTCGGCAGCGCCCATGGCGCCCGGCTGGCGCGCCACCTCGCGCCCGTTGACGAAGAGCGCCAGGGTGGGGATGCTGCGGATCTGCAGCCGCGCGCCCAATGCCTGGGCTTCTTCGGTATTGACCTTGGCCAGGCGGATGTGCGGCTCGAGCTCGCGCGCCGCGGCCTCGAACTGGGGCGCCATGGCGCGGCAGGGGCCGCACCACGGGGCCCAGAAGTCCACCAGCACCGGCACCTGGGAGCGGCCCACGTGTTTTTCAAAGGCGGCCTCGTCCAGCGCAGCCGGATGGCCGTCGAACAGGGCGCGGTGGCATTTGCCACAGTCCGGCGACTGGCTCAGGGCCTCGCGGGCGAGCCGGTTGGTGGTGTGGCAATGTGGGCAGACGATGTGCAGGGACTCGGCGGTCATGGGGCGCTCCGGGAGGGCAATGGTGGTCAGATGGCCGCCAGGACGCCGATTTCAAGCCCGTCAGATGAGGTAGCCGATGAGGCTGGCAACCATGCTGAGCACGACCGTGGTGGCAAAGGGCAGGAACCACTCGCGGCCGAAGGCCTTGAAGTGGAAATCGCCTGGCAGCCGGCCCAGGCCCAGCTTGCGCAGCAGCGGCGTGAACCAGCTGATGAGCAGCAGGGCCAGGAAGATGACGATCATCCAGCGGATCATGCTCAGAGCCGGTGTGTGCGGTCGCCGGCCGTGAAGCCCAGGGGCACCCAGTCGGCGGCGCTGCCCGCCGGTGCCAGCGCGATGACCTTGAACAGCTCGCCCATCTCGTGTTCGTTGACGAGCTTCTGCATCATCGCGTTCTGCCGCGCGTCGGCGCGCTGTGCGAGCGCCAGCAGGCCGCAGTTGAGCAGGAAACGGCCCTGGCTGGTGTAGCCCAGCACATCCATGCCCGCATCCTGCGCGGCCAGGGCGATGCCGGTGAAGTTCACATGCGCGGTGATGTCTTTCTCGCCCAGGTCGCTCAATGGGTCGCTGTCGCTGCGGTGCGCGCGGTGGCAGATCAGGGTGCCCATGGCGCGCTGCGGGTGGTAGTACTCGGCCTCGGGGAAACCGTAGTCGAGCAGGAAGGCCGCGCCGCGCTTCAAACGGTCGCCCAGGGTGCGCACGAAGGCCTCGGCCTGCGAGTGGATTTCGGTGACGTAGTCGTGCCCGCCCTCCACCTCCAGCGGCGGGCGCAGGTCGGTGGCACGGTCGGCCCAGGTCAGGGCGCCCGCCGCATCCATCGCCACGCCACGCTCGTGCCACACCCCGCCCACGCGCGCCAGCAGCTGCACCGGCATGGCGTCGAGCACTTCGTTGCCCAGCACCACGCCGTGCAGTTGCTCGGGCAGGGCGTCGGCCCAGTGCACCAGGGGAGCGTGAGCGCTCAGGGTGGCGCGCTGGCGCTCGCGCAGCTGGCCCGAGAGGTCGACGATGGTGTAGCGCCGCAGCGGCTGGCCCAGCTCGGCCAGGGCCTCGATCACTTGCAGGGCGAGCGCGCCGGTGCCTGCGCCGAATTCCCACACCTCGTCGGTGCCGCTGGCGGCCAGCGCCTGGGCCACCTGCCGGGCCAGCGCGTGGCCGAACAGCGGGGTGAGCTCGGGCGCGGTCACGAAGTCACTGCCACCCTGGGGCAGGTGGCCGAACTTCGCCAGCGCGTTGGCGTAGTAGCCCAGCCCGGGTTCGTAGAGCGCCGTGGCCATGAATCGGTCGAAGGGCAGCCAGCCGCCGCCCTGGGCAACGCGGTGTCGGATAATCCCGGGCAGGTCATCCAACGGACAATCGGTAAGGAAAGCAGGCAACATGAGCGAAGAAGGTGTGCGGACGTCCAGCGACCTCATTCGCTGGCTGAAGATGCTGGCCCTGCCAGGATGGGCCAAGCTGGGCCTCGCGGCCATTATGCGGCTCACCCTCGCCAATGCCCTGGGCTTGCTCGTGGGAGGCATGCTGGCGCGTGACGAGAACGCCATTGCCGCGGCCACACGGGAGGGTACATGTTGAATGCCCTGATGCAGGTGCCGTCGGGCACCGGGAACAAGGGCTGCGTGTCCATGAAGGTCCTGCACGAGGACTTTCTGCCGAGTCCGGCCCAGCGCCTCTGCGCCGCGCAGGACCTCCCGTTTTTCGTGCGGGGTGCGCTGGAAGCGATGAACGCCCATGGCTGACCGGGTTCTTGTCACGGGCGGGGCACAGCGCCTGGGAGCCGAAGTGGTGCGCGTGTTCGCGCGCGCTGGCTGGGAGGTGTGGTGCCACTACCAGCGCTCGGCCCTGCAGGCCGAGCGCCTCCGAGAGGAACTGACCCGGGAGGGGCTGTCGGTGGAGCTCATCCAGGCCGATCTGGCTTGGGAGGAAGAGGTGCTTGCCATGGTGCAGGAGATGGAGCGCCGCGGCGGCCGCCTGCGCGCGGTGATCAACAATGCCTCCCTCTTCGAACCCGACACCGGTGCCACCTTCGACCCGGTGCGCGCCCGGATGCTGCTTGAGGTCAACCTGATCGCGCCCCTGCTGCTGGGCCGGGAGATTGCTCGCCAGCAGGCTGCGGACCCCACCACGGATGCGTGCGTGGTGCACGTGCTGGACCAGAAGGTCTACAACCTGAACCCCGACTACTTTTCGTACACCACGTCCAAGCTCGCCCTGGAGCGTGTGATCGCGCTCCAGGCTCAGGCGCTCGCCCCAGGCGTTCGGGTATGCGGCGTCGCGCCCGGCCTGATGTACCAGAGCGGCCCGCAGAACGCGGACAACTTCGAGCGCGCCAGCCGCATCAACCTGCTGCGAAAGCCGATCAATCCGATCGACGTCGCGCAATCCTGCCTGTTTCTCGCGGCCAACCCATCCGTGACCGGCACAACACTCTGCGTGGACAACGGCCAGC
Organism: Hydrogenophaga sp.; assembly: GCF_026125825.1. Lineage (GTDB taxonomy): Bacteria > Pseudomonadota > Gammaproteobacteria > Burkholderiales > Burkholderiaceae_C > Hydrogenophaga. The sequence continues at coordinate 7,317 of NZ_JAHCKK010000090.1, read as the reverse complement.
ACCTGGTGCCGTTGGATCGGGATGTGATGTTTGTCGTGGACGAACTGTTCAAGGAGTCCGAGCGTGCCCATCGACCAGCCTGATGTCTCTTCCCTGATGCGCACATGCCGCAAGCTCTTCCTCCGCAGGCATGAGGTGTGGGTGGGCATCGGCGTGCACGAATTCGAGAAATCCAACGCGCAGCGCGTCTGGATCGATGTCGACCTGTACGTGTCTTACGCGCACTCCACCCCGCGGGCGGATCGGCTTGAGGAGGTGGTGGACTACGACTTCGTGCGAGCCGTAGTGGCTGAGCGCATCCGGCGCGGCCACATCGGATTGCAGGAGACGCTGTGCGACGAACTCGCGCAGCGCCTGCTTGAGCATCCGAAGGTGCAGGCCGTGCGCGTGTCCACCGCCAAACCCGACGTCTATCCCGACTGCGAGGCCGTCGGCGTCGAAGTGTTTCGATGCCGGCCTGACGCTGCGGGACTGGACCAGGGGTTGCCGTCATGACCACCGACGCTCGCCTGCACACCGGCAACCAGACCCTCGCGCTCACGGGGCTGCGCTTCGACGCCAACCTGGGTATCCTGGACCATGAGAAGTCGAGCCCGCAGCCCATCCAGGTCGACGCCGAGCTCAACCAGGGTACGCAGCCTTTGCTGCCGCACGACGACGACATCGGCCACGTGCTGGACTACCGCAAGGTGCGCCAGATCATCATCGACGAATGCACCGCCGAACACGTGAACCTGCTGGAGAGCCTGATCGGCAAGCTCACACGCCGGCTGATGCAGCTGCCCGGCGTGATCGGGGTGCGCGTGAAGATCGCCAAGCTGGAGATCTTCGACGACTGCGAGGTCGCCATCCGCATGGAAAGCGGGCAGTGGTGAGGAAACCAACATGAACACCGAACTCGAAAACCACAAACTGGAAAAACGCCTGTGCCGCGAGGTCGGACGTGCGATCGTGGACTACAACATGATCGAGGAAGGCGACCGCGTGATGGTCTGCCTCTCGGGCGGCAAGGACAGCTACGGCATGCTCGACATCCTGCAGAAGCTGCAGGCGCGCGCACCCATCCGCTTCGAGCTGATCGTGGTCAACCTCGACCAGAAGCAGCCCGGCTTCCCGGCCGACGTCCTGCCCGCCTACCTCACGAAGCTGGGTGTCAAGTTCCACATCGAGAACCAGGACACGTACTCCATCGTCAAGCGCGTGATCCCCGAGGGCAAGACGATGTGCAGCCTGTGCAGCCGCCTGCGCCGGGGCATCCTGTACCGCGTGGCCAGCGAACTCGGCGCGACCAAGATCGCGCTGGGCCACCACCGCGACGACATCCTGCAGACGCTGCTGCTCAACATGTTCTTCGGCGCCAAGCTCAAGGGCATGCCGCCCAAGCTGGTGAGCGACGACGGCCAGCATGTGGTGATCCGCCCCATGGCCTACGTGGCCGAGAAGGACCTCGCCCGCTGGGCCGAGCTGCGCGAATTCCCCATCATTCCCTGCACCCTGTGCGGAAGCCAGGAAAACCTGCAGCGCAAACAGGTGGGCCTGATGCTCAAGGACTGGGAAAAGCGCTTCCCGGGCCGGGTCGAGAACATGTTTACCGCCTTGCAGAACATCGTGCCGAGCCACCTGATGGACCGCACGCTGTTTCCTTTTGAAACCATCCAGGCGACGGGCGAGGCCGACGAAAGCGGCGACAAAGCCTTCGACGACGAGCCCCTGCCGGGGGCGGCACGCGCCTTGCCCCCTGACCCGGACTGGCCCGCACCACAAGGGAACGCTTCGGCACCCGTTGCAGTCATACCGATTGCGGCGGCGCACTGAGGCGCTTTCTCCGGTTGCCCGCCCAGGCCATACAGGAGGCTTCATGACCATTCAAACGCTCTTGCGCCCGCTCAAGGTGTGGGGTGCCGCGGCCGCCTTGCTGGTGCTCAGCGGTTGCGCCAGCGTGTACCTGGTGGACAACCAGGTGCAGAGCTTTGCGCGCTGGGCCGACCAGGCGGGCAAGCCCGGCACGCCGGTGACGATTCCCCAGGCGCCGCAGATCTACCGCTTCGAGCGCCTGCCCTCGCAGCGCGAAGGCAGGATCGCCACCGGCCAGGACGAACTGGAGCGCCTCGCGCAGCAGGCGCTGGTGAAGGTGGGCTGGACGCGCGCGGCCGAAGGCACGTCATCTCCGTGGCTGGTGCAGGTGGAGGCCAGCACGCTGCGCCTGCCGCGTGCGCCCTGGGAGAGTCCGTACGACGGCTACTGGGGCCCAGGCTACTGGGGCGGGTTCGGACCTGGCCTGGGTTATGCCATGCCCGGGCGCGACTACGTGGTGACCGGGCAAGGCCAGATCATCTGGATGCCGATGTACCCCCGCATGGAGTCGCCGTACTACAAGCGCGAGGTCTCGCTGGTGATCCGCCACGCCGCCAGCGGCAAGGTCGTGTACGAGACGCGCGCCGCGCACGATGGCCGCTGGAACAGCACCAATGGCCTGTGGTCGGCCATGCTGGACGCGGCGCTGCGCGACTTCCCCGCGCCTCCGGAGGGCCCGCGCCAGGTCAACATCGAAGTGCCGCGCTGAGCGGCGGGCCGCCCGGCGCGGCTCAGCGGGTGGCGCGATCCAGCAATTCGCGGATCGCCTCGCCCAGCGCGTCCATGCTGTCCTGCTTGCCCATCACGTCGCTCACGCCGGCCCCGGTGGCCTCGGCGATCAGCTTGTCGTTGACGTGGCCCGATACGATGGCCACGCGCAGGCCCGGGCGCAACTGGCGCGCCTCGCGCGCGACCTCCACGCCCGAGAGGCCCGGCATGTTCTGGTCGGTCACGATGAGGTCGACCGGGTCGTCGGGGTTCTCGCGCAGCCAGGCGATCGCCGTCTCGCCCGATTCAAACGTGCTGGCGCGGTAGCCCTGCTTGCGCAGCAGGCGTCCGACCAGGAACACCAGGGCTTCGTAGTCGTCGATGTAGATCACGTGCTTGCCCGGCGCCACCGGCGCCGCCGGCGTGGCCACCGGCACGGGTGCCGGTGCCGGCGCCTCGTCGGCGGCACCGGCAGCCAGGGGCAGGTAGACGTCGAAACGCGCGCCCTCGCCCGGGCTGCTGTGCAACACGATCACCCCTCGGTGGGCCTTGACGATGCCATGCACCACGGCCAGCCCCAGCCCGGTGCCCGCGCCGGGCGCCTTGGTGGTGAAGAAGGGTTCAAAGATGCGCTGCTGCGTGGCTTCGTCCATGCCCGGTCCGTTGTCGGCCACGCTCAGGCAGGCGTAGGCGCCACCGGCCAGGCCGCCGAGCTGCAGGCCTTGCGAGGCGTCCAGCCGCACGTCGCGCAGCGCCACGGTGATGTCGCCCGAGCGGCCCTCCATGGCCTGCCAGGCGTTGGTGCACAGGTTCATGAGCACCTGCTGCATCTGGGTCGCATCGGCCAGCACCGGCAGGCCGGCGGCAGGCAGGCGCGCCACGAGCTTGAGGCCGGCGGGCAGCAGCGAGCGCATCAGGCCCAGCGCCTCTTCCACCAGCGGGGTGAGCGGCTGGCGCACCATTTCCTGCGTCTGGCGCCGGCTGAAGGTGAGGATCTGCTGCACCAGCTGGCGCGCGCGGATGGCCGCGCGGTTGATCTCGGTCAGGCTTTCCTGCGCGGGGTGGTGATCGCCCAGGTCTTCGCGCGCCAGCACGAGGTTGCCCAGGATGGCGGCGAGCAGGTTGTTGAAATCGTGCGCCACGCCGCCGGCCAGCGTGCCGATGGCCTCCATCTTCTGCGACTCGCGCAGCTGCGCTTCCAGCGCGCGGTGCTGGGCCTCGGCCTGCTTGTGCTCGGTGATGTCGGTGTGCGTGCCCACCATGCGGGTGGGCTGGCCGGCCTCGTCGCGCGCGATGACCATGCCCCGCGAGAGCACCCATTTCCAGCTGCCGTCGGCGCAGCGGATGCGATGCTCGTTGCGGTAGGCCGGCACCCGCCCGTCGAAATGGGCCTGGCGGTCGGCCAACATCTGCGGCACATCGTCCGGGTGGGTGCGCGCGTCCAGCTCGGCCGAGAGGTTGGCGATGTCTTCCTCGCCATAGCCAAACATGGCCTTGATGCCACGCGAGAAGAACTCTTCTCCCGTGACCAGGTTCCAGTCCCAGACGCCGTCGCCCGCGCTCTCCAGCGCGAGCTTCCACAACGCCTCGCTGGCGTGCAGCGCGGCCTCGGCCGCCTTGCGGTCGGAGATGTCGAACAACACGCCCACGCGCAGGAATCCGTTGTCGTCGGCCGAGACGGCGCACGAGCGGTTGCAGACCCACTTGATGGTGCCATCGGGCAACACGACCCGGAATTCGGTCTCCAGGGTGGACTGCCCGGCCAGGATGGCCTGGCGGTCGCGCTCCAGCATGGCCTGGTCTTCCGGGTGGAAATAGCGCGAGAGCAAGGCCGGGTTGCGCATGAGGTCGTCGGCCTCGAAGCCGTAAATGTCCCGGATGCCGGCGCTCAGGAAACGGTACTCGCGTCCACCGTCGTTGCGCACGTACACGGCAAACACGGCGCCAGGCACCTGGGCCGTGATGAGGCGCAGCTGTTCTTCGCTACCGCGCAGCGCCTTCTGGTCGCGCATGCGCTCGGTGATGTCCTCCACGGTGCCTTCGTAGTACTGCAGCACCCCGGAGGCATCGCGCACGCCGTGCGCGTTCTCGCTGATCCAGACACGCTCGTGCGTCTTGTGGCGGTTGATTTCGGAGACAAAGCCGCGCACGAAGCCGTCGCGTTCGAGCTGGCACTTGAATTCGGCCCGCCGCGCGGGATCGACATACCACTCCAGCGCGATGTCGTTCACCGCCGCCAGCAACTCCTCCTCCGAGGCGTAGCCGTTGAGCGACACCAGTGCCTGGTTGGCACGCAGCATCCGCCCATCGGGTGTGCTTCGGTACGCCCCGATGGGCAGGAAATTGAAGAGCGTGGAAAAATCCCCGTCGAGCGAGGATGGCGGCGGCGTCATGCAACGAATTGTCTCGCAAACCCCGGTTTTGCTGACGTTTCGCCACCCCGGACAGTGGCGCGCCCGGTACAGTTGCAGTCTTTCCCGCCTTCGAGGACCCCCTTTGCAAGTCACCCGCATCCTGGCCGTGCGCCATGGTGAGACCGCCTGGAACCGCGACACGCGCATCCAGGGCCACACCGACATCGCCCTCAACGAGCGCGGGCGCTGGCAGGCCGCCCAGCTGGCCGAAGCGCTTCGCGACGAACCCATTGCCGCCGTCTACGCCAGCGACCTGGGTCGCGCCTTCGAGACCGCGCAGGCGGTCGCCCGCGTCAAGAACCTGAGCGTCACACCCCACAAGGGCCTGCGCGAACGCCATTTCGGGCGTTTCGAGGGCCAGACCTGGGCCGAACTCGAACAGCGATGGCCGACCGAGGCGCTGGCCTGGCGCAAGCGCATGCCCGATTTCGCCCCCGCCGGCGGCGAGTCGCTGGAGCAGCTGCAGCGCCGCGTGATTCCCACGGTGCTCGAACTGGCCTCCCGCCATCCCGGGGAGCAGGTGCTGATGGTCGCGCACGGTGGCGTGCTCGACATCCTCTACCGCGCCGCCACCCGCCTGGAACTCACCGCGCCACGCAGCTGGGAGCTGCCGAACACGGGCATCAACCGCCTGCTGTGGTCGCCCGAGGGCCTGAGCCTGGTGGGCTGGGCCGACACCCAACACCTTCAATCCGGGACGCCGCTCGATGAACGTGCCACTTGATCCTGTGCGCAGCCCGCGCTGGCAGAACGCGCAGGCGTTGATCGGCCAGCCCGTGGCGCGGCTGGACACGCCCGCCCTGGTGATCGATCTCGACGCCATGGAGCGCAACCTCGCGCACATGGCGGCCTACGCGCGGGCCCACGGCCTGCGACTGCGTCCGCATGCCAAGATGCACAAGAGCGCCGAACTCGCCCGGCTGCAGATGGCCCACGGCGCGGTCGGGGTCTGCGTGCAAAAGACCGACGAGGCCCTGGTGCTGGCCCGCGGTGGCGTGACGGACATCTACATCAGCAACGAAGTGATCGCGCCGCCCAAGCTGCAGCGCCTGGCCCAGGCGGTGCGCACCCTGCCAGACACGCGCTTTGCCATCGCGGTGGACAGCGCGGCTGGTGTGCTGCGCCTGGCGCAGGCGCTGGAGGCGGCCGGCGTGGGCGGCGAAGGCCGCATCGACGTGTTCGTGGAGGTCGATGTCGGCCACGGGCGCTGTGGCGTGCCGCCCGGCGAGCCCGCCGTGGACCTGGCCCGCCTGATCGCCCAGCACCCGGTGCTGCGCTTCGCCGGCCTGCAGGCCTACCATGGCGCGGCCCAGCACCGGCGAGACCCGGCCGAACGGGCCAAGGCGATCGGCGAGGCGGCCTGGGCCGCGGCGCTCACGCGCGAACGGCTGCAGGCCGCGGGCTTCCCGGTGCCGCTGATCACCGGCGCGGGCACCGGCACGTTCTCGCTGGAGACGGCCAGCCACATCTGGGGCGAACTTCAGGTGGGCTCCTACCTGTTCATGGACGCCGACTACGCCCGCAATGAAAGCGCGCCGATGGCCCCGGTGTTCGAGCATGCGCTGTTCCTCAAGGCGCAGGTGATGAGCCGGGGCATCCAGCACGCGGTGTGCGACGCGGGCCACAAGAGCCACGCCATCGACAGCGGTCTGCCCAGCGTGTGGAGCCCGCCGGGGCTGGTGTTCGCCAACGGTGGGGACGAGCACGGCATCCTGCGCGCGGCCCACGCCGGCCAGGCCTTGCCCGACCTGGGCGACACGGTCTGGCTGGTGCCCGGCCACTGCGACCCCACGGTGAACCTGCACGACGTCCTGTTTGGCGTGCGCGGAGGCCTCTCCGACGGCAAGGTGGAGCGCCTGATCGCGGTGGACACGCGCGGCGCGCTGGGCTGAGCCCGCGCTGGCGGTTCAGGGCGCGAAGACCACCGCGTCCAGCCCCAGGGCGCGGATGCGCGCGGCCGCTTCGTCGGCCTTGGCCCGGCTGGCAAAGGGCCCGACCCGCACCCGGGTGAATTCGCCCTTGGGCGACTCGACCTTCTGCAGGATCGCCGGGAAACCCGCCTCCACCAGGCGCGCATGGGCCTTGTCGGCGTTGGCCGGATCGGCGAACAGGCCGACGTTGATGCCATGGGCCTGCGCCGCCGCCGTCATGGCCACCGGTGTCTTGGGGGGCGCGGCCTTGGAGACCGCCACTTGGGTGGGCTCGGCCGGCGGGACCTGCGCGGCGGGAGACGGCGAAGCCGGCAGCGATGGTGGCGTCACGATCACTGGCGCAGGTTCAGGCTCTGGCGGCGGCGCCGCGGGCGGCAAGGCCGCCGCGGCGGCGACCGGCTCGGGTTCGG
>NZ_JAHCKK010000009.1 GCF_026125825.1 Hydrogenophaga sp. | reverse complement strand
CCGCGCGCGAGCGCGCTCAGCCCCGGCGGGCGGCCGCGCCTGCGGGGCTGGCGGCCACGGCCTGCGCCAGGGGCCACTCGCCGCGTTCCACCAGCCCGAGCATCATGCGCTGCAGGCTTTGCGCGGTGGAGCGCACGCCCGCGCTGTGGCGGCGGGCCTGGCTCACGTAGAGCGACCAGGTGATGGTCAGGCCCTTGATGGGCGTGGCGCTGAGTTCGTTCATCTGCGGGAAGTCGTGCATGGCGCAGTAGGGCATCACGGTGTAGCCCAGGCCGTCTTTCACGAGCGAGAGGCACAGTTGCAGCGTTTCCGCGTCGGCCGCGCGCCGAAATTTCTGGCCGTGGCGTTTCAGGTAGCTGTCCACCGTCTTGCGCACGAGGTTGGGCCGCCCGGGCAGGATGAGTTTGCACGCGCCAAGCTTCTCGGCGCTGGCGGGGCGGTCGGGGTGCAGGGCCGCGTCCACCGGGCCCACCAGCAGCAGGGGCTCGCGCACCAGCGGGGTCTGTTCGTGCAGGGGTGAGGTGCCTTCCTCGAATTCCATGATGGCCACGTCCACCAGGCCTTGTTGCTGCCACTCGCGCAGGTGGTGGATAAAGCCTTCGTAGATGCGCAGCGAGACAGCCGAGCGCGACTGGATTTCGGCCGAGGCAAAGGGCGCGGTGATGAGCCGGTGCATGGAGAACGGCAGGCCGATGGAGACTTGCGCTCGGGCCTCGCGCCCGAGCTCGTCGCGCAGCAGTTCGGCCTGGCGCAGCAGGGGCCGCGCGCCGTTGTAGAGCAGGGTGCCGGCTTCGGTCAGTTTCACGCCGCGCGCCTCGCGCACCAGGAGCTGGATGCCCAGGTCGTGCTCCAGGGCGTTGAGCCGGCGCGAGAGCGCGGGCTGGGTGATCTCCATGTCGAGCGCGGCTTTGTTGATGCTGCCGGCTTCGACCACGCGCAGAAAGCAGTCCACCAGTTTGAGGTCCATGGGGTGTGCGTCGGGGCTGGGTTGGGGTTCAACGATTGTCGTTGAACTGCCATGCCGATTCTCATGTATCGCATAGGCCTTGCTCTGCCTACCATCGCGGCAGAAGGAGACAGGCAGCATGCCCATGAGCAGTAAAGAACCCGGCGCGGTGCGCCGTGTGGTGACCGGTCACGACGCCGCAGGCCGTTCGGTGATCTTGCAGGACGGCCTGTCGCCGTTCGTGTTGCGCACCACGGCCACGGGGCCGGTGGTCACGGACCTCTGGAAGACGTTTCGCACCCCGGCCGACAACAGCGGCGCGGCCGAGCCCTGCGCGGAGGTGACGCTGGCGCCGCCTGCGGGCGGCAGTGTGTTTCGCGTGGTGCAGTTCCCGCCCGACGCGGGTTACATGGACGGTTGGGACGAGCACGCCGCGTTTGCAGCGATGGGGCACGACCTGGCCGGCGCGGCCACGCGCAAGGGCCAGACGGTGGGCATGCACACCACCGCGTCGGTGGACTACGCCATCGTGCTCGCGGGGGAGATCTGGGCCGTGATGGACGAGGGCGAGGCGCTGCTGAAGGCGGGCGACGTGCTGGTGCAGCGCGGCACCCGCCACGGCTGGAGCAACCGCACGGCCGAGCCGGCCACGGTGGCGTTTGTGCTGATCGACGCGCTGGCGCTGCCGGCGCAGGCTTGAGCGGTTTCATGGACAGCGTGGCAACGATCACCCTTCCATGCACGCCGCCGCTGGCGGTGAGCGTGGCCGGCCAGGGGCCGCTGGTGCTGATGGTGCACGGCATGGGTGGCGACCGCCACGCCTGGCGCGCGCAGGTGGAGGCGCTGCGGCACCGCTACACGGCGGTGAGCGTGGACTTGCGCGGCTACGGAGACAGCGGCGACATCGAGGGCCCGCTGGACTTTCACCGCGATTTCGGTGCCGACGTGCTGGCCGTGCTGGACCATTTCCACGCGCCACGCGCGCACCTGGTGGGTTTGTCCATGGGCAGCCGCGTGGTGCGTTCGCTGGCGCTGCGCCACCCGGCCCGCGTGGCCTCGCTGGTGCTGGCCAACAGCAGCCCGGGGTTTGACGCGATGTCGGCCGATGAGGTGGACCGCTTCATCGCCGACCGTTCGGCGGCGTTTCAAGACGGGCGGGTGCCGGCGAGTTTTGGCATGGACCAGGCCCGCGCCATGTGCGCGCCCGATGCGTCGGCCCAGGCCGTGCGCGCGGCGGCCGAGGCGATGCAGCGCATCCGCGTGAAGAACTACCTGGCGGTGCTGGCCGCTTCCACGCGCCAGGACCGGGGCGACCGCCTGGAGCAGATCGCCTGCCCCACGCTGGTGATCACCTCGGACCAGGACCGCGTGTACCCCGAGCCGGTCACGCGCGCCTTGCTGGAGCGCATTCCCGCCGTGGCGCACGCGCGCATCGAGCGCGCCGGCCACCTGAGCAACCTGGAGCAGCCCGAGGCTTTCAACCAGGCCCTGCTCGCCTTCCTGCGCCTGCTGCCGGCCGAAGCGCCGGCCCGCATGGCCTGAGTTTCAGAGACAGCGAAAGAGAAAGAGAAGCCCCCATGTACTTCACCTGGCAGACGATGCCTTTCCAATCCCCCGCCAGCCTGAGCGGGCCCGCGCCCCAGGTCGTGATCGTGGGCGCCGGCCCGGTGGGCCTGGCCACCGCGCTGGGCCTGGCGCGCCATGGTGTGCGCACCGTGGTGCTGGAGGCGCGCGACACGATTTCGCAGGGCAGCCGCGCCCTGGCGATGAACCGGCGTTCGATGCAGATCCTGGACCAGCTCGGCGTGGGCGCGCGCGTGCTGGAGAAAGGGCTCACCTGGGCCGACGGCTGGACGTTCTATGGCCGCGAGCTGGTGCATTCGATGGCGCTGTCCGTGCCCCCGCACGAGAAGCACGGCCAGACCAACCTGCAGCAATGCTGGATGGAGCAGTTGCTGCTGGACGAGCTGCAGGCCAGCGGCCTGTCGGAGGTGCGCTACCAGCACCGCGTGGCCCGCATCGACGCGGGCGACGAGGGGGTGCGCCTGGCGGTCTCCACACCGCAGGGCGACTACGCGCTGAGCGCGCCCTACCTTGTGGCCGCCGACGGCCCGCGCGGCGCCACGCGGCGCAGCATGGGCATCGATTACGAAGGCACGTCTTACTCGCAGCGCTTTGTCATCAACGACATCTTGTGCAAGGAGCCGCTGCCCGAAGGCCGGCGCCTTTTCTTCAGCCCGCCTTACCTGCCGGGCAAGACGGTGCTGATGCACAAGGCGCCGTTCGACATGTGGCGGCTGGACTTCCAGCTGATGGACGACCAGGACGCCGAGACCGAGATGCAGCCCGAGAAGGTGCACGCGCGCATCCGCGCGCACTTCGAGCTGATGGGCATCGAGCCCCGGTACGAGCTGGTGCTGACCTCGGTCTACAAGGCCAATGCGGTGTCGCTGCCCACCTACAACACCGGGCGCGTGCTGTTTGCGGGCGACGCGGCGCACCAGGTGCCCATCTTCGGCGGGCGCGGCGTGAACCACGGCTACGAAGACGCGCACAACCTGGCCTGGAAGCTCGCGCGCGTGGTCAAGGGCGAGTCCGACGCGCAGCTGCTGGACTCGTACACGCAGGAGCGCCGGGGCGCGCTGCTGGCCACGCTGGCCGAGCTCACGCGCACCACCATCTTCATCACCACGCCGTCGCCGGGCATTGCGCTGGTGCGCGAGGCGATCCTCTCGCTCTCGCTGAGCGAGAACTTCCTGGCCAACCTGTTCGACCCATACGCCACGCCGCCGCACGACTGCACCGACAGCCCGCTCAACACAGCGGACGCGGCGGGCGACTTCGGGCCGGCCTGCCGCCCCGGCGCGCTGGTGCCCGACGCGGTGGTGGGCGCAGCGGGGGAGGGCGGCGAACGCCTGTACGACCGCTTCGGCCCGCATTTCACGCTGATCGCCTTCACCGAAGGCGGCGCATCGGCCCAGGCCGCGCGCTTCGCCGCCCTGCCGCTGCGGGTGCAAAGCTTCGATGCCGGCAGCACCCTGGGCCGGCTGTTCGACGCGCGGCCCGGCAGCTGCTACCTGGTGCGCCCCGACAACCGGGTGGCCGCGCGCTGGCGCGAGGCCACGCCAGAGCAGGTGGCCGAGGCCTTGAACCTGGCGCTGTGCGCCGCCCGCACCGAGGAACTGCAATGAACCACACCACCGACACCACCGCCACCTTTGCCGAACGCGATTTCGTGGACCTCGCCGGTGCGATCGACCGCGTGCCCGCGCCGCAGCGCGAGCTGTTCCTGACCAAGCTGGTCATCCTGCTGGCCGCCGGCGCGCCCCCCGGTCTGCTGGCCGACCGCATCGAGCGCGCGGGCCGGCACCTCTCGGGCTAGGCCTGCCCTGTTTTCGGCATTCATTACAAGGAGACAACGACATGAAGACACCGACCCCCTGGATGGGCCGCCTGGCGGCGGGCGCGCTGGCCCTGGCCTGCGCGGCGCACGCCGCCGCGCAGAGCGCGCCCGAGGCCGCCTACCCCACCAAGCCCGTGCGCATCATCGTGCCCCTGGGCGCGGGCGGCGCGCCCGACGTGGTGGCGCGGCTGCTGAGCCAGAACCTCACAGAGAAGAACGGCCAGTCCTTCGTGGTGGAGAACCGGCCTGGCGCCAACACCATCATCGGCACCGACACCTGCGCCAAGGCCCCGCCCGATGGCAGCACGCTGTGCGTGGTCAGTGGCAGTTCGCTCTCCATCAACCCGCACCTCTACCGCAAGCTGCCCTACGACGCGGCGAAGGACTTCGAGGCGGTCACGCCGCTGGTGGTGCCCGACATGGTCTTCCTCGTCTCGCCCTCGGTGCCGGTGAACAGCGTCAAGGAGCTCGTCGCCCACGCGCAGAAGAACCCGGGCAAGCTGGCCTACGGCTCGTTTGGCAACGGCTCGGACACGCACCTCACCATGGAGTGGCTCAAGCGCGCCACCAAGATGGACCTGCTGCACGTGCCCTTCAACGGTTTCGGCCCGATGATGCAGGCCTTCCTCACCGGCGACATCCAGGTGCTCTACGTGTCGGTGGGCAACCCCGGCATCGTGGCGCAGGTCAAGGCCGGCAAGATGCGCGCGCTGGCGGTGCTGGCGCCCACGCGCTCCGCGCAGCTGCCCGAGGTGCCCACGCTCACCGAGGCCGGCGTGGGCGACCCGGGCACCTTCACCTGGTTCGGCCTCATGGCGCCGGCGGGCACGCCGCGTGGCGTGGTGCACAAGCTCAACGCGCAGATCACCGCCGCGATGCAGACGCCGGCCATGCGCGAGCAGAACCAGACCATGGCCATGCGCACCCGCGCGCAGACGCCGGAGGAATTCGCCGCCTTCCTCAAGAGCGACCGCGAGGTCTGGCACGGCCTGGTGCGGCAGACCGGCATCCAGCTGGACTGAGCCATGAAGACCTCTTCTTTTCTGGCGTTCGCGCTGGCCTTGTTCGCCGGCCTGTGCAGTGCGCAGAGCGCCTACCCGAGCCGCGCCGTGAAAGTGATCGTGCCGCTGGCCGCCGGTGGCCCGGTGGATCTGGTGGCGCGGCGCGTGAGCGAGCGGCTATCAGCCGCATCGACACCGCGGTGGTGGTGAGCGCACGCCTGCCCATTCGCAGCATCCAGGAGCTGGTGCAGTACGACCGCGCCCACCCGGGCCAGCTGAACTGGGGCCACTTCGGCATCGGCAGTTCGTCGCACCTGTTCATGGCACAGGTGAACGAGAAGCTGGGCGCGCGCATCGTGGACGTGCCCTACCAGGGCGGCGGCCCCGCGCTCAACGGCCTGCTGGGCGACCAGGTGCAGGTGTCGAGCCTGTCGTACTCGCTCGTGGGCCGAGGGCGCGGACTGGAGCGCGGTGGCCAGGGCGGCGAACGTCAGCCTGGACTGAGGCGGTTCCTCAGCCCTTCGGTCCGGCGACGCTCTTGCGCGCGAAGCGCCTCACCTTCAGCTTCTTCGGCTGGGTGAGGTGCTCGCGCAGGAAGTCGATGAAGTCCTTCGCCGCCGCGTTGCGCATGGGGCCGGGCCGGTAGACCAGCACCACGCGGCGCTCGATGCGCGGGTCTTGCAGCGCGAGCACGGCCAGCTCGGGGTCGTGCAGCGAGCTGGTGTAGAGCTGGGGCATGAGGCCCAGCGCCATGCCGCCGCGCACCAGCGCGTAGAGCGTTTCCGAGTAGCGCACGTGGTAGGGCGCCTGCGCACCCTGCAGGCCGAACTGCGCGCGCGCAGGCTCCCCCAGCGCGGGCATGCTGCCGCTCTCGAACAGCACCAGGCGCTCGTGGCCGATGGCTTTCCAGCTGGCCTTGCCTTCGCGGGCCAGGGGGTGGTCGCGCCGCACCACCAGCACCAGCGGGTCTTGAAAGAGGTCGATGCAGGTGAGGCCGCCGGGCGGCTCGGTGATGGCGGCCAGGGCGAGGTCGAGCCGGCCTTCGCGCACTTCCTGCAGCAGCACGGTGGAGGGCGCGTCGCGCCAGACGAATTCCACCGCCGGCCCGCCCGGGGGCTTGAAGGCGTTGACCGCCGCCGCCAGCCGCGTGCTGGCCGAGGGGATCACGCCCACGCGCACCAGCGCGCGCCCGCGCTGCACCACCTGGTGGATGTCCTGCAGGGCCAGCTCCACGGTGTTGACCAGGAAGTCGGTGCGCGCCAGCACTTCGGTGCCCAGCGGCGTGATCTCCAGCCGGTGGGTGTTGCGCGTGAGCAGCTGCGCGCCCAGCAGCTTCTCCATCTGCTTGATGGCGTTGCTCAGCGCCGGCTGCGTGATGGCCAGCCGCCGGGCCGCGCGGCCGAAATGGCCTTCCTGCACGAGCACCGAGAAGAACTGCAGGTGGCGCAGCGTGAGCGCGCGCAGGGCGGGGTTTTCCACGGCGGCCTGGTGATAAATCGGGTGAATGAAATTATAGAAACTTAAAACTTCTCTTATCAAGCGCGCCTGCCTAGACTGGCCGCATGCCCTTCACCAACGACCCCGCCGCGCAGACCCTGGACGGCTTTCTTCTGGCCATGCCGAAGATGGAGCTGCACTGCCACCTGTTTGGCACGGTGCGGCGCGACACCTTCGCCGAGCTCAACAGGCGCGCCGGTGCGCCGCTGACGGACGAGGAGGTGGCCGGCTTCTACACCCGTGGCGACAAGCCGGTGGGCGTGTTGCGCGTGCTGCGCTCGCTGGACGCGCAACTGGTGCGCGCGCCGGCCGATCTGCACCGCCTCACGCTCGAATACCTGCAGGACGCCGCCGCGCACCACGTGCGCTACACCGAGTTCTTCTGGAACCCCACCGGCACGGTGCGGGTCTCGGGCATCCCTTATGCCGCCGCGCAGGACGCGATCGTGCAGGCCATCCGCGAGGCCGAGCGCGCGCTGGGCATCGTGGGCCGGCTCATTGCCGCCGTGGACCGCGAGGCCAGCCCGCAGGCCGCCACCGAGATGGTCGCCTGGGTGAAGGCGCACCGCTGCGACGAGGTGATCGGCATCGGCATCGACTACCGCGAGAACGAACGCCCGCCCGAGCTGTTCGCCCAGGCCTACCAGGACGCGCGGCGCGCGGGCCTCAAGACCACGGCGCACGCGGGCGAGTTCGGCACGCCCTGGACCAACGTGCGCACCGCGCTGGAGCTGCTGCAGGTGGACCGCATCGACCACGGCTACACGGTGGTGGACGAACCCGAGTTCGCGCGCCAGTGCGCCGAGCGCGGCGTGCTGTTCACCGTGGTGCCCACCAACTCCTACTACCTGCGCACCCTCTCGCCCGAGCGCTGGGCGCTGGACCACCCGATCCGCCGCATGCCCGGCCTGGGTCTGCGCATCCACCCCAACACCGACGACCCCACGCTGCACCACGTCACCCCCACCGGCGCGTGGCGAATGATGGTGCGCGCCTTCGGCTTCGGCCTGGACGACCTGCGCAGCTTCATGCACAACGGCCTGGACGGCGCCTGGATCGACGACACCCAGCGCCGCCGCTGGCGCGCCGAGTGGGCGGCCGAGTTCGATGCGCTGCGCGCTGCCCTGGCGCCCTCGTCCGCGTCTTCGGCTCTCTCTTCTTCCTCTTCCTCATCCTCCCTCCCCACCTGAAAGACCCCCATGGCCCACGAACGCTCGCGCCTCGTCCTTGCCGCCTCGCTGCTGCTGGCCTTCTCGGCCCACGCCCAGGGCCCTGCCTGGCCCGCGGCCAAACCGGTCACGCTGATCGTGCCCTTCACGGCGGGCGGCAGTGTGGACTTCATCGCCCGCCAGGTCGCCACCAAGCTTGGCGAGCGGCTGAACCAGACGGTGGTGATCGACAACGTGGCCGGGGCCGGTGGCGCCATCGGCCTGCAGAAAGCGGTGAACGCCGCGCCCGATGGCTACACCCTGGTGGCCGGGCCGGACAGCGCCATCGCCATCGGCAAGCTGGCCAACCCTGCCGCCTACCGCTTCGACCCCCTCAAGGACCTGGTGCCCGTGGGCATGCTCAACACCGCGCCCATGGTGCTGGTGTCGCGCACCGACCTGCCGGTGAAGACCTACGCCGACTTCGTCAAACTCGCCAAGGCCGGGCCCGGCCAATACACCTACGCCACCTCGGGCGTGGGCACGGTGCTGCACCTGGCCATGGAGCAGCTCAAGCAGCGCTCGGGCATCTTCGTCACCCACGTGCCGTACCGTGGCGGCGCGCAGATCGCCAACGACGTGATGGGCAAGCAGGTGGACCTGGCCATGCTGGTGAGCGCCAGCAGCATCCCCCACGTGCGCGCGGGCAGCCTCAAGGCGCTGGGCGTGACCGGCAAGCAGCGCATTGCCTCGCTGCCCGACGTGCCCACCTTCGACGAAATGCCCGGCCTCAAGGGCTACGACGTGGTCACCTGGACGGGCCTCTTCGCCCCCAAGGGCACGCCGGCGGCCATCGTGGCCAGGCTCAACGAAGCGCTCAACGACGCGCTGAAAGACCCCGAGGTGCGCGCGCGCCTTGCCGAGCAGGGCGCCCTGCCGGGCAGCGGCTCACCCGAGGCGCTGGGCAGCTTTGCCCAGGCCGAGTTCGCGCGCAACCAGAAGCTGGTGCCCACGCTCAACCTGAAGGACTGAAGCGGCCAAGGCCTTCCGCCGAGGTTCAGCCCCCCCACACCCGCTGCACCACCTGCGTGTACAGCGGGATGCCCAGCACGATGTTCAGCGGAAACGTGAGCCCCAGCGACAGGCTCACGTACAGCGAGGGGTCGGCCTCGGGGATGGCGTAGCGCACCACGGCAGGCACGGCAATGTAGGACGCGCTGGCGGCCAGCACGGTGAGCAGCACCGCGTCGCCCGCCGGCACGCCGGCCAGCCACGCCAGCCCCAGCGCCAGGCCGGCATGCGTCAGCGGCCCCAGCACCGCATAGGCCAGCAGCAGCGGCGACTGCTGCCGCAGGGCCGGCAGGTTGCGCGCGGTGGCCAGCCCCATGTCGAGCAGGAAGAGGCACAGCATGCCCTTGAAGAGATCGCCCGAGAACGGCTGCATGGCGGCCTTGCCGGCGTCGCCGGTCAACAGGCCGATCAGCATGGCGCCCAGCAGCAGGAGCTGCGTGCCGTCGGTGAACGACTCGTGCAGGATCTTGCCCATCGACAGGCCCGGCCCGCCCGGGCCGGCCACGGGTGTGGCGGCGACGCCGCCGCCCGCGCCCGGCACCGCCAGGGCCCACACCGGCTGCGCGCCAGGGGCCGCGGCCGCCAGCCGCTGACGCTGCGCGTTGGCCAGCATCACGGCCAGGATGATGGCGGGCGACTCCATCAGCGCCATCGCCGCAGCCATGTGGCCGCCGTAGGCGATCTGCTGCGATTCCAGGTACTGCGTGGCGGTGACAAAGGTCACCGCGCTCACCGAGCCGTAGGTGGCGGCCACGGCCGCCGCGTTGAAGCCCGAGAGCACGCGCCGCAGCAGCGCATAGCCCAGCAGCGGCACCACCACGGCCAGCAGCACCGCCAGGCCCAGGCTGCTCAGCACGCCGGGCGTCAGGCCCGAGGCGGCCAGCGCAAAGCCGCCCTTGAGCCCCAGCGCCATCAGCAGGTAGATCGACAAGAACTTCGAGATCGCCGCAGGCATCTCCAGGTTGGATCGCACGAGGCCTGCAAACGCGCCCAGGGCAAAGAAAAGGATCGCAGGGTCCAGCAGGCTTTGCATCATTCAACTCCTTGAAGTGCCCGATGCTAGGTGCACAATGGCGCAAAGTAAATTCGATTTGAACGCGCTTATCCATAGATAAAACTCGATGCAAATCACATTTCGTCAATTGCGGCTTTTCCTGGCGCTGGCCGAGACCGGCAGCGTGAGCGCCGCCGCCCGGGTGATGCACGTCACGCAGCCCACGGCCTCGATGCAGTTGCGCGAGGTGTCGCAGTCCATCGGCCTGCCGCTGTACGAGGTGATCTCGCGCCGCGTGCACCTCACCGAGGCCGGGCACGCGCTGGCCCGCACCGCGCGCGCCATTGCGGGCGAGTGGGATGCGTTCGAGCAGCGCATCTCGGGCGCCAAGGGCCTCACGAGCGGGCGCCTCAAGGTGGCCGTGGTCAGCACCGCCAAGTACTTCGTGCCCCGGCTGCTGGGCAGCTTCTGCAAGCTGCACCCGCAGATCGACATCTCGCTGGAGGTGCTCAACCGCGACCACGTCATCGCCCGCCTGCGCAGCAACCTGGACGACCTCTACGTCATGTCCATGCCGCCGCCCGATCTGCCGCTGGAGGACCACATCCTCATGCCCAATCCCCTGGTGGTCATCGCCCCTGCGGGCCACAGGCTGGCCGCGAGAAAGCGCGTCACGCTGGCGCAGCTGCAGGCCGAGCGCTTCATCCTGCGCGAGAAAGGCTCGGGCACGCGCATGGCCACCGACGCGCACCTGCGCGAGCTCGGCTTCGTCCCCGGCGCGGTGCTGGAGCTGGGCAGCAACGAGGCCATCAAGGAGTCGGTGGAAGGCCAGCTGGGCGTGTCCATCGTCTCGCGCCACGCGCTGGGCCCGCACCACGAAGGCCTGGCGGTGCTCCCTGTGCAGGGCTTTCCGATCCAGTCGAAATGGCACCTGGTCTGGCCCAAGGGCAAGCAGCTCTCGCCCATCGCCGAGGTCTTCCGCAGGCACCTGGTGGAAGAGGCGCAGGGGTGGATGGGCGGGCGCTGAGCGTGCGCGCCCGGCGAGCCGGGCACATAATCCGCCCCACCGAACCGCCAGCCGAAGACCCACGATGCCACCACGCCGCGCTTCCGCTTCCAGCCCCACCGATGCCGACAGCAGCGCCGCGCGCTCGGCCATCCTCGCGGCGGCCCGCGCGGAGTTCTCCGCCAAGGGGCTCACGGGGGCGCGCGTCAACGAGATCGCGGCCCGCGCCGGGGTCAACAAGCAGCTCATCTACTACTACTTCGGCAGCAAGGAAGACCTCTACCGCGCCGCCCTCGAAGTGGTCTACACCGAGATCCGCACGCAGGAGCGCAGCCTCAAGCTCGGCGACATGCAGCCCGAGGAGGCCATGGCCACGCTGATCGGCTTCTCGTTCGACTACCTCGCCGAGCACCCCGATTTCATCGGCCTGCTCAACCACGAGAACGCGCAGGGCGCGCGGCATGTGCGCGATTCGAGCGCCATCCGCGACACCAATTCGCCGCTGATCGAGCTCATCGCCAAGACCCTGGCGCGCGGCATCCGCGCGCGCGTGTTCCGCCGCGGCATCGACCCGGTGGAGCTCTACATCTCGGTCGCCGGCATGTCGTATTTCTTCTTCTCCAACCGCCTCACGCTGTCGTCCATCTTCAGCCGCGATCTCTCGTCGGCCGACGCGGTGGGCGCCTACCGCGCGCACGTCGTGGCCTTCGCCATGGCCGGTCTGCGGGCCTGATTTCCACGCACCATCCGAGGGCACGAACCCACCTGGGCAAACCCTTTGCCCGGATTTCAACCAAACGGTTGACATCGGGTTGACACGCCCATATGCTCGTCGCATCGCGTTTGAGAAAAGGCCCCTGCCATGCAAGGCAACGTCACACTGCTGGACCCCGCCCAACTGCCCGACCGCTTCGAATCGGTGGAGGCGCTGGAGGAATTCCTCGCCCGGCCCAGCCAGGCGCTGATCGATGATCTGGCGCAGGTGGAGGGCGACATCATGATCCTGGGCGTGGCCGGCAAGATGGGCCCCACGCTCGCGCGCCTGGCCAAGAACGCCGCGCCGCACAAGCGCGTGATCGGCGTAGCGCGCTTCAGCGACGCGGCCGTGCGCCAGCGCCTGGAGGCCTGGGGCATCGAGACCATCGCGGCCAACCTGCTGGACCGCGCCGCCATCGAGGCCTTGCCGCGCGTGCCCAACATCATCTTCGCGGCCGGCCACAAGTTCGGCGCGAAGGACAACCAGGCCCTGACCTGGGCCATGAACACGCACGTGCCGGCGCTGGTGGCCGACACCTTCCGCGAGTCGCGCATCGTCGGTTTCTCCACCGGCAACATCTACCCGCTGACCCCGGTGGGCCGCCAGGGCGCGAGCGAGAAGACGCCGCCCGCGCCGCTGGGCGAGTACGCGCAGTCGTGCATCGGGCGCGAGCGCATGTTCGAGTACTTCTCGGGGCTGCACGGCACGCCGGGCCGCATCTTCCGGCTCAACTACGCGATCGACATGCGCTACGGCGTGCTGTACGACATCGCCTCCAAGGTGCACCGCGGCGAGACGGTGGACGTGACCATGGGCCACGTGAACGTGATTTGGCAGGGCGACGCGAACGCGCAGGTGCTGCGCTGCCTGCGCCACTGCACGGTGCCGGCCACGCCGGTGAACTGCACCGGGCCCGAGACGCTTTCGGTGCGCTGGCTGGTGGAGGAGTTCGCCGCGCGCCTGGGCGTGAAGGCGCAGGTCAGCGGCCAGGAGGCGGCCACGGCGCTGCTGTCGGACACCACGCTGGCGGGCAAGCTGTTTGGCTACCCGCTGGTGCCGCTGGGCGCGATGCTCGACTGGGTGGCCGACTGGGTCAGGCGCGAGCAGCCGGCACATGGCAAGCCGACCAAATTCGAGGTCCGGGATGGCGCCTTCTGAGGCACTGACCTCGGTCATCCTCGGTCCGGCCGATGTGCCGGAGGGCCTTGCCTTGTCGGACGCCGCGGGCTGGAACCAGACCGCCGACGACTGGCGCCTGTTCATCACGCAGGGCCGGGTCTTCGGCCTGCGCGACGGTGACGCGGGCCCGCTGGTGGCCACGGCCGCCGCACTGCCTTACGAAGGCGGCATCGGCTGGGTGTCCATGGTGCTGGTGAACGCCGCGTGGCGGCACCAGGGCCTGGCCACCGCGCTGATGGCGCGCTGCGTGGCGCACCTGCGCACGCTGGGCGCCACGCCGGTGCTGGACGCCACGCCTGCGGGCCAGCAGGCCTACCTGCGCATCGGCTTCGAGGACGGTTTCGCGCTCGCGCGCTGGGAAGGCACGGTCGCCGCGCCCGAGGCGAGCGCCGCGCCAGCGGCCGACGCCGCCGTGGTGCAGGCGCTCGATGCCCAGGCCAACGGCTGCGGCCGGGGCTTTCTGCTGGCCGACTTTCTGCAGCGCGCCGGCACGCGCGCGCACCTCTCGCCAGCGCGCACCGGTTTCGTGATCGCCCGCGAAGGCCGCCGCGCCACGCAGATCGGCCCGCTGGTGGCCGAAGACGAAAGCTCGGCGCTCTCGCTGCTGCAGGCCGCGCTGGCCGGTGTCAGCGGGCGCGTGTTTCTCGATGTGCCCGACCGCTGGGCCGCGCTGCGCGCCTGGCTGGAGCAGGCCGGTTTCACGCGCCAGCGCGCCTTCGTGCGCATGTCGCTGGGCGCGGCGCCCATCGCCTCTGTCAACGACCGCCTCTTCGTGCTGGCCGGTCCCGAATTTGGTTGAACCATGAGCCTTACTGCCTCTGACGTCGAACACACCCGCGCGCTGCTGCGCCGGGGCCTGGCCATTCCCGCGCACCCGCTCGCGCTCAATGCGCAGCGCCAGCTCGACGTGCGCCGCCAGCGCGCGCTCAGCCGCTATTACCTCGATGCCGGGGCCGGCGGCCTGGCCGTGGGCGTGCACACCACGCAGTTCGCCATCCGCGAGGTGGGGCTGTATGAAGAGGTGCTGCGCCTGGCCATCGAGACCGCGCGCGACTGGGTCGAACCCGGGCGCGAACTCGCCATGGTCGCCGGCGTGTGCGGCCGCACCGCCCAGGCCGTGGCCGAGGCGAAGCTGGCGCGCGGCCTGGGCTACAACGCCGGCCTGCTGAGCCTGGCCGCGATGAAGGGCGAGAGCGAGGACGCGCTGATCGCCCATTGCGAGGCAGTGTCCAGGGAAATCCCGCTGATCGGCTTCTACCTGCAGCCCGCTGTGGGCGGCATGAACCTGAGCGCCGCATTCTGGGCCCGCTTCGCGGCCATCGAGAACGTGGTGGCGATCAAGGTCGCGCCCTTCCACCGCTACCGCACGCTCGACGTGGTGCGCGGCGTGGTGCAGGCGCGCGCCGAAGAGCGCGTGACGCTCTACACCGGCAACGACGACCACATCGTGCTCGACCTGGTGACGCCCTTCACCGTGCCGCGCGACGGCCGGCCGGTGACGGTGCGCTTTCGCGGCGGCCTGCTCGGCCACTGGTCGGTGTGGACCTCGGGCGCGGTGCGCATGCTGGAGCTGTGCAAGGCCGCGGCCGGCGGCACGGTGGTCACGCCGGAGATGCTGGCGCTGGACAGCCGCGTGACCGACTGCAACAGCGCCTTCTTCGATGTGGCCAACGACTTCCACGGCTGCATCGCCGGCTGCCATGAGATCCTGCGCCGCCAGGGCCTGCTCGAAGGCATCTGGTGCCTGGACCCGAACGAAGGCCTCAGCCCGGGCCAGAAGGAAGAGATCGACCGCGTGTGCGCCGAGCACGGCGACCTGGCCGACGACGCCTTCGTCAAAGCCGGCCTGAGCCGCTGGCTCGCGTGAACGAAAGAAGCCCCACCATGACGCAGAACCGAATCGCCCGCTGGACTTCCCACTACCTGCCCGCCGTGGGGCTGTTCGTGGGCTTCATCGTGCTGTGGCAGCTGGCGGTGTCGGTCTTCGGCATCCGCGAATACCTGCTGCCCAGCCCGTACTCGGTGTGGCAGGCCATGCTGAGCGACGAGATTCCCTGGTTCAGCCACGCCTGGATCACCGGCGTGGAAATCCTCGGTGCCTTCGTGCTGGCGGGCGTGGCCGGCGTGATGCTGGGCATGGCCATCGCCTGGTCGCAAGGCATCTCGCGCGCGCTCACGCCCTTTCTGGTGTTCGTCAACACGCTGCCCAAGGTGGCGATCGCGCCGCTGTTTCTCATGTGGCTGGGCTACGGCATCCTGCCCAACATGCTGATCGGCGCGCTGATCGGCTTTTTCCCGGTGGTCATCAACACCGCCGTGGGCCTGACCCAGATCGACCAGGACATGGTGGACCTGGGCCGCGTCTTCAGCGCGCCCAAGTGGAAGGTGTTCATGAAGATCCGCATCCCCAACGCCTACCCCTACATCCTGAGCGCGCTCAAGGTCACCGCCACCTCGGCCGTGGTGGGCGCGGTGGTGGGCGAGTTCGTGGCCTCGCAGAAGGGCCTGGGCTACGTGATCATCACCACGCAGAGCAGCATGAACACGCCCGCCGCGTTCGCCGCGCTGGTGTGGATCTCGGTGCTGGGCCTGCTGCTGTATGGCCTGGTGGCCCTGCTCTCGCGCCTGCTCGCGCCCTGGGCCGAAGAAGCCCCGCGCTGAGCCCCAGACGAATTCCGTTCCCTCCCCGCCGTTCTCACCCCCACCCGTCCTCCGAAAGGAAAGCACCATGACACCCAGGATCGCTGTTTCCGCTGCCGCCGTCTGCGCGGCCATGCTGGCCCTGCTGCCAGCCACGGCCTCGGCCCAGGCCAGGGAGAAGTTCACCTTCGCCCTCAACTGGTTTGCCGTGGGCGACCATGCCGCCTACTGGGTGGCGCTGGACAAGGGCTACTACGCCCAGCGCGGGCTGGACGTGACGCTGGAGAACTCCAAGGGCTCGGGCGACTCCATCGCCAAGGTGGACACCAACCGCGCCGACGCCGGCCTGGCTGATGCGGTGCCGGTGATCTCGGCCGCCTCGCGCGGTGCCCGCGTGAAGATGGTCGGCATGGTGTTCGACAAGACCCCCATGACCTTCTTCAGCCACGCCGACGCGCCGCTGCTCAAGCCCAAGGACCTCGAAGGCAAGACCGTGGCCGCGCCCGCCGGCGACAGCCAGCGCCTGGCCTTCCCCGCCTTCGCGCGCCTGAACCAGATCGACCCCAACAAGGTGAGCTGGGTCAACATCGAGCCCACCGCCAAGGTCGCCTCCATCGCCGAGAAGCGCGTGGACGGCGTGGCCGACTACACCACCGGCCAGCCCTTCTACGACAAGGCCATGGGCCCGGGCAAGGCCGTGCGCCTGCAGTGGGCCGACTACGGCTTCGACCTCTACGCCATGTCCATCATCGCGGGCGAGAAAACCATGGCCGACAAGCCCAGGCAGCTCAAGGCCTTCCTCGAAGCCTCGTACATGGGCTGGCGCGACGTGATGGCCAACCCCAAAGAAGCGCTGGCCATCTTCAAGAAGCGCGTGCCCGAGATCGACGTGGCGATCATCGAGTCCAACATGATGATGGGCTTTGACCTCATGCGCACCAAGAACTACGCCGACAACGGCATCGGCTGGATCGACGAGAAGAAGATGTGCGCCTCCACCGAGATCGTCAACACCTACATGGGCCTGCCCAAGAAGGTGGATTGCAAGACGGTGTTCAGCACCGAGTACTTCACCAAGGTGGCGATGCCGCTGCCGGTCAAGTAAGCCCACAGCGCGCACGACAACAGGCATGCAGGAAGACCACGTGATGAGCCCAGCAGCAGAACAAACGGATGGCGCGGCCTCGGGCCGCGTCCTCATCGAGGTGGACCATGCCGGCATGATCTACCAGGCCGAGAGCGGCCCGGTGGAGGCCCTGCGCGACATTTCGCTGCAGATCCGCGAAGGCGAGTTCGTGGCGCTGGTCGGCCCCAGCGGCTGCGGCAAGTCCACGCTGATGCGCGCCATCGCCGGCCTGCGGCCGGTGACCAGCGGGCGCATCCTGGTCGACGGCGTGCCGGTGGACAAGCCCATTCCCAAGGTGGGCATGGTGTTCCAGGCCGCGCTGCTGCTCAAGTGGCGCTCGGTGCTCGACAACGTGCTGCTGCCGGTGGAACTCTCCGGCGGCAACCCCGCGCAGTACCGCGAGCGCGCGCTCGCGCTGCTCAAGATGGTGGGCCTGAGCGACTTCGCCAACAAGCGGCCCGGTGAACTCTCGGGTGGCATGCAGCAGCGCGCCTCGCTGTGCCGCGCGCTCATCCTGGACCCGCCCATCCTGCTCATGGACGAGCCCTTCGGCGCGCTGGACGCCATGACGCGCGACGAGATGAACATCGAGCTCCTGCGCATCTGGGGCGAGAGCAGCAGCGGCGGGCAGCGCAAGACCATCGTCTTCGTCACGCACTCGATTCCCGAGGCCGTGTTCCTGGCCGACCGCGTGGTGGTCATGTCGCCGCGCCCGGGCCGCGTGGCCAACATCCGCCCCGTGGACATCGCGCGCCCGCGCACCGCCGAAACGCGCGCCGACCCGGCGCTGGGCCGCCTGTCCTTCGAGCTGTACACCGAGCTCTCCGGTGCCACCGGCCGGCGCGAGACGCGGGCCGGCCCGCAGTGGTGAGCCAGCGCCCGCGCGCGCGCGGCTGAAGGAGCCGCCCGTGCGCATCGCCCTGTGCAACGAGGTGCTGGCGCCGCTGCCGTTCGCCCGCCAGTGCGAGGTGGCGGCCGCCCTGGGCTACGACGGGCTGGAGGTGGCGCCCTTCACGCTGGGCGAGGCCCGCAGCGCCGAGCTGCGCCGCGCGGCCTCGGACGCGGGCATCGCGGTCTCGGGCCTGCATTGGCTGTTGCGCCAGCCCGAAGGCCTGTCCATCACCTCGGGCGACGCCGCCGTGCGCGCCCGCACCCTGGAGGCGATGCACCGCCAGATCGACCTCTGCGCCGAGCTCGGTGGCGCGGTGCTGGTGCACGGCTCGCCCGCGCAGCGCCGCCTGCCCGCGGGTGAGCAAGCCGCGGCGCGCGAGCGCGGCATCGAGGCCTTCGCCGCCGTGGCCGCGCACGCGCAGGCCGCGGGCGTCGTCTACTGCATCGAGCCCCTGGCCGCGCCCGAGGCCGACTTCATCCACACCGTGGCCGAGGCCGCGGCCATCGTGCAAGCCATCGGCCAGCCCGCGCTGCGCACCATGCTCGACTGCTGCGCCGCCGCGCGCGCCGAAGCCGAGCCGGTGCCCGCCGTGCTCGCGCGCTGGCTGCCCACGGGCCTGCTCGCCCACGTGCAGGTGAACGACCCCAACCTGCGCGGCCCGGGCCAGGGCGCGCTGCCGTTTGCCGACATCCTTCGCACACTGCGCCAGCACGCTTACGCCGGCTGGGTGGCGGTGGAGCCGTTCGACTACCAACCCGATGGCCCCATGGCCGCCGCCCGCGCCATCGGTTACCTGCGGGGCCTGCTGGAGGCCCTGCATTGATGGAACCACCGCCATGCCCACCGCCCCCCGCGTCAAAGTCCTGTCCGTCGAGTGTTTCGAGTCGCCGTACCGGCTGCGCCTGCCGTTTCGTTTCGGCGTCATCACCGTCACCGAAGGCCGCCAGGCCATCGTGCGCGTGCGCGTGCGCCACGAGGACGGGCGCGAAGGCATGGGCTACGCCGCCGAGGCGCTGGGCGCGAAGTGGTTCGACAAGAACCCCGCGCTCTCCGACGCCCAGAACCACGACCAGCTGCGCAAGGCGCTGGAACTCACCACCGACGCCTACGGCGCGGCGCCCTGGCTCAGCGCCTTTGACCTGTACGCCAACCACTACCGCGAGCTGCTGGCCGCCGGCGCCGCCTGCGGCCTGAACCCCCTGGTGACCAGCTACGGGCCCGCGCTGATCGACCGCGCGGTGCTCGACGCGCTGTGCGGCATCGAAGGCCTGAGCTTCTGGCAGGCGATGCAGCACAACCGGCCCGGCCTGCGCGCGCACCCCATCGCGCCCGACCTGCAAGGCTTCGCGCTCGCGCCCTTCCTGCGCGGCCTCACGCCGCTGACCACGCTGGCCGTGCGCCACACCGTGGGCCTGCTCGACCCCATCGTGGCGCTCGACCAGGCCGCCGGCACCCGCGTGGACGACGGCCTGCCCGAAACCCTGGAAGAGGTGGTGGCGGTGTATGGCAACCGCCACTTCAAGCTCAAGGTCTCCGGCCAGGCCGACGCCGACCTCGATCGGCTGCGCCGCATCGCCTCCGTGCTCGACCGGTTGCCAGACCCCTACGTGGTCACGCTCGACGGCAACGAGCAATACGAAAACGCCGAGGCCATCGCCGCGCTGTGGCAGCGCATGGCCGCCGAGCCCGCGCTGCGCCGCCTGTGCGAAGCCACGCTGCTGATCGAGCAACCCATCAAGCGGCAGATGGCGCTGGCCCAGCCGGTGGCGGCGCTGGCGCGGCACAAGCCGGTGATCATCGACGAGTCCGACGGCGACCTCGACGCCTTCCCCTGCGCGCGCTCGCTGGGCTACACCGGCGTCTCCACCAAGGCCTGCAAGGGCTTCTACAAATCGGTGCTCAACCTCGCGCGCTGCCGGGTGTGGAACCAGGCCGAGGGCCGCGAGACCTTCTTCATGTCCGCCGAAGACCTCACCACCCAGCCCGGCATCAGCGTGCAGCAGGACCTCGCGCTGGTGAGCCTGCTGGGCATCACCCACGTGGAGCGCAACGCCCACCACTTCATCGACGGTTTCAACGGCCGCCCGGCCGCCGAGGCCGACGCCTACCTCGCCGCGCACCCCGACCTCTACCACCGCCAGGACGGCCGTGCGCGCCTGCGCATCGAGCGCGGGCAGCTGGCGCTGGGCACGCTGGCCGGCGTGGGCTTTGGCTCCGCCGTGGAGCCCGAACTCGGCGGCACCGCCGCCATGCCGCGCGCCGACTGGCCGCCCCACGCACCGGAGACCCCATGAGCCTCATCGACTACGAAAGCCACGACGGCCTGGCCCTGGCGCAACTCGTGCGGCAAGGCGAGGTGACGCCGCAGGAGCTGCTGGAGGCCGCGCTCGCGCGCATCGCCGCGCACAACCCGGCGCTCAACGCCGTGGTCACGCCGCTGTACGACGCGGCGCGCGCCGAGATCGCGCGCGGCCTGCCGGCCGGGCCGTTCCAGGGCGTGCCGTTTCTGGTGAAGGAACTCGTGGCCTCGGTGGCGGGCGCGGCCACCACCGCCTCCTCGCGCCTGTACGCGCACCACATGGCGGCGGCCGACAGCGAGATCGTCGCGCGCCTGCGCCGCGCGGGGCTGGTGATCGCGGGCAAGACCAACTCGCCCGAGTTCGGGCTCTCGCCCATCACCGAGTCGCTGCTGTACGGCGTCACGCGCAACCCATGGAACACCGAGCTCTCGCCCGGCGGCTCCAGCGGCGGCGCGGCGGCGGCCGTGGCCTCGGGCATGGTGCCGCTGGCCCACGCCACCGATGGCGGCGGCTCCATCCGCATCCCGGCCTCGTGCTGCGGCCTCTTCGGCTTGAAGCCCACGCGCGCGCGCGTCACCGCCGGGCCCGAAGGCAGCGAGGGCCTCAACGGGCTGGCCCACCAGCACGTGGTGAGCCGCAGCGTGCGCGACAGCGCGGCCCTGCTCGACGCCATCGCCGGCCCCATGCCCGGCGACCCCTACAGCGCCGCGCCGCCCGAGCGGCCCTTCCTCGACGAAGTGGGCCGCGCGCCCGGTCGGCTGCGCATCGCCATGGCGAAGACCGCGCCCACCGGCGTGCCGGTGGACCCGGCCTGCGTCGCGGCGGTGGAAGACGCCGCGCGCCTGTGCGAGCAGCTCGGCCACCACGTGGAAGAGGCCTCGCCCGACTTCGATGCGCAGGCCGTGGAACGCGGCTTCGAGATGGTGTTCGCCACCCACACCATGGCCAACATCGCGCGCGCCACCGGCGGCCCCCTGCCCGATCGCGAGCTCGTCGAGCCCCTGACCTACGCGCTCGCCGAACTCGGCCGCGTGCCCAGCGCCGCCGAGTACATCCTCAACCTGCAGGCGCTGCAGCGGCAGTCGCGCCGCATCGCGGGCTTCTTCGAGCGCTTCGACGTGTGGCTCACCCCCACGCTGGCGCAGACGCCCCGGCCGATCGGCCACTTCGACATCCGCTCAGGCGACGTGCACGACTGGATGGGCAAGCTCGCCGCCTACCTGCCCTTCACCTACCCCTTCAACGTCACCGGCCAGCCGGCGGCCTCGGTGCCGCTGCACTGGACCGACGAGGGCGTGCCCATCGGCTGCCAGTTCGCCGCGCGCTACGGCGACGAGGGCCTGCTGCTGCGCCTGTGCGCGCAACTCGAAGCCGCGCGGCCCTGGTTCCACCGGCGCCCACCGGTGAGTGGCCTGCCGCATGCGCACTGAAGTCCAGGACGTCGACCTGCTCGTCATCGGCGGCGGCGTGGCCGGCCTCACGGCCGCGCTGGTGGCCGCCATCGAAGGCCTGAGCGTGCTCGTCTGCGAGAAAACCTCGCAACTCGGCGGCACCGCCGCCACCTCGGCCGGCACCGTGTGGATACCGGGCAGCCGCCAGAGCGAGCGCGCCGGCCTGGCCGACCCGGTGGTGCGCGCGCACCACTACCTGGCCGCCGAGATCGACACCGACAGCGGCGCCGACCTGCGCGACGCCTTCCTCGCCACCGGCCCGCGCGTGCTGGAGTACCTGGCCGAACACACCTGCGTGAGCTTCGTGCCCGCCGCGCGCCACCCCGACTACCACGACCAGCACGCCGGTGCGGCCATCGGCGGGCGGGCCCTGGTGGCGCGCCCCTTCGACGGGCGCGAACTCGGGCCCGACTTCGCGCGCGTGCGCCCGCCCATGAGCCACATGATGGTGCTCGGCGGCATGTCCGTCAGCAAGGACGACATCGCGCCGCTGCTCAGGCCCCTGGCCTCGCGCGCCGCCTTGCGCCACGTGCTCACCCTGCTGGCGCGCCACGCGCGCGACCGCCTGCGCCACCCGCGCGGCACGCGCCTGGTGATGGGCAACGCGCTCATCGCGCGCCTGCTGCTGAGCCTGCGCCAGCGCGGCGTGGACCCGCTCATGGGCGTGACCGTGCGCGAGCTGCACCAGGAAGGCGGCCGGGTCACCGGTGCCACGCTCACCCAGGCCGGCCGCGGCGACTGGCGCGTGCGCGCGCGCCTGGGCGTGGTGCTGGCCTGCGGCGGCTTTGGCCATGCGCCCGAATGGCGCCAGCGCCTGCTGCCCGCGGCCGCGCAGACGCACTCGCTCCTGTTCGAAGGCAACACCGGCGATGGGCTGCGCCTGGCGCAAAGCGTGGGCGCGGCCATCGACGAGAGCGCTCACCGCACACCGGCCTTCTGGGTGCCGGTGTCGGTGCTGCGCCAGGCCAGCGGCGAGGTGCAGCGCTTCCCGCACTTCGCGCTGGACCGCGCCAAGCCCGGCCTCATCGCGGTGGACGCCAGCGGGCGGCGCTTCGTCAACGAAGGCGACTCGTACCACGACTTCGTGCTCGCGATGCTCAACGCCTCGCCCCGGCCCGCCGTGCCCGCGCACCTGATCTGCGACGCCCGCTTCCTGCACCGCTATGGCCTGGGCCTGGTGCGCCCGGGCGCGTGGCGGCTGGGGCCGTATCTGCGCGCCGGGTACCTGCACCGCGCGCCCACGCTGGGCGCGCTCGCGGCCCAGCTCGGCATCGACCCGGCGGGCCTGCGCGTCACCGTCTCGCGCCACAACGGCTTTGCGCACACCGGGGTGGACCTGGACTTTGGCAAAGGCAGCAGCGAACTCAACCGCTTCAACGGCGACCCCGAGCACACGCCCAACCCCTGCGTCGGCCCCATCGCGGCGGCGCCGTTCTATGCGGTGACGGTGTGGCCGGGCGACGCCGGCACCAGCGTGGGCCTGAGCACCGATGCGAATGCGCGCGTGCTCGGCGGCGACGGCCAGCCGATCCAGGGGCTGTACGCGGGCGGGGCCGACATGGCGTCCATCATGCGCGGGCGCTACCCGGGCCCGGGCGTGACGCTGGGGCCGGCCCTGGTGTTTGCCTGGCGGGCGGTGATGCACGCGCTGGGCCAGCGGTAAGGGCGCGCCGCCGCCGCTCGCCGGGCCGCGTCCGGCCCCGCGACACCTTCCCCCAAACAGGGGATGCGGCCGGCCCTGAATGGGTGTACAAGCCCAGCAGCATCGACACCCGGACGAGGCTGGCTCACCGGCCCGGAGGCATCGCCTTGCGCCTCAACCCAAGCCATGGCACCTGGAACAGCTCTTCAGGAGGGCACACCATGGCAGATCCTCTCGCGGTGCAGGCGACTTTCGAGTCCATCGCCAACTTCATCCTCAAATACGCCATCACCCTGGCCGCGCTGGGCGCGCTGACCGTGGGGCTGATCGAGGCGTACAAGAAACTCTTCGACACCCTGGCCAAGTTCCAGCGCCGGGCCCTGGTGCGCTGGCTCGGCGAAGGCGCGGCAGGCGACTGGGCGGCGCAGGACAAGCCGGGCGCTCCCCCTCGCCCCGGCGGGCACTACGCGGTGAGCCCCAACGCGCGCGCCCTGGCCCACACCGACGTGCAGGTGCTCCCCGGCCCCTACGACAGCGCCAAGGCCTACGCCGAGCTGCTGCACCTCACCACGGGCGTGTGGCCCGATGAGCGCAGCCTGCTCGACTTCGGCAAGCAAGGCCTCTTCCACCGCAACGTGAGCTTCGCGCTTTTTGAGCTGGAGCTCGCGAAGATGATGGCCCAGATTCAGGAAGCGGCCGATGCGGCGCTCAACAACCCCACGCGCTACGGCCATTGGTTCCAGTTCCTCACCCGAGGCTGTGCGCGCGACGACGTCTCGCGCTGGCTGGAGGCCATGGCCGCCGGGTCGACGCTGGGCATGGACGGGGAGGTGCAGCGCCAGGACCTCGCCGAGGTCTACGCGCGCATCCGCCTTCTGATGCGGCGCCAGCTCGACAGCTTCCAGACCATCACGTCGTACCGCTGGCGGGAATGGAACCAGCTCTGGGCCTGGGGCATCGGTGCCGCCCTGCTGCTGCTGGCGCAGCTCATCCAGGCGGTGCAGGTGGGGGTGGCCGCGCAGGACCTCACGCCGTTTCGCCTCGCCACCATGGTGGTGTTCTCGCTGGCCGGGGGCCTCCTGGCGCCGATCGCCAAAGACCTCGTCGACGCGCTGGCCAAGGTGAAATCCGGTGGCTAGGTTCGATCCCCAGCCCGTGCCGGGCTACGACCCGGTGCTGCGGATCCAGCTGCGCCAAGCGCCCGAAGGTGGCGCGCCGCTGGATGCCGCGCGCGAGGGCTGGAAGGGGAACCAGCCCATTGTCCAGCGCGAGCTCCTGGTCCTCATCCATGGCTACAACAACCACCTGCGGGAAGCCGAGGGCGCCTACAGGGGGCTGCGCAAGCGGCAGGCCGGCCTGATCGCCAGCGGGCTCTGGGAGGCACTCGTCGAGGAGCGGCTGGGCGATGTGTTCTGGCCGGGCGATGCGCGCTGGCCGGGCCTGGTGGACAAGCTCGATTTCCTCTTCTACGCCGACGCCGTGTCGGTGGCCAAAGACGTGGCGCCCAAGATCGCGAACTACCTGCGCTCGCGCACCGGCCTGCTGACGGTGCACCTGCTGGCCCACTCGCTCGGGTGCCGGGTGGCGCTGGAGGTGATCAGCGAGCTCGCGCGCCACGGCGGCCCCAAGGTCGGCAAAGTCTGCCTCATGGCGGCGGCCGTGCCGACCTTCAAGCTGTGTCCGGGCGGTGCGTTGTTCCACACCCTGGCCGGCGTCGACCAGTTGCGCGTGCTCTTCTCGCCGAACGACACCGTCCTGGCCGCCGCCTTTCCCGCAGGCCAGACCCTGGCCCGGGGCGACGAGGGCTTCTTCCCGGCGGCCGTCGGTCATGCGGGCGACATCCCGCTCACCCCTGGCAAGGTCGATCGCGACCACATCCCGGGGGCCGGGCACGGCGACTACTGGGGGCACGGGCAAGGCCATCCCACCGACACCAGCGCGCAGGCCATCGCCGACTTCTTCCGCTTTGACGGTGCCGGCACCCGCGCGCTCGGGCAGAGGCCGCTGCCATCGCGCAGGCCCAGCCCGCCGAGCAGGCCCGTCGCGCAAAGAAACTAGCGCGCTGCGAAGCCCTCAGGCGAGCAGCTGCTCCGTGGTCGTGACCGTGGCGTAGCCAAAGGCCAGCGCCGCCATGGACGCCGCATGCACCTGGGCGGCCGGCACGGTGGTGCCGTCGAATGCCAGGTCCATCGTGGCGCAGGCGTCGTGCGCCACGGTCACGGTGTAGCCCAGGTCGGCCGCGGCGCGGCTGGTCGCCTCGATGCACATGTGGCTCATCGCGCCGATGACCACCACCTCCGAGACGCCCTGCGCCTGCAGCAGCGCCTGCAGCCGCGTGCCGCGAAAAGCGTTGGGGAAGTGCTTGACGACCACCGGCTCATCCCCCAGGGGCGCCACGGCCGGGATGATCTGCACGCCCTCGGTGCCGGGCGTGAACACCGGCGCGCCGGGCTGCGCCGCCTCATGGCGCACGTGGATGAGCAACCCGCCTTGGTCGCGCTCAGCCGCGATCACACGGGCGGCCTGGGCCAGGGCCGCATCCAGGCCGACCAGCGGCAGCTTGCCGCTGGCGAGGTATTCGTTCTGCAGATCAACGACGAGGGTCGCGCGCTGGCTCATGGTGGGGGGTGCTTTCAGGGTTCGGTCGGTTGGAGGGGAGCGGGCCGCCATCGGGGTGTCGGGCCGCGAGAACCGCATTCTGGGCAAGCGCCCCCCATCGCGCCATTGGCCTGAATGACAGTTATCGATGGAATTGGGCCAGAATGCGCGGATGCAACCTGTGCGCGTCGCCGTCCTGGCCATCGATGGCGTGAGCCTGTTCCATCTGTCGGTGCCCGGCATCGTGTTTGGCGTGCAGCCACCGCCCACCGGTCTGCCGCCGTACGAGGTGGGCTACTGCGCCACCCGGCCTGGCCGCGTGCGGTGCGACCAGGGCATGGCGGTGGACGTGCCGCGCGGGCTGGACGCGATGGTGGGCGCCGACATCGTGGTCGTGCCGGCCTGGAACCACCCCGAGCGGATCGCGCCGCTGGCGCTGACAGACGCCCTGCGCCAGGCCCACGCGCGCGGCGCTCAGGTCATCGGCCTGTGCCTCGGTGCTTTCGTGCTGGGCGATGCCGGCCTGCTCGACGGCAGGTCGGCGACCACGCACTGGGCCTGCCGCGAACTCTTTGCCAGGCGATTCCCGAAGACGCACTTTCTGCCGGACGTGCTGTATGTCGGCGACGACCAGGTCATGACCTCGGCCGGGACCGTCGCGGCCATCGACTGTTGTCTGCACATCCTGCGGCTGCGCCACGGGGCCGACGTCGCCAACCGCGTGGCCCGCCTGCTGGTGACCCCGCCGCACCGCCAGGGCGGCCAGGCGCAATACATCGAACAGCCCGTGCCCGCCTTGCCGAGCGAGACCCGCCTGCCCGGTGTGCTGGAGTGGGCGCGGGCGCATCTGTCGCAGCCGCTGTCGCTCGACGCCATGGCGGACGTGGCGCGCATGAGCCGGCGCACCTTCACCCGCCGGTTTCGCGAAGCCACGGGCATGACCGTGAACCAGTGGCTCTCGGCAGAGCGCATCGGCCGCGCGCAGCAGCTGCTGGAAACCTCGGACATGTCCATCGAGCAGGTCGCGGCCGAAGCGGGCTTTGGCACCTCGCTGTCGTTGCGGCAGCACTTTGCCAAACAGTTGCTCACCTCACCCTCCGCGTACCGGCGGACCTTCCGCCACGGCAGGGCGGGCGGCGAAAGCCGTTCATACCGCCGATCGATCCGTTGACCATCCCCGGCCCCGGACGCCATTTCGACGCCCCCTAGACTTCCGCGCCTCGCGGGGCGTGCGGCATTCATGCTCCTTGTAAAGCTATTGTTTTCATAGTGAGAGGACACATGAATCGCAGTCACAGAGCGGTAGGAAATGCGGCGCTGGCCCTGGCTGGCCTGGCGGCCGGCGGCGTGTCGCAGGCGGCCAATTTCACGGCATCGAACGAAGCGGAACTCATCGCGGCGATCAACCAGGCCAACGCGAGCCCCGACCCGAGTTCCACGATCAGCCTGATCGGCTCCTTCACGGTCACGGCGCCGCTGCCGCCGATTCGCGGCAACGTGGCGCTCGCCCCCAGCGGCGGCACCCTCACGGTGGAGTCTGCCGCCGGGGCCGGGCTGACACTCCAGGCCGGGGCGACCTTCGGCACCCTGGGCAACCTGCAGGTCGGCAACACGGCGGGCACCACCGGCGCACTGACCGTGCAAGGCGCGGGCGCCGAGGTGCGGGTCGCGTCGGTGCAGGGTCTTGCGGGACAGACCCGCATCAGCGTGCTCGACGGCGGCGTCCTCGCCTCCACGGGCCCCACCGGCACGCGCTTCGGCGGGACCTCGGCGACCGTCTCCAACGGCGGGGTGGCCGATGTGCTCGTGCGCGGCGCCGGCTCCACCCTGAGCTCCAGCGTCCTGTACATCCATCAGCGCGGCACCCTGGAGGTGTCCGACGGCGGCACGGTGTCGGGCGCGGTGATGCACCTGGGCTCCATGCCCGGCGGATTCACCGGCGTCGTCACGGGCACCGGCTCCCGCCTGGTGACCAACACCGGCGCCATCAACCTCGGTGCGTCCGGCTCGGCCACGCTGACCGTCTCCAACGCAGCGGTGGTGTCGGCCAATGGCGGTGCTTCCGCGGTGAACCTGGCCGCGAACGCCGGCGGCTCCGCCGTGCTGAACATCGGCGGCGCTGCCGGCCAGGCGGCATCGGCGCCGGGCAGCGTGATCGCCTCGGCGGTCAACGGCGGCGCGGGCACGGCGGTGCTCAACTTCAACCACAACGCAGCAGCGCACAGCTTCACGCCCGCCATCACCGGCAGCATCAGCGTCAACCACGTGGGCAGCGGCACCACCACGCTCACGCGCGCCAGCACCTACAGCGGCGCCACCCAGATCACCGGCGGCACGCTGCGCGCCGGTGTGAACAACGCCTTCAGCGCCGCCTCGGCGCACAGCGTCGGTGCCTCGGGCACGCTCGACGCGGGCGACTTCAACCAGACCCTGACCACGCTGAACAACGCCGGCACCGTCTCGCTGCCGGGCGGCACCCTCACCATCACGGGGGCCTACGTGGGCAACAACGGCACCTTGCGCGTGGGCACGGCCCCGGGCGCGGGCGGCCTGGCCAGTGGCCGGCTGGTGCTCGACGGCGCGGGGGCCAGCGCCACCGGCACCACGCTGGTGGGCATCGCCAACCACGGGGGCCTGGGCGCGCCCACCACCGGCGACGGCATCGAGGTCATCACCGCCACCGGCGGCGCCACCACCACCGCGCAGACCACCCAAGACGCGTTCCGCCTGGCCAACGGCGTGGTGAGCGGCGGTGCCTACCAATACCGCCTCTACGCGGCCGATGCCAGCGGCGCGGGCGAGAACTGGTACCTGCGCTCCGACGGCCTTCGCGCCGAGGTGGCCCTGTACGCGGTGGTGCCCGAGCAGTTCCGCGCGCTCGACATCGCCATGCTCGGCAACCGCCAGCAGCGCCGAGGCGAGTCGCGCATGGGCACCGACAACGCCGGGCGCGAGCGCGAGGCCTGGGGCCGGGTGTTCAGCGTGGACCGCGACATCGCGCAACAGGGCACCGTCAGCCCCACGAGCAGCGGCCGCGTCAACGGCTTCCAGACCGGCACCGACCTCTGGACCGAGGGGCACTGGCGCGCCGGCCTGTACCTGGGCCAGCTCGAAGGCGACATGGCCGTGCGCGGCCAGGAAAGCGGCGCCGCGAACTACACCTCCGGCCGCAACGACCTGCGCAGCCAGTACCTGGGCGGCTACGCCACCTGGCAGCGCGACAGCTTGAGCTGGGACGCCGTGCTGCAGTTCGGCGACCACCGCTACAGCGCCACACCGGCGCAGGGCGACGCCAGCGCGGGCAAGGGCGACAGCCTCATGGCCTCGGTCGAAGTCGGCCAGGGCATCGCCCTCTCGCCGCGCTGGCAGATCGAGCCTTCGGTGCAAGTGGCCTACCAGCGCCTGAGCTTGAAAGAAACCGGCCTGAGCGGCGCCACCGTGCAGCAGGACACCGATGGCAGCTGGCTCGCGCGCGTGGGTGTGCGCGTCAACGGGCTCTTCAACGCCGGCGCTGGCGCGCTGCGGCCCTACGCCAGCCTGAACCTCTACAAACGCAGCAACAGCGCCGACGTCACGCGCTTCGTCGGCGGCGCGGGCGGTACCGACATCGTCAGCCGCACAGGCGGCAGCGGCAGCGAACTCAGCGCGGGCCTGACCTGGCGGCTCAGCGCGCGCACCAGCGTGTACGGCGAAGTCAGCCAGCTGTGGGAGCACGGCGGCGGCGCGCGCACCGACAGCGGCATCAGCGGCGGCGTGGGCGTCAAGGTCCTCTGGTGATCGCGCGGGCGCTCTGAGGCCCCCGCGCGACGGGGCGCCTCAGTACGCCGTCTCGCGGGCTTCCAGCACCAGCGACAGCACCCTGCCGCCCTTGCAGTTCGCCTTGGCGCGCACGCGGCATTCGGCGTCGGCCTCCACCGTCAGGCGGCAGTGGTAATCCAGGCCGTCGGTCTGCCCGGGGTTGTGGCTCGGTATGCGCCGGTGCCACACCCGCCGGCCGTCCACCTCCACGGACAGTTCGTGCGAGGGCTCGGCGGCCTCCGCCAGCACCGCCACCAGCAGCGTGGCATCGAGGTCGAAGGTGCGCGCGCGGCCCAGTGCGGCAGGAATCACCAGCGAGGCGACGGATTCGCTGCCCGCGTCATACTTCCAATATTCCAAGCTCATGGGGAAAGTCTAAGCCCACCCCGTGGCCCTCCCGACGCGCATGACCACCTTCCGCATCCAGATCGACGGCGATGCCGCCGACATCGAGGCCGACAGCGAGACCAGCCTGTTCGCCGCCATGGCGCGCGCGGGCGTGGCCTGGCCCGTGTCGTGTCGCAACGGCACTTGCCGCACCTGCATCGCGCGCCTGCGGCAGGGGCAGGTGCGCTACGACATTCCCTGGCCCGGCCTGAGCGCCGATGAAAAGGAAGAGGGCTACTGCCTGCCCTGCGTGGCCCGGCCCATGGCCGATCTGGTCATCGCGCGGGCCTGAGCCCGGGGCCTCGCGGCGCCGCGTCGTCCTCCTGCGCGTCGTCCGTCTCCTCGTCGCTCAGCGGATCGCCGGCTTCTGCGCTGTCGATGAAGGCCAGGTCGGGGTCTTCGTCGTCGGAGGCCTCGTCCGCACCACCGGGCGTGATGACGCGGTCCACACCGATGTCCCAGCCATCGCGCTTGCCGGCATCGCTGCCGGCGCTGCGGCTCTCGCCCGTGCCTGCGGCGTCGCTCGGCGAGGCCAGGGCATCGGGCGAGAGCAAGGTGGGGCGCTGTTCGTCGGGGGCGTCGAAGTCGGCGGGCGCGCCGGGGTCGCCGCCGTCGCTGTCGGCGATGCCCATCATGTCGCTGCCGCTGTCGGAGGAGTCCCCCGGGCCCAGCGACGCGGTGTCGCGGCCGGCGGGTTCGGCGGGTGCGGGGCTGGTGCCCTGGATGCTGCTGCGTGCCATGGTGTGTCCTTTCAAGTGGGTGGGCGCGTGGGTTGTCCGCCCATGTCCCCGGGGCAGTTGGCGTGCCTGCGGTCCGGGCGCCGCCGCCTGCCGCCTGCCCGGCCCGGTTCGCTCAAGGCAGGAACACCACCGAGGGCATGGCGCTGAAGACCACCGCCGCCGCCGCGATCGCGGCCGCCCCTCGCGCCATGCGGTAGCTCCAGCCCGGCAGCCCGCCCTCGGCGTGCCGTGCTTTCAAGCGGTGGCCGTGCACGGCCACGGCCAGCAGCGCGATGGCGGTGGCCACCCAGGCCACCGCGTTGGCCGCCCACTGGTGCGGCCAGATTTCGCCCGCCGCCCAGATCACCATGAAGTGGGCGAACCAGATCGCCAGGGCCGTGACGATCGGCCGCGCGTTCGCCGGCTGGCGCGGCTTCACACGCCGCTCCAGGGCAGTGCGCGCGGCAACAGCAGGCCGGCCGCGCCTTCGAGCGCCGCATACATGAAGAGGATGCGCAAGGCCTCCAGCGTCTTGTTGGCCGGGCCCGGCGCCAGGCCGCGCATCCAGCGCGCGAGGTAGTACAGCGCCGAGAGCACCACCGCCAGGACGATGGAGCTGTGCCACGCCAGCATGGCGAAGATGGCCGCCCCTTGCCCGCTGGCGTCGCCGCGCAGACCGGCGTGCCACCAGTCGAGCGCGTCCACCACCAGCGCGGCAACCAGGCACAGCATGCTCAGCGACATGGCCCAGGCGCTGAGCCCGCTGCCGCGCTGGAACCTCGCCAGCAACGGCCGCGCGGCGAAAGCCAGCGCGCCCGACGCCCCCAGCAGCAGCACGCCCGGCACCAGCGCGCCGCGCGGTGCGGTGATGCGCCAGGCGTCCGGGTGCGCGCCATGCAGGTACAGGTAGGCGAACATCGCCATCAGATAGATCATCCCCAGGACGACGACCAGCAGCACCGCGGCCCACCAGCCGTGCGATGCCGGGCCGGCCACGTAGGTGGGCAGCAGGATGCCCCCGCCCGCGTCCACCTGCTTCTGCGGGATGTGCCGGTCGTTGTGCCAGACCCAGCGCATCACGCAGGCGATGGTGAGCACGCCGCAGATCGCGCTCAGCGCGAGGGCCTTGACCGTGAGCAGCAGGAAGAAGCCGGCGGTGAAGAGCGCGGCCAGCAGGGGCGACCACGCGGGCCCCGGCATGATCTGCACGTACTGCGGCTCCGCGCGCGAACTGCTGGTGATCAGCGTCTCGCGCGCGCCGGTGGTGGTGCCGGGCAGGAAGTAGCGCCCGGCCTCGACGTCCTCGCGCAGCCGCGCGTCGGCCCACAGAGGCTCCAGCGAACTGACGACGGGGATCGAGCGGATGCCGTAGTTGCCGGTGGAGAGCCATTCCAGCGTGCCGCCGTTGTACACGTTGCGCGCGTTGCCGTCGCCCCGGTCCCGGCGGCTGTAGCAGCGCAGCGCGTCGATCACGAACAGCAGCACGCCAGCGGCCATGATGAACGCGCCCAAGGTCGAGATCAGGTTGGGCAGCTCCATCGAGCGCCCGGGCAGGTAGGTGTCCACGCGCCTGGGCATGCCCATCAGCCCGCTCAGGTGCATGGGCAGGAAGCAGACGTGCACGCCCACGAAGTTCAGCCAGAAGACCCAGCGCCCGACCCGCTCGGAGAGCTGCTGGCCGTTGATCATCGGCGTCCAGTAGTAGAACGCGGCAAACAGCGGGAACACCATGCTGCCGATGAGCACGTAGTGGAAGTGCGCCACCACGAAGTAGGTGTCGTGCGCCTGCCCATCGAAGGCGACCATGCCCACCATCACGCCCGTGAGGCCGCCCATCACGAAGATGAGGATGCCGCCGATGAGAAAGAGCGAGGGCACGTTGCGCCGGACCTTGCCCGAGGCGAGCGTGGCGATCCACGCGAACACCTGCGCGCCCGCGGGAATGGCCACCGCCATCGAGGCGGCCGAGAAGTAGCCGGCCGACAGGCCCGGCAGGCCCACGGTGAACATGTGGTGCGCCCAGACCCCGAAGCTGATGAAGCCGGTGGCGATCAGCGCCATCACCACGATCTCGTGGCCCACCAGCGGCTTCTGCGCGACCGTCACGATCATGGTCGACAGCATGGCCGAGGCCGGGATGAAGATGATGTAGACGTCGGGGTGGCCGAAGAACCAGAACAGGTGCTGGTAGAGCAGCGGGTCGCCGCCGCGCGTGGCGTCGAACAGCGGCCAGTTGAAGGCGCGTTCGAGTTCCAGCAGAAAGGTCACCATGATCATCGCGGGGAAGGCCAGGATGATCATCACCCCGAAGATCAGCACCGCCCAGGCGTACAGCGGCATCTTCGCCAGCGTCATGCCCGGGGCGCGTGTGCGCAGCACGCCCACGGTGAGTTCGATGGCGCCGGCGATCGCGCTGATCTCGATGAAGCCGATGCCCAGCAGCCAGAAGTCGGCGTTGATGCCCTGGGCGTAGACCGACGAGCTCAGCGGCGGGTACATGAACCACCCGCCCGAGGGCGCCAGGCTGACGAAGATCGAGCAGAAGAAGACCACGCCGCCGATCAGGTAGGCCCAGTACGAGTAGGCCGAGAGGCGCGGAAACGGCAGGTCGCGCGCGCCGATCATCTGCGGCAGCAGCATCACGGCGATGGCCTCGACGGCGGGCACCGCGAACAGGAACATCATCACCGAGCCGTGCATCGTGAACAGCTGGTTGTAGGTCTCCTGCGGCACGATGCCGGCCAGCGGCGCGGACAGTTGCACGCGCATCACCAGCGACAGCACCCCGGCGGCGACGAAGAAGCCGAAGGCCGTGACGATGAACAGGAAGCCGATGAAATTGTTGTTGACGGCGCTGAAGGCGCGCCATCCGCCGGGCGTCTCCCAGACCTTCTTCAGGGCCTCGAGTTCGCCCGGTGGCCTTGGGTCCTGGGTGGGAAAGCGCTCGTAGAGCCGCGCGTCGAAACCGGTCTCCGAGGGCGCGGTCTCGGCGTCGGAGACGGCGCCGGCCACGCCGGCAGGGACGCGCTGCGTCATTTCAGCGACTCCATGTACGCGGCCAGGGCGTGCAGCTCGGCGGCCTGCAGGGAGCGGTAGGCCGGCATGCGGTTGTTGGGCTTGATCGACTGGCTGTCGCCGATCCAGCCGATGAGCGTGCCGCGGTGGTTGGGCAGGATGCCCGCGCCCAGCGACTGCCGCGAGCCGATGTGCGTCAAGTCCGGCCCCGAGAGCCCTTGCGCCGAGGTGCCGGCGATGCGGTGGC
Organism: Hydrogenophaga sp.; assembly: GCF_026125825.1. Classification (GTDB taxonomy): domain Bacteria; phylum Pseudomonadota; class Gammaproteobacteria; order Burkholderiales; family Burkholderiaceae_C; genus Hydrogenophaga. Next base: position 52,454 of record NZ_JAHCKK010000009.1, on the reverse strand, counting down.
AGGCCGCGCAGCCGGCCTCGCCAAAGAGCCGGCTGCCCCGCAGCACCTCGTCGTCGACGGGGGCTGCGGCCGGCGCGGGCTGCGGCTGCTGGCGCGCCAGCCGCGCCGCGTTCCAGCGCTGCCAGTCTTCGGGCTCGTGCGCCACCACCACGAAGCCCATCAGGGAATGCGCGCCGCCGCAGAACTCGGCGCATTGCCCGCCATAGACGCCGGCCCGGTCGGCCTGCAGCTTGAGCCGGTTGGTGCGGCCCGGGATCATGTCCATCTTGCCCCCGAGCTTGGGCACCCAGAAGCTGTGGATCACGTCCTCGGACACCATGTCGATGACCACCGGGCGGCCGACCGGGATGTGCAGCTCGTTGGCATCGGCATGCAGCTCCTTGCCCGCCGCGTCCAGGTAGGACACGCGCCACCAGTAGATGTTGCCCGACACCCGCATGCGCAACTCGTCGCCCTGGATCGTGGTCAGCCCGGCGGCCAGCGTCAGGCCCCAGGCCAGCAGCAGGAACAGCACGCCGGCCGGGACCACCAGCCCGAACCATTTCACGACGCCCTCGCCACCGAGGCGCGCGCGCAGCGTGTCGCTGCCGTACAGCGCCACCCAGAGGGCGGCGCAGACCAGCGCGAAGATCAGCGTCACGAGCGCGATCAGCACCCAGGTGAGTGAGGTGACCGTGTTCGAAAACGGGCCGTGCGGATCGAGCACCGGCGGGGGCCAGCCACTCAAGGCCTCAGCGAGATTGGAGCGTGAGGAGGTAGGCTGTGACATCGCGGGCTTCCTGGTCTGACATCGTGATGGCCGGCATGGCCGTCCCGGGCATCAGCCCGGGCGCGTTCCTGACAAATTGCATGAGCACGCCGGGCTGGTTGGGCAGCTGCCCGGCGATCAGGCCCTGGCGCGCGAAGCCGTGCAGCGAGGGCCCGAGCCCGCCGCGCGGCCACTTCACATCGGGGAAGCTGTGGCAGGCCACGCAGCCCTTCTCGGCGACGAGCCGCCGGCCCGTGGCGGCATCGGCGTCGGCCAGCGTCGGCGTGCGGTCGGGCGGGCCGTCGCAGGCCGCCAGGCCGATGCAGGCCAGCACCAGCCAGCGGCCGCAATAGCCCTTCGGCGAGCGCGGCGCGCCCGGTATGCACGATGATCTAGTTCCCATGCGCACACACCCGTCGCTGCAAGACCACCGGCGCGCGAACCTCGGCTCGCTGCTGCTGGCCCTGTGCGCGCTGGCCCTGACCACGGCCTGCACCGACCGCAAGACCCCCAGCGAAGACCCCTGGAGCCGCAGCGGCGAACTCATCGCCATGAGCGGTGGCCAGGCCGGCGCGCGCTACGCCTGCGCCACCTGCCACGGCGTGCGCGGCGAAGGCAATGGCTTTGACGCGCCGCGCATCGCCGGCCTGCCTGCGGGCTACCTGCAAAAGCAGATGGAAGACTACGCCGCAGGCCTGCGCCCGCACGAGGTGATGCGCGACGTGGCGCGCTTTCTCGACAGCCACGAGCGCGTGCGCGTGGCCAACCACTACGCCGCCCTGCCGCCGCAGGCCTTGCCCGCCGCCACGCAGGAAGCGATCGCCCCGCAGACCCCGGCGCTGTACGCGCGCGCGTGCCAGCAATGCCACGGCGCCGAAGGCGTGGGCAGCGCCAACGGCCCGCCGCTCAACGCCCAGCCGGCCTTCTACCTGATCCAGCAACTGCAGGACTGGCAACTCTCGAAACGGCGCAACGACGGCAATCATGTGATGTTGGAAGTGGCGCAGCAGCTCGACGCGGGGCAGGTCAGGCAACTGGGCCTTTATCTGGCGCAGATCCCACCACGCCCGGCGACGCCGGACCGTTGAGGTCGAACATCGAAGGCAGCACGCGGTCGCGCTTGATCAGGTGGTGCAGCACCGCCGCCCCGGCGTGGCCGGGGATGAGCAGCGCCGTGATCCACACGATCCAGTAATGGGCGCTGGCGGCCCACTGCATCAGGCGGTGCTGCAGGCCCTCGGAGAGCTGGTCGAAAGGCAGGTTGGGAAACGGGATCAGACCGGCGATGGACAAGGGCAGGTCGCTCGGCAGGGTGGACCACATGACCCAGCCGCTGATCGGCAGCGCGAAAAAGCTCACGTAGAACCAACTCTGCAGGAGGCGGCTGGCCTTGCCCGTCAGCGACGCCTCGTCCACCGTATCGGGTCCGCTGATCTGGCTGTGCCAACACAGGCGCAGCGTGCCCAGCAGCATGATCGTCAACCCCACCTGCGTGTGCGTCTGGTAGCCGATGTACTTGTCGCCCCCCACCGGCTGCCACCCCAGGTACCACCCATGGGCCAGCTGGAACACCATGAGCGCGGCCATCACCCAGTGGAAGGTCACGCCAATCGGCGAGTAAAGGCCGCGCCGGTGGTAGCCCTCGGCCCATTCGATGGCGGCAATGAGGTTCATGCGGGGTCGGCGCGCCAGGCGCGCGCGCGTTCGGCGTCCATCCAGCGCCAGCCGATCGCCATCGCCGCGGCCAGGTAGGCGATGCTGCCCGGCGCCCACATCGTGATGCCGGCGAGCTGCTGGTCTTCCAGCGGCGCCACGCCCCAGCTCAGCGCGGAGGCGAAGTGCGGCGGGTACAGCGGCTGTCCCGCGAAAGTGATCAGCGCGCCGAGCAGGCCCATCAACACCGTCGTGACCAGCACCGCGCCCATGGCCGCCGCCGGCCCGGCCCGTCGCACCGCGAGCCAGAACCCCATCGCACTGGCCAGCAGCGTGAACTGCATCAGCGCGTAGATGCCGTGCGACGACAGCGCCGCCGCGTAAGGGGCCGGCGCATGCCAGATCCAGAACACCACCGCCGAGGCGGCCGTGGCGCCCCAGAGCGACACCGGCCAGCGCCGCAGCCAGGGCTCCAGGCCGTGCACCAGCAAAGGCGCCATCACCAGCACCAGCGCGAGGTGGTGGATCACCCGCACGGTGAAGAAGGCCGAGCTCAGGGCGCACAGCGGCGACACATACAGCACCACGGTGAGCGCCCACGCGCCCTGCAGGCTCTGGCGCCGGCGGGGCGTGAGCCCACCCCCCACGCGCGCACGCCAGAGCAGCACCAGGAGCAGCAACAGGGCGATGCCCAGCACCGGGTCGAGGTTCCACCGGCCCAGCCAGCTCGCCGGGTCGGGCGCCTCGCCGCAATACGGCACCCACCGTTTCAATTCGTCCAAGGCATGGTCCTCCAGGTGGGGCGCCCGCCGGCACTGGGGCCGCGCCGCCCACGCGCATGACACCACGGAGCGGCACCGCGCACTGTTCGCTGGCGAACAGACGCCGCCACACCCGCTGAGGAAGATGGTCTCAATGAGCCCTCTAATGAGCCCTCTTCTTGCGACTGCGAACCCCTGAATGCATGCCCTCTTCGCCCTGTCTTCCGTGCCGCTCTTCCTGGGCGCCTTGCTCAGCGACTGGGCCTACTTCAGCAGCCAGGAGATCCAGTGGGTCAACTTCGCCGCGTGGTTGAACGCCGGGGCGCTGCTGGTGGCCGGCCCGGTGCTGCTCTGGGCGGCGGTGCAGGTGCTGCGCTCGCCCGCCCAGCGCCATCAGGGGGGGCTGGTCTACCTGGCCTTGCTGCTGCTCACCTTCGTGGTCGGCTTCGTCAACGCCCTCATCCACGGCAAGGACGGCTGGGCCGCGATGCCGGCCGGGTTGATCCTGTCGGCCGTGGTGCTGGTGCTCGCCGTGGCGGCCAGCGCCACCGGCATTGCGGGCTTTCTGCGGAGGCCGGCATGATGGCCCCGGCCCGCCTCCTGGGCGCCGCGCTGGCGCTGGCGGCCTCGGCCGTGGGAACCGCTGGCGCACAGACGGCCCAGCCCGAGCTGCCACCGCCGCAGCGGGGCCTGCTGCCCAGCATGCGCATCGCGGAGCCTGCCCTGTGGGGCGAGCGCCGGCCCACGGTGCCGCCCGGCTGGAAAATCCAGGCCATCGCCACCGACATGAAAGTCCCGCGCCAGTCGCTGGTGCTGCCCAACGGCGACATCCTCGTGGCCGAAGGCAAAGGTGGCGGCGCGCCCGTGCTCAAGCCCAAGGACTACATCGCCGGCATCATCAAGGCCAGGGGCAACACCGCCGTCAAAGGCGGCAACCAGCTGACCCTGCTGCGCGACGCCGATGGCGATGGCACCTACGAAGGCCGGTGGGTCTACGCCAAGGACCTCAACGCGCCCTACGGCCTGGCCCTGGTGGGCAACCAGCTCTATGTCGCCAACCAGGACGAGCTGGTGCGCTTTGAGTACGTGGCCGGGCAGACCCAGGCCGGCGCCGCGCCCGTCTCGGTGACCAAGCTGCCTTCGGCGGTCAACCACCACTGGACGAAATCGCTCGCCGCCGACGCAGACGGCCGCTACCTCTACGTCGGCATCGGCTCCAACAGCAACATCGGCGAGCGCGGCATGGCGGTGGAGGAAAACCGCGCCGTGGTCTGGCAGATCGACGCCCGCACAGGCGCGACGCGCACCTTCGCCACCGGCCTGCGCAACCCCACGGCGCTGGCGTTCGAGCCCACGAGCCGGCAACTCTGGGCGGTGGTCAACGAGCGCGACGAACTCGGCCCCGACCTCGTGCCCGACTACCTCACCTCGGTGCGGGAAGGGGCGTTCTACGGCTGGCCCTATGCGTACTGGGGCCCCAACGTCGACCGCCGCGTGCAGCCTCAGGACGAGCAGAAGGTGCAGGCCACCGTGCGCCCGGACGTGGCCCTGCCCTCGCACTCGGCGCCGCTGGGGCTGTCCTTCGTGCCGGGCGGGTTTGCGGCACCTTTTGCCGAAGGCGCCTTCGTCGGCCTGCACGGCAGCTGGAACCGCGACGAGCCCGTGGGCTACAAGGTGATCTTCGTGCCCTTCGCCAACGGCCGCCCCAGCGGCCCGGCGGTGGACGTTGTCACCGGCTTCCAGAGCGAGGGCAAGACCATGGGCCGGCCGGTGGGCGTGACCGTGGACCCCAAGGGCGCCCTCATCGTGGCGGACGACCTCTCCAACACCCTCTGGCGCGTCACGCCAGCGCGCTGAAGCCCCCGCCGCGGGGCTTCGCGGCCTCAGCAAGGCCCGGGGCGCCCAACCACTGCCCGGCCCGATAATGGCTTTTGCTCCGCACGCCAAGGCAAAGGCACGGCCGATGAAACACTTCCTCCCCGACCCTGCAGACCTGCGGTGGCTGGTCCGATCGCTCGATCTGCGGTCGTTCTCGGGCGCCGCGCGCGAGATGAACGTGGCGGTGTCGGTGGTCACGCGCGGCGTGGACCGCCTCGAAGCCGGCTACGGCGTGACCTTGCTGCGCCGCTCCACGCATGGGCTGTCGGCCACGCCCGAAGGCGCCGAGCTGGCGCAGGAGGCGCGTGCCCTGCTGGCGCAGATGGAAGACATCTCCGCCGCGCTGTCCCGGCAGCGAAACCACGTGGCAGGCGCGCTGCGCCTGGCCTCCAGCCAGGAGATCTGCGAGCAACTGCTCGTGCCCTGCCTGGCCCAGCTGCGCGCGCGCCACCCGGCGCTGCGCATCGAGCTCGTGGCCGACGACCGCGTGGCCGACCTCGTGACCGATGGCATCGACGTGGCGCTGCGCACGACGGTGGGCCACAGCGATGCCGTGGTGGCGCGCGAACTCGGCTCGTTCGAGCGGCGCCTGTACGCCTCGCCCGCCTACCTGCACGCGCAGGGCGTGCCGGCCGACCCGCACGAACTGCAGCAGCACCAGACCGTCACGCACACCGCGCAAGGCCCCGCCGTGACCTGGAAATTCCGCCAGGGCGGCCGGCCGCTGGACGTCACCGTGCGCTCGCAACTCGCCGCCAACACCTCGGCGCTGGTGCACCACGCCCTGGTGGCCGGGGCGGGCATTGGCATGCTCTCGCGCCCGCTGGCCGCGGCCGACGTGGCCAGCGGCCGCCTGGTGGAGGTGCTCGCGCCGTTCGCTTCCAGCGTGGCCCACACCATGTACGCCGTCTCGCTGCCCAGCCGGCGCAACGCCGCCAGGGTGCGCGCCGTCACGGGCTTTCTTCAGGACGTCGCGCGCCAGCAGTGGCAGCTCAAGCCGCCCTGAAGCCCTGGAAGCTGGCGAACTCGCCCACTTCGCGGCGCGGCATGGCCAGGCGGTTGACGGGCGCATCGCGCTCGGGGTAACCCAGCGACATGCCGCACACCGTGAGCTCGTGCTCGCGCAGCGCGAGGTGCTGCGCGATCACCGGGTGAAAGCGCGCGAACGACACCTGCGGGCAGGTGCCCAGGCCGCGCGCGCTCGCCGCGATCATCACGTTCTGCACCAGCAGGCCCAGGTCCAGCCAGCTGTGCGGTGCGAGCCGGGCGTCGATGGTGAAGATCAGGCCGACCGGGGCGCCGAAGAAATGGAAGTTCTTCTCGGTCTGGCGCATGCGGGCGGGCATGTCGGTCGGGTCGATGCCCAGGCTGCGGTAGTAGACCGCGCCGAACTCGCGCTGCCGCTGCGCGTGTTCCTCGGGCAGCGGGTCGGGGAAATGCGGCGAAGGCGGCAGGCGGTTCTCGCGGAACGCGGCCACCAGCGCATCGCCCATCGACCTCAGGGCCGCGCCCGCCACGGCGTGCACCCGCCAGGGCTGGGTGTTCGAGTTGCTCGGCGCGGTGCAGGCCACGGCCAGCAGTTCTTCGAGCAGCGCGCGCGGCACCGGCTCGGGCCGGTAGGCGCGCAGGCTGCGGCGCGCACGCATCACGCCATCCACCACGCGGGCGGTGTCTTCGGTGCAAGACCCGCTCACGCTGCGTGCTCCACCGGCGCGGCCACCTCGGGCGGCGGGTGGTAGGCGATGCGCCCCGCCGGCAGGTAGAACAGCGCGATGACCGCGCCCCCGCGCGCCTCGGGGTAGTGGTGGCTGCCCGGGCCGGGCGCGGTCCAGCCGCCTTCGCACCAGCCATTGGGGCCGGCCAGCGCGGCACCCGGGTTGAGCGGGATCACCATGTTCAGCTCGCCATAGGGGTGGGCGTGGTACTGGCCACGGAAGGTGTGCCCCGGGTTGCCCTGGGTGTTGCCCGTGCTGTCCATGTACACCGCCGTGATGCTGAACCAGTGCGTGCGCTGCGACGGCTCGGCGATGCGGCTGCGGCGGTAGTGCGGCCCGGTGATCTCGACGTTGGCCGCCCAGCCGTCGCGCACGCCCGCTTTCACGAGGCGGGCCAGCTCGTCGTACAGCGCACTGCCCGGGCCGTGCGTGGCGTTGAGCCAGCGCTCCACGGGCGTGCCGGCGGTCATGTCCTTGACCTCGTCCAGAAAAGCGATGCTGCGCTGAATGAGCGCTTCGCGGTCGTCGATGGCTTGCGGTGTCATGCTCATTCCTCCGATTTGAAGCCAGACGCGCGCACCACGGGGCCCCACTTGTCGCGCTCGGCCTGGATGTAGCGCTCGTAGGCCTTGGGGCTGAGCGTGAACAGCTCCAGGCCCACCTCTTCGAAGCCGGCCACCAGGGCCTCGTCGCGGCTGGCGGCCATCACCGCGTCGTGCAGCGCCTTCACCGTGGCCTCGGGCGTGCCAGGCGGCGCGAAGAGGCCGTACGACTCCACGCCGGTGAGCGCGGCGTGGCCCTGCTCTACAAAACTGGGCACCTGGGGCAGGAAGCGCGAGCGCTTCTCGCCGCTCACGGCCAGGATGCGCAGCTTGCCGCTCTGCAGGTAGGGCAGGAAATCGGCCACGAAGCCGAGGTAGGCAGGGATCTGCCCGCCCAGCAGGTCGTTCATGGCCGGGGCCGAGCCACGGTAGCCCACATGCTGCAGCTGCAGGCCCGCCGCCTCGGAGAACTGGTAGCCCAGAAAGTGCGCCATCGACCCGGCCGCGGGCGAGGCGTACATGGCGTGGGTGGGCGACTGCCGCACCCACTTCACGTAGTCGGCCAGCGTCTTCACCGAGGCGGGCACCGCAGGGCCCACCGCCAGCGCGCAGGTGGCCGAAACCACGGGCGAGATGGGCACGAAGTCGGCCACCGCGTCGTAAGAAAGCCGGGTGTAGACGTGCGGGTAGATGCTGAGCGCCGAGGTGTGGGTGCACAGCAAGGTGTGGCCGTCGGCGCGCTCGCGCTTGAGCTGCGCGCTGGCCACGCGGCCGGCGGCGCCCGCGCGGTTGTCCACGATGAAACTCGCGCCCTGCTTGCGCCAGGCCTCGGCCACGCGGCGAGCCGTCTGGTCCAGCGTGCCGCCGGGCGGGTAGCCGACGAGCAGGCGGCGCACGGTGCCCTGCGCAAAGCTGGCGGGATGCCAGGCGGTGGCGGCCAGGGCGGCGAGGGTGGTGGCGCCGAAGCGCCGGCGCGAGAGGGTGTGCATGGTGGGGCTCCGTGGGAATCGTGGGATTCGTGGGTTTCGGGGTGGGAATGTGCGGATGATCGCCATCCCTCGACTTGAATGGAATCGCTGTTTTTGCAAGAGCAAAATGCACGCCATGCAACTTGCGAAGGACACGCCATGAGCATCGGACGCATCGACCTGAACCTCATCAAAGTCTTCGACGCGGTGCACGAAGACCGCAACCTGCTGCGCGCGGGCAAGCGGCTGAACCTGAGCCAGTCTGCGGTGAGCCATGCGCTCACGCGCCTGCGCGAAGTGGTGGGCGACGAGCTTTTCGTGCGCACCGCCAAGGGCATGGTGCCGACCGCGCGCGCCATGGCCATGGCCGACGAACTGCGCGGCGCGCTGCGCCGCATCGAGGCCACGCTGGGCGTGGAGCCGTTCGACCCCGCGCGCTCCCAGCGGCGCTTCGTGATCGCCGCCAACGACCACCTCACGGCCGTGATGGTGGCCGAGCTCAGCCGGCTCATGGCGCAGGAGGCCCCGGGCATCGACCTCGTGGTGCGCCCCTCCACGCGGCTGGACCTGGCCGAGCAGATCGACGTGGGCCGCATCGACCTGGCGGTGGGCATCTTTGCGCAGGTGCCTTCGCGCCTGAGTTCACGCACCCTCATGACGCAGGGCGAGCTGATCGTCATGCGCAAAGACCACCCGGCCTCGCGCCGCAAGCTCGCGCTGCCGGACCTCGCGCGCTACCCGCTGGTGACGGTGTCCGTGGGTGGGCAGGAAGAAGGCGCGGTGGGGGGCTTCATCCTGGAGCGGGGGCTGGCGCGGCAGGCCGAGATGTTCGACCGCCACGCGCTGGAAGAGGCCTTGTCCGCCGTGGGGCTGGCACCGCGCTACCGCGCCACCGTGCCGCACTCGCTGGCCATACCCGCGCTGCTGCGCGGCTCGGACATGCTCTCCATCATGCCGTCGTCGCTGGCGCGCAACCTGGCCGAGGGCGGCGGGCTGCGCATGCGCGAGCCACCCTACCCCAGCGCGCCCTCCACCTTCCGCGCGGTCTGGCACAGCCGCAACGACCACGACCCGGCGCACGTGTGGCTGCGCGAGGGCGTGGCGCGCGCCGCCGGGCGCGTGGCCTGAGCGCCCGGGCCGTGGGCGGGCCGCTGGCCCCCAAAAAAAACAGCCCCCGAAGGGGCTGTGAAAAAGGTGGAGTCATCTGGGATGGACCACCCTTGGAGAGGCGTTGCGGGCGCGCGGCCCGGTATTTGTGTGAGCCGCGCCGCCCGGAAAAAGTTCAGAACGTGTGGCGGATGCCGACGGCGAACTCCGTGATGTCGTTGTCCACCGCCGAGGTCAGGCCGGCAGGCAGGGCGGCGTTGAAACGGCCCAGGCCGCCCGCGCCGGCGTTCGCGTCGTTGCGAAAGCGCGTCAGGCTCGAATACAGCGCCGTGCGCTTGGAGAGGTCGTACACCACGCCCACGCCAAACGCCTTGCTGTCCGCGTTGCTCAGGTTCTTGGGCGAGTTGATCACGTACTGCGCCTTCCAGGTGGTCTTGCCGGTCTGGTAGTCGATGCCCACCCAGGCGCCTTCGCCATCGAGATTGGCCACGCGCTTGTCGTCGAAGTCGATGTAGCCCGCCACCACGCGGAACGGCGCGAAGTTGTACGCGCCCGACAGGGTGCCGATGCGCGCGTCCGTCGAGTTCACACCGATGCCGCCGCGCGCCTCGTCGGTGAGGTAGGAGCCGATCACATCGAAGCCATGGCCCGTGTAGCGCACCGAGGCCTCCATCACCTGGTTGTCGCCGCTGGCACCCGCGACTTCACCCATGCCGTAGACCGCACCCAGCTTGAAACCGGCCAGGCTCGGCGACTCGTACTTGATCGAGTTGTTGATGCGCGCGGGAGCGCCGTTGCCCGTGGCACCGGCTTGCGGCGGCGCCGCCGTGGCCGAGGCACCCCGCACCAGCTCGTAGCCGCCACCGAAACCACCAATGAGGGCGGTGGAGGGGCCTGCGCCCGCGCTGGTGAACAGGCTGTGGTCGTTCGTGGCCGCATACAGCGCCGTGTACTGGCGGCCCAGCGACACCGCGCCGAACGCGCCCGACAAGCCCACATGCGCCTGGCGGCCAAACAGCGCGCCGCCCTGGCCGCTGGTGCCGTCGTCCAGGTTCACGCCGCCTTCCAGCGTGAAATTGGCGCGCAGGCCACCGCCCAGGTCTTCCGAGCCGCGCAGGCCAAAACGGCTGCCGGCCAGGCCGCCCGACTGCGCGCGCGACAGCGAGTTGGCCCCATCGGCGTACTGGTAGAACATGTCGGCCACGCCATACAGCGTGACGCTGGACTGCGCGAACGAAGGCACTGCAAGGGCGGCCAGAGCGGCTGCGGCGGCGATTTTTTTCATGGTGTCTTTTCTTGGGTTGGACAGTGGAAAGGGCGAGCGATGCCGTCCCTGGTGAAGCACCGGGGCTGGCATTTCCGTGGATGGAACCGGGGGGTGTGGGGTGCCGTCAGGAAGACGGCGGTGCCGCGGCCTGGAAGGCGCCGCGCAGCGCGCCTGCGCCCAGGGCGCAGTGGAGATGAACATGCTGAAGAACCATGGCTGGAACTATAGGCACGGCCTCGCTTCAGATAAAGGCGATAAGCAGGAGTAGTCTGTTTCTATTGCGTCAACAATGCACCCATGCACCCACCCACCCCACAGGCCCCTGGCCCAAGGAGCAGACATTCGATGGAGCCCACCACCCCTTCCCTGCCGCACGCGCCCCTGCCCGCCTACTACCGCGACGAAGCCGACCACGCGCAGTACGTGCGCCGCATCTTCGACGAGACCGCCGTCGACTACGACCGCATCGAACGCGCCATGGCGTTTGGCACCGGTGGCTGGTACCGCCGCGAAGCCCTCGCCCGCGCGGGCCTGGCCGCGGGCGACAAAGTCGTCGACGTGGGCATCGGCACCGGCCTGCTCGCGCGCCAGGCCTGCGCCCTGATCGGCGAGCAAGGCCGCCTCATCGGCGTGGACCCCAGCCCCGGCATGCTGGCGCAGGTGGATCTGCCCGGCATCGAACTGCGCGCCGGCCGGGCCGAGGCCCTGCCCTGCGCCACCGCCGAAGCCGACTTCCTCAGCTTCGGCTACGCCTTTCGCCACGTGTCTGACGTGGACGCCGCGCTGCGCGAATTCCACCGCGTGCTGCGCCCCGGTGGCCGCCTGCTCATCCTGGAAATCAGCCAGCCCTCCAGCCGCGTCTCGCGCGCGCTGGTGAAGTTCTACATGCGCCGCGTGGTGCCCACCCTGGCGCGCTTCGTGGCCCGCGAGCGCGGCAGCGCGGAGCTGTGGCGCTACTACTGGGACACCATCGAAAGCTGCATCCCGCCCGAGCAGATCCTCCAGGCCATGGCGCGTGCGGGCTTCGTGCAGGCGCAGCGCCACACCGAGCTCGGCGTGTTCTCGGAATACACCGCCGTGCGGCCCTGAGCGGGCCGGGGCCGCGCGCGCAGGCGGGCGTCAGTCCGCCTTCATGATCGTCTCGCCGCGCAGGGGCCCCATGTCGCGGATGTTGTGGCGGTGCCGCTTCCAGCCCGCGTAGGTGCGGCGCCAGTTCGCCACCGAGACCACGTAGTAAATCAGCTTGAACATCCGCAGCGACCAGCGATACGCCGGGCCGTGGTGGATGTCTGCCGCCAGCAGCGACATGAGGCCCTGCTTCACCTTGAAGCGGTTGTTCGGGTGCATGAACATGTCGCGGATGGTGGGGTTCGTCACGCGGTAAATGAACCACGAATAATCGCGCGGGCCCACGCGCACGCGCTTCTCATACGCGGCGCGCGCGGCGGGCAGGCGCTGCGGCTCGTCCAGCGCCGTGGCCACCAGCTGCGCGCCGTCAAAGCCGCTCTGCATCGCCAGAAACACACCCGAAGAAAACATGGGGTCGATGAACGTGAAAGCGTCGCCCACCATCAGGTAGCGCTCCCCCGTGGCGTGCGTGCTGGCGTAAGAAAAATTGCCGGTCGCATGCACCTGGTCGTCCACCAGGGTCGCGTCCTTCAGGCGGTCGTGCAGCTCCGGGCACAGGGCGATGGTGTCGAAGAAATAGTCCTTCAGCGGCTTGTCGCGCGCCTTGAGGTAATAGGCCCAGCACACCGCGCCCACGCTCGTGGTGCCATCGGCCAGCGGGATGAACCAGAACCAGCCGTGCTCGAACCAGCAGATGCTGATGTTGCCCTCGCGCTTGCCCTGCAGGCGGCGAGCGCCGCGAAAGTGTCCAAACAGCGCCGTGCTGTTGTGGTCCTTGTTCTTCTGCTTGCACCTGAACTTGTTGGCCAGCAGCGTGTCGCGGCCGGTGGCGTCCACCACGAAGCGGGTGCGCCAGCGGCGCGTTTCGCCGCCCTCGAGCACCGCCGCCACGGCCGCGCCCTCGTCATCGAACGCGACCTCGGTCACCTTCGCGCCCTCCAGCGCCTGGGCGCCCACGCGGGCCGCATGGCGAAACAGCAGCTCGTCCATCTCGGAGCGGCGCACCTGCCAGGCCGAGGCCATGGAAGGGTCCCAACCCTCGGCGAAATCGGCATAGCTGCAGTAATCCAGATCGGGTGGCACGAACTCGATGCCGTACTTCGGCATGCCGATCTTTTCGATCTGGTCCCGCACACCGAGCTGGTCGAACAAGGCCACATTGCCCGGCAGCAGCGACTCGCCAATATGGAAGCGGGGGTGGTGCTCCTTCTCCAGCAGCACCACCTTGCGGCCCTCGCGCGCGAGCAGGGTGGCAATGGTGGACCCGGCAGGGCCGCCACCGACGACGACGACATCGCAATGCTCAGAGGGCTGCATGGGCGGGGCTCCTGGGGTGGTGCGGGGGGTGGTGCAGGCCCGAAAAATACCATGGGCACAGCCAGCGCATAGGAAATGCCGGCTGCGTGGGTGGGGCGCCCATGGGCACGCCATGGCGGGGATCATGCGCCACGGAGCGGCGCCTATGATGTGTGGCGCCGCTCAAGGGAGGACCGCACAGATGGCAAACCACCACCACCACCCCATCGCAGACAACGAATCGCGCGTCGCCGTGCTGGTGGACTGCGACAACACCCAACCAGAGATCCTCGAATACGCGCTGCGCGTTGTCGCCCAGTTTGGCCGCGTCGTGCTGCGGCGCGGGTACGGCAACCACGCCACCCTGGCCAACAAATGGCAGGAGGCCCTGGTGCGCCTGGCCTTCACGCCCTGCCTGCAATACCAGTACGCCGCAGGCAAGAACACCTCCGACATTGCCCTGGCGCTTGACGCGCTGGAGGCCCTGTTCGACCGCAGGGCAGACACGTTTTGCCTCGTCACCAGCGATTCCGACTTTGCCTACCTCTGCCGCAAGCTGCGCGAACGCGGCGCCACGGTGCACATCGTGGGTGAGTCCAAAAGCCCGGACGCGCTGCGAAATGCGAGCGACCAGTTCTTTGAGTGGGTGAAGCCCGAGCCCGCGCCCGAGCAACCCAAAGCGGCCGCCAAGGTGGGGGCCGCCAAACCCGACCCCGCCAAACCCGCGGCCAAGCAACGCCCGGCGTTTGTCGTGGAAGCGGTGGCCTTGCTGGCGGCCGACACATCGGAAGGCCAGGTCAGCGTTGGTGGCCTGGGCTCGTATCTGAAGCGGGCAGACCCGTCTTTTTCGCCCAAGAACTACGGCCACTCAGGCTTGCTCGACATGCTCAAGACCTACGACGTGCTCCAGGTGCAGCAGGAAAACGGCGGGCATTGGACGGTTCATCTCGTCACGGCGGCCAGCTGACCGCACGGTACCCAACACCCTGGCTGAGCGATCTCGGTTCGAGGTGAGCTTCTCGGTGGGGCCGGGAGAAGTCTTGGATGCAGGCAAGCAGCATCGCGCATGCAGCAAGAACGCCTGCCCCGCGAAACTCGGTCCCATGGCTAAGAAACCTTTCGTGCGCGCGGACCGGACGACCGCGAACTCTTGGTGAGGGTGAACCACTCGCCAAGGCGCTGTGGTCGAGGTTGACTGGAACTTTCGACGCAAGAGAGGCAGTTTTTGACTGGTCGCAGCCGGCGGAGCCAACGCCCCGAACGTGCGATCTGCACCACGTTGCATGCATAGAGGAGTTGGCGATTCGTGGTGAGTGCTATCAGATGGCGAAGCCCAGACTAGACTGCGGCTATCAGCCTTAGGCGTATATCCAACTATGAACACGGGAACAGATCACCTTGCCTACTTTCAGTCTGCCTCTACAGCATGGACAACCGATGGAGCGTTCGCTGAGATCCGTTTGATTGGCCGAGTGAGCGCAGGAAGAAACGAGCTACTTAAAGCATCCCTGCAGGTGGGCGTCAACCCGCAGGTACCGACGGTGATTGTCCGTACAGATGATCTTCTGATCGTAAAGCGAATATTGGGCCCCCTTACCCTCGCCCAGACCATGAAGCTTCTTGCCGACGCCGAAAGTGGAAATGTGTCGATTGATGGGGAGAGCTTTTCCCTTCCAGAAGGCCCGCTCAGCTACTACTCAAAAGTACCCAGCGATGACGAGTGGAGCTACACGCTCAACCTTACTTGCCGCTCAGACAATCGCGCACCACAGGACTCTTTGATGTGGTTGGCAATGAACGCACAACTGCGGTGTGCTGAGATTCCTTTCGACGGAATAGCGGACGTGAGCATCTTTCTTGCACTGCCGAATCCGAGTACATCGACAGAGCCACAGATCAATATCTTCGTTCATGCACCCGCAGAGTTGGCCAACTCTGAATCCACGTTCGTGGATGGCAAACTAAACCTGAAATTCAACGCATTTGCTGGCCTGGACCTTCAGAAGCTCTCTGTCGCCCTGCGGTGGTCACAAGTAGAGTTTGAACGCCATCAAGTAGCGAGTGCGATAACGTGGAGTCCGCCCGCAGGAATGCTTAGAGAAGGCCACCTTACAGAGCTCCGAGAGAACGCTGATGGGGCGCTTGTCATGCTTTCCGTTGGAGGGCATCCGGTGCGCCGCCACTGGGTCGTGGGAAGTCACCGTGCTAGGACAGTTCGATCTGGAACGCTACAAGCATTCGACGCCGGCTGGGAAAGGCTCCGCGACAGCCTTCTGAATAACTCCAAGGACGCGAAGGGCTTTGAAAGAGCGGTTTCAACGCTTGCGTTCTTGCTTGGTTTCCAAGCGGTTCCGTACACCGATAGTGACGCACCAGACCTTGCCCTTTTTACTGAAGCTGGACGCGTAGTGCTGGTGGAATGTACGTTGAAAACATCGGACGCTCAGTCCAAGCTTGGAAAACTCGCGAATCGCAGGGGAGCCGTTGTGAGCCATCTGAGTCGGTTGGGCACCCCAGCTTCTGTGTCCTGCCTACTCGTCTGTCAGTGCACCCGTGAGCAAGTGCTCATCGAGGATTCCGAGCTGAAAAAGGCTTCTGTGCTACTGGTCACTCAGGAAAAGCTGAGTGAATTGCTACTGCGAACTCGTTTCAATCCCAACGCAGACGCAGTTTTGGACGAGAGTCTCGACGGTGGCGCACCAATGACCGGTTAATCCGCCACCATGAGCGGGTCTTGGGCTCGCGGCAGCAAAGCAGCCACGCCGTTCGCGAGAGATTGGGTGTCGCAGTATTTTTATGTGCGAACTCGAGCTTCACTGCCCGGTCGGGATCCTGCCGAAGTGGTGGGGAAGCGCGATCGGCATGGTCTAGCCATGACGCCGCCACATGCAAGCAGTCGCCGCAGCTCGCGGCGGTCTGAATGTCCGCAGCGCGGCGCGAAGCGCACATAGAGTGGCGTCTCGACCGGCAGCAGTCGCTGCACAGCTAACCTTGGCATCCAGACGGCGGCTTCAGATTGATCTCGGAAATTCGCCCACTTCGTCCGGTTGGCAGCTTTCAACCCATTACTGCCCTTTTGGCGCTGGTCTCAGGCGCATCCCAGCTGACAGATCAGCGTTGCAGCGCAGTTCCTTAGCTAGAGGGCAGTCTCGTCGCTACTCGACGCGCGCTGTCTTGCGCGAATTTCTTCGTAGGTCTGCTTTAGCAGCGTCGAACCTTGTTCTGCATATGCATTGCATATTCCCTCAGCTTCTTCCACCTCGCCCGCTTCTGCCAATCGATTGACGCATGCAATTACGTCCTCCTTGCGATAGTCAGGCAAGAAGCCAGAAATCGCTGCGCGGAAGATGATGGCAACCTCTTTCGGATACTGATTCGCAAGACGCGCAAGGTTCTCGACCAGCATGTAGCCATGATGCCTAACTTGCGCGTGAGGCGCCGCCTCGACCAATACCTCAACGGCGGCCGGAGTCAGCTCGTGAACAAAGACGACCAGTTGGCCGAGGGCGGACTGCAGTTCAGGCTCGTCGGCTCGGTTTGCACGAACCTGCTCCGCGACCTTCATCCAGAACTTCAGGATCTTGGACGCGCGGTTGGGGGGGACAGACTTACCTCGAAGCGTCCAAAAAAACCAGCATAACTTCGAAAGCTCCTTAATCCTCAGGTCCGCAACAAGTTCGCTGAGCAGTCCACCCTCGGTAATGCTCTCCATGCCCTCCAGATAAGCTAGCCCCAGGAACTGCAGAGCTTTCTCAGCTACCTGATCAGGGAGCCCCTCCGAGAAAACCATCCTCCTAAGATGCCCGCCTGCGACAAGGCGGTTGAAGAGCCAGTCGTGAAGGTGGCGTTGGTACGCGAAGCCTTGTGCTGCGCACTTCCAAGCTGCGTCGCTGGTGGACGAGAAGATTCTGTCAAAGTTGGCTTCCGTCCACTCGGCGTTAACGTAATGCAAGTTCGCGCAGTACATCCCGGCCATCGCCGAGAAGTCAGCATTCAGCCCGGACTCGCTAGTTGCAAGTTCAGCTTCAAACACCGGTCCGACGGCGGACCAAGTCCCTCCTTGACTTGGATTTGGCGCAACCTCCTCGCGTCGCATTGCTAGCGCGAGGTGAATGAAGCACTCCAGAGCTCGGCCTCTTGGGGAGTTGATTGCATGTGAAACGGCATCGTCCCACTGTTCGGCCTCTATAGGAGTAGCGTCGAGAATCCTGCGCAGAACTTGAAGACACGCCTTGTGGAACTCTGAAGGCAGGCGGCGCTGTGTTCCCAATGCTCCCTTCAACAGTTCGGAAATATCACTCACGACCCAATGTACGGAAGGCTCCCACCCTTTCGCTGGATGTGCAGCTAAGTCGGCTTTGAAGGCTGGCGAAGAAACGATTGCGTGCATAAGCGACAGAGTCGCTGGCCAGTTTATGTCTCGCTTGTCGTCAGACCACCGCTCTTTGAGGCCCCTGAGCAGGCCATGCTGGTATGGACGATCCAAGTCAGCGAAGAGACTAATTCGCTGTGCAAAGCCATCCTCGCTCGCCCGCACTGCGGTGGAGATCGATATAGCAAGTCCTCGGTACGTTGGTCCATCCCAAGTGCCTGCATCTGGTACGAAACCCTTTAGGTAGGCCACCAATTCCTCGTCGGACATACCAACTAGCGCATCGGATGTGACGGGGCTTCGGTCTCCGACCCACCCGCTTGACGAGTACGTATGGAAATCCGGGTGGTCACGCACCGGTCCCCAACGCAACACCAGGGCTTGGTACTTCTCATCCACCTCCGCGTCGCCCAGTCCAGATGCCGGATGCAAGAGGTCACGCTTGTGGATATCGTCCCATTCCTCCTGCCGTGACTCCTCCGCCCAATCTCCTTTTAATTGATCCACGATGTGCAGAAACTGAGCTCTTTGCGAGGCAGTAAATTTAGAGAAGGCCTTGTTGATAAGCCAATAGAGTTCATGCCAGTAAAGAGTGTCGAGAAACCAACTCTCCTTTGCGCATTCCCAAAAGACTGCTCCTACAGTGCCATAGTGCTCACCACAAACGTAAATTCCCACTCGAGTGAGCGTCGGATACGGAGATTGAAGGAGCGACTTCGCAACGGTTAGAGCTGCTGGGGAACTGGAGCTCGTAGCACCAAGAGCAGCATCACGGACAGCATCAACGAGTACGTCGCGCGTGTCATCTTTGTGTGCATCTTGCTCGTGGTCTTCAATCGCCGAGCGCCAAATGTATGAGTACTTGTCATCGTCAGCGGAGCCAATGTACTCGGCCAAACGGCCTGCCAACATCTCAACAGCTGCAGCGCTACAGCGCTCGCCGAGCTTCCTGGCTGACGTCTTCAGTACCTCACCCAACCGGTAGCTATCCAGTACGCCGGCTTTGTCGGTCATGGCCGCTCCTCGGTGCGCCGCATCATCGAGAGTGCATCGACAAGCAGCATTGCCCTATGCCAATTTGTCGGCTCCGAGCTGTCGAGGAGTCGCGGGAGCAGCTTCTCGCCTAGCTCTAGACCCACCATGTTTGAATCGAACCGGCCCTCCAGCCAATAGCGAATCATGTCAACGTCCTGGTCCACCATTGCCTCAAGTGGCAGCTTCGATAGGATTGTGGCAAGGGACCACCAAGTCCTCCAATTGTCCAAACCTCGCTTTTGAGCGTCGGCGCTGATAGCCCGAACGATGTTTGCGATTCGTGCCGCCTGTTCGGCCTTTGCCGATGCGGCAATCTGCTCTAGGTAGCGAAGGGCGGGCCACCCCTCAGCTTGGTAGGTGATTCCATGTTTATTCTCGACGACCTTCACCGTGGGATTGTGTGCTACGTTGAAGAAACCGGCATGGTCAAGGTCAGCAAACCAAACCGCGTCATTCAACGAGTTGATGAAGTATGAGGCGAGTTCAGGTCGATTTCTAACAAGTCGAAGCGCCGCTTCGCGATTGACTCCGGTTGGTGAAGCGACGCATCTATCAAGATGCGATTGAAGGTCAAGCATCGTTGGGTCGCGGACATCTAACTCCGATCCCCAACCCTTGAAGACCTCGACCACCTCCTGATGGCCCTTCGCGTCGATGCAGTATGGAACAACGCAAACCCCACACTGATCGCGAAAAAAGTGTTCAATAAATCGTGTTTGAACCGACTCAGTTGATCGATAGGCATACAAGAGAAAGT
Source organism: Hydrogenophaga sp. (assembly GCF_026125825.1). Classification (GTDB taxonomy): domain Bacteria; phylum Pseudomonadota; class Gammaproteobacteria; order Burkholderiales; family Burkholderiaceae_C; genus Hydrogenophaga. Next base: position 33,227 of record NZ_JAHCKK010000009.1, on the reverse strand, counting down.
GTCGTGGTTCAGTTGTCCCAGTTCGCAGCGATTCGTTGGATCTAATGATGTGGTCCAAGACCTCCAGTTCCGCAAGCCCATAGCCCACAAATAGAACCGTGTGGTTCTTGAACATCGCCGACAGAAACGCCTGTACTCTCGGGTCTGCATAGTGCTCGATGTAGTTCTTCAACGAGACAACCATTGAATTCGGGTCTGTATAGGAACCATGGAGATGGATTACAGCCCCTCTCTCGGCTAGCAGCGCGGAAGACAAGTGCTCGCGCAAGTAATACTTTGGCCTTTTGCTTGGCCCCTTCGCGGGTTCCGCCTCGCCGCCGACTTTGACTACGGATGAGAGCTCTTCCGGGCCGGCATCGTCGAGCCATCTGTCGTAATTTGTCGTAACAAAGACGGGGCGCAAGCTCGAAAGCAACTGATACAGCTCGAAGCCAATCGCCGCAGGATTGGACGGATGCAAGATGTTGTCGAAATCGATTGCTAAGTCCCTTTCTTTTGCAAGTGCCATTGCAATTGAGAGAGTTCGCCGCGAATCGCCTAGTCCGCGGAGTTGCTCCGCCTCCAAGAAGCTGAGCACGCCGCCCTTCTCCAGGGCGCCGACCACTTGGCTTGCGAATCCGCGCCAATCGGGGCTGCCGCAAAGCATGGACGCACCAGCACCCACGAAGACGACAAGCTCGCCATGCTTCGCAGCATCTTTGAGGGTTTGATTGGGTATGTAGCTCGCGGCTTCCGGCATTCCTAATCTTAAGCGGCCATCTACATCTCGACGCACTCGTAAGGGTCAGTATGGATAGGCGCGCCCTGCTGAGGTGCGCTCGAGACGCCTCGGAATGACTTTGGCGCTGCGCGTGAAGTGGGTGCCAGCCATTTGCCGTCGATCAATCGGTTCAAGGAGCGACGGCTATTGACCGAGAGCGCCAGCTAGGGCGCCCCCAACGTCTTAGAACGCTACATACCATCCCTAGTGTTACCCCAACGACAAGCCCGCTCCAAGCAACCTTCAAATCTCCGGATCGTCAGGCGAGGCCGCGGCTATCTCGTCCATCATGTGACAGTTGGCCACGGCTTGAAGCAGCTTGTCTGCCAGCAGGCCCGCTTGTGCGGGGGTGAGTTTCCATTCGAGCTCGAAGGGGTTTTCGCGGGCCTGCAGCAACACCACCGAGGGCACTTTGCGAACCGCCGTGCGGCTTGCAGAGACGTTCAGCCCCGAAGTCGATTCCTGTTTGATCGCCAGCGACAAGCGTTGGGCCGGTACGTCGTGTTGCATGGCTCGCACGGGCTCGGGCAGAGGCGGTTTGTTCAGTCTCATCACGCCGCCCCCTGATCGTTCATCCCCAGTTCGCGCAGCACCGCCATGCGGCAGATGCTGGCCATGGAGCGCTGTTCAAGGTTGGCTCTCTCCTTCACGCGCTGCAGTTCCGCAGGCGTAAGTCTCAGTGCAATGGGGCGCGAGCTGTTGACGCCGTTGGGTACGCGTTTGCGGCCTGGCGCAGGTGTCTTTTGAAGCATGGCGTAGACGGGTGTGCATGCCGTGACTCGGGTAGCATTGAGTAACGGTGAATTACTGATTTCTACTTATATTAGAGGAATTATTACTCGATGTCAACGGTGGACGTGGAAATGTTGCTCGCTCGCCTGCGCGATGAGTTGGGTCGCTTTGGTTCTGTTGCCGAAGCGTCCCGACAGATCGGCGAGCCGAGTCCGCTGGGACTTCGTGACGTGTGCAATGGCCGCAAGCGGCTCTCTGCCGAGTTGCTGGCGCGGCTTGCTGCTGAGGGCGTGGACGCGCTTTATGTGTTGACGGGTGAGCGGCTCGTCACGCGCTCGGATCTGAATCCGATGCTGCGCGCCGTGGTGGACGACCTCGAGCGCTGCTCGCCTGAGAAGCAGATCGAAGCGGTGAAGTACGTGTCGATGCTGGCCGCTGGCGTGACGCCCCCCGCGCCGGTTGCCAACGCGGCCCGCAAGAAGCCGCCAGCCAAGCGCCCACCCCGCACCCAGCCCAAGAAGAAGAACTAAATCGAGCTGGACGAAGGCCCTTGCTTCGCGCCGCGTTTGTGCGGTGGCGCACAGAGGCCGGGTTTTCCCCTTGCCGCACGCCGATGCCCTGAAAATTCACTACCCTCTGCGCTGGGCTGCAACGTCAGCGCATCAGATGCCTTCGTGGATCTGTAACGCCCCCTCTTGATTGGAAGCAACGACCCATGACCGCAAGTGATCACACGCCAGCGGGTGCCGCCGTACGCCCCGCAGACGGGCAGCGCGCGCGCGAGTGGTTTTGGCACGGCTTTTCTTTGCGCAGCCGCCTGATGCTGTTGGGCGTGGCGGCGATTTTGCCGCTGTGCCTGTTTGCCACGGCCGCGTTTGTGGTGATGGTTCATCAGCAGAAGCAGCAGGTGGAGCAGGCCACGCTGGGCATGGCCCAGGCGCTGGGCGCGGCCATCGATGCGCGCATGCAGCGCACGGTGGCGACGCTGGAGGCGTTTGCCCTGGCCCAGTCGCTGCAGGATGCCGATGAGTCCCGGCTGGGCGCGGTGCATGCGGCGGCGCGGCAGCTTCGCGCGGCCAGCCCGGACTGGCGGGCCGTGGTGCTGGCGCGGCCGGATGGCGGCGTGGTCTTCGTCAGCGAGCTCCCGTTGGGCAGCGATGCGCGCGAGTCTTTGCACGGCGCCAGCGTGTCGGAGGTGGTGCGCACACGGGCGGCGGCGGTGGGCCCGATGCTGATGGGGCCTCGCGGCTACTTGGGCTACACGGTGCGCGTTCCCGTGCTGCACGAGGGTGAGGTCCGTTATGTGCTCACGGCCATCGTGAGCACCGATTCCATTCTGGAGGTGATTCAGCGGCAACAGTTGCCGGGGCATTGGGTGGTGTCGGTGTTTGATTCCGATTTGAAGCGGGTGGCGCGCTCCAAGGACCACGGCAAGCATTTCGGCACGCCACCCAGCCCTTCGCTGCAGCGCATGCTGGAAGAGATGGGCGATCGGCGCGAGGGCGTGGGCATGACGTCCACTTTGGAGGGGGACGAGGCGTACACGGCGGTGTCCCACATCCAGCGCACCGGCTGGACGATTGCGCTGGGCGCATCGTCCGAGATCGCGCATGCCGGCCTGTGGCGGGCGGCGTGGCTGTACGTCGCGGGTTTGCTGCTGTCGCTGGGGGCGGGGGGCATGGTGTTCTGGCTGGTGAGCCGTTCCATCACGGTTCGCGCGCAGGCTTTGCGCGATGGCGCGGTGGCTTTGGGCAAAGGGGTGCCTTTGCCTCCGCCGCCCCAGGGCCTGCCGGACTTCGACGAGGTTGCCTCGGCGCTGTGGACGGCGGGGCAGGAGCGTTCACGGGCCGAGGAGGAGCGCGAAGGCTTGTTGCGCTCCGAGCGGGGTTCGCGCGCGGTGGCGGAGGCGGCCAGGGGCCGGCTGCAGATGCTGTTGTCGGCCACGTCGTCGTTGACGCAGTCGCTGGATGAGTCGCGGACGATCGACGCGATCGCCGCGGCGGTGGTGCCCGGTGTGGCGGACATGCTGCGCCTGGATCTGCTGAGCCTGGACGGCGCGCCGGCGCAGAGCTGGACGTTCCACCCGGACCCGGCGCGCCTGGAGGCGGCGCAGCGCGTGGTGCGGTCGGGGCCTGTGCCGGCGTCGATGAAGGGTTCGCTGCCGTGGGTGATCGCCACGGGGCGCGAGCATGTGCAGCACTTCGAGCCGGGCGATGTGTCGAAGATCGAGGATGCCCGGTACCGCGAGTTCGCCGAGGCCAGCGGCATGAGGGCGGTGTGCGCGGTGCCGCTGGTGGCGCGCGACCGGGTGATCGGGGCCATGGCGGCGATCCAGGTGGATTCGGTGCGGCGCTTCGAGGCGGACGATGTCGCCTTGATCAGCGAGCTGGCCCGGCGCGCCGCGCTCGCGCTGGACAATGTGCGGCTGTATTCGGAGTGCAACATTGCGCTGGAGAAGGCCAACGCCGCGAGCAAGGCGAAAGACGATTTCCTGGCGATGCTGGGGCATGAGCTGAGGAATCCGCTGGCGCCCATTCTCACGGCCACCGAGATCATGAAGCGCCGCGATGCCACCACGTTTGTGCGCGAGCGCGAGATCATCGAGCGCCAGGCCCGGCATCTCACGCTCCTGGTGGACGATTTGCTCGATGTGTCGCGCATCGTGGCGGGCAAGATCGGGCTGCAGTTGGAGCAGGTGGACTTGCGCCAGGTGGCCTGCCGGGCCATCGAGGTGACGCAGCCTTTGTTTGCGCAGCGCGCCGAGCCGGTGGTCCACGCCGAAGAGGGGCCGATTGGTGTGAGGGGCGATTTTCTCCGGCTGGCGCAGGTGGTGGGCAATCTGCTGAGCAACGCCGCGAAGTTCAGCGACCCGGGCGACCCGGTCACCATCTGGCTGCGGCGCAGCGCGAGCGAGGCCCTGCTGACGGTGGAGGACAGGGGCACGGGCATTCCCGATGAGCTGATGCCTCGGGTGTTTGACCGCTTTGTGCAGGGCGAGCAGAGCTTGCAGCGCTCCAAGAGCGGCCTGGGCCTGGGGCTGACGATTGCGCGCAGCATTGTCGAGCGCCACGGGGGCACGATCGTGGCCGAGCGCGGGCGCGACGGCCGTGGCACGCGGGTGACGGTTTCGCTGCCGCTGGCCTTGCCTGCCGAGGCGGCGGTGGAGCCGTGCGAAGAAGCGTCGCCCCCGGCGCGCAGTGGCGAGCTTGCCCGGGTGCTGGTGGTGGACGACAACGTGGACGCGGCCCAGACGCTGGCGAGCCTGCTGCTGATCTGCGGCCACGAGGTGAGCACGGCCCTGAACGCAGAGGAATGCCTGGCCATGGTGGCGGACCAGGCGCCGGATGTGTGCATCGTGGACATCGGCCTGCCGGGGATGGACGGCTACGAGCTGGCGCGCCGGCTCAGGGCGGAGCCGGCGACGCGCTCGATGCACCTGATTGCGCTGACCGGCTATGGCCAGCCCGCGGACCGCGACATGGCGCTTCGCAGCGGTTTCAACGACCACATGGCCAAGCCGGTGGATATCGGGGCGCTGGAGGCCGCGCTGGACGCGGTGGGCCGGCACCCGGCTGGCTAGGGGAGTTGATGGCGCGGCAGATCGATGGTGAAGACGCAGCCGGTGCCCGGCACGTCTTGCACGGTGAGGCTGCCCATGTCGGCTTCGACGCTTTGTCTCGCGATGGACAGGCCCAGGCCCAAGCCCGCCATGCGGCCTGGGTGGCTGGCGAAGGGCACGAACATTTTCTTTTCATCGCCCTGTGACAGGCCTCCGCAGTGATCGGCCACGCTGATGCGGATCCGGTCGTCGGCCGAGCGGGCGACGAGGTGCACGACGGTCTCGGGCTGGGTGAACTTGAAGGCGTTCTGTATCACGTTGGCCAGTGCCGCATGGAGCAGTTCGCGGTTGCTGATGAGCCAGGACCGCCTGCAGACCGACCATTTCCACGTGACGCAGGGCCTCATCGCGCAGATGCTGGGGGTGCGGCGGGTGGGCGTGACGGAGGCGGCCGGCGAGCTGCAGCGCGCCGGCCTGATCGCGTACCACCGGGGCGAGTTGACGGTGCTCGACCGGGCCGGGCTGCTGGCCCTGGCCTGCGGCTGTTATGCCGCCGACCGCCGATTGCTGGACGAGCAGTCGGCGAGCTCCTGAGCGCGCTCAGGCGCGGGGCAGCACGGTGCCCCGGCATTCGCCGAAGCCGATGCGCCGGTACCCCTCGCGCTGGCAGTGCGCGCGCAGCACGATGGTGTCGCCGTCGGCGAGGAAGCCCAGGGTTTCGCCGTTGGCGAGCGTGAGCGGGCGTTGGCCGCCCTGCGTGAGTTCGAGCAGGGAGCCGCCTTGCTCGGGCGCGGGGCCCGAGAGGGTGCCGGTGCCCAGCAGGTCGCCCGCGCGCAGGTCGCAGCCGTTGACGGTGTGGTGGGCGACGAGCTGCGCGGCGGTCCAGTAGGCGTCGGTGAAGTTGGACTGGCTGATGCGTTCGCCCGCGTGGCCGCTGGCGCGCATGGCCGCGGTCTGCACCCAGACTTCCAGCGCGATGTCGATGGCGCCGTGTTCGCGGTTGGCCGCCGAGTCGAGGTAGGGCAGCGGGGCGGGGTCGCCTTCGGGCCGGGTGAAGGCCTGGCGGTAGGGGGCGAGGGCTTCCAGGGTGACGACCCAGGGCGAGAGCGTGCTGGCGAAGTTTTTCGAGAGGAAGGGGCCCAGGGGCTGGTATTCCCAGGCCTGGATGTCGCGCGCGCTCCAGTCGTTGAGCAGCACGACGCCGAAGAGGTGGTCTTCCGCGTCTTCGATGCCGATGGGTTCGCCTTGCCGGCTGGGCGGGCCGATGACGAGGCCGAGTTCGAGCTCGTGGTCGAGCCGCCTGGTGGGTTGCAGCGTGGGCGCGCCGCCGTGGCCGGGGCTGAGCTGGCCCATGGGGCGCGGGAAGGCGTCGGGGCTCACGCGCAGTGTGGAGGCGCGGCCGTGGTAGCCGATGGGCACCCATTTGTAGTTGGGCAGCAGCGGGTGGTCGGGCCGGAACAGCTTGCCCACGGTGGTGGCGTGGTGGATGCCGGTGTAGAAGTCGGTGTAGTCGCCCACGTCGAAGGGCATGCCCATGCGCACGCTGGCCTGGGGGTGCAGCGCGGCGCTGAAGGCGGCTTCTTTCGGGCTGCCCTGGCGCAGGCCTTCGCTGAGGGTGCGGCGCAGCGCCTGCCGCGCCTGGGGGGCGAGGGCGAGCAGGCGCGCCATGTCGCTGTGGTCGAGCACGCCGGCGCGTTGCAGGTCGAGCACCTGGTCGCCGATGGCCACGCCGATGCGCCAGCCGGGTTCATCGCCCACCTGGAACCGGCCGTAGGGCAGGTTCTGGATGGGGAAGTCGGTGCCGGGTTGGTTGGCGCAAGCCAGCCAGCTTTGCAGGCCGGCGGCGTGGGTGTCGTCGATGCGGGGCGGCGCCATGGGGCTTTATTCCACCTGGATGTTCTGGCGCTTGATGACCGCGCCCCATTTCTGGGTCTCGGCCTTCATGAAGGCGGTGAACTGTTCGGGGGTGCCGCCGGCGGGCCGCAGGGATTGCTCTTCCAGGAATTTCTGGAACTCGGGCGACTTGAGCGCGGCGTTCACGCCGCCGTTGAGCTTGCTCACGACGTCGGCGGGCACACCGGCGGGCGCGAGCAGGCCGACCCAGGAGGTGGCTTCGAAGCCGGGGTAGGTGTCGCTCACGGGCGGCACGTCGGGCAGCGCGGGGATGCGCTCGCGCGTGGTCACGGCCAGCGCGCGCATCTTGCCGGCGCGGATGTGGGCGAGCACCGAGGTGACGCTGACGAACATCACCTGCACCTGGCCGCCGAGCACGTCGGTGATGGCAGGTGCGCCGCCTTTGTAGGGCACGTGGTTGAACGAGGCGCCCGAGGTGGCTTTGAAGAGTTCGGTGGTGAGGTGGTTGGAGCTGCCCGCGCCGGTGGAGGCGTAGTGCAGCGTGTCGGGCTTGGCCTTGGCCAGGTCCACGAGTTCGCGCAGGCTCTTGGCCGGCACCGAGGGGTGCACCACCAGCACCAGCGGCGAGGTGGCGATCAGCGCGATGGGCTTGAGGTCTTTGTCGGAGTCGAAGCTGAGTTTGTAGAGCAGCGGGTTGACGGCGTGGGTGTCGAAGGCGGTGAGCAGGGTGTAGCCGTCGGCCTTGGAGCGGGCGACCTGGGCCGCGCCGATGGAGCCGCCTGCGCCGGCCTTGTTTTCCACCACCAGGGTCTGGCCCAGGCTGGCGCTGAGTTCGGTGCCGAGCTTGCGCGTGACGTTGTCGACGATGCCGCCGGCCGGGAAGGGCACGACCACCTGGATGGTCTTGTTCGGGTAGGGGCCCGATTGCGCGCTGGCGGCCAGCGGCAGGCCACCGACGGCCAGGGCGATGGCGCCGGCGACGACGGTGCGGCGGCGGGTGGACGGCAGGGAGGTGGGTTTCATGTTGTCTCCAGAAAGGGAAGGAAAGAGAAAGGCGCGGTGCTCAGTCGTTGAGCACCGCGACGGCGCGGACCCAGCCGGCCGAGCCGTGTTTGATCTTGATCGGGAAGCAGCTGATGTCGAAGCCGTGCGGGGGCAGCTGGTCGAGGTTGGAGAGCTTCTCCATCTGGTAGTAGCCGATGTCGCGGCCGGCCTTGTGGCCTTCCCAGATGATGGAGGGGTCGCCGTCGCGCTCGAAGCGCTCGACCACGAACTTGAAGGCGGCGTCCCAGCTGTAGGAGTCGGTGCCGACCACGCGCACGCCGCGCTCGAGCAGGTAGAGCGTGGCTGCGCGGCCGAAGCCGCAGGCGCTTTCCCAGTAGTCCTCCTGGCCCTGGCGCGCGCCGGCGCGGGTGTTGGCCACCACGATGTCCAGCGGCTGCAGCTCGTAGTGGATGCGCTTGAGTTCGGCCTCGATGTCCTGCGGCGTGACGACGTAGCCGGCCTCGAAGTGGCGGAAGTCGAGCTTGACGCCGGGGCGCAGGCACCAGTCCAGCGGCACCTCGTCGATGCCGGGGGCGGGGCGCCCGCCTTCCTGCAGCGCGTGGTCGGTGGTGGGGTGGTAGTGCCAGGGCGCGTCCATGTGCGTGCCGGCGTGGGTGGAGAGGGAGATCTTCTCCACCGCCCAGGCCTTGCCCTCGGGCAGCGAGTCGGGGCCGATGCCGGGGAACAGCTTGGAGAACAGCTCCCACGACTGGTCGTGGTCGGCGTACTGGATCTGCGGGCGGTGGTGGGCCGGCGAGGTGGGCTTGTCTTCGAGCGTGACGGAGAGGTCGATGATGCGGCGGGGCATGAAGGTGGGGCCTGGTTTAGGTGGATGAAGGGGGCCGCGCGCGCATGCCGGCGACGACGAAGGCGACGAGCTCGCGCACGATGGCCTCGGGGTCGTCGGTGTCGCACAGGCCGCCCGAGAGGCGGTTGAGGCGGTGGTAGGCGGCGTCGGCGTCGGACACGATGTAGTGCATGGCGCCAATGGCGAAGGCGTAGCGCCAGAACGCTTGCTGCCGGGTGAGGCCGGGCTCGGCGTCCATCAGCGCCTGCACGAACAGCAGGGCGGTGCTGTCGTACTGCTGGAACAGGGCGCTGTTGGTGAACTCGCTGGGCAGCGCGCGCGCCTGCAGGATCAGGCGGGTGAGCAGGCGGCCGTCGCCGGTGGCGTCGGCGCTCAGGCGGATCGGGGGGGCGAGCAGGGCTTCGACCACGTGCTCCAGGGTGCGGCCCGGGCCGTCGGGCTGCTGCGCCAGCATCTCCCGGCGCAGCTGGTTCACCGGGTCGGCCACGGTCTGCAGCACCTCGCGGATCAGCGCTTCCTTGGAGCCGAAGTGGTAGTGGATCGCCGCCACGTTGGTCTCGCTCGCGGTGGTGATCTCCTTGAGCGAGGCCGCCTCGAATCCGCGCGTGGCGAAGACGCGCAGCGCGGCCATCACGATCTTCGTGCGGGTCGAGTCCTTGGGCGTGGGGGACGGTTTCTTGGGGTTCATTTCAAATTCAAATTTGAATTTGAAATGTAGATTTGATTCCGGCCCTGGGGTATGGGTGTTAACCCTAGGTGGGTGGCTGGACGACCAGGTGGGCCTGGAGTTCGCGGATGCGCTCGTCGGTGTAGTAGCCGCCGACCTCGGTGTAGCGCAGGAAGGGGCGGGCGCAGGCGCTGCACTGCCAGACGTCGCAGCGGTTGTAGGGGAACCAGCCCAGGGCGATCGGCGCGTCGGCGGACCAGGCGCCGGTGCCGGCGGGGTGGTATTCGTCGAGCGTGGGGTCGTCGGCCTGCGGGTCGCGCAGGGTGCCGACGCGGCTCAGGCGGGACAGGTCGAAGCCACCGGGCACCGATTCCCAGCCCTTGCACACCAGGCTCTGGCAGCGGGTGCAGGGGGTGGCGGCGCGGTGGGCCCGGGCCAGGGCGATCAGCTCATCAGCGGTCATGGCCGCCATTGTGGCCGGTGCCTGGGTTCAGGGCGTGGGGCTCGCGGCGTTGCGCCTGAGCATGATGGGCTGGGCGTTCCACTGGCGGCGCACCATCCACTGCGCGAGCGCGGAGTCCAGGTGCTGCACGTGGCCCGGAAACCAGTCTTCCAGCGCATGGATCAGGCGCGGCAGCGCGCGATGGTCGTTCTGGCAGAGCCGTTCGTGGACTTGCACCAGCGAGGCGAGCACCTCGGCGTGTTCCTGGATGTGGCAGTCGCGGATGGGGTAGTCGAGGTCGCGCATCCAGGTGTCTTCCTGGGCGAAATGGTCGCGCGTGTGGGTGATGAGGTCGAGCAGTGCGGTGGCGGCCTGGTCGGCCGGCGCGGCGCGCAGGGCCAGCAGCAACAGGTGGAATTCCTCGTGCACCCGGTCCATCCGGTCGTCGCCGGTGAGGTGCTCGTTGCGGTCCATGAAGGTGTGCAGATCGGTGCTCATGGCAGCAGGGGTTTTGTGCGGTGCCGGCTCAGGGCCTGCAGCAGGGGGTTGAGGAGAAGGGCCGACAGGACGAGCACCGTGCCGGCCAGCTGGCGCGTGGTCCATGGCTCGCCCAGCCAGATCACCGAAAGGCTCACGGTGGTCAGTGGCACCAGGTTGATGAGCAGGCTCGTGGAGACCGCGCCCATGGCCCGCAGGGCGTGCAGCCACAGCACGTTGGCCAGCACGGTCACGCCCACGGCCATGAACAGCACGCCGCCGATCGCGCCCGGCGACCAGGCCGCGTGCGCGCCCGACAGCACCCAGGGGGCGGCGAGCAGGAAGGGCAGCGAGCCGGCGCAGATCATCACCATCGAGGTTTGCAGAGGGGGCCAGGGCGTGCCCAGCCGGGAGGCCAGCACCACGGCGGCGCTCCACAGCGCCGCGCCCAGCACCACGAGCGCCACCGCCCACGGGGCATCGCGCCCGCTGGCGCCCACGGCACCGGCCGGTGCGATCAGCAGCCACACGCCGGCCAGCGACAGCAGCAGGGCGGCCACGGTGGCGCGGGCGGGCCAGCGGCGCGTCAACGCGGCGGCGAACAGCGCGACCATGAGCGGTTCGAGCGCGACGACCGCGCCGATGGTGGTGCCTCGCACGCCGGTGGCTGCCAGCGAGACCAGCAGGTTGAAGGCGGAGGTGAGCATCACGCCGATGGCGATCACGCGCAGCCAGGTCAGCGCGTGCACGCCGCCCTGGCGCCAGGCGCGCAGCAGCCAGGGCAAGGTGAGGCCGGCGGCCAGCGCATAGATGGCGGTGGAGACCGTGGCACCGGAGAGCGGGCCGACGAGGGACTTGAGTGCCACCGGGGCCATGCCCCACAGCAGCACGGCGGCCAGGCCGCTGGCGGCGCCGGTCATGTCAGAGGTCCAGCGTGAGCGAGGGGGTGGCTGCGCGCGAGCAGCAGATCATCATGCTCCGGCCCGCGGCCTGTTCGCCGGGCGAGAGGATGGCGTCGCGGTGCACCGGCGTGCCGGCGAGCACGCGCGTCTCGCAGGCCCCGCAGATGCCCTGCTCGCAGGAGAAGGGCACGTCCACGCCGGCTTCGCGCAAGGTCTCCAGGATGCTGCGGTCGGCCGCCACGCGCAGGGTGCGGCCGCTGCGCGAGAGTTGAACGTCGAACGCGGTTTCGCTGCCGTCAGGGCTCAGGTCGGGGGCTTCGAACGACTCCTGCACGCAGCGCAGGCTCGGGCGCCCTTCGCACAGGCGCGCGAGCGCGTCCATGAGCGCGGTGGGGCCGCAGCAATAGATGTCGGCCCCGCCGCTCGCTTCGGCGGCCTGCACCAGGGCGGCCAGGTCCAGGCGCCGGCCCTGACCTTCGGCCAGCGATTCGTAGAGGCAGACGCGCGCGTCGTCGAGCAGCCAGGGCGAGGGAAAGTAGGCCTCTTCACGGCGGGAGAAGGTGTAGTGCAGGGTCCACTGCGCGCCGGGCGTGCGCCGCAGGCGCGTGGCCATGGCGTGGATCGGTGTGATGCCGATGCCGCCGGCCACCAGCACGATGGGCCGTGAGCCCGGGCTGTCCAGCGCGAACAGGTTGCGCGGCCCGCCCAGCCGCACCGGGCTGTCCAGGGCCAGCTCCTCGGCCAGGCGGCGCGATCCGCCACGGCCATCGGGGAGCACTTTGACGCCGATGCGGTAGCGGTGGCCGCCCTCGGGGGCGGGATCGACCAGTGAGTACTGGCGCACGGTGCCGTCACCCAGGGTCACGTCGATGTGCGCGCCGGGCGCGGCTTCGGGCAGGGCGGTCTCGCCGGCATCCAGCACGAGCTCGAGAACGGAGGGAGTGGCCCAGCGTCGCTGGGCCACGCGGGCTTGAATGGGTGCGGTCATGGTCTTATTAAACAAACATGTTCTTTTATACACCCTTCGAGGCGCGCATAACCTAGGGAAAATACGGGGTCTTTGACGGTTGTCAAAAGAACATGATCTTTTACAATGCGTCCCGTCCCACGTTTCATTCCTACATACAAGGAGACACCTGATGCATCCGTTCCTTCGGGGTTCCATTGCCGCCGCCAGCCTCTGGGTGGCTGCCGTGGCCCATGCCGACGTGGTCGTCGGCGTCATCGCGCCCATGACGGGCCAGTTCGCCAGCACCGGCCGTGCCTGGAAAGAATCGATCGACCTCTACACCAAGCTGCACGGTGACACGGTGGCTGGCGAGAAGCTGCGCTTTGTCTACCGCGACCTGCCCGACCCGAACCCGACCAAGGCGCGCGCGCTGGCGCAGGAGCTGATCGTCAAGGAGCGCGCGCAGGTGCTCGGCGGTTTCATGTACACGCCCAACGCCGTGGCCGCCGCCAGCGTGGCAACGCAGGGCAAGGTGCCGCTGGTGGTGTTCAACGCCGCCGGCGCGGGCCTGACGGAGCGTTCGCCTTATCTGGTGCGCGTGTCGTACACCCAGGCCCAGCTCACGCTGCCGATGGCGGACTACGCGGCCAAGAATGGCTTCAAGCGCGTCGCCACGCTGGTGTCGGACTACGCTTCGGGGCTGGATGCCGAGCGCACTTTCGAGGAGCGTTTCAAGTCCAAGGGCGGCGAGATCACCAACCGCATCCGCGTGCCGCTGGACAACTTCGACTTCGGGCCGTTCATGCAGACCATCAAGTCGGCCAAGCCCGATGCGGTGCTCAGCTTCACGCCGGGTGGCGTGGTGTCGATCGGCCTGGTCAAGGCGTTCAAGGACAACGGGCTGGAAAGCCAGGGCATCAAGCTGCTGACGCTCGGCGGCGAGGTGGACGACACCTCCACGCTGCCAGCGCTGGGCAAGACCGCGCTGGGTGTCTACTCCAGCAGCTTCTACAACCCCACGCTTGAAACGCCGACCAACCGCGAGTTCCGCAAGGCGTTCGAGACGGCCTACCCCAAGACCGACATCGGCGTGGTGCATGTGCAGGCCTGGGATGCCATGAAGCTGATCCACCGCATGGTGGGCGCCACGGGGGGCAAGTCGGACGGCGACAAGGCGATCGCGGCCGTCAAGGGCTTCGAGTGGGAGAGCCCGCGCGGTCCGGTGCGCATCGACCCGGCCACGCGCGACATCCAGCAGCGCGTCTACATCCGCCGCGTCTCCGAGATGGGCACTGCCCTGGTCAACCGCGGTATCGACCAGTTTGAAGCGGTGCGCTGAGCACCGGGTCGCGCAGAGGCATACCCCATGAACCTCCTCGTCAACATCCTGATCGATGGGGTGGCGTACTCGATGGTGCTCTTCATGATCACCATCGGGTTGTCGCTGACCCTGGGCCTGATGCATGTGGTCAACATGGCCCACGGTGTCTTCGCGATGATCGCCGGCTTGGTGACCGCCCACCTGGTCACCGCGTGGGGCGTGAACTTTGTCGTCGCCACGCTGCTGGCCATCACCTGCTCCGCGCTGGTGGCGATCCCGGTGGAGCGGCTGCTGATCCGCCGCTTCTACAAACGATCGCCAATGGACCAGATGCTCATGACACTGGGCATCGTGTTCATCGCCTCGGCCGCCGCGTCGGCGGTCTTCGGGCCGCAGGTCGTCAACGTTCCCCTGCCCGAGTGGCTCTCGGGCAGCGTGAGCTTTGCCGGCAAGCAGTTTCCGGCGCACCGGCTGATGGTCATCGTCGTGGGCTTTGCCACCCTGGTCCTGCTCTACCTCACGATCGACCGCTCGCGGTATGGCGTGCTGGTGCGCGCGGCGGTGGACAACCCCGGCATCTCCGAGACCGTGGGCATCAACACGCAGCTGGTCTACGTGTCGGCCTTCGCCATCGGCGCAGCGCTGGCGGGCCTGGGTGGCGTGGTGGGCGCAGAGCTGCTTCCGCTGGAGCCCACGTACCCGAGCCGCTACCTGGTGCTGATGCTGGCGGTGGTGGCTGTCTCTGGCCACGGCAGTCTGGCGAGCGCCTTCGTCGCCTCCTTGCTGCTGGGCGTGGTCTCCACCGCTGCCAAGTACTTCTATCCCGAGTACTCCTCGCTGGTCTTCTTCGGCCTCATGTTCCTGATGCTCAAGTTCCGTCCCGACGGAATCCTGAGCAAATGACGCGCTCCCACGCGCGCTTTCGAACCATGTCTTTACAACGTGTGCTGCGCTTCGAGGTGTTCCTCGTGCTTGCGCTGGTCCTGGGCTACCTGGCCTTCCAGAACAGCCTGGCGTTCCTGACGACCGTGCTGGTCTACGCCATCCTGGCGCTGTCCTATTCCTTCATCTACGGCCAGGCGGGCATCGCGTCCATGGGGCACGCCACGCTGTACGGCGTGGCGTCCTATGCGGTCGCCATCCTGGCCGCGCGCGAGCTCAACGATCCCTTGCTGGGTCTGCTGATCGGCGCGCTGGTGGGCACGCTCACCGCCTGGGTGACGTCCTGGCTGTTCATCACCACCACGCGGCTGACGCTGGCCATGCTGACCATCGCCGTGGCGCAGGTGTTCCTGGAGGTGGCCAACAAGGCCCACTGGCTCACAGGTGGCGACGATGGGTTCACCGGCTACGCGATCAAGCCGGTGCTGGGGCTGTTCGAGTTCGACATGTTCGGCCACACCGGCTACTGGTACGCGGCCGTGGTGCTGGTGCTGGTCTATGTCGCCATGGAGCGCGTGGTGCGCTCGGATTTCGGCCTCGTCGCCCGCGCGATCAAGGCCGACCCGGGGCGCATCGAGTCGCTGGGCGGCAACGTGCGGCGCCATCTGATGAAGGTGTATTGCATCTCGGGTGCGGTGGCCGGCATCGCGGGCGCCATCAACGCGCAGACCGCTGCCGTGGTGTCGCTCGACAGCCTGGGCTTCATGGTCTCCATCAACGTGCTGATCATGGTCGTGCTGGGGGGCTCCAGGCGCCTGTATGGGGCCATCATCGGTGCCGCGGTGTTCCTGGGCATTCAGCACGCCGCGTCCAATTTCAATCCGCACCACTGGCTCTTCGTGGTCGGCGCGCTGCTGCTGATTGTGATGACCGCGATGCCTGGCGGGCTCATCAGCCTGACCGATCGCTGGAGGAAGTCGGCATGACGCGACTCAAACTCGACTCGGTCAACATGCGCTTTGGGCCGCTGCACGTCACTCGCGACGTGAGCTTCTCGCTGGAGGCGGGCGAGCGCGTTGCGCTCATCGGCCCCAACGGCGCAGGAAAAACCACGCTGGTCAACATCATCGCGGGCTCGCTGCGCCACTCTTCGGGGACGGTGCGCTTCGAAGGCGAGGACATGGCCGCGCTCACCACCTCCGAGCGTGCGCGCAAAGGGCTGGTGCGCACCTTCCAGATCAGCCGGCTCTTTCTCGGCATGACGGTGGAGGAGAACGTGCGCGTGGCCGCCCTGCACCGCCACCAGGGGCGCAAGGTCTCGCGCGACACCATCGACGCCGAGGTGGGTGCCGGCCTGGCCAAGTTGCAGGTGGGGCATCTGGCGCACAAGATGGTCGATTCGCTGGCGCTGGGCGAGCGACGCCTGGTGGAGCTCTCGCTGGCGCTGACCATGGAGCCTCGCCTCCTGTTGCTGGACGAGCCGGCCGCGGGCATCCCGCACGGCGAGAGCCGGATGGTGCTCAAGGCGGTCAACGAGCTGCCCAGCGACCTCACGGTGATGCTGATCGAGCACGACATGGACCTGGTCTTCAGCTGGGCGCGCCGCATCATCGTGCTCTCGGGTGGTGCCGTCGTCATGGACGGCCAGCCCGAGGCGATCGCTCGCGACGAGCACGTTCAACGCATCTATTTCGGACGGGGAGACGCGTGATGAACGTCGCACGAAGCATCGAATACCGCCAGGTGAGCGCGGGTTATGGCCAGACCCGCGCCGTCAGTGGCGTGTCCTTCACAGTCCAGCGCGGCGAGCGCTGGGGGGTGCTGGGCCGCAACGGCGCCGGCAAGACAACCACGCTGGCCGCTGCGGTCGGCCTGTCGGAGCTGCAAGGCGGCGACATCCTGCTCGACGGGGTGTCCGTGCGCGGCATGCCGTCGTACCAGCGGGCCCGCGCCGGCCTGGGCTATGTGCCCCAGGGCCGTGACATCTTCGCCTCGCTGACGGTGGAGGAGAACATCCTCTCGGCCATCCGGGGCGGCAAGAGCAGCGATGCGCTGGAGGTGGCCTACACGCTGTTTCCGCGCCTCAAGGAGCGCCGGCGCAACGGGGGCACCCAGCTCTCGGGCGGCGAACAGCAGATGCTGTCCATCGCCCGCGCGGTGGTGACGCGGCCCGGCATTCTGCTGCTGGACGAGCCGCTGGAAGGCCTCGCGCCCAAGGTGCGCCAGGAGGTGATGGAGTCCATCACGCGCATGGCCTCGGAGCTCGGCGTGGGTTGCGTGCTGGTGGAGCAATACGTGGACGTCGTGCTCTCTTTCTGTGAGCACGTCGTCGTGCTCGAGTCAGGCCAGGTGGTGTACGCGGGCCGCACCGACACCCTGCGCCAGGAACACGCGCAACTGCTCGAAAACGCCATCGGGCTGCGAAAGATCTGATCACTGGAGAGAACAACCCATGAACGCAAGCAACCAACAGACCCCCACGCCCTCTTCCCTGGCCGACGCCCAGGGGCGCGCCTATGGCCGCACGCCCGGCCAGCCGGACCAGCTGCTCATGCAGGTCGGCCCTGGCACGCCCATGGGTGAGTATCTGCGCCGCTTCTGGCACCCGGTGGCGCTCTCCAGCGATGCCACCTCCCGCCCCCGCAAGGTGCGCGTGCTCGGCGAAGACCTGATCCTGTTTCGCGACGGCAAGGGCCGCACCGGCCTGCTGTACCCCCACTGCATGCACCGGGGCACCAGCCTGTACTACGGCCGCGTGGAAGATGAGGGCATCCGCTGCTGCTACCACGGCTGGCTGTTCCGCGTTGACGGCGAATGCCTGGAGCAACCCTGTGAACCCAACGGTGGCGCGCGCAAGGAAGTGGCGCGCCAGCCCTGGTACCCCACGCAGGAGAAGTACGGCCTGGTCTTCGCGTACTTCGGCCCGGCCGACAAGCAGCCCCAGATGCCGAAGTTCTCCCACATGGACACCCTGGCCGAAGGCGAGTCCTACGAAGTCGACAACTCGGGCTTTGGCGGGTACGCCGACTACAACGCGCCGTCCATCGTGCCGTGCAACTGGCTGCAGGACTTCGAGAACGTGATGGACCCCTACCACGTGCAGGTCTTGCACTCCACGTTCAGCGGCGTTCAGTTCTCCGAGAAGTTCATCTCCATGCCCAAGGTGGAGTGGTCTTATACGGAAGACGGGGTGGTCTACCACGCCCACCGTACCCTGGACAACGGCGGCAAGCTCACGCGGATCAACTCGGTCTTCATGCCCAACATCTCGGCCGTGCCGCGCGTGGACGCCAGCGAAGGCCAGGCCCCGGGCCTGGGCTGGTACGTGCCGGTGGACGATCACAGCCACACCACCTTCTGGGTGTCGAAGGTGACGGCCGAAACGCGCGGCCAGCTCTATCGGGGCCTGGCCATGCACAACGGCAAGTACTGGAGCGAACTCACGGAGGAAGAGCGCCAGGCCTTCCCCGGCGACGCCGAGGCGCAGACGGGCCAGGGCACGCAGCCGCGCCATGGCGAGTGGCACCTGGCGATGTCGGATCGTGGCGTGTCCATGGTGCAGCGCATGCTCAAGGCCGAGGTGCAGAAAGTGCAGCAAGGCGAGACCCCCATTGGCGTGACGTTCGACGCGAACGCGCCCGCCATTCAGGTGAAGTCCGGCAACTACTACAGCTGAGCTTTCCTGCCCGTCAGGCGCCCCGAGACGAGGCGCCTATTTCCACCCATTTGCGAGACAAGATGAAAAAATTCCGCGATTCCCTGCTGGGGGCCGTGGCGCTGGCTGCTGCCCAGGCGGCCAGTGCCCAGGCCACGCTGTACGGCGTGGTCGACGCCAGCCTGCGTTACCAGAACAACACCAACACCAGCACCTCGTCGCTGATGTCGCTCACCCCGGGGGCCTATGGCGCCTCGCGCTTTGGCGTGCGCGGCCGCGAGGACCTTGGCGGCGGCCTGTATGCGACCTTCCAGCTGGAGCAGGGGTTCAATCCCGACAACGGCACGGCGTTCGATGCCACGCGGGCGTTCAACCGCCATGCCTGGGTGGGGCTGGGCGGCAACTGGGGTCGCGTGAGCGCCGGCCGGCAGTACACGCTGACTCACGAGGTGCTGGGCATGAACATGTACGACGTGCTGGGCGTGGGCGGCTACGACGAGACCGCCTGGTTCGTGGGCTCGCAGTACGCGCTGCGCAACGACAACTCGCTCAAGTACCGCCACAGCCTCAACGGCGTGGAAGTGGGTCTGATGTACGCGGTGAGCGAAGTCCAGGGCGTGAGCGGTTCGTTCGGCGCCATGCTCATGGCCCCGCTGGGCGCGCTGTCCGTGGGCCTGACGCACCAGACCGACAAGGCCGCCACCGGCAAGCGCACCACCAACCTGGTGGCGCTGAAGTACAAGCTGAGCGGTGGCACGACGCTGCACGCGTACAACATGGTCTCGAACGATCGCCGTGGTGTGCAGCGCAAGGACCGCCTGTACTCGGTGGGCGCGATCCACCCGCTGACCGAGAAGGTCACGCTCTCGGGTGTGCTTTACCGCAACCTGAGCGAAACGCCGGCCACCGGCGCGCGTTCCGTCGCGGCCATCCGCGCGCAGTACGCACTGTCCAAGCGCACCGAGGTGTACGTCGAGACCGACCGCACGCGGGTCAGCGGCATCACGCTGTCGGCGCTCAACGGTGCGGGCAAGGTGGGCTCGGACCGCAGCCGCAGCACCGTCTCGGTCGGCATGAAGCACGTCTTCTGACGCGCGCACGCATCGCCAAGCCGGGGCCTGTCCCCGGCTTTTTTTTGCTCAGGACAGGCGCGTGACCGTGTCCAGGTAGTTGAGGAACTGCTCGGCCGTGGGCCGGCGGGTCAGGCGGTGCGCCTTGATGAAGTCGATGAAGTCGGTCCATGAGCCGATGAAGGCCTGCACCGTGGTGCGTGCCATCACCTCGCTCGGGCAATAGCGCATGCTCGGGCTGCCCAGGGGAACGGCCACCACGCCGTGGGTGGCCACCACGATGGCGTCGGTGAACTGCTGGATCAGTTCGTCGCTCGGCTCGACGTCGTGGTGCTGGAAGAAGTCACGCACCAGCGACACACTGAAACCGCGCGCGGCCTGGATGGACGACTGGTCGCGCAGCACCGGTTTGACCGCATCGCCATCTTCGTCGCGCGCGCGGTAGCTGTAGACGTGGCGGAAGTCGTCCGGGTTCTCCACCCAGAACTGCACCAGGGCTTCGAAGCCCAGGCGCAGGCGCTGCGTCGCGTTTTGCTCGCCCTGGATGCGGGCCTGTGCATAGGTTACGGAACGATCCAGGAACTCCTCCCGGATCGCGTACATCAGTTCAGCCTTGGTCGCGAAGTAGCGGTACAGCGCGCTCGGTGAATAGCCCGTGATCTCGGCCACCTTGCGCAGGGAAGGTGCGCTGTCGGGCGACGCCTTGAGCAGCGCCTTGCCGGCTTCGACGAAGCGCTGGCGCAGCTGGGCCTGGCCGTCCAGGGTCTTGGCCTTGGTCTGGAATTTTCGCGTTCTGGCCACGGGGAGCGGGTTCACGGGAGACGCCTTGGCGGACTGCATTGGAGGGAGGGGGACGGCAAGTATACGAAGCCGGGTCGGCGCACGACCGTGCCTGCGTTCACCGCCGGTTAAGACCTCTTGAAAAGGCTTCGCTGGTGGTGGCGCGTGCCGCTGCCTAGACTCGCGACCAGCGAAACACCCTGAGGTTGCGACGATGACACTGAAACAAGCACTGGCCGCGGGCCTGGCCGCGATCGCGGTCGGTACCGCCCCCGCCGCCTTCGCGCAGGCGAGCACCTACCCGAACCAGACCATCAAGTTGCTCGTGGGCTGGACGGCGGGCGGCGCGACCGACCTGCTGGCGCGCCACCTGGCGGCTCACATGGCCAAGCAGCTGGAGCAGCCGGTGGTGGTGGACAACCGGGCGGGCGCCGTGGGCACCATCGCCCAAAGCGAGGCCAGCCGCGCCCGGCCGGATGGCTACACGATCATCCTGGCCACCAACAGCACCTACGCGATCGCCCCGCACCTGATCAAGCCGCTGCCCTACGGCCCCGACGCGCTCGCGCCCGTCGCGCTGGTGGGCACCAGCCCGCTGATCCTCACCGTGCGGCCCACGCTCAACGCGCAGGGCGTCAAGGACGTGATCGAACTGGCCCGGCAGCAGCCAGGCCGGCTGAACTACTCGTCGGGCGGCAACGGCTCCACGAGCCACCTGGCCAGCGAGCTGTTCAAGGACCTGACGCGCACTTCCATCACGCACATTCCCTACAAGGGCGGCGGTCCGGCCACGCTGGCGGTGGCCTCCGGCGAGGTGGACCTGGGCTTTGTCGACATCGGCGTGGCCGTGCCGCTGATCCGCGCGGGCCGCCTCAAGGCGGTGGCGGTTTCCGGCAGCACGCGCAGCCCGGTGCTGCCTCAGGTTCCCACGGTGGAAGAAGCGGGCGTGCCGCGCTTTGAGTCGGCCACCAAGTTCGCGCTGTTTGCCCCGGCCGGCACCCCGGCGGCCATCATCGATCGCCTCTACGAGGCGGTGCGCAGCGTGCAGAAGAACGACGAACTCAAGGACCGCCTGCGCCAGCAGGGCATCGAGTTGGTCGCGGCCGGCCCGGCGGAGCTGCGCAAGGACGCGGCCGAAGACCTGGCGCGGTGGGGCCGGCTGATCCGCGAGCGCAAGCTCTCGCTGGACTGATGCGCCGCATGACGTCGCGCGTCGCCATCGTGGGCGCGGGGCCGATCGGCTGCGCCGCCGCCGCCTTTCTTGCGCGGGACGGCCTCGAGCCGGCCCTGTGGTCGCCCACCGGGCGCCGGGTGCGCCTCCACGGGGACCGCGCCAGTTTCACTTGCGCGGGGGCCGTCAGCGGTGAGGTCGAGGTCGAGTGGCTGGCCTCGCCGGATCGGCTCGCCGAGTTTGATGTGGTGCTGGTCTGCCTGCCGGCCGATGCCTATGCCAGCGTGCTCGGGCCGCTGAACGCGCGCTGGCGTCCTGGCCAGCACGTGATCGTGAGCGGCGCGCTGTCGCTGGCGCCGCTGTGGATCGCCGCGGCGGCCGAGGGTGTGCAGGTCAGTGGCTGGGGCACCACGCTCACGACCACGCACTTCCAGCCCGACGGCCGCCTGCACATCAACCCGCTGCGCAGCCGCATCGACATGGCCACGCTGGGGCCGCTGGAGCCGGCGCAGGCGCAGCAGATGTGCGCGGATTGCTTCGGCGACCGTTTTGTCGTGGCGGACAACCTGCTGACGCCCACGCTGGCCAACATCAACCCGATCGCGCACGCGGCCGAGGTGATCCCGAACCTCACGCGCATGGAGGTGGGCGAGGCCTGGTCGCTGTTTGGCCACTTCACGGCGGTGGTGGGGCGCATGGCCGAGGCGCTGGACGTCGAGCGCCGCGCGGTGGCGCAGGGCTTCGGCCTGGAGGTGCCCTCGCTGCGGCAGCACTACGCGCGCTCGTACCACGTGCCCGAAGGGCCGCTGCACACCATGGCCGCGGCAATCACCGGCAACGGCATGAGCCCCAACGGGCCGGCTTCGCTGCAGCACCGCTACGTGCTGGAAGACGCGCCGTTCGGCCTGGCCTTCCTGGAGGCGCTCGGCCGTGCGGCCGGGGTGCCCACGCCGGTGCTCTCGGCCTGCCTGAGCCTGCTGGCCGTGGCCTACGGGCGCGATTTCCGAGCCGACAATTTCCTGCTTGACGCGCTGGACATCGCCGGTGGCGGTGCCGATGCGCTGCTGGCGAGGTGCGCGGCGGCGGCCAGCCCGGCCAGCTGAGCGCGGTCGTTGCCACCGCGGCGGTGGACCATGGCGATGGGCACCGGCGGGGGCAGGCTTTCCATCGCAAGCTCCACCAGGCTGCCGCGCTGCAGCCGCTCGGTCAGCGTGCCCTGGGCCGCCAGCGTGAGGCCCAGGTTGTGCTCCGCCAGCTCCAGGTGCGTGATCGCGCTCATGGTCTCGATGTGCGGGATGAGCGCCGGCAACCCGTGCCCGCGCAG
The DNA here is from genome assembly GCF_026125825.1 of Hydrogenophaga sp. GTDB lineage: Bacteria > Pseudomonadota > Gammaproteobacteria > Burkholderiales > Burkholderiaceae_C > Hydrogenophaga. The sequence continues at coordinate 10,830 of NZ_JAHCKK010000009.1, read as the reverse complement.
CGTGTGTTCCAGCATCATGCGCGAGTTGGTCGGCCGCGGGGGCAGGATCCACGGGGCCTGGGCCACCTCGGCCCAGCGCAGGGGTGGGCTTTGGGCGGTGCGCCCTGAGGCCAGCGCATGCCGGGGCGAGCAGACCACGCGCCATTGCTCCAGCCCGATGTGCTCGATGGTGAAGCCCTGGGCCGACAGGCTGCCCAGTTCCGAGGGGGTGTCCATGGTGATCAGGGCGTCCACCTCGCCGGCTTCGAGCTGGCGCGAGATGTCGGCCAGCCGCCCTTCGAGCAGCAGCACGCCGCAGAGCTGGCCCTGTGCCTGGAGCGCCGAGAGGATGCGCGGCAGCACGGTCCAGGTGAGGAACGGTGTGGCGCCGATCTTCAGCCGCTCGTGCAGCGGGCGCAGCGGTGCGGCGAGTTCGTCGGAGAGTTGCTCCATCTCCGAGAGCAGCACGCGCCCGCGCTGCACCACCAGCGTGCCGGCCACGGTGGGCACGACGCCGCGCGGCAGACGGTGGAACAGGGGCTGCTCGAACAGCGCCTCGACGTCTTTGAGGCCCTTGCTGACCGCGGCCGTGGTCATGTGAAGCCGTTGCGCCGCGGCCCGCATGTTGCCGGTGTCGGCCAGTGTGCTGAGCAGTTCCAGCTGGCGAAAACGCAGGGCGGCCATGAGCCGCTGCGATGGGTTCCTCACTCGATGCCTTTCATGGCCGCTGCGGGCCGGTGCGGCCAGCCAGCATACCGCCTTTGGCGCGCGCCTGAGGTGCCGGAGCCGGCGTTGTATCGGGCGATACAGCCCGCAGGACTGAAGCTGCGCAGAATCGGCGCACCATCTTCCAGGGGCCGAACATGAATGAACTCGAACGGGCGCGCCGATTGATCGGTCGCTTTATCCAGGCCGTCAACGACCGCGATGCGCCGCGCGCGCAGGCCTGTCTGGCACCGGGCGCGCGCCTGATCTTTCCCGGCCCGACCGTGTTCCACGAGGTGGCCGATTTCCTCGCCTGGAGCGGACCCCGCTACGAGTCGGTGCTGTACACCTACGGCCCGATGGAGCGGGCTGAGCGAACCGATGCCACGGTGGTGTATGCGCAGGGCGTGGTGTCCGGCGTCTTTGCCGACGGCGTGGTCTTTGAAGGCGTCCGCTATGTGGACCGGTTCGAGATCGTCGAAGACCTGATCGTCTCCAAGGAGGTCTGGTCGGACATGGGGGATCGGCTGCGCAAGCTCGGCCGCTGAGCGCCGCGCGCGAGCCGTCCGGGCGCGGCTGGTATCTGTCGATACAGACACCCGCGCGGTCGGCCCGCACCATCGGGTGGTGCAGAAAAGGCTGCACAGCAACCATTGGAGATCACATGAAAACCCATCAGGACGCCGTCGCGGCGATCACCCAGCGCTATCAGGAATGGATGAAGGCCATTCGCGATCGTGACCTCGAGACGATTCTTTCCATCTACGCCGAAGACGCCACCTACATGCCGCCGGGCCGACCTCTGGCCACCGGGCGGGAAAACCTGCGCGCCGTCTGGGGCGGGTACTTGCAGCGCAAGGACTTCGTGGCCGAGTACACGCCGACCCTGCATGTGTCGGATGCGGGTGACATGGCCTACGACATCGGCCACTACCGCATCAGCATGACCAAGGACGAAGGCCCCGTGAGCTTTGTCGGCAAGTACGTGGTGGTGTGGAAGAAGGTGGCGGGCCAATGGCGCGCCATGCTCGACATGGACAACGACAACGGGCCTGCCCCGGCCCAGGCGTAAGCCTCAGCGGGTGTTGGAGGCTTCGGCCCGGGTCTCGGGCCAGGCCTCTGCGCCGCCCCCGCTCGAATCGTCGTGCGGGATGACAAAGCGCTGGCCCCGCACGATGAGCTGCTTGCGGTTGCGCAGGCGGTTGATGACCCGCGTCACCGTCACGCGCGACGTGCCCGTCATGCGCCCGACCTGCTCGTGGGTCAGGTGGACGGTGATCTCCCGTCCCTCTGGTGTGGTGGTGCCGAACGTGGCGGCCACCCGCCGCAGCAGGTGGAAGATGCGCTCTTCCGGCGGGTAGGAGAAGGCGTACTCCAGGCGGATGGCCAGCACCCGCTGCTTGATGCTGACGATGCGCAGCAGCGACAGCGCCAGTTCGGGGTGGGTGGCGAAGGCGTCGCGCAGGCGCCGCGCGTCGTACCGCAGCACCACCGAGTCCCGCAGCGCGACAGCGGTCGAGAAGCGCGGCAGGCCATCGAAGGCGGGGGCATCGCCGCACAAGGCGTTGGGGCCCATCACTTCGATGGTGATTTCCTGGCCGTTTTCCTCGAAGCAGGACACGCGCACCTCGCCAGAGACGATGAGGAAGAAGTGGGGCGATACCTCGCCCTGGCCGTACAACAGGTTGCCCTTGCGGATGCGCAGGCGGTCGGCCAGGTAGTCGTGGCGGTGCCACAGCGCCACATCGTCGGGCGACAGGCCCCAGGTCTCGTGCCGGCGTTCGTTCATGGGGGGGTAATCTAGCCGGCGGGCCGCCGCATCGTCAAACATGTTTCACAGCCGGGTGTTGGGTGGAAGTTCCAGGCCATACAGGGCTTTGCCGTACAGCTCGCCGCCGACCTCGGCCTGCAGCAGGAAGTGCGATGCCATGCCGTGCATGTCGTGGAAGAAGCGCTGCACCGGGCCATGCGGAAGGATGGCGCCGCCACAGGTGGCGACCAGCCGCGTGGAGGCGGCCAGGGCCATGCGCGAGGCCAGTGCCGCGTCGGCGCGGTACCTCGCACGCTGCTCCACCGTGAAGGGCTGCCCGCGCGTGGCCTGGTCGTGCATTTCTTCCACGTCGGACAGGATCAGCCGGTAGGCCATGTGGATCTGCGCCGCACCCTGACCCAATTCGATCTGGTTGTAGCGGTCATCGGCCTGGGCGACAGAGGTGGCGTTGGCGATGCGCTTGCGGCCCAGTTCCACGACCGCATCGAGCAGGCCGAACGCGCCGCCCACCACGCCCATGGCGGTGCACAGCGCGAAGACGGCGTTGAGCGGCATGCGGTACATCGGCCCGTCGTTGCGCACGGCACCAGGGTAGATGCCGCGCTGCGCATCGGGCCAGGAAATCGTCCGGTAGAGTGGCACGCGCTCGTCGGTCAGGGTCACGTCCTTGCTGCCGGTGCCGCGCATGCTCGACACCTGCCAGGACGCCTCATCCACCGCGAACGCCGAACGCGGCACCGCGGCCAGGCGCTGCTCGATCTCGCCGTGGGCGCCGGGCACCGGAACCATCACGCACAGCCAGTCCGCCACATCCACGCCGGAGGCATACAGCCAGCGGCCCGACAGTCGGATGGTCCCGTCCTCCAGCGCCACCTGCACGCCGCGCCCGACGCCGCCGCTCAACACGGGCACGACGGCGTCGCGCCCCTGGGCGAACACCTCGTCCTGGAAGCGGGGTTCGAACATGCCCAGCAGCCAGGGGTGGACACCGGCCAGGCAGAGGATCCAGCCGCTGGCCGTGTCGGCGCGCGCGATTTCGCGCGCCACTTCAAACAGCGCGCGAGGGTGCATGTCCCAGCCCTCGCAGGCGGCGGGCTGCATGATGCGGAACAGACCGGCCTCGCGCATGGCGGCGATGGCTTCATCGGAGACCCTGCGCGATGCCTCGTGCCGGGGCGCCCAGGCACGCAGCAGCGGCGCGAGGGCCCGGGCGCGGTCCACCAGTTCGGGCAGTGTGGGTGGGGTGGTGGTCTTGCTCATGCCGCGACTCCCGCCAGCTCGTGGTAGCGGCCGCGCAGGAAGACCAGCGCGTTGTGTGGCGTGTCCGACTGGCGCATGGCCGTGACCCTGCCGATCACGATGGTGTGGTCGCCGGCCGAATGCAGGGTGCTCACTTCGCAGACCAGCGCCGCGCTCGCGCCTTCGAGCACCGGCGCCTGCCCCGCGTCGTCCCAGCGCGCGCCGCAGCCCGTGTCCGGCCGCCCCGCGTAGTGCTGCGAGATGCGCTGCTGCTCGGCGTTCAGCACATTGACCGAGAAGTGCCCCTGGGCTTGCAGGCAGCCCAGCCAACGGCTCGCGTTGCGCACGCACACCAGCAGCAAGGGCGGCTCAAGGCTGACCGATGTCACCGAGTTGGCCGTCATCGCCGAGGGCGCTTGCGCAGGGCCGCAGGCCACGATGGTCACCCCCGTGGGCAGGCGGCCCATCACGGCCCTGAAATCTCTGCTGTCCTTTGTCGTATCCATCCATGGACCTCCGTTCTGTGTGAGATGGTGGATGGCAGTCTCGCCAGCGCGCGCCGATCTGTCTGTATCGGTCGATACCGCTTGCGCCGCGTGGGCTAGGGCATTCCCCAACGCCACTTGTATCGGCCGATACCGCGAGAAAACCGCGTGCCCCGTAACGTGGCGGCCTCAACCATGAGGAGCATTTCGATGAAGAACATCTTGCGCACACTGGGCACGGTCTTGCTGGCCGTCTCGGCACACCTGCCGTCCACCGCCCAGACCCCGGACAAGCCCACGCTGGTGATCGGTGTGGTGGCCTCCGCCAGCGGACCCGCGGCGGCCCTGGGCCTGCCGGAGAAGAAGGCCGTGGAACTGGTCGAGGACTTGGCCCGGTCGCGGCCGGACCTGCCCTTCACGCCGAAGTTCGTCTATTACGACGACGGCTCCGACCCGACGCGGGCGGTGAACGCCGTGCGCAAGCTCGCCGGCGAAGATGGCGCGGCGGTCGTGATCTGCTGCACCACCACGCCAGCCTCCATGGCGGTTCTCGACACGGTCAAGTCCTATGGCGTGCTCAACATCTCGATGGCGTCGGCGGCCACGGTGGTGGAGCCCGTGGCCGAGCGCTTCTGGACGTTCAAGACGCCGATGACGGACCGCATGCAGATCGCTTTCACGCTGGACAGGCTGAAGAAGAGCGGCGCCAGGCGTGTGGCCTATTTCGGGCTGGAGGACGCCTACGGCGAAGCCGGGTGGAACGAGCTGCGCAAGCTGGCGCCCGAGCACGGCATGCAGATCGTGGCCAACGAGCGCTTCTCCCGCGCCGACACCAACTTCACGCCGCAGGCACTGCGCATCCGGCAGTCGGGCGCCGACGCCGTCTACCTGCACGCCATTCCGCCGGCCAGCGTGCTGGCGCACCAGGCGCTGATCCGGGTGGGTGTCGATCGGCCGATCTTTCACAGCGCGGGCGCGGCCAACGCAGGCTTCCTCTCGCTTGCCAAGGGCTCGGTCGACGGCGCCTACGTGGTGAGCGGGGCGCTGCAGGTGCACGAGCAGCTGGCGGCCTCGCATCCCCTGAAGGCGCCGCTGCAGCAGTTCGTGCAGGCGTATGCGCGGAAGTACCCCGGCGAGTCGGCGGACCTGTTTGCGGGCCAGGGCTGGGATGCGGGGCAGCTGGCGCTCAGCGCCCTGGCCTCGGCCGTGCGCGCCTCGCCGCCCGGTGCCGCGCTGCCCGCGCTGAGGGCCTCGGCCCGGGACCACATGGAGCGCATCCGCAACCATCCGGGCGCCAACGGCATCTTCAATCTGTCGAAGGACGATCACCTGGGGCTCGACAGCGTGGGCCTGGTGATGCTGCGGGTCGAACAGGGCCGCTTCAAGCTGCAGGAGAACTGACCCGTGGCGGCTTGGGACACCTTTCTGTTTCTGGCGGTGGACGGCCTCACCAGCGGCGCGGTCTACGCGCTGCTGGGCCTGGGGATCGTGCTGATCTACCTGGTCACGCGCGTCATCAACATCGCCCATGGCGACTTCGCGATGCTGGCGGCGATGACCATGGTCAGCCTCGACCAGGGCCGCCTGCCCGGGACCAGCTACCTGCTGGTGGCGGGCGTCTGCCTCTGGGGGCTGCTCGCGATCTGGTCGCGCCGGCGCGCGGGCTGGGCGGCGATGTGCGCCCCGGTGCTGCCCACCGTGGCGGTGGCCGCCGCGGCCGTCTTGCTGCCCATGGGGCTGGCCGCGCTGCAGGCGCCCGCGCTTGTGAACGCGGCCGCCGCCGTGCTGCTGGTGGCGGCGCTCGGGCCGGTGTTCCATCGCATCGCGATCGAGCCGATTCCGCGCGCCAGCGTGCTGGTCTACATCATCGTCACGCTGGGCATGCACCTGGTGCTGCAGGGCCTGACCCTGCAGCTCTGGGGGCCCCAGGCGCATTCGGTGGCGCCCTTGCTCGGCGGCAGCTTCAGCCTGGGCATCGTCGTGGTGAGCTACCAGTCCTTGCTGGTCGTGGCCAGCACCGCGGTGCTGGTGGCGGCGCTGTACCTCTGCTTTGCGCACACGCTTGCAGGCAAGGCGCTTCGGGCCTGCGCGGTCAACCGCACCGGGGCCGACCTCTGCGGCATCCAGGTGGCCAGCGCGGGCCGGCGGGCCTTTTTCCTGGGCGCCGGGCTGGCCGCGGTGGCCGGGGTGCTGATCGCTCCCGTGGTGGGCGTTCACTACGAGATGGGTTTTCTCATCGGGCTCAAGGGCTTTGTCGGTGCCACGCTGGGTGGCCTGGTGAGCTACCCGGGTGCGATCCTGGGGGGCTTGCTGATCGGCAGTTTCGAGTCCTGGTTCTCCTACCTCAGCAGTGCCTACCGCGACGCGCTGGTGTTCCTGCTGATCATTCCCCTGCTGCTGATCCAGACCGCGCGGATGAAGCGCCGTGGAGCCGTTCATGAGCATTGAAATGCGCCTGTTGGCGCTCACCGCCACGCTGCTGGCGGCGCTGGTGGTGTTCGGCGCCGAGTTCCACGCATCCGTGCTTGCCACCATGGGCATCTATGGCCTGCTGGGCCTGTCCCTGGTCGTGCTGGCGATCTCTGGCCAGGTCTCGCTGGGGCACGCGGCTTTCATGGGCCTGGGTGCCTATGCCAGTGCGCTGCTGGTCCTGCGCACGGGCCTGCCGGCCTGGGCCGGCCTGGCCGCTGGGATCGCCATCGCGGCGCTGGCGGCGCTGCTGATCGGCGGCGTGACCAGCAGCCTGCGGGGGCATTTCCTGGCATTGACCACGCTCGCCTGGGGCATTGCCCTGGCGGTGTGCTTCCGCGCGGCCGGCGAATGGACCGGTGGGGCCTCCGGGTTGAGCGGCATACCGCCACTCACGTTGTTCGGCCACCCGCTGAATGGGCCGCGTTCGATGGCGGTCCTGAGCTGGGGTTGTGCGTTGCTGGTCGTCTTCGCCGTGACGCGCGTGCAGCGATCGCGGGTCGGCCGCGCCTTGAGTGCGGTGCGCCAGCAAGAGCTGATGGCCGAGAGCTTTGGCATCTCCGTGGGCGGGATGCGGTTGCGCGCGCTGGCGGCATCGGCCATGGTGGCCGGTCTGGCCGGCGGGCTCTACGCTCACTATCTCGGGTTCATCAGCCCCTCGCCGTTTGACCTGTCCGGCTCGATCAAGGGGTTGATGATCGCGGTGGTGGGCGGTGAGCTCAGCGCCTTCGGTGCGCTGGCCGGCACCTGGATCGTCGAGGGGTTGAACTGGGTGCTCCAGTCCGTGCTGCCGGCGATTTCGTCGTCCGCCAGCAGCCTGGAGCCCTTGTTCTACGGCCTGCTCATCATGGCGGTGATGCGGTTCTTCCCCGAAGGGTTGTGGACCCGCATCGACCGCGTGCTGGCCGCGCGCTGGGCCCCGGTCGCAGGCGATCCGTTGCCGGACAGGGGCCAGGCCAGCACCACCGACGAAGTGGTGCTGGAGGTCGAGCGGGTGGGCGTGGCCTTCGGTGGCGTGCAAGCCTTGGCGGACGTGAGTTTTCGCCTGCACAGAGGCGAGGTGCTGGGCCTGATCGGCCCCAATGGCGCGGGCAAGTCCACGTGCTTCGACGTCATCAGCGGTGTCAATCCGGATCACGCCGGTCAAGTGCGCCTTCAGGGTGCCCCGCTGGCGCAGGCGCGGCAGTCGGGCCGCCTGGCCCGCAGCTTCCAGCACACCCGGCTGCTGGAAGACCGCTCGGTGCTGGACAACGTCATGCTGGGGGCCTTTCGCCGCACGCGCACGGGCTGGTTCGCGGCGTTGACGGGCCGGGATGCCCGCGACGAATCGAGGGTGGCCGCTTCGGCGCACCGCTGCCTGGCGCAGGTGGGCCTGGCGGCGCACGCGGCGCGGACGATGTCGACGCTGTCTTTGGGCGAGCGGCGGCTGGTGGAGGTGGCGCGGGCACTGATCGCGGACCCGGATGTGCTGCTGCTGGACGAGCCCGCCGCAGGTTTGCGACGGGCCGACCGGAGCCGGCTGGTGGAGCTGATCCGGTCCCTGCATTTACAGGGCCGCACGATTGTGCTGGTGGAGCACGACATGGACATCATCATGGCGCTGGCCACCCGGGTGGTTGTGCTGGACCGCGGACGGGTGATCGCCGATGGTGCGCCCGCCGATGTGCGGCGACACCCGCGCGTGCTGGATGCCTATCTGGGAACAGGAGACGCTTCATGCTAGTGGTCCGTGACCTCAACGCCGGCTATGGGCGTTCCGAAGTGATCCGCGGCCTGTCCCTGCGCGTGGACGCGGGCGAAGCCGTGGCGGTGATCGGGCCCAACGGCGCCGGAAAGACCACCCTGCTCAATGCGGTGATGGGCACGCACGCCGAAACGGGCGGCGAGGTGCAGGTCGACGGCCAGGTGCTGGCGCGAACGACCGGCGATCGCCTGCGCGCCGGCATGGCGCTGGTGCCCGAGCGCCGCGAGTTGTTCGGCAGCCTGTCCGTGCTGGACAACCTGCGCCTGGGGGCCTACTTGCGCAGGCACTCGCCCTCGCAGCGCCTGCGCGAAGACATTGCTTTCGTCTTTTCGCTGTTTCCGGTGCTGCAGGAACGCCAGACCCAGTGGGCGCAGACGCTCTCGGGTGGGGAGCAGCAGATGCTGGCGATTGGCCGCGCGCTCATGTCACAGCCTCGGCTGCTGTTGCTGGACGAGCCCTCCACCGGGCTGGCCCCGCGCATCACGCTGCAGATCCTTCAGGCGCTCGATCGGCTGCGAACCGGTCGCGGCCTGTCGCTGCTGCTGGTGGAACAGAATGCGCGGCTGGCCCTGCAGTTCACCAGCCGCGCCTATGTGCTGGAGATGGGCGAGGTCGCGCTGCAAGGGCCGTCGCACGAACTCAGCGAGGACCCGCGCGTGGTCGAGAGTTACCTGGGGAGCGAAGCCCGTCATGCCTGAGCCACATCGCGCGGTCCCGCCGCGGCTGCTGATTTACAACGCCGCGATCTATCCCGACAGCTCGGGCGCCACGGCGGCGGCGGTCCTTTTCGAAGGTGGACGCGTCCGCTGGGTGGGCCAGGCGGGCGATGCGCTGCCAGCGGCGGAGCATCGCATCGACGCCCAGGGCAAGACACTCCTGCCGGGTTTGATCGATCCCCACGCGCATCTCCTGTGGATGGCGATCGACCGACTGACGTGGAACCTGGGCGGGCCGCACGGGCCGGGCTCCCTGGCCGACCTGATGGACGGCTTGCGCGATCGTCGGCTCGACTCGGGCGAGTGGATCGTGGCCCATGGCTTGTCGGAGGCCCGCCTCGCGGAGCAGCGGCTGCCCACGCGATGGGAACTCGATGCGGTGGTGTCGGACCGGCCCGTGGTGCTGCGCCGTGCGTGCGGCCATGCCGCCGTGGCGAACACCCTGGCGCTGCGCCGCGCGGGCTACGCGGACGATGCGGTGGACCCGGTCGGCGGAATGCTGGAGCGCCGCGAGGACGGTGTGCCCAACGGCGTACTGCGCGAGGCGGCGGCGGCGGTGCTGTACCCCATGCTGCCGTCGCCGGCGCTGGCCGATGTGCAGGCCTCCCTGGGCGTTGTCGCGCAGGACTGCCTTGCGCTGGGCCTGAGCACGGTGGTGGAGGCGGCGGTCGGCTTCACCTACGGGTTCGAGACCGAGTGGCAGCTCTGGAATGCCCTGCGCGGCGCCGCGCCGTTCCCGCTGCGCATGGGGTTCATGCTGGCCATCGGCCCGACGGAGGCGGCGATGCGGGGCCTGCGACCCACGCGGGAACCGGACTGGCAGGTGGCCACCCTGAAGTTTTTCAGCGACGGCACCCTGGGCAGCCGCACAGCGGCCCTGCATGCGCCCTATTGCGCGTGCGGCCAGCGCAAGGGCCTCCTCATGAACCCGCCGCAGGCCCTTCGCCGCCACGTGGCGCAGGCCGCGCGCGATGGTTGGCAGGTCGCGGTGCACGCCATTGGCGATCAGGGCGTGGAAGAAGCCGTGGCCGCGATGGAAGGCGCGGCGCCGTTGCCCGGCATGCCCCATCGGCTGGAGCATCTGGGACTCGCACCGGACCCGCTCTGCGACCGGATGGCGCAAGCCCGCATCGCGGTGGTCACGCAGGCCAGCTTCATCGAGCGCATGGGCGACAGCTTCGCGGCGGCGCTGGGCCCGCAGCGCAGCCCGTTGCTGTACCGCGCGCATGCCTTGCTGGAACGCGGCGTGCTGCTGGCAGGCAGTTCCGACGCGCCAGCGGGGGCGCTGTCGCCGTTCGAGTCCATGGCCGCTGCGCGCGAGCGCCGGACGGCGACGGGCCACGTGCTGGGCGCGGCCGAGCGCCTGAGTGCGTCGCAGGCGATGAGGTGCCACACGGAAAACGCGGCGGCGGTGCTGGGCAGGGACGACGAATTGGGTCACCTGCGGGTGGGCGCGGCAGCGGATGCCATCCTGGTGGACACCGACCCCTATCGGGCCGGTGCCAGCGAGGTGCGCGCAACGAAGGTGCTGCTGCATGTGCGCGGCGGCGCGGTGGTCTGGTCCCGCGCCGTTTCGTGAGGGCGTGCGCCGGGCCCCATGTGGCGCGCGGGCATCGCGTTCCACTGCGCCAGAAGACCATGGAGCTGCCCAAGAACCGAAGGCCGCCGTGGACGGATCGTCCAGCGGCGGCCTTCGGCCAGGGAGGCGCTTTCAGCGCGGCT
>NZ_JAHCKK010000089.1 GCF_026125825.1 Hydrogenophaga sp. | reverse complement strand
GTAGGCGGGCTCGGGTCGACATCTCGGCGGATGGTGCTCCCCCCGGGCGCAGGCGCCCCATTCGCGGTTGCCACAGAGCTTGAGCGCCAGGGGTCGTGTTGACGAAGCGGTCTGTGCGGACCCGGGCAGACGCCCGCGAGCAGGCGCTGGAGAACGGGGGGACGCCAGCCGACAGCGAACAAGCCCAGGCCAGCAACCCTCAGCGATGCACCTCCACCTCCCCAGCAGAGGAAAGCAGCGCCATCAACCGACGGCGAATCAGAATCCCAGGCCGATCGGAGTCCATGGAATATTCGACACCCCGCCGCCGAAGGTCCACCACCGCATCCGGGTCCGTGGACTCGAGGATGTCCTTGTCCTCCCGCGTGATCTCGTCGTCGAAATCAATCAGCATCTGGGCCGGGCAATCCGCCTCCGTGTCGTTGCGGAACAGCCATTGGCACAACTGCATGCGCCCATCGTCGATCGGCGTGAACGCATTGATGATCACGTGGCGCACCCCGCTCGGGTACTCGATGTCCAGCCGGCGCGAAAACGGCTGGTAGTAGGCGTTGCGCATGTGCCGCTGCGTGATGGGGTCCTTCACCCCGCTGATGCGCTGGAATTTCGCCGGGTTCACCGCGTCGATCACCGTCTCCGCATAAAACCCGGCCTCGTTCTCCACCAGCTCGTACTTGCTTGGCGCCGGCGAAGCCGCCACGCCAAACGTCGCGCGGTGCACGAAACTGAAGTGCGAGTTGTCGAACGAATTCTCCAGCGCGCGCACCGGACTCGTGTGCCAGGTCTCGTAGAACTGGAAGATCGTGCGCCAACCCTCGGCCTCGAACTCCGGGATCAAGGGGATCTCCGCCACCGGGTCCTCCAGCGCCACCCAGGCATAACCGTAGCGCGCCGTGCAGTGATAGGCCGTGGTCGCGTAGTCCTTGGGAATCTCGCGCTCCGCCGGGTACTGCGGAATGTTGATCACGCGGCCATGCCGGTTGTAGACCCAGCCGTGGTAACCACACTGGATGTTCCCGTTCTTGCACCAGCCCTTGCTCAGCTTCGCGGTGCGGTGGCAGCAGCGGTCTTTCAGCGCGGCCGGCGCGCCGTGCTCGTCGAGAAAGAGAACGATGTTTTCGCCCAGCAGGGTGAAAGGCTTGGGGCCGTCGGCCAGCATCGACAGCGGCATGACGGCGTGCCAGTAACGGCGAAAGACAGGCTGTTGGGTGACCAGCATGGTGAAGGCGCTCCTGAAAGAAATGGCTTGAGGGGTGGGGTTCTCAAGAGCAATTTCCCGCCCCGCCTTGCACGGGGTTGAACGCTTCTACTCTGGCCCTGCATGCTAGCAAAAGGCAGGCCACATCGGGCTGGCATGCCTCCTGCATACCCGCACCTTGCAGAGTAGAAGCGTTCAGCGGTCGATGCACCCACACCAGCCGCCCGGAAATTGCTCTTGTACGTCCCCCGTGGCCGCACCCATGGCCTGCGGGAGTTGAACAAGCCCATCCTCCGGAGCCTTGCCATGCAACGCCGTCACTTCCTCACCACGTCTTCCGCCGCCGCCGTCTCGGCCCTCGCCACGCCCACCGTCTGGGGCCAGGCCGCCCCCCGGCTCACCCCCATCAAATTCACGCTGGACTTTCGCATCACCGGCCAGACTTCGCCCTTCTTCCTCGCGCAGAGCAAGGGCTACTACAAGGACGAAGGCCTGGACGTGGGCATCGACGTGGGCGCCGGCTCGGTCGCCTCCATCACCCGCATCGCCAGCGGCGTCTACCAGATGGGCCTGGGCGACATCAGCTCGCTGATCGAATTCCAGGCCGCGCAAAGCGGCACGCCTTTGGTGCAGGCCGTGTACCAGTACTACAACCGCGCACCGTTTGCGATCATCGGCCGCAAGGACCGGGGCATCACCACCGACTTCCGCAGCCTCGAAGGCAAGAAGATCGCCGCCGCCGCCGTCGAGTCCACCCGCCGCGCCTGGCCCATGGTGGCGCGCAAGCTGCGCGTCAAGAGCGACCTCTTCCAGTGGTCCACCACCGACTTCGCCTCGCGCGACAACGTCGTGGTGCGCGGCGACGTCGACGGCGCCACCTACTTCCACGACTCCGCCGTCTCGCTGTTCGCGCGCATGAAGCTCGACGAGCTCTCCATCCTCGAGTACACCAGCGCAGGCGTGAACCTGTATGGCAACGCCATCCTCGCGAGCAACGCCATGATCACGCAGAACCCCGCCGCCGTGGCGGGCTTCCTGCGCGCCACCAACCGGGCCATCCAGGAGAGCATGAGCGACCCGGCCGCCGCGATCGCTGCGACCAAGCTGCGCGAACCCATCCTCAACGAAGCCGTCGAGCTCGAGCGCTGGCGCATCACGCAGCGCTACATCGCCGCCGCCGACACCCGCGGCCACGGCCTGGGCGATGTGCTCAAGCGCACGCTGGAGCAGCAGGTGGATGAAGTGGTCGACGTGTTCGGCCTCAAGACCCGGCCGGGCGCCGAAGGCGTGTTCAACCGCGCCATGCTGCCGGCGGCCAGCGAACGCGCGCTCAAGGCATGACCACCGAAACCACGCTGAACGAGCGCGACGGCGCCTACCTGCGGCAGGCCATCGCCTGGTCGCGCGTGGCGCGCGAGCGGGGCAACCGCCCCTTCGGCGCGGTGGTCGTCGCCGACGACGGCCGCGTGCTGGCCGAGGCCTGGTGCAACACCGGCGAAACCGGCGACTGCACCGGCCACGCCGAGACCAACGCGGTGCGCCAGCTCAGCCCGGTGACGGACCGCGAAACGCTCTCGCGCGCCACGCTGTACAGCTCGGCCGAACCCTGCGTCATGTGCGCAGGTGCGATCTTCTGGAGCAACATCGGGCGCGTGGTGTTCGGCATCGACGCGGTGAGCCTGCGCGTGTTCCGCGGCGAGCGCGCCGAGCAGCGCGATGCCGAGCTGTCGTGCCGCGACGTGTTCGCGGCCTCGCCCCACCCCATCGAATGCATCGGCCCCGCGCTGATCGACGAGGCCAGCGAACCGCACCAGGGCTTCTGGAAGACCTGAGCAGACCGCCCCGTAAACTCACCGCATGCCCTGGCACGCCCAACTCGACCTGACCTACCGCCGCGACGACGCCCAGCGCACCGTGCTGCAGCACGCCCACACCGGGCCGCTGCGCATCCTCAAGAGCCTGTACCCCGAGGGCGAGGGCATCTGCCACAACGTGGTGGTGCACCCCCCCGGCGGGCTGGTGGGCGGCGACGTGCTGGACCTGCGCGTGCGCGCGGGCGCCCAGGCGCACGGCCTGCTCAGCACGCCCGGCGCCACGCGCTTCTACCGCTCGGACGGGCCGTCGGCCACGCAACAGGTCGCGCTCACGCTGGAGGCCGGCGCGCGGCTCGAATGGCTGCCGCTCGAGGCCATCGCCTACCCGGGCTGCCTGGCGCACAACACCCTGCGCGCCACGCTCGCCGAAGGCGCCGAGCTGATCGGCTGGGACGTGTGCGCGCTCGGCCTGCCCACCGCCGGCCAAGCTTTCGACCGCGGCCATCTCACGCAGCACCTGGAGATCCCGGGCCTGTGGCTGGAGCGCTCGCACATCGACGCGGCCGACACCCGACTGCTCGACTCGCCCCTGGGCCTGGCGGGCCAGCGCTGCCTGGGCACGCTGTGGCTGGCCTGCGGCACCCCACTGACGCGCGAGCGGCGCGAGCACCTGCTGGAGAGCGTGCGCGCGCACCTGGAAGGTGACTTGCAGGGCGCGCAGGCCGGCGCCACCTGTCCCAATCCGCAGATGCTGGTGCTGCGGGCCGTCGCGCCGCTGGTGGAGCCCCTGATGGCGCTTTTCCAGCGCGTCTGGGGCGCGCTGCGCACCGAAGCCTGGGGCCTGCAGGCCGTGCCACCGCGCATCTGGCGGGTCTGAGCGCGCTCCCCGGGGCCTGCGACCGTTCGTCCGCTGCCCGAAAAGCACCGGAATCCACAGCCTCTTCTCCCCTCCATGGTGCGTGGCGCTGGGCAGAATCCTGACATTGCCCCCTTTGCGTCCGTTCATGCCTTCCGCTCCCAACCAGCTCCACGACGCCCACGCGCTCGTGATCGAGGGCAACCTTCAATCGCGCTCCATCCTCGTCGCCCAGTTGCGCGACCTGGGCGTGGGCACGGTGGTGCAATGCTCGCGGCTGACCGACGCGCGCCGCAAGCTGGAGATGGCGAGCTTCGACGTGGTCATCTGCGAGCAGCGCTTCGAGCGCGAATCCGGCTCCGGCCAGGACCTGCTCGACGACCTGCGGCGCAACCAGCTGCTGCCCTTCCACACCGTGTTCGTGATGCTCACGGCCGAAGCGTCCTACGCCAGCGTGGCCGAGGCCGCCGAGTCGGCGCTGGACGCCTACCTGCTCAAACCCCACACCGCTTCGCGCCTGGCCCACCGCATCGTGCAGGCGCGCGTGCGCAAACAGTCGCTGCAGGAAATTTTCAGCGCCATCGATGCGCAGGACTTCGAGCGCGCCGCCAACCTGTGCCAGATGCGCTTCGAATCGCGCCAGTCCTACTGGCTTTATGCCGCGCGCATCGGTGCCGAGCTGATGCTGCGCAGCGGCCGAGTGGACGAGGCGCAGACCCTCTACCAGGCCGTGATCGAGGCCAAGACGCTGCCCTGGGCGCGCCTGGGCGTGGCGCGCGCCCAGCTTGAAAACGGCCAGCCGGCCAAGGCCGTGACCACGCTGGAGAGCCTGATCCGCGACGACGACGCCTACGCGGACGCCTACGACGTGATGGGCCGAGCGCAGTTCGAGCTGGGCAACTTCCAGAGCGCGCTCACCACCTATGAAATGGCCACGCGCCTCACGCCCTCGTCCATCAGCCGGCTGCTCAAGCACGGCATGCTGGCCTACTACACCGGCGAGCGCAGCCAGGGCGTGGAACTGCTCGACCGCGCCACCCGCCTGGGCCTGGACTCCAAGATGTACGACGCGCAGGCCCTGCTGCTGCTGGCCTTCGCCCGACTGGACAACAACGACGCGCGCGGCCTTCAGCGCACGGTGGACCAGCTCACGCGGCTGCGCGACCGCAGCCACGCCCCGGCGCGCCCGCACCGGCTGCTGGCCATGGCCGAAAGCCTGCTCGCGCTGCAGCAGCAGAACACCACGCGCGCCGTCGACGACGTGCGTCGCCTGGCCGAGAGCGTGCTCACGCCCGAGTTCGACTTCGAATCGGCCTGCAACCTGCTTGCCCTCATGGGCCGGCTCGCGATGCGCTCGCTGCCCCTGCAGGACGCCGAGGGCGCGCTCGACAAGCTGGCCCTTCGCTTCGGGACCAGCCGCGCCATGACCGAGCTGCTGGCCTGCGCCGCCGGCAGCGATGCCGGCCACGCCGAGCGCATCCGCGCCGCGCACGGCCAGGTGCTGCGCATCTCGCAGGACGCCATGGCCCTGAGCCTCAAGGGCGACCCGCAAGGCACGGTGGAGCAGTTGCTCGAGGCCGGCGAACGCACCGGCAATGCCAAGCTGATCGAGTCGGCGCACCAGGTGCTGCAGCGCTACAGCGAACGCATGAGCAACTACCCGGCCTTGCAGGAGCGGGTGGAGGCGCTGCGCGCGCTCTACCGCACCACCGCCCCCATCACCCGCCTGGGCGAGCACACCAGCGGCGGGCAGACCCCGCCCGGCGGCGTCTCGCTCCCGGCCGGCTACAAGCCCCCCACGCCCGATAGCCTGAGCGGCGCCGCCGTCGGGGCGGCCTGAGCGCCGTTCAGCGCTCGGCGAACAGGCGCAGCACCTGCTCGCGCAACCAGCGGTTGTCGGGGTCGCTCTCGAAGCGGTGGCTCCAGTGCAGCGAGACGGTGAAGTCGCAATCCGCGAACGGCGGCTGCACCACCACGCAGCCGCCCGAGGCGACAAAACCGCGCGCGATATTGCCCGGCATCACCACGCAGAGGTCAGTCGCGCTCACGATCGAGGGCAGCACCATGAAGTGCTCGGTCGTCAGGCGCAGCCGGTCCTGCAGGCCGGTCTGAGCGAGGATGCGCAGGGTGTCGCTGTGGGTGCGCACCGCCACGAAATCGAGCTGCTGCAGGGCGCGCAACAGGGCGGCGCCGCGCAGCCGCTGCAGCCCTTCGTGCATCGGGTGGCCGGCTCGCATGAGCACCACGTAGCGGTCGCGCAGGAGCTCCGTGCGCTGGGTGTCCTTGACCTGCGGCAGAAAGCCGAACGCAAAATCGATCACCCCGCTGTCCAGGGCTTCAGCCAGCCCGCTGTGCGCCACCGGCCGGCTCGCCACGCGCACGCCCGGCGCGAGTCGGTGCAGCACCGCCATGAGCTCCGGCAGGAAGCGGCTTTCGCCGATGTCGCTCATGTGCAGGCGGAACAAGCGCCGCGAGCTCGCGGGGTCGAAGCCGCTGGACTCGTTGAGCGCCCGCGCCAGCGTCGCCAGGGCCTGCTGCACCGCCTCGGCCAGCGCCACCGCCTTGGGCGTGGGCTTGACCCCGCCCGGTGCGCGCACGAACAAGGGGTCCTTGAGCAGCAGGCGCAACCGGGTGAGGCCGTGGCTCACGGCCGGCTGCGTGAGCCCCAGCCGCTCGGCCGCGCGGCTCACGCTGCCAGCCGCGTACACCTCGTTGAAAAGGCGCAGCAGGTTGAGATCGACGTCCTTGATATGCATGGAACTAATGTGGAATAGTGACTTCATTTTATTGAACGATGGGCCACAGATGCCCATACTCCCTGGATTCGCCGATACCCCACGAACACGGCACGCAGGAGACAAAGCTTGGAAGTTTCATTCAGCAAAGAGATCGAGTCTTTGCGGCTCGGTGACGGGCACACCTTCCACGGCGAAGGCATCCTCGCCATCACCAAGGCACTGCTGCAATCGGGCGTGGCCTACGTGGGTGGCTACCAGGGCGCACCGGTCTCCCACCTGCTCGACGTGATGGTGCAGGCCAAGCCCTACATGGACGAACTCGGCGTGCACGTGGAAGCCTGCTCCAACGAAGCCTCGGCCGCCGCCATGCTGGGCGCGTCCATCCACTACCCGCTGCGCGGCGCGGTCACCTGGAAATCCATCGTGGGCACCAACGTGGCGGCCGACGCGCTGTCCAACCTGGCCTCGCCCGGCGTGACCGGCGGCGTGCTGGTGGTGGTGGGCGAGGACTACGGCGAAGGCGCCAGCGTGATCCAGGAGCGCACGCACGCCTACGCGCTCAAGTCGAGCATGGTCCTGCTGGACCCGCGCCCCGACCTGGAGCGCATGGTGCACATGGTCGAGCAGGGCTTTCGCCTGTCCGAGGCCTCGAACATGCCGGCGCTGATGGAGCTGCGCATCCGCGCCTGCCACGTGCGCGGCAGCTTCACCACGAAAGACAACGTCAAGCCCGCGCTCTCGCGCCACCACCTGATCGAGGAGCCGGCCAGCTTCGACTACAACCGCCTGGCCCACCCGCCCGTGACCTTCCGCCACGAGAAGCTCAAGGGCGATGAACGCATCCCGGCCGCGCGGCGCTACATCGTCGAGAACGGCCTGAACGAGCACTTCGACGGCGTGCACCAGGACCTGGGCCTGATCGTGCAGGGCGGCCTGTACAACACCCTGATCCGCGCGCTGCAGCAGTTCGGCCTGGCCGATGCCTTCGGGCGCAGCGCCATCCCCATGCTGGTGCTCAACGTCACCTGCCCGCTGGTGCCGCAGCAGCTCACCGACTTCTGCGTGGGCAAGCGCGCCGTGCTCATGCTGGAGGAAGGCCAGCCCGAGTACATCGAGCAGGAACTCGCCACCTTGCTGCGGCGCGCCGACATCCAGACCCCGCTGCACGGCAAGGACATGCTGCCCAACGCGGGCGAGTACACCGCCGAGGTGATGGCCAACGGCCTGGCGCACTTCATCGGCCGCTACCTGCAGGACCCGGCCACTCAGGCCGTGACCGACGCCGCGCGCGCCTGGCTGCAGGGCAACCAGACCCGCCGCAGCGAGGCCGCCAGACAGCTGCAGGCGCCGCTGCCCGCGCGCCCACCCGGCATGTGCGTGGGTTGCCCCGAACGGCCGGTGTTCTCGGCCCTCAAGCTGGCCCAGCAGGACGTGGGCCCGGTGCACATCGCAGGCGACATCGGCTGCCATGCGCTGGCCACCTTCGAACCCTTCTCGTTCGGCCACTCCATCCTGGGCTATGGCATGAGCCTGGCCAGCCGCGCAGGCGTGTCCCCGGTCATGAAGCGCCGCGTGCTCTCGGTGATGGGCGACGGCGGCTTCTGGCACAACGGCCTGCTCACCGGCGTGCAGTCGGCCCTGTTCAACGGCGACGACGCGGTGCTGCTGATCTTCAAGAACGGCTACACCTCGGCCACCGGCACGCAGGACATCATCTCCACCCCCGGCGACGAGGCCAAGGAGGCCGCGGCGGACAAGCTGCAGAGCCTGGCCCACACCAACCAGACCATCGAGACCACGCTCAAGGGCCTGGGCGTGCAATGGATGCGCACCGTGCACACCTACGAGGTGGACACCGTGCGCGCCACGCTCACCGAGGCCTTCACCACCGAGTTCCAGGGCCTGAAGGTGATCGTGGCCGAAGGCGAGTGCCAGCTGGAGCGCCAGCGCCGCATCAAGCCCTGGATCGCCAGCCTGCTCAAGAAGGGCCGGCGCGTGGTGCGCGTGAAGTACGGCGTGGACGAGGACGTGTGCAACGGCGACCACGCCTGCATCCGTCTCTCGGGCTGCCCCACGCTCACGCTCAAGGACAACCCCGATCCGCTCAAGGTCGACCCGGTGGCCACGGTCATCGACGGTTGCGTGGGCTGCGGCCTGTGCGGCGCCAACGCGCACGCGGCCACGCTGTGCCCGTCGTTCTACCGCGCCGAGGTGATCCAGAACCCGCGCTGGCACGAACGCCTGATCCATTCCCTGCGCGGCAGCGTTGTGCGCCTGTTGCAACCGGCCTGATCTTTTCCCCCATGACCACCACCCAACCCATCTCCCTGCTGCTCTGCGCCCTCGGCGGCGAGGGCGGCGGCATCCTCACCGACTGGCTGGTGGACACCGCTCGCCACGCGGGCTATGCGGCCCAGGCCACCTCCATCCCCGGCGTGGCGCAGCGCACCGGCGCCACCACCTACTACCTGGAGGTCTTCCCGGTGCCCACGGCCGACCTGGGCGGGCGCCGGCCGGTGTTCGGCCTCAACCCCCTGCCCGGCCGGCTCGACGCGCTGGTGTCGTCCGAGCTGCTGGAGACCGGCCGCCAGATCACCAACGGCCTGGCCTCCAGCACGCACACGCTGGTGATCAGCTCGTCCGCGCGCGCCCTGACCACCGGCGAGAAGATGGTGATGGGAGACGGCCGGCGCGACAGCGACGAACTGCTGGCGCTGATCCACACGCACAGCCGCGCGCACCACGTGCTCGACATGGCCGCGCTCACGAAGCAGGCCGGCACCGTGGTCAGCGCGGTGATGCTCGGCGCGATCGCGGGCAGCGGCCTGCTGCCCTTCGCGCGGCGCGACTACGAAGCGGTCATCGCCGAGAGCGGCGGCGGTGCCAAGGCCAGCCTGCGCGGCTTTGCGCTCGCCTTTGACGCCGTGAACGCGCAGCGCAGCCAGGCCGCCTACGTGGAGCAGGTGATGGCGGCCGAGCCCGCGCCGGTGCAGGCGACCCTGCCGCAGGCGCTGCGCCGCGAGTTCCCGCTGGAGGCGCACGCGATCATGGCCCTGGGCCATGCGCGCGTCTGCGAGTACCAGAACGCGGCCTACGGCGAGCGCTATGCCCAGCGGCTGCGCCGCGTGCTGGCCGCCGAAACGCGGGGCGACCCGAAGAACCTGCACGGCCACCGCATCACGGTGGAAATGGCGCGCTGGGTCGCGCTGTGGATGGCGTTCGACGACATCGTGCTGGTGGCCGACCTCAAGAGCCGGGCGAGCCGCCAGGCGCGCGTGCGCGGCGAAGCCAAGGCCGGGCAGGACGATCTGCTGCGCGTGTACGACCACTTCAAACCCGGCGCGCCCGAATTCGCGGCGATGCTGCCCGAGGCCCTGGCGCAGCGCGTGCTGGCCTGGGACCGCCGGCGCGTGGCTGCCGGCCAGGCGCCCTGGGCACTGCCGCTGAAGATCGGCACGCACTCGGTGCTGGGCATGCTCGCATTGCGTGGCCTGGCGGCGTGCAAGCGCCTGCGCCCGCTGGGGAGCCGCTTCCACACCGAGCAGGCGCTGATCGACCGCTGGGTCGACGCCGTGGTGCAGCTCGCCGCCGTGCACGCGCCGCTCGCCCACGAAGTCGCCCTGTGCGGCCGCCTCATCAAGGGCTACGGCAGCACCAATGAGCGCGGCAAGGACAACCTCTTGCACATCATCGACCACCTCGCCCTGCCCGCCCTGGCCGACCCGGCCAGCGCCTCCCAGCGCGCCCAGGCGGTGGCCGCCGCGCGCAGCGCCGCGCTGAGCGACGAGGCCGGCAAGGCGCTGGACCAGGCGCTGAGGCAACACGGCGCGCCCGCGCGCCCGGTGAAGGCACAGCCGATCCGCTGGCAGCACAATCCACGGCTCAAGGCCAAATCGGCCTCGACGCCCTGACGCCCCCGCTTTTCACAACAAAGGAGACCCGCATGAAGCACCACCCCACCCCCCTGTCCTCGCAGCCCTGGCGCCGCGCCGCTGCCACCGCCCTGCTTGCCCTGGGCACGGTGACGGGCGCGCTCGCGCAGGCCTTCCCGGACAAGCCGCTCAAGGTCATCGTGGGCTTCCCGCCCGGTGGCGCGGCCGACCAGATCGCGCGCCTGGTCTCCACGCCCCTGGCCACCGCGCTGGGCCAGCCGGTGATCGTGGAGAACCGGGCCGGCGCCAACGGCAACATCGCTGGCGAGGCGGTGGCGAAATCGCCCGCCGATGGCTACACCCTGCTGCTGAGCTCCGGGGGCATGGTCTCGGTCAACCCGCACCTCTCGCGCATGAGCTTCGACCCGGTGAAGGACCTCACCCCCGTGGCTTCGGCCGCGCGCGTGCTGGTCTACCTGATGGCACGGCCCACGCTGGAAGTGAAGAACGTGCAGGAACTGGTGGCCATGGCCAAGGCCAACCCCGGCCGCATGAGCTACGGCTCGGCCGGCAACGGCAGCTCGCCACACCTCGCGGGGGAAATGCTCAAGGCCCAGACCGGCATGTTCACCGTGCACGTGCCCTACCGGGGCGCTGCGCCCGCGCTCAACGACCTGATGGGCGGGCAGATCGATTACTACTTCGACCCGGGCATCGGCCTGGCCCATGCCAAGGCCGGCCGCACCAAGCTGCTCGCCGTGGGCAGCCTCAAGCGCTCGCCGCTGTTCCCCGATGTGCCCACGCTGGACGAATCCGGGCTCAAGGGCTTCGATGCCGACACCGTGTTCGGCTTCTACGCTCCGGCGGGCACGCCACCGGCGGTCATCGCCAAGATCAACACCGAAGTCAACAAGATCCTGGCCACCGCCAGCGTGAAGGAGCGCATCACCGCGCTCGGCGGCGAGGCGCTGCCTCTCACGCCCGCCGAATTCGGCAAGCGCGGAATGGACGACTCGCAGCGCTTTGGCGCGATCATCCGCGAGCGCAAGATCACCGCCGACTGACGGCGCCGCTGGCCTTCCTCAAGCCAGGTAGACGGCGATGAAGGCCAGCATGAAGATCTGCAGCACGCCCATGGCGGGCAGCATCAGGGGCATGTAGTGCACCACGGAGTCGAGGATGTCCTCGGCCTCTTCGTCGGTGTAGACCCTCAATTCCGGGTCCGAGTAGTCCTTCGGGTGCTCGGCCAGGGCCTGGTCGGGCGGCGGTTGCGTGTGGGGCATGGCGTTCCTCTCGCAGTGAGTGATGCGCCTGGGCGGGCAAACGGTGTTCCCGCGCCCTCCGCCTCACTGTCCGGGGGGCGTGCGGGAATGATCCCCCTTTTCGGCAATTCCTTCCACCCGCCCTTCCCTTCGGCTCAGATCGCCACCAGTTGCCGGATGCCCTTGGCCTGCATCTCGCTGCCCGGGCCGCTGGCGATCACCTCGCCGCGCTCCATCACGAGGTAGTGGTCGGCCAGGGCCTCGGCGAAGTCGTAGTACTGCTCGACCAGCACGATGGCCATGTTGCCCCGGTCCGCCAGCATGCGGATCACCTTGCCGATGTCCTTGATGATGTTGGGCTGGATGCCCTCGGTGGGCTCGTCCAGGATCAGCAGCTTCGGGCCGGCGGCCAGCGCGCGCGCGATGGCCAGTTGCTGCTGCTGCCCGCCCGAGAGGTCGCCGCCGCGCCGACCCAGCATCTGCTTGAGCACCGGAAACAGCTCGAACAACTCAGCCGGAATGGGCGTCCTGCCCTTCTTCGTCGCCAGGCCCATGAGCAGGTTCTCCTGCACCGTGAGGCGGCCGAAGATTTCTCTTCCTTGTGGCACGAAGCCCACGCCCAGGCGGGCGCGCTCGTAGGGCGTGGCGTTATGGATGGGGGTGCCATCGAGTTCGATGCTGCCGCTCTTGATGGGGACCAAGCCCATGAGCGACTTGAGCAGCGTGGTCTTGCCCACGCCGTTGCGGCCCAGCACCACGGTGACCTTGCCGAGTTCGGCTTGCAGGTTGACGTTGCGCAGGATGTGGCTGCCGCCGTAGTACTGGTTGACGTCCTTGACTTTCAGCAGGCTCATTTGTCTGTTCCTCCGAAGGATTCGCACACCGGAAGGGGAATCCGCGCCCGGGAAAAAGAAGTTCGCATCAGAAAACTAGCGCCCAAGATAAACCTCGATCACCCGCTCATCCGCCTGCACCTGATCCAGCGTCCCTTCCGCCAACACAGACCCATCGCACAACACGGTGACCTTCTCCGAGATGGTGCGGATGAAGCTCATGTCGTGCTCCACCACCATCAGCGAATGCTTGCCTTTCAGCGAGAGAAACAGCTGCGCCGTGCGCTCCGTCTCCTCATCCGTCATCCCCGCCACCGGCTCGTCGAGCAGCAGCAGCTTGGGGTCCTGCATCAGCAACATCCCGATCTCCAGCCACTGCTTCTGCCCGTGGCTCAGGTTGCCGGCCAACCGCGCTGCGCTGTCGGCCAGGTGGATCGTCTGCAGCACCTCCCCCAGCCGGTCCTTCTCCTCGCCCGTCAAAGAGAACACCATGGAATGGCGCACCCCTTTGTCGGTCGCCAGCGCCAGCTCCAGGTTCTCGAACACGCTCAGGTGCTCGAACACCGTGGGCTTCTGGAACTTGCGCCCGATGCCCATGGCGGCGATGTCGGCCTCGCGGTAGCGCAGCAGGTCGATGGTGCTGCCGAAGAAGACCTGGCCCGAGTCGGGCCGGGTCTTGCCGGTGATGATGTCCATCATCGTGGTCTTGCCCGCGCCATTGGGGCCGATGATGCAGCGCAGCTCGCCGGGCGCGATGTCCAGGCTCAGGCCGTTGATGGCTTTGAAGCCGTCGAAGCTCACGTTCACATCCTCCAGGTACAGGATGCGGCCGTGCGTGGTGTCCACCTCGCCGCGCACCACCGGGCGCGAGAAGCCGGCCTGCCGTCCGCCGGATTCGGTGGCCCCGCCCCGGGCAAGCGCGGCCACGCGTTCGGCGCGCCGCGCGCCTTCTTCCATCAGATCGGGCGTCATGCCGGGTCTCCCTTCTTGTTCGGGCGAAGTTTCCTGGCCAGGCCCACCACGCCCTGCGGCATGTAGAGCGTGACGACGATGAACAGCGCGCCCAGCACGTACAGCCAGTATTCGGGAAAGGTCACGGTGAGCCAGCTCTTGGCGCCGTTGACGATGAAGGCGCCCAGGATGGGACCGATCAGCGTGGCGCGCCCGCCCACCGCGGCCCAGATCGCGATCTCGATGCTGTTGGCCGTGCTCATCTCGCCCGGGTTGATGATGCCGACCTGCGGCACGTACAGCGCACCGGCCACGCCGCACATCACGGCCGAGATGGTCCAGATGGTGAGCTTGTAGGGCAATGGGTTGTAGCCGCAGAACATCACGCGGCTCTCGGCGTCGCGCACCGCCTGCAGCACGCGGCCGAACTTGCTCTTGACCAGCCAGCGCGCGAACAGGTAGAAGCCCAGCAGCGTGAGGCCGGTGAGCACGAACAGCGCCATGCGCATGCCCTGCGTGGCCAGCGGCAGGCCGAGGATGCGCTTGAAGTCGGTGAAGCCGTTGTTGCCGCCGAAGCCGGTCTCGTTGCGGAAGAACAGCAGCAGCGCGGCGAAGGTGAGCGCCTGCGTGATGATGGAGAAGTAGACCCCCTTGATGCGCGAGCGGAACGCGAAGTAGCCGAACACGAAGGCCACCACGCCGGGCACCAGCACGATCAGCAGCAGCGTGGCGATGAAGCTGTCGGACAGCGCCCAGTGCCAGGGCAGCTCCTTCCAGTCCAGGAACACCATGAAGTCGGGCAGCTCGCTCTTGTAGTTGCCGTCGGTGCCGATCTGGCGCATGAGGTACATGCCCATCACATAACCGCCGAGCGCGAAGAACAGCCCGTGGCCCAGGCTCAGGATGCCGGTGTAGCCCCAGATCAGGTCCATGGCCAGCGCGCAGATGGCGTAGCACATGATCTTGCCCAGCAGGCCGACCATGTAGTCGCTCAGGTGAAAGGCGCTGCCCTCGGGCACGAACAGGTTGAGCAGCGGCGCCACGGCACAGACCACCAGCAGCGCGACCACGAAGGCGCTCCAGCCGGCGCGCGTGAGCAGCGGGCCATGCGAGGGCAGGACGACGGGGGCACTCATGCCTCTCTCCCTTTCATGGCGAAGATGCCCTGAGGTCTCTTTTGAATGAAGACGATGATGAAGACCAGCACCGCGATCTTGGCGAGCACGGCACCGGCCCAGCCTTCGATGAACTTGTTGAGCATGCCCAGGCCGAGCGCGGCGTACACCGTGCCCGCAAGCTGGCCCACGCCGCCGAGCACCACCACCATGAACGAGTCCACGATGTAGTTCTGCCCGAGGTCGGGGCCCACGTTGCCGATCTGGCTCAGGGCGCAACCGGCCAGGCCGGCAATGCCCGAGCCCAGCGCGAAGGCGTAGGTGTCGATGCGCGCGGTGTTCACGCCCATGCAGGAGGCGATGGGCCGGTTCTGCGTCACGCCGCGCACGAACAGGCCCAGGCGCGTCTTGCCGATCAGCAACGTGACGCCCAGCAGCACCGCGAGCGCGAAGCCGATGATGATGATGCGGTTCCAGGGCAGGTCGAGGTTGCCCAGCAGGGTGATGCCGCCGCTCATCCACGAGGGGTTTTCCACGCCCACGTTTTGCGCACCGAAGAGGCTGCGCACCGCCTGCATCAGCACCAGGCTGATGCCCCAGGTGGCCAGCAGCGTCTCCAGCGGTCGGCCGTAGAGGAAGCGGATCACCGTGCGCTCCATGGCCGCGCCCACCAGGCCCGAGGCCAGGAAGGCCACCGGCATGGCCACCAGCAGGTACCAGTCGAAGTACTCGGGCAGCGAGGCACGGAAGAAGCTCTGCACCAGCCAGGTGGCGTAGGCGCCGATCATGATCAGCTCGCCGTGCGCCATGTTGATCACCCCCATGAGGCCGTAGGTGATGGCCAGCCCCAGCGCGGCCAGCAGCAGGATGCTGCCCAGGCTGATCCCGGTGAAGGCCTGGCCGAGCGCGCTGCCGATGGCCAGGGTGGTGTCCAGGCTGGAAAGCGATGCCTTGAGCGCCGCCTTCACCTGGGCGTCGTCTTCTTTCTCCATCTGCGCCATCAGCAGCGGGCGCACGACGGGTTGCCGGGCCTCGCCGAGCTTCTGCGCGGCCGAGAGGCGCTGTGCCGCATCCTCGCTGGCCAGCAGCACGGCCGCGCGCGCCAGCTCCAGGCTCTGGCGGGCGCGCGGGTCCAGGTCGCCGGCCAGGGCCTTGTCGATCAGCGCGAGCTGGCTGGTATCGGGTTCCTCGAAAGCGGTGCGTTGCAGGGAGCTTGCCGCTTCGCGCTGGCGCTCGGGGGGTGCCCCCACCAGCTCCATGCCGGCCAGCGCGTTCTCCATCGCACTGCGCAGGCGGTTGTTGATCATGACGTCGCTGGCGTCTTCAGGCAGTGCCGCGAGCCTCTCGCCGCTCACGGCGTCGATCGCGCCCTCGCCCTCGACCAACAGCACACGCTCGCCCTGCACGCGCACCGCCTCATCGGCCATGGCCTTGATCAGCGCGGTGGCGCGCTCATCGGGTTCGGCGGCGAGGCGGTTCAGCGTGTCGATGCGGGTGTCGGTGTCGCCATCCACCAGCGCGAGCGCGTCGGCCGGCGTGAGCGCGTGGGCGGCACTCCATGACAGCCACACCGCAAGCCCGAGCCAGCGGAGCCATTGAAACTTCATATCGATCCCCAAAAGCAAAACCGGTGGCGCACGCAGCACGCCATCACCAGGGGCATCTGGGTCCGGCTGTGCCAGCCCCAGATGCCCTCCCCCCTCGAAGCGCCGAGGGGGGAAGCCGCGTCAGCGGCGCAGGGGGTGTTACTTCGCCGAAGGCGTGTTTTTCTTGCCCTTGTTCTCGGGGATGTAGTCGCTCCACGGATCGGCCACCACCGGGCCCGGCGTCTTCCACACCACGTTGAACTGGCCATCGGCCTTCACTTCGCCGATGAAGACCGGCTTGTGCAGGTGGTGGTTTTCCTTGTCCATGGTGCTGGTGAAGCCGCCCGGCGCCTTGAAGGTCTGGCCGGCCATGGCGGCGATGACCTTGTCGGTGTCGGTGGACTTGGCCTTGGTCACGGCCTGGGCCCACATGTTGATGCCGATGTAGGTGGCTTCCATGGGATCGTTGGTGAGGGGTTTGTCCTTGTGGCCGGGGATGTTCTTCGCCTTGGCGTAGGCGCTCCACTTCTTCACGAACTCGGTGTTGGCCGGGCTCTTGATGCTCATGAAGTAGTTCCAGGCGGCCAGGTGGCCGACCAGCGGCTTGGTGTCCACGCCGCGCAGCTCTTCCTCACCCACCGAGAAGGCCACCACCGGCACGTCCTTGGCCGAGAGGCCGGCATTGCCCAGTTCCTTGTAGAACGGCACGTTGGAATCGCCGTTGATGGTGGAGACCACGGCCGTCTTCTTGCCGGCGGAGGCGAACTTCTTGATGTTGGCGATGATGGTCTGGTAGTCCGAGTGGCCGAAGGGGGTGTACTCCTCCATGATGTCGGCATCGGCCACGCCCTTGCTCTTGAGGAAGGCGCGCAGGATCTTGTTGGTGGTGCGCGGGTACACGTAGTCGGTGCCCAGCAGCACCCAGCGCTTGGCCGAGCCGCCGTCCTTGCTCATCAGGTATTCCACCGCGGGAATGGCCTGCTGGTTGGGCGCGGCACCGGTGTAGAACACGTTCTTGCTCAGCTCTTCGCCTTCGTACTGCACCGGGTAGAACAGCAGGCCGTTGGCCTCTTCCACCACCGGCAGCACCGACTTGCGCGAGACCGAGGTCCAGCAGCCGAAGATGACCGCGACCTTGTCCTGCGTGAGCAGCTGCTTGGTTTTTTCAGCGAACAGCGGCCAGTTGGAGGCCGGATCGACCACCACGGGTTCGAGCTTCTTGCCGAGCACGCCGCCCTTGGCGTTGATCTCGTCGATGGCCATCAGCACCGTGTCCTTGAGCACGGTTTCCGAAATGGCCATGGTGCCCGAGAGGCTGTGCAGCACGCCGACCTTGATGGTCTCCTGGGCGTGGGCGCTCAGGCCGGTGAAGCCGAGCGTGGCGACCGTGGCGGCGGCGGCCAGGGTCTTGAGGGTGAATCGGCGGGCGTTCTGAGGGTTCGACATGGTGGCGCTTCTCCAGTGTTCCAGGGGTCCCTTGCGGGGGTGTTGGGCGCCGCCGGCCCGCCTTCTTCAGGCGGTGCTCGACGGACAACTGGACTCT
>NZ_JAHCKK010000088.1 GCF_026125825.1 Hydrogenophaga sp. | reverse complement strand
TGGTGCGCGGCGCCGATGCGGATCTGGTGGTGCGGTTGAAGGAGCTCAACGTGCGCCGGCTGCTCCTGCAGCCCTTTCGCTTGCGTGACGTGGTGCACACGCTGGAGCAGATATGGCCTTCGCAGAAAGCGCTTGCCGTGTGAAGAAGCCTCTTTCAGAACACCGCGGGTCCGGCTTGGCCGGCCCGCAGGTGTTGCCCCCTGGGGGGTGACGCCGCAGGCGGCGCGGGGGGAGCCTTTTAAATCGCCAGCGGGTCCACATCCACGGCGAATCGGACCAGCCCGCGCGCCTGGGGCAGGCTGCGGCACTCCAGCAACACCGGCTGCCAGGCGCTCAGGAAGCGCTGCAGGGCGGCGCGCGAGACCGCTTCCACCAGCAGCTGCGCGCGCTCGACGTTGGCCACGCGCTGGATGGTCAGCGGCACCGCGGGGTAGAGCGTGATCTCGTCGCGGTGCGGCAGGCCCTCGGCGGCCTGCGCGGCCGCGTTCAGGTAGGCCTGGGCCGCCTGCTGGGTGCGGGCGTCCGCGCGAAGCAGCGCCTGGTGGCCGAAGGGTGGCATGCCAGCGCTTTCGCGCTCGCCCAGTTGCTGCGCCGCGAAGGCCGGGAAGTCGTGCCGGCGCAGCGCCGCGAACAGCGGGTGCTGCGGCGTCCAGGTCTGCACCCACAGTTCGCTCTCGCTGCCCTGGCTGCTCACGAAAGCGGCATCGCGCCCGGCGCGCCCCCCGGCCTGCATCAGCAACGCGAACAGGCGTTCGGGCGCGCGGTAGTCGCTGGCGAACAGGCCCGAATCGGCGTTGATGCCGGCCACCAGCGTGATGCGCCGGAAGTCGTGCCCCTTGGCGATCATTTGGGTGCCCACCAGCACGTCCACCTCGCCGCTGTGCATGGTGGCGAGCTGCTGCTCCAGGCTGCCTTTGAGTCGGGTGGAGTCGGCGTCCATGCGCGCCACGCGCGCGGGGCCGCCGTCGGGGCGCTTCACATCGGCCAGCAGGCTGGCGAGTTGTTCTTCCAACTGTTCGGTGCCCTTGCCGATGGGCGCGATGTCGAGGTTGCCGCACTCGGGGCAGGCGCGCGGCACGCGTTCGGTGAAGCCGCAGTGGTGGCAGCGCAGCGTGCGGTCCAGCTTGTGGAAGACGCGAAAGGCGCTGCAGTGCGGGCAGGCGCTCTTCCAGCCGCAGTCGTGGCACGCCAGCACCGGGGCGTAGCCGCGCCGGTTGAGCAGCACCATGCACTGCTCGCCGCGTGCGATGCGCTCGGCCATGGCGGCCACCAGGGGCGGGGCAAGCACCGCGCCCTTGGGCTGGTGGTTCATGTCGACCAGGCGCAGGCGCGGCAACGCGCCGCCGCCGATGCGCGCCGGCATGGACAGCCGCAGGTAGCGGCCCTGGTCGGCCGCGTGCCAGCTCTCCAGCGAAGGCGTGGCCGAGCCGAGCACCACGCGGCAGCGCGCCGCCGGGTCGCCGCCTTCGGCCAGCAGCGCCTCCGTCTCCACCTTGGCGCGGTACACCGCGAGGTCGCGCGCCGAGTAGCGCGCACCTTCCTGGCTCTTGTAGCTCGGGTCGTGCTCCTCGTCGACCACGATCAGGCGCAGCCCGGGAAGGCTGGCGAGCACCGCCATGCGCGTGCCCAGCACGATGCGCGCCTGCCCGGTGTGCGCGGCCAGCCAGCTGGCCAGGCGCTGCGCGGGCGTCATGCCGCTGTGCAGGCAGACCAGCGCGCCCGCGCCGAACAGGGGCTCGAAACGCTCGCGAAAGCGCGCCTCCAGTTGAGGCGTGAGGTTGATCTCCGGCACCATCACCAGCACCTGCGCGTCGGCCTGCGCCTGCAGGACGTGCTGCGTGGCCTGCAGGTAGACCTCGGTCTTGCCGCTGCCGGTGGCCCCGTACAGCAAGACCGGGGCCTGGGCGGCTTCGAGTGCCTGCAAGGCCTCGCGCTGCTCATCGCTCAGATCCGGGCCGATGTCGGTGGACGTGCCTGCCGCGAGGGCTTGCGGGGCGCCGGCGGCTTGCTGCTTCTCGCGCTTCTTGAGGCGGCGGGCGAGTTGCACGGAATTGAGGTCGCGCAGTGGCGGCGGCAGGGCCGCCAGCGACACCTCGCCCAGGCTGCGCTGGTAGTACTGCGCCGCGAAGCGCACGAGCTGGCGCCAGCGCGCATTGAGCGGTGGCAGGCCTTCGAGCACGCCGGCCACGGCCTTGGTCTGGGCTTCGGTCAGGCCTTCGGGGGGCTCGGCAGGGCATTCCCAAACCACGCCCAGCACCTCCCGGGCGCCCAGCGGCACCCGCACCAAGCTGCCCGGCGCGAGCGACAACTCACTCCGGTAGGTCAGGCTGGCACCCACTCCGCTGTGGGCGGGGGTGGCCACGACGACGCTGGGCCAGAAAGCCATGCTTAGCGCCTGTTCCTCAGCCGGACTGTCGGAATTCGCGCTAAGTTGTTGATTTGACAGAGCATCGGAACATATCCAGACTTTTTGTGGATAACTTTGTTGATAGTTTGCCTGCGCGCGGTCGGAAGCCTTGCAAATCAAGGGCTTGCTTAAACTGCCTGCAAAAAAAGCAGAAATTAAAATCTATATGAATCAATGACTTACGAAGGACTTGCGGGAATTGTCCCGCGCTGGGCGGCTGCGGGCCGGATGGCGCACCGCAGCACGAGTTTTGTGCATAAGTAAGGCGTGTCAAGTGACTTTTTCGGCATTATTTGTGTTATGGCCGGTGGGGGCGGTGGCTTTTTGACGCCTTCATGACGCCGCCGAAGCACCTCGCGCGAACGCGACGAACGGTGCCGGCGCCCATCCAAAGCGCCGGCCCAGCTGCAAAAACGCGAGCGCGTCAGGGCGCCTGGCGCAGCCGCCGGGAATGCGAATGCACCGCATCCACGAGCACCGACACGTGCTCGGGCGGCGTGTGCTGGCTGATGCCGTGGCCCAGGTTGAAGATGTGGGTGGGACCGGTGCCGGCGCCCTGGTGCGGCCGGCCAAAGCTCTCGAGCACCGCGGCCACCTCGGCCTCGATGCGCTCGGGCGGGGCGAAGAGCACGTTGGGGTCGATGTTGCCCTGCAGCGCCTTGCCTTGGGCGCCTTCGCCGACCTGGGCACGAGCGCGCGCCAGGTTCACGGTCCAGTCCAGGCCGAGGGCGTGGCAGTCCAGGTCCTTCATGTCGTCGAGCCAGAGGCCGCCGCCCTTGGTGAAGACGATGCGCGGGATCACGGCGCCGTTGTGCTCGCGCTTGAGTTGGGCCAGCACACGGCGCGTGTAGGCCAGGCTGAAGTCCTGGAACTTGCCATCGGCCAGCACGCCGCCCCAGCTGTCGAACACCATCACCGCCTGCGCGCCCGCCTCGATCTGCGCATTGAGGTAGGCGGCCACGGCATCGGCGTTGATCGAGAGGATGCGGTGCATCAGGTCGGGGCGCGCGTACATCAGCGATTTCACCGCGCGGTAGTCGTCGCTGCCGCCGCCCTCGACCATGTAGCAGGCCAGCGTCCAGGGGCTGCCCGAGAAACCGATCAGCGGCACGCGGCCGGCGAGCGCCTTGCGGATCGAGGTGACGGCGTCGAACACGTAGCGCAGCTTGTCCATGTCGGGCACGGCCAGCGCGGCCACGTCGGCCTCGGTGCGCACGGTTTTCTCGAACTTCGGCCCTTCACCCAGGGCGAAGGACAGGCCCAGGCCCATGGCGTCGGGCACGGTGAGGATGTCGCTGAACAGGATCGCCGCGTCCAGCGCATAGCGCTCCAGCGGCTGTAGCGTCACCTCGGTGGCGTAGTCGGTGTTGGTGGCCAGCCCCATGAAGCTGCCGGCCTTGGCGCGCGTGGCGCGGTACTCGGGCAGGTAGCGGCCGGCCTGGCGCATGAGCCAGACGGGCGTGTGGTCGGTGGATTGGCGAAGGCAGGCGCGCAGAAAAGTGTCGTTCTGCAAGGGGGCAAAGGGCATGTCGGTACGCGGGACTGGGGTGGGGGGGTATCGGGGGATTATCCCGTGTGGCGTCTACGCCGCCCCACTGCGGTACTTGATGCCGCAGCCATAGGCGCGGCTGGTGGCCACGCTGACGGGCTTGCCCGCGCGCAGCTCGTCGAGGCCCTGGCGCACGTAGTTGGTGGCCTTGGGGATGTCGTCCACCCGCGCCGACGCGATGCTGTCGATGCCGCCGGCATAGACCAGCAGGCCTTGCGGGTTGACGATGTACATGTGGGGCGTGACGCGCGCGGCATAGGCTTCACCCACCTTGCCGTCTTCGTCCATCAGCGTGGCGGTGGGGCTGGCTTTCTGCTCGGTCATCCAGCGGCCGAGCTGCGGGGGCGAGAGGTAGTCGGCGCTGTCGTCGCGCGTGGAGTTGATCGCCAGCCACACCACGCCCTGGCCGGTGGCTTCCTTTTGAAGCGCCTGCATGTTGCCCTGGTAGTGCTTGCGCACGAAGGGACAACCGGGGTTGTTCCACTCCAGCACCACGGTCCTGCCCTTGAAGTCCGAGAGCCGGACCGGTCGGCCGGTGGTGTCCATGAGGCTGAAGTCGGGCGCTGCCCGGCCCACGCCGGGGGCCGCGAACGCGGGCGTGACCAGCATCGTGCCCAAGGGCGAGAAGGCGGCCAGGGCGAGCAGGGGACGGCGTTGCATGGTGGATCTCCTGGAAAGCAGGTGGAAAGAACAGCGAAGCCGGGGGCTTGTCTAGAGCCTGGCGAGCGCCGCGCGGACCTCGTCGACACTGAGCACTTCGGTCAGCACCTGTGGGGGCTGGCCGTTCTTGTAGATGGCGTACACCGGCACACCGTTGCGACCCAGGCTGGCGAGCGCGGCCGTCACGGCCGGGTCGCGGCGCGTCCAGTCGGCGCGCAGCAGGGCCACGTTCTTGCCGGCCATGTCGCCCAGCACGGTGGCATCGGCCAGGGTGGTGCGCTTGTTGTACTGGCAGGTCACACACCAGGCGGCGGTGAAGTCCACGAACACCGGGCGGCCCTGCGCGACCAGGTCGGCCTGGGCCTGCGGGCTCCAGGGTTGCCAGCTCACGCCAGCGACCGCCGTGGCCACGGCCTGGCCTGGCGCGGCGTCCTGCAGGCGCGTCACGTTCGGTCCGATGGCCCAGCCCAGCCAGGCCAGGCCGACGAGCGAGAGCCCGGCGATCACGGTGCGGCCCCGGCCGCGCAGGCCCAGGGCCCAGACCAGCAGGGCGAGCACCACGAGCAGCATGAGCAGCGCAGCCGCACCGTCGATGCCGCTTTGCTGTCCGAGCACCCACAGCAGCCAGACCACGGTGGCGAACATCGGAAAGGCCATGAGGTGGCGAAAGGTCGCCATCCAGGCGCCCGGGCGCGGCAGGGCTCGCGCCACCGCCGGTACCCAGCTGGCCAGCAGGTAGGGCAGGGCCATGCCCAGGCCCAGCGCGGCGAACACGGCCAGCGCCTGCGCGGCGGGCAAGGCGATGGCCAGGCCCAGCGAGGCGCCCATGAAGGGCGCGGTGCAGGGCGAGGCGATGGCGGTGGCCAGCACACCGGTGAGGAAGGCGTCGGTGGTCGGGTTGCGCGCCTGCAGGCTGGCGACGCGGCTGGGCAGCACGCTGCCGAACTCGAACAGGCCGGCCAGGTTCAGGCCGATCAGGGTGAACAGCACGGCCAGTGCGGCCACCACGCCCGGGCTTTGCAACTGGAAGCCCCAGCCGAGTTGCTCACCGGCCGCGCGCAGCCCGAGCAGCAGCGCACCGAGTGCGACGAAGGAGAGCACCACCCCGGCGGTGTAGGCGATGCCGCTGGCCCGGTGGGCGCTGCGCCGTTCGCCGTGCTGGGCGAAGGCCAGGACCTTGATGGCCAGCACCGGGAACACGCAGGGCATGAGGTTGAGGATCAGCCCGCCGAGCAGGGCGCCGAGCACGGCTGCGCCCAGGGTGAGCGGGCTTGCGCCGTTGCCCGCGGGTGCGGCGACTGTGGAGCGCGCGGCGTTGGCGTCCAGCGCGGCTTGCAGGGCTTCGGGCACGGCGGCGGGCAGCGGCGCGGCGGCCGGCCAGGTGCCTTGCACCGGCACGTCCAGGCGCACGCCGGGGCTGCCTGGCCCCTGGCCTGCGGGCGAGGCCTGGGCCACCACCAGGGCGAGGCGCTGTGGGCTGTCGCTGCGGTGCGGCGAGAGCGGCACGCGCGCGCGCCAGCGCTCGCCGTCCCAGGACTGCGTCCAGGGCTGGCCGGGTTCGATCAGGCCGGCGGCTTCCGGAAAGAACTCCAGCGTCTGGCCGCGCCAGGCGGCGGGCAGGCCGCTGAGCGCCACGTTGAGGAAGCCGGGCTCGGGCGCGGCGTGGCTGTCCTGCGCCGGCTGGTCCTTGGGCGAGGCCTGGAAGCTGGCGTCGAAGGCGGCGCCGTGCAGGCCGGTGGAGCCGCGCACCGGCAGGCGCAGGGCGAAGTTGCCTTCTTCCGGAATGCACTCCTTGCGGCACACCAGCCAGGTCGCGTAGAGGCGGATGTCGATGTGGCTGCCCGTGAAGCCGGGGTCCACCGTCAGCGGCACGGGCAGCACCACGGTGCCGTCGTAGCCGTAGTTGGCGAGGTTGCCGATCGGGAATTTGCGCGGTGTGGGCCAGGCGATCGCCCCGGCGGTCACGCCGGGCGGCAGCGTCCACTGCAGGTCGGTGGGCAGGCCGGAGTCACCCGAATTCTTCCAATAGGTGTGCCAGTCGGGCGCGTGGGTGATCTGCAGGCCGACCCAGACCGGCTGGCCCGGCCCGGCGCCTTCGGGGGCGTGGGCCAGCAGTTCGGCCCGCGCCTGGTCGCTCTGCACCACCGTCTGCGCGGGCGCCGCGCCCGACAGCACGCCCTGGGCGGGCACCGACAAGGGCGCGAGCGCCAGCAGCAAGACACCGAGCAGGCGGCGCGTGGCGTGGCGGACCGAAGGGATGGCGTTGAGGGGCATCGGGCAACAGACAGGGGGGGATCGGAGCGGGGCGGTGGCACCGCCCGTGGGTATGAGAGGCCGGGCGTGCCCAAGTTCCTGGGGCAGGCCGCTCAAATATAAGCGAGCACTGTTTGTCTGTGTGCCGAGTCGCCCGGTGGGCTTTTCACCCAGGCTTCACAGGGCTTTGATGTTTGGGTACAACCGGGGGCGAGGGGTGGTTGACCAGCATGGAGGGTTGTGTGCATGGGATCGATCGTTGAACGCGCCTTGCTGCCGTGGGCGCAGCGAGTCAAATCGCGGGTGAACTTGCCGGTTCGCCTCAGTTGGGGCGAGCGAGGCGCTTCCTCGCTGTCGCTGGGTGAGTTCGATGCGCCGCAGGTGGAGATCCGGGTGCGCGACGCCTCGGCCTTGCCCCTGCTGATCGACCCTGGCCTGGACACCCTGGGACAGGCCTATGTCGAGGGGCTGATCGACGTGGACGGTTCGATGGCGGACATCCTGGCCGTGGCGCACCGGCTGGCCGAGACCGCCGAGCCTGAAGCCGGTCTGCTCGGGCGCCTGCGCCGCCGCTTTGCCCACACGCGAGAGAGTGACAGCCAAGCCATCCAGTACCACTACGACGTCTCCAACGCGTTCTACGCCCAGTGGCTGGACGAGCGCATGGTCTATTCCTGCGGCTACTTCGAGAACGGCGACGAGACGCTGGACGAGGCGCAGCTCAAGAAGATCGACCACATCCTCACCAAGATCCAGCTGCAACCCGGCCAGCGGCTGCTCGACATTGGCTGCGGCTGGGGTGCCCTGGTGCTGCGCGCGGCGCAGAAGTTCGGCGCGCACTGCGTGGGGGTGACGCTCTCGAAGAACCAGCACGAACTCGCGCGCGAGCGCGTGAAGGCCGCGGGGCTGGAGGACCGCATCGACATCCGCCTGCAGGACTACCGCGACGTGAAGGATGGCCCGTTCGACCGCATCACCAGCGTGGGCATGTTCGAGCACGTGGGGCTGAACCACCTGGCGGCGTATTTCGGGCACATCCGCTCGCTGCTCAAGCCCGGCGGCTGGGCGATGAACCATGGCATCACCAGCACCGATGCGCAAGATGGCGAGACCCGGCACGGCGGCGGCACCTTCATCGACCGCTACGTGTTCCCGCAGGGCGAGCTGCCGCACATCGGGACGGTGCTTCGCACCATGCAGGAAGGTGGGCTCGAAGCCTTCGACATCGAGAGCCTGCGCCGCCACTACATGCGCACCACGCAGCTCTGGAGCGAGGCCTTCGAGGCGCGCACGGCGCAGATCAAGCCGCTGGTGGACGAGCGCAAATGGCGCATCTGGCGCGTGTACCTCGCGGGCTGCGCCTGGGCCTTCGAGCACGACGAAGTGTCGATCTACCAGGTGATCTGCCGCGCCGCAGGCCAGCCCGCGCAGGGGCTGCCGTGGTCGCGCAAGTGGATTTACGCGCGCTGACGTTCAGTCCACAAACCCCAGCACCACCCGGCGGGTGGTGGCCGATTTCTTCTCGATTTTGGTGACCACGACGCGGCCGATCTCGGCCGTGTTGGCCACGTGCGTACCACCGCAGGGTTGCAGGTCGATGGGCAGGTCGGGCTCGCCGATGCGGATGGTGCGCACTGTGCCGCTGCCGCGCGGCGGCGCCACGCTCATGCTCTTGACCAGGGCCGGGTTGGCGTCGAGCTCGGCGTCGGTGATCGCGCCCACGGTCAGTGCGTGCGACGCGGCCACCAGCCGCGCCAGGCCTTGGGTGAGCACCTCCTTGTCGAGCGCGTCGGTCATGTGCAGGTCCATGCGCGCGTAATCGGGTGTGATGGAGCAGCCGTTCACCGGCACCGGCACCAGGTGGCAGAGCAGGTGGGTCGCGGTGTGAAAGCGCATGAGCCGGTGGCGGCGATCCCAGTCGATGCGCGCGGTGGCTGGCAGGCCGGCGGCGAGCCGGGCCAGCAGCGCTTCCTGGCCGGGTGCGGGCACGTGCACGATCTCGGCAGTGGGCCGGCCTTCGGCGTCCTTGCCCTTGCGGGTGTCGGCGATCGCGATGGTCGTGCCGTCGGTCAGCGTGAGCGTGCCGGCGTCGCCGGCCTGGCCACCGCCCAGGGGATAGAACACCGTTCGGTCGAGCACGATGCCCAGCTCGTCGGCGCGCACCACGGTGGCTTCGCACTGCCGCAGATAGGCGTCCTGTCGGAAAAGGTCTTGGGTCATCGCGCCATCTTACGGGCGGGCACTTAAGATGCGCGAATGCCCACACCGTCCCGCTTCTGGTCCGACCTCACCACCGCTGATTTCGCTGCGCTGGACACCGGCCGCGCCATCGCCGTGCTGCCGGTGGCCGCCACCGAACAGCATGGGCCGCATCTGCCGCTGTCGGTCGACACCGACATCGTCAACGGCGTGCTGCGCGCCGCCTTGCCGCACATCAGCAGCGAACTGCCGGTGCTGGTGCTGCCCACGCAGGCCGTGGGCTACAGCCCCGAGCACACCGGTTTCGCGGGCACGCTCACGCTGCGCATCGAGACGCTGGTGCGGGTGTGGACCGAGCTGGCCGAGTGCGTGGCGGCCAGCGGGGTGAAGAAGCTGGTGCTGTTCAACGCGCACGGCGGCCAGGTGGGCGCGCTCGACCTCGTCGCGCGCGACCTGCGTGCGCGGCTGGGCATGCTGGTCTACAGCGTGAACTGGTTTCACCTGCCGCTCACCGATGCCAAGGGGCACGACCTGAACGCGCTGTTCAGCGCCGAGGAGCACCGATTCGGCATCCACGCGGGCGAGATCGAAACCTCGCTCATGCTCGCGCTGTCGCCTGAGCGGGTGCGCCTGCGCGAGGCCGAGCACTTCCGGTCGGCTTCGCAGGGCCGGGCCCAGCGCTTTCCGATCCTGGGCAATGGCAAGAGCGCCAAGCTGGCCTGGCAGATGCAGGACTACAACCCGCAGGGCGCCGTGGGCAACGCCGCCGCCGCCAGCGCCGACAAGGGGCAGGCCGTGCTCGAAGCCGCTGGCCGCGCGCTGGCCCAGCTCTTGAGCGAAATCGACCGGCTGCCGCCGGACACGCTCACCGACCGAGTCGCATTTCCGCCCGCGCGCTGAGCGAGCCGCGCAGCGGTGGAGCGTGGGGGCCGCCCCAAGCCGGGTCAGCCCCCTTGGGGGGCAGCGACCCGCGCAGCGGTGGAGCGTGGGGGCCCCCTCCTTTTATGCGTACGTGGCCCAGTCCCTGAAGTCCGCCCGGTCCAGGTGCGGCAGGGTGTTGTAGCTCAGCAGCGTGTGGCGCTTGGGGTTGAACTGGAACTCCGTCACCGCGCTGTTGCGGATGCGCAGGTTCAGTTCGATTGTGGCTTCTGGGCTGAGCCCCAGCACATGCCCCACGGCGGTGGCAATCGGCCCGCCGCTGGAGACCAGCAGCACGTTCTGGCCATGGTGGTTGGCGCGCACGTGGTCGAGCGCGCCCGTCACGCCGCGCACGAACTCGGTGTAGCTGGGCATGCCCCGTGGGCTCACCGTCCCGGCCATCCACTGCGCGAGGCCATCGCGCAACAGCCGGAAGTGGTGGCGGTAGAGCTCGGGGGCTTCCTCGGCGCTGCGCGGCTTCTGCAGGGGGTGGGGGTGGATGGCATGGATCACCGCCTCGCTGTCGTATTCGTTGAGGCCGCCCCAGGCCAGCGGTTCGTGCGAGATGCCCGCGCCTTCGGCAATGCCGGCCCAGGTCTGCTGGTGCCGCCGCAGCGTGCCGGTGATCACCGCGTCGAACACCATGCCGCGCTCGGCCCAGTAGCGGCCCAGTTGCACGCTCTGGCGCTGGCCCAGGTCGCTGAGCTGGTCATAGTCGTCCGAGCCAAACGAGGCCTGGCCGTGGCGCACGAGGTAGAGGGTTCCCATGGCGGCATTCTGTGGCCGCGCGGCGGCCCGACTTTGTCCCGGCAGCGACTGGGCAGCCGCCCGCCAGTCGCGCAGGTGTCTGCCCGGATTCCGTGACGGATGTCGGTCGACCGAACTCACGCGGCTTTGCGGTCTTTTTCCATCGCTAGGCGGCACCGGCCCTGTGCTTCAATCGTCGGCATGTGCGTCTTTTCCCGTTGCCATGCTGTTTGACATGCCCACCCTGCTCGCGATGCGGGTGGGCATCGATGGGCTCACGGCCCTGGCGTTTTTCGGCCTGCTGCGCCGCTACCCGACCATCGGTGGGCCGGGCTGGTGGTCGTTGTCGTCCGCCGTGTCCATCCTGGGGTCGCTGGGCCTGTGGGTGCGCGACAGCGTGCCCGACTTCCTCGCTTACGGCATGGGCAACACGGCTTTGTGCGTCGCACCCCTGCTGG
The DNA here is from genome assembly GCF_026125825.1 of Hydrogenophaga sp. Classification (GTDB taxonomy): domain Bacteria; phylum Pseudomonadota; class Gammaproteobacteria; order Burkholderiales; family Burkholderiaceae_C; genus Hydrogenophaga. Next base: position 6,663 of record NZ_JAHCKK010000088.1, on the reverse strand, counting down.
CCTGGATGGGCCTGCGCAGCCACCTGCAGTTCCTGCAGCCCATGGCGCGGGTGGCGGCGGCCGGCCTGGTGCTGGCCGGGCTGCAGAGCGTGTTCATCTTCGTGTGGGACCTCTCGCAGGCGCGCCAGGGCGTGTTTGCGCTGACGGTGCTCATCATCATGGCCATGGCGTACCGGGACATGACGAGCGCCGACCCGCAGCGGCGGGTGCCCGAGATGCAGGCCCTCAAGCTTCTGACGGCGGTGGAGTTCATCGCCATGCTGCTGTTTGCCCTGGCCGGGCCGGTGGCGGGGATGCCCCTGTCGCAGGTGGGTCCGGTCACGGTGTTCTTCTTCCTGCTCGCGAGCCTGCTGCGCGTGGTGCTCTATGGCGCGCTGGTGACCTACCGGCTGCGGCTCGAAGGGGATCGCGCGCGCCAGGGCCTGCAGACCCGCGAGGCCGACTCGCGTGCGCTGATCGAAAACCTCAGCGCTGGCGTGATGGTGTTCCGGCCAAACCACACGTTGTCGAGCATCAACAGCGCGGCGCGGCGCTTTTTTGGCTGGAGCCCGGGTGGCGCCAACACCGCCTTGGCCGAACCCACTGGGCCGGGCTGGCAGATGCTGCGCGAGGACGGACAACCCATGCGCCGCCACGACATGCCCTTCGAGCGCGTGCTCGCCACGGGCCAGCCGGTCAAGAGTGTGGTGGTGGGCGTGCCGGTGGGCAATGGCGACGAGGTGCACTGGGCGCTTTTCAATGCCTACCCCGAGAACAACGCCCAGGGTGGCCTGCGCCATGTGGTGCTGACCTTCATCGACATCACCTCGCTCAAGACCGCGCAGGCCGAGCAGAAGGCGCTGCAGGCGCAGCTGTCCCAGTCGCAGAAGATGGAAGCGCTGGGCACGCTGGCCGGCGGCGTGGCGCACGATTTCAACAACATCCTGGCCGCGATCCTGGGCAACGCCGAACTGGCGCGGCAGGACCTTTCGCCGGACGCGCCGGCGCGCGAGAGCCTGCACGAGATCAGCACCGCCGCGCGCCGGGGCCGCGAGCTGGTGCGCCAGATCCTGGCCTTCAGCCGCCAGCAACCGGCCGAGCGCACCCGCGTGGACGTGGGCGCCATCCTCGCAGAGACCTGCAACCTGTTGCGCGCGGCCATGCCGCCGCACGCGCAGCTGCTGCACGAATGCCATCCCGGCACGCCGCCCCTGCTGGCCGACGCCACCCAGCTTGGCCAGGTGCTGATCAACCTGGGCACCAATGCGATGCATGCGCTCGAAGGCCGGCCAGGCCGCGTCGAGTGCCAGCTCGACGGGCTCAAGGGGCACGATCCCCGGCTGCCGCCTGAGGTGGCCAAAGCCTGCGCCGAAGCTGGCGTGGGCGCGGTGCGGCTGCGGGTGAGCGACAACGGCTGCGGCATGACCGAGGCGGTGCGCAGCCGCATCTTCGAGCCCTTCTTCACCACCAAGGCGGTGGGCCGGGGCACCGGCCTGGGCCTGCCGGTGGTGCTGGGGATCGTGCAGGTGCATGGTGGCGCCATCGATGTGGAGAGCCGGCCCGGCAAGGGCACCACCTTCACGCTCTACTTCCCCGCTGCGCCCGACAGTCTGCCCGAGCCGCCCCTTGATCCTGCGGTTGGACATGCAGGGGCCGATCCCGTCACAATGGCCGCTCGCCTGCCCGATGGCCCTGAGACCGCCCTTTTGGAGATCACCCCCATGGCCGACGCCCCGCCAGCGGACCAGCCTCACATCCTGTACCTTGACGACGACGACACGTTGGTCTTTCTGGTGCGCCGCCTGCTGGAGCGCAGGGGCTACCGCGTGACGTCGTTCACCGACCAGCAACTGGCGGTGAAAGCCGTGCGCGAGCAACCGCAGGCGTTCCAGTTGCTGCTGACCGACTACAACATGCCGGGCATGTCGGGGCTGGACGTGGCACGCGCCGTGCTGGCGATCAACCCTGGACTGCCGGTGGCAGTCGCCTCCGGCTACATCACCGACGAACTCCAGGCCGAGGCCAAGGCGGCGGGCGTGCGCGAGGTGGTGTTCAAGACCGATGCGGTCGAGGCGTTCTGCGAGGTGGTGGCGCGCCTCGTCAAACCGGACTGACGCAACACCACCCAAGAGGCATCCAGGGTCCGGCTGCGCCGGCCCGAGATGCCGTCCCCCCTCCCAGCGCCGAAGGCGCGCCAGAGAGGGGGGAAGCCGCGACGCGGCGCAGGGGGGTGTCTCAATCCTCCACGAACGCTTCCTCGCGCTTGGCCTTGACCGAGGGCAGCAGCACCACGACCAGCAGCACCACGGCGATGGCCAGCAGGCTGGCCGACATCGGGCGCGTGACCAGCACGCTCCAGTCGCCGCGCGAAATCAGCAGCGCACGCCGCAGATACTCTTCCATCATGGGCCCAAGGATCAGGCCCAGCAGGAGTGGTGCCGGCTCGCATTTGAGCTTGTGGAAGAGGTAGCCAATGACACCGAAGATGGCGACCATCCAGATCTCGAAGGTGTTGTTGTTCTCCGAGTACACGCCCACCGCGCAGAACAGCACGATGGCCGGGAACAGCCACTTGTAGGGAATCGTCAGCAGCTTGATCCACATGCCGATCAGGGGCAGGTTCAGCACGATCAGCATCAGGTTGCCGATCCACATGGAGGCGATCAGGCCCCAGAACAGTTCGGGGTTGCTGGTCATGACCTGCGGGCCCGGCTGGATGTTGTGGATGGTCATGGCACCGACCATCAGGGCCATCACCGCGTTGGGCGGAATGCCCAGCGTGAGCAGCGGGATGAACGAGGTTTGCGCGCCGGCATTGTTGGCCGACTCGGGGCCCGCCACGCCGCGGATGTTGCCTTGGCCGAACGGCACTTCGCCCTTCTTGAGCTTGATCTTCTTCTCGATCGTGTACGAGGCGAAGGCCGACATCAAGGCACCGCCACCGGGCAGGATGCCCAGCACCGAGCCCAGGGCCGTGCCGCGCAGCACCGCGGGCGTCATGCGCTGGAAGTCTTCCTTGGTGGGCATCAGGCCCTTGACCTTGGCCGTGAAGACCTCGCGCTGGTCCGAGGGCGTGGCCAGGTTGGCGATGATTTCCCCGTAGCCGAACACGCCCATCGCGATGGCGATGAAGCTGATGCCATCGGTGAGTTCGGGGATGTCGAAGCTGTAGCGCGCCACGCCCGAGTTCACGTCGGTGCCCACCAGGCCGAAGGCCAGGCCGAGCAGGATCATGGCCACGGCCTTGAGCAGCGAGCCCGAGGCCAGCACCACCGCGCCAATCAGGCCCAGCACCATCAGCGAGAAGTATTCGGCCGGACCGAATTTCAGCGCCACCTCGGTCAGCGGGACCGCGAAACCGGCCAGCACCAGGGTGCCGACGCAGCCGGCGAAGAACGATCCCAGGCCGGCTGCGGCCAGCGCGGGACCCGCCCTGCCCTGGCGCGCCATCTGGTAGCCGTCGATCACGGTCACCACCGAAGACGCCTCGCCCGGCAGGTTGACCAGGATGGCGGTGGTGGAGCCGCCGTACTGCGCGCCGTAGTAGATGCCGGCCAGCATGATCAGCGCCGCTTCCGGCGGCAGGGCGTAGGTGGCAGGCAGCAGCATGGCGATGGTGGCGACCGGTCCGATGCCGGGCAGCACGCCGATGAGGGTGCCCAGCAGGCAGCCGACGAAGGCATAGATGAGGTTCTGCGCCGTGAATGCGACGCCGAAGCCGATCGAGAGGTTGGTGATCAGATCCATGGTTTTTGTCTTGTGAGGGTCGTCACGCGCATCAGCCGATGAAGGCCGGCCAGATCGGGAAGTTCAGCTTGAGGGCGAGCTCGAAGGCGATGTAGCTGCCGATCGCCAGGATGGTGGCGAGCACGAACACTTCCTTGGCCTTGAATTGGTCGCCCGCCAGGCTGGCGACGAAGGTGAGGGCGTAGATCGCGACGATCAGGCCCATGGCCGGCAGGCCCCAGCTGTGCACGCCCACCAGCAGCACGCCAAAGATCAGGTTGGCGCCAATGATGAAGATCAGCGGGCGCCAGGCGATGCGCCCGATCGGCTCGCCATCCTCGGTTTTCACCGTCAGCGCCTTGAGCGTGATCAGCACGCCCATGATGGCGATGAGCACACCCACCACCAGCGGGAAATAGCCCGGGCCCATGCGGGCACCGGTGCCCACGTTGTAAGTGGTGGCACCCCAGGCGAAGGCCACACCGAACGCGCTGAACAGCACGCCCGAGGCAAAGTCTCTCTGACTCTTGATTCTCACGATGTCTCCTGAAACGGCGTTGATCGCCGGCGCTTGCACAGGCCGGGCGATGGCACAGGACGTGCGCCGCGCGATCGTAAGAAGACCGTGGGTGTGCGTGGGTGACCAAAACATTGCCATTTGGCAATGTGGCCGCGGCAGCGGCGTGGCCGGGGTCAGCGGTTGGGTCGCGGCAGTTCGATGACCGCCCGCAGGCCCGGTGCCGCGTTCTCGAAGCGCAGGCGCCCGCCGTGCAGCGCCACCACCGCCTGCACACTGGCCAGGCCCAGGCCGTGTCCGGGCGCGTCGTCCGGGCTCAGGCGGTGAAAGCGCGTGCCCAGGCGCGCCAGCTCGGCGGCGGGCACGCCCGGACCGTTGTCCTGCACGATCAGCCGCACACCGTCGGGCAGTTCCTGCGTGCCCACGTGGATCACCGCGCGCGGGCCGGCGTACTTGAGCGCGTTGTCCAGCAGGTTGGCCAGTGCGCCGGCCAGCAGGTCCCGGTCGCCGGGCAGTTGCACCTCGTCGGCGGGCTCGTGCCGCAGCACGGCCTCCTGGGCCTCGGCCACGGCCTCATAGAGTTCCACCACGTCGGCGGCGACCACGTCGAGCGCCACGGGGGTGAAGCTGCGGCGCCGGGCGCCGGCCTCGGCCTCGGCGATCTGCAACAGCTTCTCGAACACCAGGGTCAGTTCTTCGATCTCGCGGATGGCCGCACCGATGGTTTCGCGCCGAAGCGGTGGAGCCATGTCCGCCTGCTCCGCGTGGCGCAGGCGCACGAGGATGCGCGTGAGCGGTGTGCGCAGGTTGTGGGCGATGGTGTTGGAGACGTGTCGCACGCCGTCCATCAGCGACTCGATGCGGTCGAGCATGTGGTTGATCTCGCGGTTGAGCAGCGCGAACTCGTCGTCCGCGCCCGATTCGGCCACGCGCTCGCGCAACTCGCCAGCCGTGGCGATGCGCTTTGCGGTGAGGCGCACCGCGCTCACGCTGCGCTCAAGCTCCTGCCGGAATACAAAGGTGCCGCCAATGAGCAGCAGCAGTGCCACGATGCCAGCGGCTGCGCTCGCGCTGGCCACCAGGGACTCGATCAACTCCTGGTCGCGCAGGTCCTGACCGACCACCAGCACCCCGCCCTCGGGCAGGGTGCGCATGACCAGGTACGCGTTCACGCTGCGCCCATCGCGTTCCACGCGCCGCTGGGTCGGCCCGGTGTTCGCGGGGGTGTCGGGTGCGCGGTCGAGGTTGCCCGCGAGCCGGTGGCCCTCGCGGTCGGTCAACAGGTAGATCTCGCTGTCGGAGTCGCGCCCGTCGGTCAGCGCCCGCGTGATGGCCGCGGCCGCAGCCGCGGAGCCGCCCTCGGCCATGTCCGCCGTCAGTTGCTGCGCGGACAGTGCCACTTGCCGCGCCATGCGCTGGTGCAGCACGCCCACGGTTTGCAAATAGACGATGGCCAGGGCGGCCAGCATGGTGACGGCGACCAGGAAGCCGTAGGAAAACGCCAGCCGGAAACCGACCGAGCGCCAGAGCCCGCCGAGCTTGCGGATCATGCGGCCAAGTCGTTGTCGTCGGCGGCGATGCGGTAGCCGATGCCACGCACGGTGTGGATCAGCGGCGGTGCGCCGCCAGCGTCGAGTTTGCCGCGCAGCCGGCTGACTTGCACGTCAATCACGTTGGTTTGCGGATCGAACTGGTAGTCCCACACGGCTTCGAGCAGCATGGTGCGGGTCAGCACCTGGCCAGGGTGGCTCATCAGGTAGGCGAGCAGCCGGAACTCGCGCGGTTGCAGGGCCACGGGCCGGCCGCCGCGCTCGACATGGCGGCTTGCGAGATCGAGCTTGAGGTCGGCCACCTGCAGCGTGCGGATCGGCGGGCCCGGCCGCGAGCGCCGCACCAGGGCCTCGGCCCGCGCGGCAAGTTCGGAGAAGGCAAAGGGCTTGGTCAGGTAGTCGTCGCCGCCCGCCTTGAGCCCTCGCACGCGTTCGTCCAGGGCGCTGAGCGCACTGAGCACGAGCACGGGTGTCTTCTTGCCCAGGCCGCGCAGGGTCGAGAGGATGGACAGGCCGTCGACGTCGTTGGGCAGCATGCGGTCCAGGATGATCAGGTCCCACTGCTCGGTGGTGGCGCGGCCCAGCGCCTCCGTGCCGTCGCGGCAGATCACGACCACGTGGCCGAGCGCGCGAAAACCATTGGCGATGTAGCGTGCGTTGTCCGCGTCGTCTTCCACCACCAGGCAGCGCCACATCACGCTGGCCTCCATCAGTTCCATGTCCTTGGGTTCAGATCGGTCATGCCCCGCATTCTGCGCGAACCGCCGCTGTGGCCGGCCTGCGCCCGCGCCTCAGGGTGGCGAGAGCAGCGTCACGCGGCCGCGTGCCGGGGTGTCGAGTTCGGCGCTAAGCCCGGCAGGGCCGTCGTTCACGCTCGGGCCACCGTCGAGC
>NZ_JAHCKK010000087.1 GCF_026125825.1 Hydrogenophaga sp. | reverse complement strand
CCCACACCGCGCGCGGGGGCAGCGGCTTCAACCGGTGGTCGCTCCAGATCTGGCGCCAGCGGCGCGCGCCGCGCAGCCCATGGCGCAGGCCCAGCATGTGGCGCGCGATCGCGTACCAGGGGCAGCCGTCTTCCAGGAAAGCACGCTCCATGTAGGCCACCATCTGCTCCTCCACCGCTTCGCGCGTGACGGTGGGCGGGGCGGCGCCGAAGAAAGCCTCGTCCCAGGTGGTGAGCAGCCAGGGGTTGTGGTACGCCTCGCGACCCACCATCACGCCATCGACCGCCTGCAGGTGCTCGGCGATCTGCGCGTTGGACGTGAAACCGCCATTGATGGCGAAGGTGAGATGCGCAAAGTCCCGTTTGAGCCGGTGCGCGAGTTCGTAGCGCAGCGGCGGAATCTCGCGGTTCTCCTTCGGCGACAGGCCGTCGAGCCACGCGTTTCGCGCATGCACCAGAAACACGTTGCAGCCTGCCTCGCTCACGGTGCCGACGAAATCGCGCACGAAATCGTAGCTCTCGACCCGGTCAATGCCGATGCGGTGTTTGACGGTGACCGGGATCGACACCGCATCCACCATGGCCTTGACGCCGTCGGCCACGGTCTGCGGCTCGGCCATCAGGCAGGCGCCGAAGGCACCGCGCTGCACTCGGTCGCTCGGGCAGCCGCAGTTCAGGTTGATCTCGTCGTAGCCCCATTGCTCGCCCAGCCGCGCAGCGCTGGCGAGCTCGGCGGGGTCGCTGCCCCCCAGCTGCAAGGCCACGGGGTGTTCCTCGGCGTTGAAACGCAGGTGGCGCTGCACGCTGCCGTGCGTGAGCGCGCCCGTGGTCACCATCTCGGTGTACAGCAGGGTGTGCTTGGAGAGCAGGCGATGGAGGTAGCGGCAGTGGCGGTCTGTCCAGTCCATCATGGGCGCGACGGACAGGCGCCAGGGGCTGGGGGCTTGCGGGGTGGAATGAGGTTGCACCGGCGTATTTTCTCACCTGGCAGAAAACCCGCCGCAGCAGGTTGACGCACCCTGCGCAGGTCTCGCGCTGGCACCAAAAGAAAACCCGCCGAAGCGGGTTGAAACCTCCTGGCGGAGGGAAGCTCGGGGGGGAATGGAGCTTCAGTGACTTGCCGGTGTGACAGTGAGGTCAGTATCCCGGCCGTCGCGCCATCGTCCTGTCAGAGAGTGGCCGACGCGCTTGTAGGACTTGAGGAGATTCGCCGCCAATGGGGTGGAAGCAGCCGCTTCAGAACACCACAATGGGCCATGGCAAAACCCACACCCCCACGTTCCGTGCTGATCTTCTCCACCCTCGCCGCGCTGGCGGTTGCAGGCTGTGCCGCCTCCACACAAGGGGTGGATCTGCAACCCCCGGTGGCCGATGGCGCAGGCGTTCAGGTGCTGGACTCACGGCACGACACGTCGCTGAAACTCAAGACGGACACCGGCACGCTGCCGGTCGAGATCAGGCCTGCGGTGGCCGAAGCCCTTCGCAACTGGGTGGCCGCCAGCTACACCGGACCCCAGCCCTTCTATGTGGGCCTCCAGCGGCTGGAGGTTGAACACCAGGGCGGCCTGGCGTCGGGCGACGAACTCTCCTGCACCATCGAGTCCCAGGTGCGCGTGGGCGGCGAGGTGGGACGGCCGGTGCGCACGCGCGTGCACAACACGGCCAGCCTCACACCGGACGCCTCCGGCGCGGTGCAGCTCATCGTCTCGCGCTGCCTGGAGGCCCACGCCCGGGACATCAACACGCCGCCTGGCACCCGATAACGCCAGCCGGCCCAACTTCTCACACTCACGACCGCATGCCAGCCCATTCCAAAACCCTACCCCATGAACCCCGCGCGTCCACCGGTATCAGCGGCCTGGACAACGTCCTTCACGGCGGCCTGCCCGGCGGCCATCTCTACCTGTTCGAGGGCGAACCCGGCACCGGGAAAACCACCCTGGGCATTCACTTCCTGCTGGCCGGGCTGGAGGTGGGTGAAACGGGCCTGTACGTCACCCTGTCCGAAACCGGCCAGGAACTCAAGACCGTCGCGCGCTCGCACGGGTGGGACCTGGATCAGCCTGGGCTGAGCATCTTTGAACTGGTCAGTGCCGATGAACTGGGCCCGGAGGCCGAGCAGTCCATCATCCATCCGGCCGAGCTCGAGTTGAGCGAGACCGTGCAAGGCGTGATGAAGCAGGTGCAGGCCACAAAACCCAAGCGGGTCGTCTTCGACAGCCTCTCCGAAATGCGCCTGCTGGCACAGGACCCGTTGCGCTACCGCCGGCAGGTGCTCGCACTCAAGCACTTTTTCGCCCACCACGGTTGCACGGTGTTGATGCTGGACGACCTGAGTGCGCGCACCGGGGACATGCAGCTGCGCAGCATTGCGCACGGTGTGGTCTGGCTGCACCAGGTGGTGGGGGAATATGGGGCCGACAAGCGCTTCCTGCGCGTGGCCAAGATGCGCGGCATCCGGTTTCGCAGCGGTGAACACGATTTCACGCTGGACACGGGCGGTATCCAGGTGTTCCCCCGCCTGGTGGCGGCCGAGCACCACAAGGTGTTCAACGCGGAAAGCGTGAGCACCGGCAATGCGGCGCTGGACACGGCGCTCGGTGGCGGCCTGGCCCGCGGCAGCAACACGCTGTTTGTCGGCCCCTCCGGAGTGGGCAAGACCACGACCGCGCTGTCCTGCATCTACACCGCCTTGGGTCGCGGCGAGAAGGCGGCCTACTACCTCTTTGACGAGGGCCTGGGCACCCTGCTGCCTCGCGCCAACGCACTGGGCTACCACCTTGAAGACCAGATCCAGCGCGGCAACTTCCTCATCAGCGCCCTCGATCCGGCCGAGGTGACGGCCGGTGAGTTCGCGGCGCGGGTGAGGCAGGCGGTGGAGGTAGACGGCGTCAAGGCGGTGGTGATCGACAGCCTCAACGCCTACCTCCAGGCGATGCCCGGGAGCAAGTTCCTGCTGCTGCAGATGCACGAACTGCTCACCTATTTGAACCAGCGCGGCATCATCACCATCCTGGTGCTCGGGCAGCATGGGGTGCTCGGCGAAGGTCGGCAGGACATCGATCTGAGCTACCTCAGCGATGCGGTGGTGATGTTTCGGTACTTCGAGGGCCGAGGCAATCTGCTCAAAGCGCTCTCGGTCACCAAGAGCCGCACGAGCCAGCACGCCACCACCATCCATGAATTCCGCCTGGGTGCGAACGGGGTGGAGGTGGGCCAGGCACTGACCGACTTTGAAGGTGTGGTCGCCGGCGTCTCCCGTTACACGGGCAACCTCGCTCTGCTGGCAGACGCACCCGCACCTCGATGACATCAAACATCGAAGACCGTGTGCTGGTGATGGCACCTCGCGGCAGAGATGCACAGGTCATCTGCGAGGTGATCCAGGGCCTTGGCCCGGCCGAGGCCGTCTTCACCACGGAGGCCTTGTTCGACGCGATGCTCGAGGGCGCCGCCGCCGCCGTCGTGACCGAGGAAGCGTTCACGGTGTTCGCGGGCAGCCCCCTGGACCGATGGCTGCGCTCACAACCGTCCTGGTCCGACTTCCCCTTTGTCGTCCTGGGCAGCAAGCGCACCGGACGCCGGCCCGGCAACGCCCTGGCCTCTCTCCGATTGATGGGCAACGTCATCCTGCTGGAGCGGCCGTTGAGCCCGGAGACGCTGCACAGTGCGGTGGAGGCGGCGGTGCGCGCGCGGGCGCGCCAGTATTCAACGCGGGCGATGCTGCAGGAGCTGAGCGAAACGCGCGACAAGGTGGGCCAGCTCAATCGCGAACTGGAATTGCGCATCGAAAGCCGCACCCGCCAGCTCTCGGACGCCAACAACCGGCTCATGAACGAGATCGCCGAGCGCGAACGGGCCCAGTCCGCCTTGCTTCAGGTGCAGAAGATGGAGGCGATTGGCCATCTCACGGGCGGCATCGCGCACGATTTCAACAACCTGCTGCACGTCATCGGTGTGAACCTCGATCTGCTCTCCCGCATCGAGAAGACGCCTCAGGCCACGAGGGTGGTGGAGGTGGCACGGCGCACGGTCAAGCGCGGCGCGCAGTTGACGGCGCAGCTGTTGGCCTTTGCGCGGGCGCAGTCGCTGCTGCCCAGTCCGACCGACATCCACGCCCTGCTCCACGGCATGCGCGAGCTGATCGCGACCTCCATCGGGTCGAGCATTGAATTGCGCTTCGAGCTCGCCCACCCGCAGGCGGTGACGCTGCTGGACCCCAACCAGCTGGAGATGTCGGTGCTCAATCTCGTGCTCAACGCCCGCGATGCGATGCAAGAAGGCGGCACCCTCACCATCTCGACGGAGGCGGCAAGCATCGAGCAGGAAGGCGCCTGGGTTCCGGCCGTGCGCCTGACCATTGCCGATACCGGCAACGGCATTCCCGTGTCGATCCAGGAAAAGGTGTTCGAGCCCTTTTTCACCACCAAGCCAATGGGCAGTGGCACCGGCCTGGGGTTGGCCCAGGTTTATGGCTTTGCCCGCCAGTCCGGGGGCGACGCGCAGATCGAAAGCTCGGTGGGCTGCGGCACGCGAATCCACCTGCGGTTTCCCTTGCTGGCGGATGCGACGCTGGAAGATGTTGCCCCCCCTGCGCCGCACGCCACCACACCCCGCAAGCGCATCCTGGTGGTGGAAGACGATCAGGACGTGCGGCAATCCATCGTGCAGAGTCTGGAGGTCATGGGCCATCAGGTGACCGCGGTGAGCAATGGCGAGGCCGCGCTGGCATCGCTTCGTAAATCGCGGCCGGACTTGCTTATCGTGGACTATGTGATGCCCGGCATGAACGGGGCGGAGCTCATCGCCCATGTGCAGTCTTCCTGGCCCGGGATTCCGATCATCCTGGCCACCGGTTATGCCGATATGGAAAACGTGGGCAAGGTGCTGGGCGCGAAGTCCATCCTGAAGAAGCCCTTCGGGGTGGCGACGTTGACCGAAGCGGTCCACCTCGCCTCCGCCTGAGGCCTGCTTCGCGCCCAGACGGTCAAAACAGGATGGCCAGCAGGATGATGATGGGAATGGGAACGCCGAGAAAGAAGAGCAGCAGGGATTGCATGATGGGCTCCTAGGAGGTTGAGGGAATGGCGGGGTTCAGGCGCGATCGCGCTGGCGCCCGCCGAACGTAGCAGCCAGGCTGGCGAAAAAGGCACCGATCAACAACGAGACAAACAGCCACAGCGAGCCGTAGGCGGTGGCCTTGCGGGCCTTGTCGGCCGCCTCTCGCGCGGCGGTTTCAGCTTCCCGGGCCTTCACTTGCATGCGGCCAAAGGTGTCGGTCACGCGCTTCTCGGCGTCCTGCGCGCTCAGACCGGTGCGAAGAGCGACCTGCTGGCCAAGGTAGCGGGCGTCCTCGGGCGGCAAGGCGCCGTTCTTGAGCGCGGTCAGGAAGATGCCCGAAGCCTCGGCCGCCATCGCCGCCGGTGACGGGTTCGCCATCGGCACGATGGCGGCGCCGGTGGTCGGGGCGGCGGCCGCATCGGTGCGGAACAACGTGCCGACAAAGTAGTCCAGCCCGGCCTCGGCACCTTCGTCACCACCGGCCTTGTCGGCCACCTGGGCCGCTGCCGCACCCGCGGCGCTCGCGCCACCGGCCGCCACGGTCGCGCCGGCATTCACGCCGGTGCCCACGATCGAACCGATGACGGAAGTCAGCAAGGTGGCCGTGGCCAAGGTCGCGACCGCCCAGGCCAGGAAGCCGTGGGCGGTGTCGCGGAAGTAGACCTCGTCGGGCTGCGTGCCGAGCCAGCGCGTGCGCAGCCGTCCGGCGAGATACCCGCCCATGCCGGAGGCCACCAGTTGGGTGAAGGAAATCCAGAGGATGGTCGAGACGCCGAAGGTGACAGCGCCGATGCCCTGCTGCGCCCAGGGGGACACTGACGCGAGCCCCAGGCCGGTGCCCAGGATGAGCAGGATCAGCGACAGCGCGGCCGCGCCAGCGGCGCCGGCGAACACCGCAGGCCAGGACACGGCGTGCTCCGGCGCGGGCGCCACGGCAATGTCATCGAAAGTGGGTGAATGGGTCATTGCCATGATGGGCCTCCTGTTGAAATGTCAGGCCATCATGGGGGGTGCCTCCTGCGGCACCTGTCGGACGGAAGCGCGAAGCCCTGTAGGACCGCCCCGGGGCGGTGATTCGAGGTCAGGTGGCCGCGCGCGCGCCCGGGTTTGCGAGTCGGGAATGTTCGAGCACGTAGCGCGTCATCGATTGGGCCAGCTCTTCCTCGCCCAGAAACACCTTGCCAGCGACTTCTTTCTCCAGGAGACCGGCCTCTTCTTCGCTGTGCGTGCGCACCACGGTCTCGATCTCGGGATTGAGGGTGCGGGCCGTGGCAATCATCTGCCGCACGTTGAGGGTGTCGGGCGTGGCGATCACCAGCATGCCGGCCCGCGCGATGTGGGCCTGGATCAGCACCGCGGGGTCGGAAGCGTCGCCGAACACCGCGGCAATGCCGCGTTCGCGCAGGCGTTCGACGATGTCGCGGTTCTCTTCGGCCACCACATAGGGCAGGTTCTGCTCTTCCAGCGCGGCGGCGATGCGCCGCCCCACCCTGCCATAGCCCACCAGCACCACCTGGCGCGAAAGGAACTTCTCGTGCGTGGTCATGGGCAGCTCGGCCAGCGGGTCGTCGCGCTGCTCCAGCTTGCGGGCGAATTCGGAGTTTCTGCGCAGCCAGTCCTGCAGCGGATTGATGGCCTTGAACCACAGCGGGTTGGTGCCGATGGAGATCAGCGCACCGGCGAGCACCAGGCTCTGCCCCTCCGGTGGCAGCAGGCCGAGCGACGCGCCCAGCCCCACGAGGATGAAGGAGAACTCGCCAATCTGCGCCAGGCTGGCCGAGACGGTGAGCGCGGTGTTGAGCGGGTACCGCATGGCCACGACCAGGGCTGCGGCGGCCACGGACTTGCCCACGATGATGATCAGCACGACGCCGAGCACCTGCAGCGGGCGCTCGATCAGCACAGCCGGGTTGAACAGCATGCCCACGGAGACGAAGAAGAGCACCGCGAAGGCATCGCGCAGGGGCAGCGATTCCTCGGCCGCCCGGTGGCTGAACTCGGATTCGCGCAGCACCATGCCCGCGAAGAAGGCCCCCAGCGCGAAAGACACGCCGAACAGCGCCGCCGATGCGAACGCGATGCTGACCGCCGCCGCCACCACGCACAGTGTGAACAGCTCGCGCGAGCCGGTGCGCGTGACCTGCCAGAGCAGCCAGGGGAAGACGCGGCGCCCCACCACCAGCATCAGCGCCACAAAACCACCGACCTGCAGCAGCGTGAAGCCCAGGGCGCGCCAGATGGAGTCCAGATCGCCCTCCGCCCCCTTGCCACCCAGGAAGCCCGCCAGCGGCGGCAGCAGCACCAGCACCAGGACCATGGCCAGGTCTTCCACCACCAGCCAGCCCACCGCGATGCGGCCGGTGAACGAGTCCAGGATGCCCAGGCTCTCCAGCGCCCGCAGCAGCACCACGGTGCTGGCCACCGAGAGCGACACGCCGAAGACCAGCGCCGAGCCGAAGCTCCAGTCCCACCACCACATGGCCATGCCAATGCCCATCAGCGTGGCCACCGCCATCTGCACCACCGCGCCGGGCAAGGCGATCTTGCGCACCGACAGCAGGTCATCCAGCGAGAAATGCAGGCCCACGCCAAACATCAGCAGCATCACGCCGATCTCGGCGAGCTGGGCGGCGATGCCCGCGTCGGCCACGAAGCCGGGCGTGAACGGTCCGATGATCACACCCGCCAGCAGGTAGCCCACCAGTGCCGGCAGGCGCACCTTGGCCGCCAGGAAGCCCAGGATCAGTGCCAGACCCAGGCCCGCAGCAATGGTGTTGATCAGTGAAACGCTGTGCGGCATGGGCCGGAAACTCCTTGGGCGCGAAGGGGGGTGAGGTGCGGTCGAATTTACACCACGCATTCGCAGGAACCATGCCTGCAACAAAAAACCCGCCGAAGCGGGTTTCTCGTGGAGCACGCGAGGCGCGTGTTCAGCCCATGTGCAGGCCGCCGTTGACGGAGAAGTCCGCGCCGGTGGCGTAGCCGCCCTCTTCGCTGGCCAGCCAGGCGATGATGGACGCGATCTCGCTGGGCTCGCCCAGGCGCTTGACCGGCACGGTGGCGACGATCTTCTCCAGCACGTCGGGGCGGATGGCCTTGACCATGTCGGTGCCGATGTAGCCCGGGCTCACGGTGTTGACGGTCACACCCTTGGTGGCCAGTTCCTGTGCCAGCGCCATCGAGAAGCCGTGCATGCCGGCCTTGGCGGCCGAGTAGTTGGTCTGGCCGGCCTGGCCCTTCTCGCCGTTGACCGACGAGATGTTGATGATGCGGCCCCAGCCCTTCTCCACCATGTCGGCCACGACCTGCTTGGTCACGTTGAACATGGAATTCAGGTTGGTCTCGATCACCGCGTCCCAGTCGTCGCGCGACATTTTCAGGAACATGCGATCGCGCGTGATGCCGGCGTTGTTCACCAGCACGTCGATCGTGCCGTGCTCCGCCTTGGTCTTGGTGAAGGCTTCCACGGTGGAATCCCAGTCGCCGACATTGCCGACCGAGGCGTGGAAGGTGTAGCCCTGAGCCTTCTGCTCGTCCAGCCACTTTTTGTAGTCGCGCGTGGGGCCGCAGCCCGCAATGACGGTGAATCCTTCCTTGTGCAGGCGCTGGCAGATGGCCGTTCCGATGCCACCCATGCCGCCTGTGACGTACGCGACTTTCTTGCTCATTTCTTGTGCTCCTTGTGCCAGATGGCGATGGTGTGACCGAAAGGCCCTCCCCTCCGGTCATCCGTTGTTGATTTAACCGTGAATTCAGCGTTCGACCGCGAGGGAAACCCCCATGCCGCCACCGATGCACAGGGCCGCGAGCCCCTTCTTGGCATCGCGCCGCTGCATTTCGTGCAGCAGCGTCACGAGGATGCGGCAGCCGGACGCACCGATGGGGTGGCCGATGGCGATCGCGCCACCGTTGACGTTCACGCGCGCCGGATCGATGTCCAGCGCCTTGTTGACGGCGCAGGCCTGGGCCGCGAAGGCTTCGTTGAGCTCGAAGAGGTCCACGTCGCTGGCCTTCCAGCCTGCGCGCGCCAGGGCCTTGCGGGACGCGGGCACCGGGCCCATGCCCATGGTGGCGGGGTCCAGGCCGCTGGTGCCGAAAGCGGCGATGCGCGCCAGCGGCTTGAGACCCAGCGCGGCGGCCTTCTTGGCCGTCATCACGACCACGCCGGCGGCGCCGTCGTTGATGCCCGAGGCGTTGCCCGCCGTCACCGAGCCCGCCTTGTCGAATGCGGGGCGCAGGCCGGCCAGGGCTTCGGCGCTGGTCTTCTTGTTGATGAATTCGTCGGTATCGAAGAGGATGGGGTCGCCCTTGCGCTGCGGGATGCTCACGCCCACGATCTCGTCCTTGAACTTGCCGGCGTCCTGCGCGGCGCTGGCCTTTTGCTGGCTGCCCAGCGCGAGCGCGTCCTGCGCGTCGCGGCTGATGCCGTGCTCCTTGGCCACGTTCTCGGCGGTGATGCCCATGTGGTACTGGTTGTACACGTCCCACAGGCCATCGACGATCATGGTGTCGGTCATCTTCCAGTCGCCCATGCGCTGGCCGTCGCGGCTGCCGTTGAGCACATGCGGCGAGGCGCTCATGTTTTCCTGGCCACCGGCGATCACGATCTCGCTGTCACCCCACGCCACGGCCTGCGCGGCCAGCATCACGGCCTTGAGGCCGGAGCCGCACACGGCGTTGATGGTGAGTGCCGGCGTTTCCTTGGCCACGCCGGCTTTCATCATGGCCTGGCGGGCCGGGTTCTGGCCCACGCCAGCGGCCAGCACCTGCCCCATGATCACCTCGCCGATGGCGTCGACCGGCAGGCCGGTGCGCTCCAGCAGCGCCTTGATGACGATGCTGCCGAGCTCGGTGGCCGGCGTCTTGGCGAGCGTGCCGCCGAACTTGCCCACGGCGGTGCGGGCGGCTGAAACGATGACGATGTCTTCCATGCGGTGTCTCCTGGGGTGCGGATGAAAAAAATGTTCAGGCCTTGGCCTTGACGTAGCGACCGGGCGCGGGTTCGATGGCGGTGTAGCGCTTGGCCTTGCCGTACGCCTTGGGCGCAGCAATTTGCTTGCCAGCCAGTGGCTTGAGCCAGGCGGACCAGTCGGTCCACCAGCTGCCGGGGTGCTCGGTGGCGGTGGCGATCCAGTCCTTCACATCGGCCGGGAACTTGCCCGCCGGGCCGGTCCAGTGGCTGCGCTTGTTCTTCGACGCCGGGTTGATCACGCCGGCGATGTGGCCCGAGGCGCCCATGACGAAGCGCTTCTTGCCCGGAAAGATCTGCGTGCTGCCATAGGCGCCGCCGATGGGCACGATGTGGTCTTCGCGCGAGCCGTAGATGTAGACCGGCAGCTTGACCTGGCGAAAGTCGATCTTCTCGCCGCACACCGTGGTCTTTCCGGGCTTGACGAGGTTGTTCTCCAGATACATCTGGCGCAGGTACCAGGCGTAATACGGTCCGGGCAGGTTGGTGCTGTCGGAGTTCCAGTAAAGCAGGTCGAACGGCGGCGGCGTCTCCCCCTTGAGGTAATTGCCGACCACGTAGTTCCACACCAGGTCGTTCGGGCGCAGGAAGCTGAAGGTGGTGGCCAGATCGCGCCCGGGCATAAGGCCGCCATCGGCAAACTGCATCTCGCGGAACTTCACGAAGTTCTCGTCGATGAACACGTCCAGGATGCCGGTGTCGGTGAAGTCGAGCAGGGTGGTGAGGAAGGTGGCGCTGTTCACTGGCGTCTCACCCCGCGCGGCCAGCACGGCCAGCGCCGTGCCGAGCATGGTGCCTCCGACGCAGAAGCCCAGCGCATTGATGGTTTCGGCGCCGGTGATGTCCCGCGTGACGGCGATGGCCCTGATGACGGCGTCCTCGATGTAGTTGTCCCAGGTCTTCTTCGACAGCGACTCGTCGGGGTTGCGCCAGCTCACCACGAAGGTGCGGTGGCCTTGCTCCACGCAATAGCGGATCAGCGAATTCTCGGGCTGCAGGTCGAGGATGTAGAACTTGTTGATGCAGGGCGGCACCAGCAGGAAAGGCCGCTCATACACCTTCGCGGTCAGGGGCTTGTACTCGATGAGCTGGAACAGTTCGTTCTCGAACACCACGGCGCCTTCGGTGGTGGCGACGTTCTTGCCGACCTCGAACACGCTCTCGTCCGTCATGGACACGTGGCCCTGCTTCATGTCGTGCAGCAGGTTGGCCACACCCTTGGCGATGCTCTCGCCCTGCGTCTCCACCGCCTTTTTCTGGGCCTCGGCGTTGAAGGCGAGGAAGTTGCTCGGGGCGCTGGCGTCGATCCACTGCTGCACAGCGAAACGAACGCGCGTTCGCGCCTTGGCGTCCCCCTGCACCGCGTCTGCCATGGCCATGAGGGTGCGGGCGTTGAGCAGGTAGGCCGCCGCCGCGAAGGCCGCCATGGGGTTGCTCGCCCAGGCGTCCGATGCGAAGCGCCGGTCGCCCGGCGGTTTGACGTTGGGCCCCTGGTTCCAGAGCTCGGCCAGTTCCTTGAGGTAGGTGTTCTGGATTTCCAGCAGCTGGGCCGGGTCGAAGCTGATCGCCTGGCCCGGGCCGGCCTGGCTGAATATCTCGCCCAGGGCGGGCATGCCGGGGAAAGCGGCCGCACCGGTGGGCATGGCCATGCCAAAGGGGTTGGCAGCACCCGCCTTCGGCATGAAGGCCTTGAAGGCGGCAAAAGGCTCGCTGGCGCCCGGCGTGGGCGCCGTGGCCCCGGGAAAGGCCTGGGCCATCTGCGTCCACTGCTGAACGAGGTTCTGCTGGAACTGTTGCGCGGTTTCCAGCCAGTCTGAAGAAGGGTTCTTGCCCGATGTCATGCTGGACTCCTAGGGTGTTGCCTGCGACTTATCATGGGCAGCCCTTGGGGAGAGATTCCGGATCTTCCCCAGGTTTTTCGTATCAGCATCCAGCAGGCTGACACGGGTGGTCCGGGCTGCAAGGAATGTCGTGTATCTGGTGGTGATCGGTTGGATGTATGTGGTGCTCATGATGTCGGTGGCTGAAGCCACCAACACCACAGGCTCTCTGCTGGGAGCCATTGTGACCTTTTTTCTTTACGGTTTGCTTCCAGTCGCACTGGTGGTTTACCTGATGCTCACGCCGCAAAGGCGAAAAGCGATCAAGGCGCGCGAGGCCGCCGAGTTGGAGGCGCAGCGGGCCGCGGAGGCCCCCGGCCAGTCAGTCGATCCAGACGCAGGCGGCCATGCGCCCGGTGCTGCCGAGTCGCACCGCATCACGGCGGTGCGAAAAGAACCTTGAGTCCTGCGTGACGGTGCACCACGCGTCGCTGCCGTCGTTGCCGTGCACCTGCGCAACGCCCGCGGCCTGAAGCCAGCGCCGCGCGAGCGCGGGCAGGTCAGCCCAATATTTGCCGTCTCGCCCATGAGACCGGAAACAGGCGGCGGCTTCGATATCGGCCGCCACGAAGGCCTGGCGCACCTCGGCGCCGACTTCGAACGCCGAAGGCCCGATGCAGGGGCCAAGCCAGGCCACCACGTCACCTTCGCCCGCAGCCTGGCGCAAGGCGTGCAGCGTGGCTTCGAGCACGCCCTGGGCCAGCCCACGCCAGCCCGCGTGCGCAGCGGCCACCGCCTGGCCCGAGGCATGGGCGAACAGCACGGGCAGGCAGTCGGCCACCATGATGGTGGCGGCCAGGCCTGGTCCTTGCACCACACAGCCGTCGGCCTCGGTACCGTCGGGAGTCGCGTGGCTGAGATGCACCACACCGGTGCCATGCACCTGCTGCAGGAACACGGGCCGCGCGGGCGCGGTCCACGAGGCCAGTCGGGCGCGATTGGCCGCGACCGCATGCGGGTCGTCGCGCACGTGGTCCCCCAGATTGAAGCTGTCGAACGGTTGAACCGAGGCGCCCCCCTCGCGGGTGGTGAACAGCGCCCGCACGCCCGCCGGGGCCGGCCAGTCGGGCACAAGGCCCGCCGCGGGCCGAGGCATCAGGCTTCGGCGTCCGGGCAGGCCGACGGCTGGGCCTGCTGGAACGCGGGCAAGGCCATGCAGGCTTCGAACGCGGCCATGGTGCGCGGCAGACCGCTGAAGTCGGTGTTGAAGCGCTGGCCGTTGAAGATTTGCGGCACTAGGCAGCAATCGGCCATGGTGGGCGTCTCACCCGCGCAGTAGGTGGACTTGGGCTGCTGCGCGAGCTGGCGCTCGAACGACTCCAGCCCGCTGCGCACCCAATGGCGGTACCAGACGTTCTTCGGCTCCTCTTCGACCTTCAGTTCCTTGGTGAGGTACTTGAGCACGCGCAGGTTGTTGATGGGGTGGATCTCGCAGGCAATGATCTGCGACAGGGCGCGCACCCGGGCGCGGCCCAGCGCGTCGGCGGGCAGCAGCGCGGGTGCCGGCTGCACCTCGTCCAGGTACTCGATGATCGCCATCGACTGCGTCAGGCGGGTGCCGTCGTCGAGTTCGAGCAGCGGCACCAGCCCCTCCACCGCCTTGTCGGTGAAGGCTGGCAGCTTGTGGTCGCCGCGCGCGATGTGCACGGCCACGTAGTCGTAGGGAATGCCTTTGAGCGCGAGCGCGATGCGCACACGAAACGAGGCCGAGGAACGGAAGTAGTTGTAGAGCTTCATGGGGCCAAGGATAAACCCGCCGCGCGGGGTTTCCGCGCGGGCTTTCTCAGGCTGCCAGCGTCGGGTAGTCGGTGTAGCCCTTCTCGCCGCCGCCGTAGAAGGTGGACTTGTCGGGCTGATTGAACGGGCCCCCTTGCTTCAGACGGGCCACGAGGTCGGGATTGGCGATGTAGCTCTTGCCGAAGGCCACGAGGTCGGCGCCGCCATCCAGGGCCTTCTGCGCCAGCGAGAGGTCGTAACCGTTGTTGACCATCCAGGCCCCGCGGCCACCGGCGGCGCGGTAGGCGGCACGCAGCGCGGCATAGTCGAACGGGCGATCGGGAATCTCGCGCGGTCCGCCCGTGGCGCCTTCGATGAAGTGCACATAGGCCAGGTCGAAACGCGCCAGTTCGCGCACCACGTAGGTGAAGAGCGGCTGCGGGTCGGCATCGACGACGTCGTTGGCCGGCGTCACGGGCGAGAGGCGGATGCCGGTGCGGGCCGCGCCGATGGCATCGGCCACCGCCTGGACGACTTCGAGCAGCAAGCGCGCGCGGTTCTCGATGCCACCGCCATACGCATCGGTGCGCTGGTTGCTGCCGGTCTTGAGGAACTGGTCGATCAGGTAGCCGTTGGCCGCGTGGATCTCCACGCCGTCGAAGCCGGCCTCGATGGCGGCCAGCGCGGCCTTGCGGTAGTCCTCGACGATGCCCGGCAGCTCCGCTGCGTCGAGCGCGCGCGGCACGGAGGTGTCCACGAAGGTGGGCACGCCGTCCTTGATCAGCACCGTCTTGGTCTTGGCCGCGATGGCCGAGGGCGCCACGGGGGCACCCCCGCCAGGTTGCAGCTCGGTGTGCGAGACGCGGCCCACGTGCCAGAGCTGGGTGACGATCTTGCCGCCGGCGGCGTGCACGGCCGAGGTCACGCGTTTCCAGCCCTCGATCTGCTCGGGCGCGTACAGGCCCGGCACGTCGGCGTAGCCCTGCCCCTGGTGGCTGATCGCGGTGGCTTCTGTGATCAGCAGGCCGGCGCTGGCGCGCTGCTGGTAGTAGGTGGCCATGAGTGGCGTGGGCACGGCATGGGGCGCGCGGTTGCGCGTCAGCGGTGCCATGACGATGCGGTTGGCCAGCGAAAGCTGGCCGGCAGTGGTGGGTTCGAAAAGGCGGGTCATGAGGTCGGGGGCGGGTTGCAACGGTGGCCCATTGTGCGCACCCATCCCCCTCGCCCTCTTGAGATGGCTCAAATCCCCATGGCCGCAAGGTCGTTGCGGCCGGCCCTGCAAGCCTGCCGTGCTTGTGCTGTGGAAGGCTCAGCCCACGACCAGACGGATGCCGGGCAGCACCTGCTCGGACTCGGCGCGCCGCTCCAGCGCCAGGCGCATGTTCATCTGCGCCACTTCGGTGTGTTCCACCGCGAGCGCCTGGGCGCGCGCACTCTCACCGCGCCGCAGGGCATCGAACAGCATGTGGTGCTGGCGGTGGGCATACAGCATCCAGTCGCGGTCCATCGCCACCGTGCCCTGCATGGGCAGCATGGCCGAGGCCGGGGCAAACGGCAGCTTGTCGTTGAGCTCCACCGCGCGCTGCAGGGCCCGGTTGCCGCAGGCATCGAGGATCAGCGCGTGGAAGCGGTCGTTCATCAAGGCGTAGGCCGCATAGCTTTCGATGGTCAGCGGGTTGTCCGCCAGCAGCCGGTCGCCCTCGTCCAGCACCGTCTGCAGCTGGCCCTGGAGCTGGCGCGACACACCGTGCTCGGCGACCAGCCGCGCCGCCATGCCTTCGAGGTGGCCGCGCACCGCGATGGCGTCGATCACCTCCTGCGCGGTGAATTGGCGCACCAGGTACTTGCCGGTCTCGTTGGCCTGCACCAGGCCCTCCTGCTCCAGCGTCACCAGCGCGGCGCGCACCGGCGTGCGCGAGGCCCCCAGGCGCTCGGCCAGCTGTTGCTCGGCCAGGCGCTGGCCCGGTTCGAACTGACCGCTCAGGATCAGGTCGCGCAATTGCATCAAAACGGTTTCTTGCAAGCTCATGGCACAAAATGTACACCGAAATCGAAAAACGGTATACCATTTCCGCACCACACCCTGTTTTATTGCCGGAGATACCCCACATGAAAGCCGAACTCAATCAACGCATGACCCAGGTCGGACCGGGCACGCCCGGTGGCGAGCTGCTGCGCCGCTACTGGCAGCCGGTGGCGCTGATGGACGAATTCAACCCCGCGCTGGACCCCCAGATGGCCGTGCGTCCCGTGAAGGCGGTGCGCGTGCTGGGCCAGGACTTTGTGCTGTTCCGCAATGCCCAGGGCGAGTTCGGCCTGCTCGATCGCGACTGCCCGCACCGCGGCGCGGACCTGGCCTTCGGCCGCAACGAAGGCGACGGCATCCGCTGCCCGTTCCACGGCTGGAAGTTCGACACCAGCGGCCAGTGCATCGACACGCCGGCCGAGCCCGCCGGCAGCAAGATGTGCTCCCGCATCAAGCAACGCAGCTACCCGCTGGTGCAGCGCAGCGGCGTGTTGTTCGGTTGGTTCGGCCCTGAGGACCAGACGCCCCCGCCTTTCCCCGAGCTGGACTGCTTCACCGCGCCCGAGAGCCATACCTTCGCCTTCAAGGGGCTGTGGCATTGCAACTGGCTGCAGTCGCTGGAAGTGGGCATCGACCCGGCTCACGCGTCCTACCTGCACCGCTTCTTCAACGACGGCTCGCTGGAAGACAGCTATGGCAAGCAGTTCCGCGGCGCCAGCGCTGGCGACGTGGGCGGCGAGCGCTGGCCCATGACGCGCGTGATGCGCGAGTTCGGCCAGCCAATCATCAGCTTCGAGCCCAAGCCCTACGGCCTGCAGCTCACCGCGCTGCGCCCCATGACCGATGAGCTGACCCACGTGCGCGTGACCAACGCCGTGTTCCCGCAGACCTTCGTGATTCCGCTCTCGGAGACCATGACCATCACGCAGATGCATGTGCCGGTGGACGACACCCACAACTACTGGTACGCCTTTTTCACCAGTTTCACCGGTCCGGTGGACAAGGACGCCATG
This sequence comes from Hydrogenophaga sp., assembly GCF_026125825.1. Lineage (GTDB taxonomy): Bacteria > Pseudomonadota > Gammaproteobacteria > Burkholderiales > Burkholderiaceae_C > Hydrogenophaga. The sequence continues at coordinate 2,174 of NZ_JAHCKK010000087.1, read as the reverse complement.
CGCACGCCGCGCCTGCAGGCCGTCACGCTGCCCGACTACATCCCCAAGGCAGGTCGCCACAACAACTGGGGCTTCAACGCCGAAGAACAGCAGACCCGCACCTACCTCGGCATGGGCGAGGACGACATCAACGTGCACGACCAGTGGGCCTGCGAAAGCATGGGGCCGATCCAGGACCGCACGCGCGAACACCTGGGCACCACCGACAAGGTGGTGATGGCCAACCGCCGCATGCTGTTGCAAGCCATCGACGCGGTGGAGCAAGGCGGTGCGGCACCTGGCGTGGCCGACCCGGCCCTGCACGGCGCCATCGCGGGGCCCGACACGGTGGACGGCATCGCCCCCGCGCAGGGTTGGGAAACCTGGTGGCAGGACGCGGTGCGCGAGAAACGCGAAGGTGCGCCCTGGCACCGGAAGGCCAGTGCCGAGGAAACGGCGGGCGCCAAATGACGTCGTTCGCCCAACGCTGCGGCCTCGAATCCTCCGAACGCGACGCCGAGTGCCGGCGCGTGGCCCAACTGATTGAAGCCAGCGGCATCGAGCTGGTGCGCTTTGGCTGGTGCGACGCCCACGGCATGCTGCGCGGCAAGACGCTCACCGCGAAGGCAGCGCTGCGGGCGCTGCACGATGGTGTGGGCATGGTGGGCACGCTCATGCTCAAGGACACGGCCGACCGCACGGCCTGGAAGGTGTTCGAGCCCGGGGGCGCGGACGGCCTGCCCGGCTTTGCCGGCGCGGCCAACCTCATGCTCATGCCCGATCCGCAGAGCTTTACCGTGCTGCCCTGGCTGGAGCGCACCGGCTGGCTGCGCTGCCAGCCCTGGTTCGGCGACGGAACGCCGGTGCCGCTGGACGCGCGCGGCATGTTGCAGACCGCGCTGGCGCAACTGGGCAAGAAGGGCTACGGTCTCAAGACCGGGCTCGAGGTGGAGTTCCACATCTACCGCATCACCGACACCCGCCCTCAGCTCGACCCCGAGCTCGCGGCCTGGCCCGGATTGCCGCCGACCGTGGAGATGATCCACCCGGGCTACAACCTGCAGGCCGAAGCCATGAGCGACATGAGCGATGAGCCGCTGCGCATCGTGCAGCGCACCGCGCAAGCGCTCGGCCTGCCGTTGCAGTCGCTGGAAATCGAACTCGGCCCGAGCCAGGTGGAGGCGGTGTTCGACGCGACCGACGCCCTCACCGCCGCCGACCAGATGGTGCTGTTCCGCAACGGCGTGCGCCAGGCGCTGCGGCGCGCCGGCTACCACGCCACTTTCATGTGCCGCCCGCCGTTTCCGAACATCATGTCCAGCGGCTGGCACCTGCATCAATCGCTGGTGGACCTCAAGACCGGCCGCAACGCCTGTGTGCGGGACACGCCCGCGCCGGGCACCACCCGCGCCGACGCGACGCACACGCTGTCCGAGGCGGGCGCGCACTGGCTCGCCGGCCTGCTGTCGCACGCCCGCGGCATGACGGTGCTGTGCACGCCCACCATCAACGGCTTTGCCCGCTTCCGGCCCAATGCGCTGGCACCGCAGGCCGCGCTGTGGGGGCAGGACAACCGCGGCGCCATGCTGCGCGTGGTCGGCGCGGCTGGCGACAACGCCACCCGCATCGAGAACCGCGTGGGCGAGCCTGCCGCCAGCCCCTACCTCTACATGGCCGCGCAGATCCACGCCGGGCTCGATGGCCTGGCCCGCGCCGCGCTGCCGCCGCCCGCGAGCGAATCGCCTTATGCGGCCGACAACCAGAAGCTTCCCTCCTCGCTGGGCGAAGGCCTGGAGGCGCTGCGCGCGGACAGCGCGCTTTGCGCCGCGCTGGGCGAGGACTTCGTGCGCTACTTCTGCCGCATCAAGCAAAGCGAGATCGACCGCCACGCGCAAGCCGAGGACAAGACCGATTTCGAACGCCGCGAGTACTTCGCCAGGACTTGAGCCCGACCATGATCTCGATCCGATTCATCCACGCCGACGGCTCGGTTCAGGTCGTCCGGACCGAGCCCGGCCAGAGCCTGATGAAGGCCGCGGTGGACGCGAACATCCAGGGCATCGAGGCCGACTGCGGAGGAAGCCTCACCTGCGCCACCTGTCACGTGATGATCGGGGCACCCTGGGCCGCGATGCTGAACCCGCCGGTGCCCGACGAAATCGACATGCTGGACTTCGCGTCCAGCCCGGTGGTGG
>NZ_JAHCKK010000086.1 GCF_026125825.1 Hydrogenophaga sp. | reverse complement strand
ACAAGGTGATGGCCGCGCTGAAGGCCCAGAGCCACCACGTCAAGCGAGCGGGCGGCTGAGCCTTTGGATCAGAACAGCCGCGCCCACCACAGCCGCAGCCGCATGCCGATCTCGCTGGTGTAGCCGGCCGTGGGCGCGCGCAACTGGCCCTGGGCGTCCACCACCACGAAGGCGGGCACGGCTTTGAAACCGAGCTGGCGGGCGATCTGTCCGCGCGCATCGATGGCCGTGACCCAGGGCAGTTGCCGCTGCGCCAGCACGCGGGCCACGGCGTCGGCCTGGCCGGATTGCATGGCGATGGTGAGCACCGGCCAGTCCGCCGACAGCCTGGTCACGCTGTGCTCTTCTGTGCGGCAGATGGGACACCACTCGGCCCACACATGCAAGGCCACGGGCTGGCCGGGGTGGTCGGCGCGCCACTGCGCCAGGGTGGTGCTGCGCTGGCTGCCGTCCGGCTGCACCAGGACGAGGGCCAGCTCGGGCGCTGGGCCGCGCGGCACGTCGCGCGTTTGCCAGGCCTGTACGCCCAGCAGCACGGCCAGCAACAGGCCCAAGGTCAGCAGGTGGCTCTTCCACCGACGGCGCAGCGATTGCGCGAAGCGGGCCAGGCGTGGCGGCAGGACCATCCGGGTGTTCAGCGCAAGACTTCGAGGAGGCGGTCGAGCCCGCCTTCGTTGATGGCCACCATGGCCTGCGCGCGCACGGCGGGCTTGGCGTGGTAGGCCACCGAGAGGCCGGCCACGCCCATCATGGGAAGGTCGTTGGCGCCATCGCCCATGGCAATGCACTGCGAGGCCTCGATGCCCAGCAACGAGGCCACTTCGAGCAAGGTGCGGCGTTTCTCGGCGCCGTCGCAAATGTCGCCCCAGGGTTGGTCCACCATGTGGCCGGTGAGCTGGCCGCAGTTGGGGCCGCTTTCCACTTCGAGCACGTTGGCGCGCGTGAAGTCGATGCCCAGTGTGTGGCGCACGCGCTCGCTGAAGAAGGTGAATCCACCCGAAACCAGCAGCACCTTGAGGCCGGCGGCCTTGCAGGCGCTCACCAGCTCGGCAGCGCCCGGGTTGATGCGCAGGCGCTCGGTGTAGACCTGCTCCATGTCGGCGATGGTCACGCCGCGCAGCAGCGCCACGCGCTTGCGAAGGCTGTCCTTGTAGTCGGTGATCTCGCCGCGCATGGCGGCTTCGGTGATGGCGGCCACCTCGGCCTTCTTCCCCACGGCATCGGCGATCTCGTCGACGCATTCGATGCTGATGAGCGTGGAGTCCATGTCGAAGGCGATGAGCTTGAAGTCGCTGAGCTTGAGTGGAGGGGTGAAGCCCTGGACGGTGAGACCGGGGGCGAATTCGGTGGCGGTGGTCATGTTGGTCACGCTGTTTCAGGATTCTTGTGGGGCTGGCCGAGCGAGCGCAGCACATCGCGCACCAGCTGCACGCGGTCCTTCACTTCGGGCAGGGCGCGCTCGATGCGCAGCTTGTCGTTGCCGGCGAGCTTGATGTGGCGGTTTTTCTGGATCAATTCGATGATGCGCATCGGCTCGAACGGCGGATTGGCGCGGAAGGTGATGTTCGTCACGCCCGGTGCCGCATCGACCTTGACGACACCGTAGGGTGTGCTGATGCAGCGCAGGCGGTGCACGTCGATCAGCGTCTGCGCCTGCGGTGGCAGCTTGCCGAAGCGGTCCACGATTTCTTCGAGCAGGGCATCGACCTGATCGGTGTTTTTCGCGGTGGCCAGCTTCTTGTAGAACGACAGGCGCAGGTGCACGTCGCCACAGTAGTCGTTGGGCAGCAATGCGGGCGCGTGCAGGTTGATGTCGGTGGTGACCGACAGGGGCGAGAGCAGGTCGGGCTCGCGCCCGGCCTTGAGGGACTTCACGGCTTCCGACAGCATCTCGTTGTAGAGCTGGAAGCCCACCTCCAGCATGTTGCCGCTCTGGTTTTCGCCCAGCACCTCGCCCGCCCCCCGGATCTCCAGGTCGTGCATGGCCAGGTAGAAGCCGCTGCCGAGTTCCTCCATCTGCTGGATCGCGTCCAGCCGCTGTGCTGCCTGTTTGGTAAGGCCTTCGATGTCGGGGACCATCAGGTAAGCGTAGGCCTGGTGGTGGCTGCGGCCCACGCGCCCGCGCAGCTGGTGCAGCTGCGCCAGGCCGAACTTGTCGGCGCGGCTCATCACGATGGTGTTGGCCGTGGGCACGTCGATGCCGGTCTCGATGATGGTCGAGCACAGCAGCACGTTGAAGCGCTGCGCCACGAAGTCGCGCATCACGCGCTCGAGTTCGCGTTCGGGCATCTGGCCGTGTGCAATGGCGATGCGCGCCTCGGGCAGGATCTCTTCGAGCTTCTGGCGCCGGTTCTCGATGGTCTCGACCTCGTTGTGCAGGAAGTAGACCTGGCCGCCGCGCTTGAGTTCGCGCAGCACGGCTTCGCGGATCACGCCGTTGCCCTCGTTGCGCACGAAAGTCTTGATGGCCAGGCGGCGCTGCGGCGCGGTGGCGATCACGGACAGATCGCGCAGGCCTTCGAGCGCCATGCCCAGCGTGCGCGGGATCGGCGTGGCGGTGAGCGTGAGCACGTCGACCTCGGCGCGCATCGCCTTCATCGCCTCCTTGTGGCGCACGCCGAAGCGGTGTTCTTCGTCGATGATGAGCAGGCCCAGGTCCTTGAACTTCACGCTCTCGCTGAGCAGCTTGTGCGTGCCGACCACGATGTCCACCGAGCCGTCGGCCAGGCCCTTGGCCGCGGCGGTGATTTCCTTGGCCGATCGGAAGCGGCTCATCTCGGCCACCTTCACCGGCCATTTCGAGAAGCGGTCGGACAGCGTCTGGAAGTGCTGCTCGGCCAGCAGCGTGGTCGGTGCAAGGAAGGCCACCTGGCGCCCGCCGGTCACGGCGACAAAGGCGGCGCGCAGCGCGACCTCGGTCTTGCCGAAGCCCACGTCGCCACAGACCAGGCGGTCCATGGGGCGCGGGCTGATCATGTCCTGGATCACGGCGTGGATGGCGGCGCGCTGGTCGGCGGTTTCCTCGAAGCCGAAGTCGTTGGCAAACACCTCGTAGTCTTGCGCCGAGTAGCGGAACGCATGGCCCTGGCGCGCGGCGCGGCGGGCGTAGATGTTGAGCAGTTCGGCGGCGGCGTCGCGCACCTGTTCGGCGGCCTTGCGTTTGGCCTTCTCCCACTGGCCGCTGCCCAGCTTGTGCAGCGGCGCCTCGTCGGCGCTCACGCCGGTGTAGCGGCCGATGAGCTGCAGCTGGCTCACCGGCACGTAGAGCACGGCCTTGTCGGCGTACTCCAGGTGGAGAAACTCCTGCAGTGCAGGGGTGCCGTCGGGGTTCTTCTCCCCCATGTCCATGTTGACGAGGCCCCGGTAGCGGCCAATGCCGTGTGCGTTGTGCACCACCGGGTCGCCAAGATTGAGCTCGGACAGGTCCTTGATCAGCGCATCGACGTCGCTGACCTGTTCCTGTTTTTTGCGCCGCCGCGTGGTGGGGCCGGCGGCAAACAGCTCGGTTTCGGTGACGAAGTCGATGCCGTCGTCCAGCCAGGAAAAGCCCACCGCGAGCGCGGCGGTGGCGATGCCGGTTTTTTCATCGCTGGACTGGAACTCGGCCAGCGAGTCGAAGGCTGGCGGATGGACGCCGCTGGCGCGCAGGAAGTCCAGCAGGCTCTCGCGTCGGCCGTCGCTCTCGGCGAGCAGCAGCACGCGGTGCGCGGTGTTGCGCAGATGGGCCTGCAGGCGCGCCAGCGGGTCTTCGGCGCCGCGCACCACGGACAGGTCGCCCAGCTTCTGAACGTGCGCGCCGTGTTCGATCTCCTGCTGCGCCGGGCGCACCACGTACTGGGCATGCTGGTTGGCGCGGGTGTAAAACTGCTCGGTGCCCAGGAACAGGGCTTCTGGCGGCAGCACGGGACGTTCGGGGTCGCCGCGCAGCAGGCGGTGGCGGTCCTTGGTGTCCTGCCAGAAGCGCTGGAAGGCGGGCTCCAGGTCGCCGTGCAGCACCACGGTCGCGTCCGCGCCGAGGTAGTCGAACACGGTGGCGGTGTCGTCAAAGAACAGCGGGAGGTAGTACTCGATGCCGGCGGTGGCCACGCCGTTGCCGATGTCTTTGTAGATGCGGCTCTTGGTTGGATCGCCTTCGAGCAGTTCGCGCCAGCGACTGCGGAATTTGGCGCGCGCCGCGTCGTCCATGGGGAATTCACGCCCGGGCAGCAGGCGCACCTCGTTGACCGGGTACAGGCTGCGCTGGCTGTCCGGGTCGAACGTGCGGATGCTGTCGATTTCGTCGTCGAACAGGTCCACCCGGTAGGGCACCAGGCTTCCCATGGGGAACAGGTCGATCAGGCCGCCGCGCACCGCGTACTCCCCGGGACTCACGACCTGCGTGACGTGCTGGTAGCCCGCCAGCGTCAGCTGGCCCTTGAGCCGGCTCTCATCGAGCTTTTGCTTGACCTTGAAGTGGAAGGTATAGCCCGCAAGAAAGGAGGGCGGGGCGAGCCGGTACAGCGCGGTGGTGGCGGGGACGAGCACCACGTCGGCGCCCGTTTCCTTGTCGCGCTGCGAGATGCGCCACAACGTGGCCAGGCGTTCGCTGATCAGGTCCTGGTGGGGCGAGAAGGTGTCGTAGGGCAGCGTTTCCCAGTCGGGAAAGAGGGCGCAGCGCAGACCCGGCGCGAAGAAGGCCATCTCGTCGATCAGCCGCTGCGCGTCGTTGGCGTCGGCGGTGACGATGGCGGTAAGCCGGCCGGCGGCTTTCTCGCGCTCGCCCAGCTGGGCCAGCATCAGGGCGTCGGCCGAACCGCCGGGATGCGGCACGGTGTGGCGTTTGCCGGGGGTGAGTTTGGGCAAGTCCATGGAAGATGGAAGGGCGTGCGGAGTGGACTTGAGGGCGTGGTGGGCCAGTGCGGCCATGACGAACACCCCCGACCAGGCGGGCGGGGGTGTGAGGCCTGATTTTAGAATGCACGCACACCATGCCCCATGCCGACACCGAATTGACCCGCCCCGGCGCTCCCCGATGCCATGTGCTGCTGCCCTGCGCGGGCACCGGCACCCGGGCCGGCACCGCGATGCCCAAGCAGTACCAGCCGATCGCGGGCCAACCCATGGTGATGCACACGCTGGCAGCTCTGCGCGCCGTCGCGCGCTTGCAGACTTGCCTGGTGGTTGTTGCGCCCGGCGATGATTTCTGGACCTCGACGCCTGTGGGCACCACGCTGGCGCGCTGTGGGGGCGCCACCCGCGCCGAGACCGTGTGCAACGGCCTGCAGGTCTTGCGAGAGCAAGGCGCTTCGGCGCACGACTGGGTGCTGGTGCACGACGCCGCGCGCTGCCTTGTCACGCCGGCCCAGGTCGATGCCTTGATCGACGCCTGCTGGAACGATGCCGTGGGCGGCCTGCTGGCGCTGCCCTTGCCCGACACGCTCAAGGCCGACATCGGTGGTCGCGTGGCGGCCACCGTCGAGCGCGCCGACAAATGGCTGGCGCAGACGCCCCAGATGTTCCGACTGGGCGCGCTGCAAGCCGCGCTGGCGGCCACGGCGCCCAGCGGCTTTGCTGGCGTGACCGACGAGGCCAGTGCCATGGAGATGGCCGGCCACCGGCCGCTGCTGGTGCGCGGCAGCGCGCAGAACTTCAAAGTCACCTATCCCGAAGACTTCGCACTGGCCCAAGCCGTGCTCAGGAGCCGCTCATGAATGCCTTCACCCTTCCCCCTTTGCGCATTGGCGAGGGCTGGGATGTGCATGCTCTGGTGCCCGGGCGGCCCCTCATCATCGGCGGCGTGCGCATTCCCCACAGCCAGGGGCTGCTGGGGCATTCCGATGCCGACGTGCTGCTGCACGCCATCACCGATGCGCTGCTGGGCGCGGCGGCGCTGGGCGACATTGGCCGCCATTTCCCCGACACCGACGAGCGATTCAAAGGCGCCGACTCCAGCGCGCTGCTGGCCGAGGCGGCGCGCCGGGTGCGCGAGGCGGGTTTTGACATCGGCAACATCGACAGCACCGTGATCGCGCAGGCGCCCAAGCTTGCCCCTCATATCGCCGCCATGTGCGAGGGCATTGCCCGCACCCTGGGGCTGGCGACCGGTCAGGTCAACGTGAAGGCCAAGACGGCCGAGAAGATCGGCCCTGTGGGGCAGGGCCTGTCGATCGAGGCGCGCGCGGTCGTGCTGCTCGTCAAGACGGCGCCTTGACGAGTTTCATGTGGGCCGCAAGGCCTCCGGTGCTGCTGTTGGCCAGCGCGAAGCGGCCGCCCATGCGCGCGATGGCACGGTCCACGATGGCCAGGCCCAGGCCGGTGCCGGTGGCCGCGCTGCGGGAAACGTCGCCCCGGTAGAACGGCTGGGTCAGCTGCTCAAGCTGTTCCGGATTGACGCCTTGCCCGTGGTCGCGCAGCTTGACCAGCACGTCGTCGTCCTTGGCCTTGGCCGCGATGTCGATCTTGGCGATGCCGGTTTCCGGGTCGCGCCCGTAGCGCATGGCGTTCTCGATCAGGTTGGAGAACACGCGTTGCAGCTCCACCGCGTCGCCCATCACGGCGGTGTCGCGCGGGATGTTGGTGGTGATGTAGGTGTTCGGGTCCTGGCCGACCGAGAAGATCGCGGCATCCACCACCTGGTTGAGGCTCACGCGCTCGGGCTTGAGGTGGTCGGGGCGGGCGTAGTCGAGGAACTTGTCGATGATGGCGTTGACCTGGTCGATGTCGGCCGCCATGTGCTCGCGCGCCTGGGCGTCGTCCACGCTCATCTCGGTTTCCAGCCGCAGGCGGGCCAGCGGCGTGCGCAGGTCGTGCGAGATGCCGGCGAGCATCAAGGCCCGGTCCTGCTCGATCTTGGAGAGCCGCTGGGCCATGCGGTTGAAGCCGATGTTCACCTCGCGGATCTCGCTCGTGGCCACGGCCTCGTTGAGCTGGCTGGCGTTGAAATCGCCCTCGCGCACCCGGCTGGCCGCGAACGAGAGTTTCTTCAGCGGCCGGTTGATCAGGCGGGCGATGAGTGCCGCGCCCGTGAGCGAAAGCAGGGCGGCGGTGCCGAGCCAGATCAGCCAGGTGGTGCCCGCCACCGGGCCGATGCGAGAGGGGTCGGTGAGCAGCCAGTAGGGGTCGCCGTCAATGGTGAAGCCGATCCACAGGCCTGGGGCGCCATTGACCTCGCGCGCCACCAGCGTGTCGGGGCCCAGGCGCCCGCGCAGCCGCTCGGCCACGTTGCGGCTGAGCGCATCGGTGTTGTAGAGGCGGAAGGTGTCGGTCGGCTCACGCGGCGCGATGCGCAGGCCTTCTTCGCTGGCCAGGGTCTTGATCAGCGAGACCCGGGCGATGGCATCCGAGTGCACCAGGGCGGCCCGGCTGAGGTTGACCAGCGAGGCCAGCTGGTTCGCGCTTTGCAGCGCCCGCGGCTCGTACTCCAGCGCGCGAAAGGTCTGCAGCCAGGCGACGGTGCAGCCGACCAGCAGCAGCGCCAGAAAGAAGAACGTGCGCCAGAACAGGCTCACGCCACGCGATGGACGCATGTCCAGCGGGGCGGGCGCTGTCTCCAGCGAGGCCGGCTGGGTCTCGAACGGAACGCGGGACTCGTCGGACATCAGGCATTGCCATCGGGCACGAACACGTAGCCCACGCCCCAGACGGTCTGCAGGTAACGCGGCGAGGCGGCGTCTTCCTCGATCAGCTTGCGCAGACGGGAGACCTGCACATCCAGGCTGCGGTCAAAGGGCTCGAACTCGCGGCCGCGCGCCAACTGGGCCAGTTTTTCGCGGGACAGTGGCTGGCGCGGGTGGCGCACCAGGGCCTTGAGCATCGCGAACTCGCCGGTGGTCAGCGGCAGGTCGGCTCCTTCTTTGCGCAGGGTGCGCAGGCTCAGGTCGAATTCGAAGGGGCCGAACTTCACCACCTCCTGGTCCTGCGAGGGCGCCCCCGGCACCTCGGTGGGCGGGCGGCGGCGCAGCACGGCATGGATGCGGGCCAGCAGTTCGCGCGGGTTGAAGGGCTTGCCCAGGTAGTCGTCCGCGCCTACCTCCAGGCCCACGATGCGGTCCACATCCTCGCTCTTGGCGGTAAGCATGATGATGGGGGTGCGATCGCCATTGGCGCGCAGGCGGCGGCAGATCGAGAGGCCGTCTTCGCCCGGCATCATCAGGTCGAGCACGATGATGTCGACCGAGTCGCGTTGCAGGACCCGGTTCAGAGCCTTGCCGTCTTCGGCCAGCATGACCTCGAAACCTTCCTGCATGAGGTAGCGGCGCAGCAGGTCGCGGATGCGCACGTCGTCGTCGACGACCAGCACTTTGTTGGGACGGACAGTGGTTTGTGGCATGGGAGCAACTTCCGTTAAATGTAACAAACGCGATTGTGGCAGCGCCAAGTGCTTGTCAGCACTCATTTTTTATTTTTATGACACGCTGTTACAGATGTTGCCCGCATTCTCGTCGGCTTCACCTCGCCCACATCACACAATCGGCGAATTGACCATACTTGAGTGCACCATGAAATCGTATCTGTCGAGTGGTTTGTTGCTAGTCACGCTGGGTTCGGCCTTCGCCGCACCGGGCGACCAGCGCGTGCATCCGATGCCTTCGGATACACCGGTGGCCGTCATGCCGATCTCGGCCGACGAGGGCGACCCACGCAGCACGATGCGCTTGCGCGATGCGCTGCGACAGCCTTTCGATGACATGGACGACAGCCGCAAACCCTACCGACTCTCGGTGGAAGAGCGCCAGCGTCTGCGCGAACAGCTTCGCGACCAGCCGCATCACGACTTCAAGTTCAAACCATGACCCTGTCTTCCTCGCGTCGTCTCTCCGGTTCCTCCCTTTCCTCCCGCTTCTTGCTCCCTTCCGTTCTGGCCCTCGGGCTGGGCCTGAGCGCTTCGGCAATGGCCCAGGTCACCACACCCGCGCCCGCCAACGTGGTGAACATCGCCGCCAGTGGTTTCCTGGAGGTGCCTCAGGACTGGTTGAGCATGAGCCTGAACACCACACGCGAGGGCAGTGACGCCGTGACGGTGCAGAACCAGCTCAAGCAGGCGCTTGATGCGGCGCTGGCGGTGGCCCGCGCCAATGCCAAGCCTCAGCAGCTGGAGGTTCGCACGGGCCAGTTCAGCCTGTACCCGCGCTACAGCAGCAACGGCAAGATCAACGGCTGGCAGGGCAGCACCGAGCTGGTGCTTGAAGGGCGGGACTTCGCCCTCATCAGCGCCACTGCCGGCAAGATTCAGACCTTGACCATGTCCGGTACCAGCTTCTCGCTTTCGCGCGACGCGCGCCGCAAACTCGAATCCGACGTGCAGGCGCTGGCGATCGAACGCTTCAAAGCGCGCGCGGACGAGGTCAGCAAGGGCTTCGGCTTCTCCGGCTACAGCCTGCGCGAAGTCAACGTGAGTTCGGCCGACCAGGAAGTGCGCCCGTTCCAGCCGCGCGCCATGGCCATGGAGGCCAAGGCCGCGATGTCAGATGCGGCCGTGCCGGTGGAAGCCGGCAAGTCCACGGTCAACGTCACCGTGTCGGGCTCGATCCAGCTGAAATAGACCGCCGCGGCGCCTGAGGCGGCGCAGTCCGAGGTCCCGTGCAATGGGCTTTGCCCGCCCGCGGGTGCCACCCCCTCGACGGCGGGCGTGCGAAGCGGGTCGGGATTGCTGCCGTTACTGGGCGGCCCAGCCGCCGTCCATGTTCCAGGCCACGCCCCGCACATTGTTGCCGGCCGGCGAGCAGAAGAACACCGCGAGCTCGCCCAGTTCTTCGGGCGTGGTGAACTGCATGGACGGCTCTTTTTCGCCCAGCAGTTGTCGGGTGGCATCCGCGTTGGAAATCCCCTGCGCCGCCGCCTTGGCGTCCACTTGCTTCTGCACCAGGGGGGTGAGCACCCAGCCCGGGCAGATCGCATTGCAAGTCACGCCGGTCGTGGCGTTCTCCAGGGCGGTGACCTTGGTCAGGCCCACGATGCCGTGCTTGGCCGCCACGTAGGCCGACTTCTCGGCTGAACCCACCAACCCATGCACCGACGCCACGTTGATGATGCGGCCCCAGTTGGACTTGAGCATCGAGGGCAGGGCCAAGCGGGTGGCATGGAAGGCGCTGCTCAGGTTGATGGCGATGACCGCGTCCCAGCGTTCGACGGGAAAGTCCTCCACGCGCGCAACGTGCTGGATGCCGGCGTTGTTCACCAGAATGTCCACCTGGCCGAAGGTGCTGGCTGCGAAGGCCATCATGGCCTCGATCTCGGCGGGTTTGCTCATGTCCGCCCCGTGGTAGGCGACTTTGGCGCCCAGGGCCGCAATTTCCGCCTTGGGGCCTTCGGCATCACCGAAACCGTTGAGCACGATGTTGGCACCCTGGCGCGCCAGGGCCTTGGCAATGCCCAGGCCGATGCCGCTGGTGGAACCGGTGACGAGGGCGGTCTTGTTGGCAAGCATGAAGTGAACTCCAGTTCCAGTACGATGGGTTGAAAAGCGCTGAAAGGCATTATCACGGACGCTCCCAGGCGCCCGCTTCGCACTGTCACACCATGCAAGAACCGAACCTCCAGTATCTTCCCGTCGCCGGGCCGGCGGCCCGCACCGGCGAGCCGCGCCGCATGGCTTATTGGGACTGGGCCAGCGCCTCGGGTGATCAACGCCATGTGGTGGTCTGCGTGCACGGCCTCTCGCGTCAGGGGCGCGACTTCGACACCCTGGCGCGCACGCTGGTCGAACGCTGCCGCGTGATCTCCGTCGATGTGGCCGGGCGGGGCCATAGCGACTGGCTGGCCGACCCCATGGCCTACCAGTTGCCCACCTATGCGGCCGACTTGTCGGCCCTGCTGGTGCATCTGCGCGCGTCGAACCCCACGGCCGTCATCGACTGGGTCGGGACCAGCATGGGTGGCCTGATCGGCATGGCGATCGCGGCCCAGCCCGCGCTGGCCCCGCGCCGGCTGGTGCTCAATGATGTGGGGCCGGCCATCCAGTGGGAGGCGCTGCAGCGCATCAGCACCTACCTGGGGCAGAACCCCTCGTTCGACAGCGAGCAGGCGGCCCTGGACTACCTCGCCTCGATTTCCACCGGCTTCGGTCCCCACACGCCAGCGCAATGGCGAGCGCTGTCCTTGCCGCTGCTGCGGGAGCGCGAGGGGCGCTGGTGGTTGCACTACGACCCAGCGATCGCCATGCCGGTCAAGGCCCTCACCGGCATGGCCGACGAGGCGCAGGCGCGCCAGATGGCCCGCGACGGTGAGGGCACCCTCTGGCAGCTGTACGACGCCATCTCCGCGCCGACGCTGCTGCTGCGTGGCGGGCAGTCGGACCTGCTGTCCGAAGCCACCGCCGTCGAGATGGGGCGGCGCGGTCCCAGGGCGCGATGTGTGGTTTTTGAGGGCGTGGGCCACGCGCCGACGCTGGTGGCCGATGATCAGGTGGCCGCCGTCCGGGACTTCCTCTGGTCCGATTGAGCGGTGGTTGTTGAGCGATTCATGAAACGTGTGATTTCCCCGACCTCGTCCGAGGCCTCCAATGCGGCCCCCCTGATCGAGCGCGCGCCGGGCGTGCCCTCGGCCATCGTGGCGGCCACTTCCGACAGCCTGCCCAAGCAGGCCAACGCACTGGCCCGTGCCCGCGCTTTTGCGGAACCTTTGCTGTGCAGCGAGCAGCTCGATACCGGCGAGAACACCCTGGCGCACGCCGATGCCGTGGCCGGCGTGCTCCACGACATCGGGGGCTCCGAGGCCATGCAGGCGGCGGCGTACCTGGTGTATGCCTGCCAACACCTCAACCGTCCGCAAGAGGTGATTGCCAAGGCCTTTGGCGACAACTTTGCCGCCCTTGCCCTGGAAACCACGAAGCTGGTGCAGCTGCAACGCCTGGCCCGGATCAAGTCCGCCGAAGTGTTGGCCAAGAAGGAAGAGGAACGCCAGGCGGCACAGGAGCAGGCCCTGCCCGTGACCACGCCGGGCAAGGCGCCGGTGTCCGAACTGGCCGCGAGCCAGACCGAGAACGTGCGCAAGATGCTGCTGGCCTTCTCGCGCGATTTGCGTGTGGTCATGCTGCGCCTTGCCTCTCGGCTGCAGACCCTGCGCTACTTCGCTGCCTGCAAAGGCGAGCCCGGCGACGCGCTGGCCAGCGAGTCGCTGCACGTGTTCGCTCCGCTGGCCAACCGCCTGGGCATCTGGCAGATCAAATGGGAGATGGAAGACCTGGCGTTCCGCTTCCTGGAGCCGCAGACCTACAAGCATGTGGCCCGCCTGCTGGACGAGAAGCGGGCCGAGCGCGAGGCCCACGTGGAGCAGGTGCGCCAGCATCTCGAGGCAGAGCTGCAGCGCCAGGGCGTGTCCGCTTCCGTGCAGGGGCGGCCCAAGCACATCTACAGCATCGTGAAGAAGATGCGGGGCAAGTCGCTGGATTTTGACCAGGTGTTCGACATCCGCGCGCTGCGTGTGATCGTGCCCGACCGCGACGATTGCTACACCGCACTGGCCCATGTGCATGCGAACTATGTGCCCGTGGCCGACGAGTTCGACGACTACATCGCCAAACCCAAGCCGAACGGCTACCAGTCGCTGCACACGGTGGTGCGCGATGAGCAGGGCAGGGCCTTCGAGATCCAGATCCGCACCCAGGCCATGCATGACCACGCCGAGCACGGTGTGGCCGCGCACTGGGCTTACAAGGAGGCGGGTGCCAAGGGTTACGCCGGCGTCTCGGCCAGTTCGGAGTACGACGCCAAGATCGCCGTGCTGCGCCAGCTGCTGGCCTGGGAGCGAGACCTGAGCGGCACCGCGCAGGGCCTGTTCGACGATCGCATCTACGTGCTCACGCCCGACGCGGCCATCGTCGAGCTGCCCCAGGGCGCCACGGCGGTGGACTTCGCCTACAGCGTGCACACGGACCTGGGGCACCGTTGCCGTGGCGCGCGAGTCGACGGCGCCATGGTCACGCTCAACACGCCCTTGCAGAACGGGCAGACGGTGGAAATCACCGCCTCGAAGGAGGGGGGGCCGTCGAGGGACTGGCTCAACGCCGAGCTGGGTTATCTCGTCAGCCACCGGGCCAAGAGCAAAGTGCGCGCGTGGTTCAACGCCCAGGCGATGGAAGAAACCATGGCGCGCGGGCGCGAGGCGGTGGAAAAACTGCTGCAGCGCGAGGGCAGGACGGCGCTGAAGTTCGACGACCTCGCCGTGTCCATGGGACTGGCCTCCGCGCAGGAACTCTTTGAGCAGGTGGGCAAGGACGAGCTGTCCTTGCGGGCCATCGAGACCCACTTGCGACCGCCCGAGCCCGAGGCCCCGTCCGAGATGCCTGTGTGGCTGAAGAAGCCGCGCAAGTCCTCTGGCCAGGCCAGCGGGGGGGTGCTGGTGGTCGGGGTGGATTCGCTCATGACGCAACTGGCCAAGTGCTGCAAGCCCGCGCCGCCGGACGACATTGGTGGCTTCGTGACGCGTGGCAAGGGGGTGAGCATCCACCGCGCCGATTGCAGCGACTTCGCCCACCTGCAGCGCAAGAACCCGGACCGGGTGATCGAGGTGCAATGGAGCGGTCAGGCCGCCCCCGATCGCGATGGCCGCGCGGCCGTGTACCCGGTGGACGTGGCCATCGAGGCGCAGGACCGCCAGGGACTTTTGCGCGACATTTCGGACGTGTTCGCTCGCGAGAAGATGAATGTGATCGGGGTGCAGACCCAGTCGGTCAAGGACGTGGCCTGGATGACGTTCACCATTGAGGTGTCCGACGCCCGGCAGGTGCTGCGCGCCATGTCCGTGGTGGGCGATGTGCCTGGCGTGCGGGTGGTGCGCCGCAAATGATCTGGCGGGGTGGCCGAAAGCGGCCTGGAACACTGCTATACTGCGAGGCTTCGAATCGTTTGTAGGCGCGTAGCTCAGCTGGTTAGAGCACCACCTTGACATGGTGGGGGTCGTTGGTTCGAGTCCAATCGCGCCTACCAAACTTCTTCGGGGTCAACCAGGCCCCGGAACAGAAAGCAGACCACGCCGTCTGCTTTTTTTTCGTCTGTTTCGTGCCAAACGGGACGGATGCTGTCTCACAAGGGGCTTCGCACAGGGAAAACCCATGCTTGCGGCCCAGGAACGGGTTTCTAGAATGTGCCGTATCCTTCCCTCAGACGACGGCCCTTCGATGCCCGTCCCTTCCTGAAAGTCCTGCAGTGCAAAAAACCAAGGCCGGTAGCGGCAGCGAGCGTGCGCCCGCCGTGCGTGTGATCAAGAAGTACCCGAACCGGCGTCTCTACGACACCGACACGTCGTCGTACATCACGCTGGCCGAAGTGAAGTCGCTGGTCATGGACAACGAGCCCTTCGTGGTGCGGGACGCCAAGACGAACGACGACCTCACGCGCAGCATCCTGCTCCAGATCATCCTGGAAGAGGAGACGGCGGGGGTGCCCATCTTCACCGAACAGGTGCTGGCCAACATCATCCGCTTCTATGGCCATGCCATGCAGGATTTCATGGGCGCCTACCTGGAGAAGAACGTCCAGATTTTCATGGACCTGCAGCACAAGATGGCCGAGCAGTCCACCGGCGTGAACCCGGAAGCCTGGAAGCAGTTCATGAATGTTCAGTCGCCCATGATGCAAGGCATGATGGGGACGTACCTGGAACAGTCTCGCACCGCCTTCACGCAGATGCAGGAGCAGATGCAGAAGAACAGCGAGCAGATGCTGGCGGCGTTGGGACTCAAGCGCTGAGTTTCGCCATTCGTTTTGTCAGCCGCAGCGCGTCGTCGCACGCGGCTCCCTTCGCGGTGTTGTCGAAGATGCACCAGACGTCGGTGGCGGCCGGCCAGCGCATCAACGCCCTGGCCTTGGCGTCAAGCCAGTCGTCGTCGTAGGCCGACCAGTACACGCGCGGCGAACCGTGCCAGCGGTGGTAGACGACAGCACCTTGTCCGTCGCGGTGTTCGCCGAGCCAGCCGCCAGGCTCTCCAGCGCCGGGGTGTCTGGGCGGGTCTGCGGCCACGCGCCCAATGTGTTCGTCCTCCAGCAAGCGTTGGGCCCGCCCGGTGAACCAGGAGGCGTGCCTCGGCTCGCAGACGATGGCGCCAGAGAACGCGGTGCGCACCGAGCGAAAGAAGCTGCGTGCTGCGCTGACATCCAGCGCCAGGGAGGGCGGCAATTGCACCAGCAGCACCGCCAGGTGCTCGCCGAGTCCCGCCAGAGAAGCCACGAAGGCGGCCACCTCGGCGCGCGGCGTCATCAAGCGATCTTCATGGGTGAAGGCCTTCGGCAGCTTGACGGAGAAGCGGAAACCGCCTGGGGTCTGGGCCGCCCAGCGAGCGAACGTCTCCGCGCGGTGCGTGCGGCTGAAGGTCGTGTTGACTTCCGTGCAGCCGAGCACCCGGGCGTAGCGCTCCAGCAGTGCACCCTCACCGGGGAATGCGTCGGCCACCGCGCGCGGCAGTCCCCAGCCGGCGGTGCCAATGTGGAGCGAGGGCGTGTTGGGCGTCATGCCTGAGGTTTGGCAATCCGCGTGCCAGAACCGCGCACGCCGCGCCGACCGTTGCGGGCGAAGGTCATGGAAGGCATGGCAAGCTGGCTGGACGCGCCGCCTTACAATAATGGACCACGCTCTTCAGCCAGGTAGCCCGGCGGAATCCAAATGGAAACAATGACTTACGACACCGCCCCCGCCGCCAAGACACCCAAGGTCGGGTTCGTCAGCCTGGGTTGCCCCAAGGCGCTGACCGACTCCGAACTCATCCTCACGCAGCTCAGCGCCGAGGGGTACCAGACCTCCAAGACCTTCGCTGGTGCCGATCTCGTGATCGTCAACACCTGCGGCTTCATCGACGACGCCGTTCGCGAGAGCCTGGACACCATCGGCGAAGCCCTGGCCGAGAACGGCAAGGTGATCGTCACCGGATGCCTGGGCGCGCGCGAAGGCGAGGGGGGCGGCAACCTGGTGCGGCAGATGCACCCCAGCGTGCTGGCGGTGACCGGGCCGCATGCCACGCACGAGGTGATGACGGCGGTGCATGAGCACCTGCCCAAGCCACACGATCCATTTGTGGATCTGGTGCCACCACAAGGCATCAAGCTCACGCCGCGCCATTACGCCTACCTGAAGATCAGCGAGGGCTGCAACCACCGTTGCACGTTCTGCATCATCCCGTCCATGCGCGGCGACCTGGTGAGTCGACCGATCGGCGACGTGCTGACTGAGGCGCGCAAGCTCTTCGAGTCTGGCGTGAAGGAGTTGCTGGTGGTCAGCCAGGATACTTCCGCGTACGGCGTGGACGTGAAGTACCGCACCGGCTTCTGGGACGGCAAGCCGGTGAAGACGCGCATGTTCGATCTCGTGCGCTCGCTGGGCGAGCTGGCACGAGGCTATGGCGCCTGGGTGCGCCTGCACTATGTCTACCCGTATCCGCACGTGGATGAGATCATTCCGCTGATGGCCGATGGCCTGTGCCTTCCTTACCTCGATGTGCCGTTGCAGCACAGCCATCCCGACGTGCTGCGCCGGATGAAACGGCCAGCCAGTGGCGAGAGGAACCTGGAGCGCATTGCACGCTGGCGCGAGCTGTGTCCACAGATCGTGGTGCGAAGCACGTTCATTGCGGGCTTTCCGGGGGAGACCGAAGCCGAGTTCGACCATCTGCTCGATTTCGTGCGCGAGGCGCGCATTGATCGCGCCGGGTGCTTTGCGTATTCGCCTGTGCCGGGCGCCTCGGCCAATGAGTTGCCGCACGCCGTGCCCGATGCCGTGCGCGAAGAGCGTCGCGCGCGCTTCATGGCGGTGGCCGAAGCCGTGTCGGCCGAGAAGCTGCGGCAGCGCGTGGGCGCGACCATGCAGGTGCTCGTGGATTCCGCGCCGGGCCTGGGCAAGAAGGGTGGCATCGGACGCAGTTACGCCGATGCGCCGGAGATCGATGGGGTGGTGCGGCTGCTGCCGCCGGAGAAGATCAGCAAGACCATGAAGGTCGGCGAATTCACCAAGGCCCGTGTGGTCGCGGCCCAGGGACACGACCTCCTGGCGGTCCCGGTTTGACGGTGGCGCCGATGGCCGGATCGAACACCCTCTGGCCACATCGGGTGCTTCAGAATGTGAAGCAGTTCAGCGGCGAACGCAAAGCCTGCTTGCAGGCTTTGCATCTTGATAAGGCAAAAGAAAAGGGCTTGCAAACATCACGTTTGCAAGCCCTTTATGATTGGTGCCCAGGAGAGGACTCGAACCTCCACGATGTTACTCGCTAGTACCTGAAACTAGTGCGTCTACCAATTCCGCCACCTGGGCTTTCAGGAAAACCAGAAGTATAGCAGAGAAAAAAGCGATCCCAAAAGTGAACGAAAAAAACAGCCTGTTGGCCGAATACGAAGGTGTCGTTTCCGGACATCGTGATGGACACGGTTTCGTGATCCGCGACGATGGCCAGGCCGATATCTACCTGCCCTCCAACGAGATGCGTGCGGTGTTGCACAAGGACCGCGTCAAGGCGCGCATCGTGCGGCTGGACCGCAAGGGGCGCCCCGAAGGGCGCGTGACCGAAATCGTCGAACGCTCCGATTCCCCCATCATTGGCCGCCTGTTGCAGGAGAGTGGTGTCTGGCTCGTCGCGCCCGAGGACAAGCGCTACGGACAGGACGTGCTGATTCCCAAGGGTGCCACCGGGTCGGCCAAGCCTGGCCAGGTCGTGGTGGTCCAGCTGACCGAGCCGCCCGCGCTGTACGGGCAGCCGGTGGGCCGCGTGAAAGAGGTGCTGGGCGAGATCGACGACCCGGGCATGGAGATCGAGATCGCGGTGCGCAAGTACGGCGTGCCCCATGAGTTCTCCGATGCCGCGCTGGCCCAGGCGCGCGCACTCCCCGACCACGTGAGAGCCGCCGACCACAAGCATCGCGTGGACCTGCGCGACGTGCCGCTCGTGACCATCGACGGCGAAGACGCACGCGACTTCGACGACGCCGTCTACTGCGAGCCGGCCAAGGTCGGAAAAGGCAAGGGCTGGCGCCTGCTGGTGGCCATCGCCGACGTGAGCCACTACGTGGAGACCGGCTCGCCGATCGATATCGATGCCTATGACCGGGCCACCTCGGTCTACTTCCCGCGCCGCGTGATTCCCATGCTGCCGGAGAAGCTCTCCAATGGCCTGTGTTCCTTGAACCCCGGCGTGGAACGCCTGTGCATGGTGTGCGACATGCTGGTCAACGCCAAGGGGGAGGTCCATGCGTATCAGTTCTACCCGGCGGTGATGTTCAGCCATGCGCGCTTCACGTACACCGAGGTGGCCGCGATCCTGCAGAACACCCGCGGGCCGGAAGCCGCGCAGCGCAAGGCGCTGGTGCCTTACCTGCTGAACCTGCACGACGTGTACCGCGCCCTGCTGTTGGCGCGCGGGGAGCGCGGCGCGGTGGATTTTGAAACGACCGAGACGCAGATCGTGTGCGACGAGTCGGGGCGCATCGAGAAGATCGTGCCGCGCACGCGCAACGATGCGCACAAGCTGATCGAGGAAGCCATGCTCGCCGCCAACGTGTGCTCGGCCGATTTCATCCAGGAGGGCAAGCACACCGGTCTGTACCGCGTGCACGAAGGCCCCACGCCGGAAAAGCAGGAAATCCTGCGCAACTACCTCAAGGCGATGGGCGTGTCGCAGACGATCGGCGACAACCCCAAACCAGGCGACTTCCAGGCCATCGCCAATGCCACCAAGGACCGCCCCGAAGCCCAGCAGATCCACACCATGCTGCTGCGCTCCATGCAGCAGGCGATCTACACGCCCATCAACAGCGGCCACTTCGGTCTTGCCTTCGAGGCCTACACGCACTTCACGAGCCCCATCCGGCGCTATCCCGACCTGCTGGTGCACCGGGTGATCAAGGCCATCCTGGCGCGCAAGCGCTACGAGCTGCCGAACCTGCCCACGCCGGGCGAAGCGCACGCCAAACTGAGCAAGCGACTGGCGAGCCGCGTGCGGCCCCCGGTGGCGGGCGAGGTGGTGAAGAAGCCGTCGGCCGACACGCTGGCCTGGCAGGCCGCTGGCCTGCACTGCAGCGCCAA
>NZ_JAHCKK010000085.1 GCF_026125825.1 Hydrogenophaga sp. | reverse complement strand
ATGCCGGGCAGGCCGGCCGCGTAGCGCTGCACGTCCAGGTCGTGCGGGCGCACGTACGCAAACGCCTTGGCATCCTGCGCCCCGGCATGCTCGGGCGAATCGATGGACACGCCCTGCAGGTGCAGCTGCCCTTCATTCGCGCGGCCATGAAACAGATTCACGTCACCCAGGAAGCCGTACACGAAGGGGCTGGCCGGGTGCTCCCACACCTCCTGCGGCGCGCCGATCTGCTCGATCTGGCCCTGGTTCATCAGCACCACGCGGTCGGCCACCTCCAGGGCTTCTTCCTGGTCGTGTGTCACGAACACGCTGGTCACGTGCAGCTCGTCGTGCAGGCGGCGCAGCCAGCGGCGCAGCTCCTTGCGCACCTTGGCATCGAGTGCGCCAAAAGGCTCGTCCAGCAGCAACACCTTGGGCTCCACCGCCAGCGCGCGGGCCAGGGCGATGCGCTGGCGCTGCCCGCCCGACAACTGCGAGGGATAGCGGTCGGCCAGCCAGTCCAGCTGCACCAGCTTGAGCAGATCCAGCACCTTGGTCTTGATCTGCGCGTCGCTTGGGCGCTGGCCGCGCGGCTTCACGCGCAGGCCAAAGGCCACGTTCTCGAACACCGTCATGTGGCGAAACAGCGCGTAGTGCTGGAACACGAAGCCCACATTGCGCTCGCGCACATGCACATCGGTGGTGTCCTCGCCGCTGAACAGGATGCTGCCCGTGTCCGGTGTCTCCAGGCCCGCGATGATGCGCAGCAGCGTGGTCTTGCCGCAGCCCGACGGGCCCAGCAGCGCCAGCAGCTCACCCGAGTGGATGTCGAGGTTGACGTTCTTCAGCGCCTGGAAGGTGCCGAAGTGCTTGTTGATGTCGCGGATTTCGATGCTCATGGTGTCTGTCCCAGCAGGGTTGGGTGGGCGGGCGTGGGGCGTTCGGGAGGCAATTCGGCCAGCGCCTTCAATTCACGTTCCATCTGCCACTCGGCGACCGACTTGATCACCAGCGTGACCAGCGCCAGCAGGGCCAGCAGCGAGGCCACTGCAAAGGCGGCGACCGACTGGTACTCGTTGTAGAGGATCTCCACGTGCAGCGGCATCGTGTTCGTCTGGCCCCGGATGTGCCCCGAAACCACCGAGACCGCGCCGAACTCGCCCATGGCGCGCGCGTTGCAGAGAATCACGCCGTAGATCAGGCCCCACTTGATGTTGGGCAGCGTCACGTGCCAGAACGTCTGCCAGCCCGAGGCCCCGAGCACGATCGCGGCCTGCTCCTCGTCGTTGCCCTGCGCCTGCATCAGCGGAATGAGCTCGCGCGCGATGAACGGGAAAGTGACAAAGATCGTGGCCAGGATGATGCCGGGCACGGCGAACACGATCTTGATGTCGTGCTCGGCCAGCCACGGGCCCAGCCAGCCCTGCGCGCCGAACACCAGCACGTAGATCAGACCGGCCACCACCGGCGACACCGAGAACGGCAGGTCGATCAGGGTCGTGAGAAACGACTTGCCCCGGAACTCGTACTTGGCCACCGCCCAGGCCGCCGCCACGCCGAACACCAGGTTCAACGGCACGGCAATGGCCGCCGTGAGCAGCGTCAGGCGAATCGCCGACCAGGCGTCCGGGTCCTTCAGCGCCTCCCAGTACGCATCGAAACCCTTGCGCAGCGCCTCGGTGAACACCGCGGCCAGCGGCAACACCAGGAACAGCGCCATGAACAGCAGCGCGATGCCGATCAGCGTGCGGCGCACCCAGGCCGCCTCGGTCGTGCCCTTGCGGGCGGTGCGTGCAGAAGTGGCGGTGCTCATTGCAGGTTCCCTCCAGAGCGCTTGCGTTGCCAGGTCTGCAGGCCGTTGATGAGCAACAGCAGCACAAACGAAAACAGCAGCATCACCAGCGCCACGGCGGTGGCACCCGCGTAGTCGTACTGTTCCAGCTTGCTGATGATGATCAGCGGCGTGAT
The DNA here is from genome assembly GCF_026125825.1 of Hydrogenophaga sp. Classification (GTDB taxonomy): domain Bacteria; phylum Pseudomonadota; class Gammaproteobacteria; order Burkholderiales; family Burkholderiaceae_C; genus Hydrogenophaga. The sequence continues at coordinate 17,140 of NZ_JAHCKK010000085.1, read as the reverse complement.
CTCCGACACCATGGGCATGTTGCCCGCGATGAAGATCACCGAACCGTACTCACCCACCGCTCGCGCAAACGCCATCGCAAAACCCGTGAGCAGGGCGGGCGCAATGCTCGGGAAAATCACGCGGCTGAAGGTCTGCCAGCGCGTGGCACCCAGGCAGGTGGCGGCTTCCTCCAGCTCTTTTTCGGAATCCTCCAGCACCGGCTGCACCGTGCGCACCACAAAAGGCAAGCCGATGAAGATCAACGCGATCACCACGCCATTCGGGTTGAAAGCCAGCTGCAGCCCCAGCGGCTCCGTGTACTGGCCGATCCAGCCGTTGCCCGCCAGGATCGCCGTAAGCGAGATGCCCGCCACTGCGGTGGGCAGCGCAAACGGCAGGTCCACCAGCGCGTCCACGATCTTCTTGCCAGGGAAGCTGTAGCGCACCAGCACCCAGGCCACCAGCAGGCCGAACACGGCATTCACCGTCGCCGCAATCAGCGACGCACCGAAAGTCAACCGGTACGACGCCAGCACGCGCGGCGCCGTGACGGCCTCCCAGAACTGCGGCCAGGTCAGCGAAAACGTCTTGAAAAACAGCGCCGACAGAGGGATCAGCACGATCAGGCTCAGGTAGAAAACCGTGAAGCCCAGCGTGATGTTGAAGCCCGGCAGCACGCGGCGGCGCGCGCGACGGCGGGTGTCGGTGGGGGCGGCTGCCGCTGGCAGCGTGGCGGTGGTCATATCGTGGGTCCCGGGTGCCGTCGCGCGCGATGGGTTGGATCAAGAGGTGCCGAGGCACCGCCCCCTTCGAGCGGGGGCGCGCGAAGCGCGGCGGGGTGTTTCCTGTTTACTTGCCGACCGTGTACAGCTTGTCGAACTGACCGCCGTCGTTGAAATGCACCTTCTGCGCTTCAGCCAGCGAGCCGAAATAGTCGCCCACGGTGAACAGCTTGATGGGCTTGAACGCCGAGGCGTACTTCTTCAGCACGGCTTCGTTGCGCGGCCGGATGTTGTGCTTGGCCGCGATCTCCTGGCCCTCGGGGCTGTAGAGGAAATCGAGGTACGCCTTGGCCTCGGCGGCCGTGCCCTTCTTGTTCACCGTGCGCTCCACGATGGCCACCGGGTTCTCGGCCACGATCGACGCGCTCGGGTGGATCGCATCCACCTTGCCGGCGCCGAACTCGGCGTTCACCGACACCACCTCGGACTCGAAGGTCACCAGCACGTCGCCGATATTGCGTTGCAGAAACACGCCCGTCGCGTCACGGCCACCGCGGGCCAGCACCGGCACGTTCTTGTAGAGCTTGCCCACGAACTCGGCGGCATCGGCATCGCTGCCCCCCTTGCTGCGCACATAGCCCCAGGCAGCCAGGTAAGCCAGGCGCCCGTTGCCACCCGTCTTGGGGTTGACCACCACCACCTGCACGCCGGGCTTGATCAGATCGTCCCAGTCCTTGATGCCCTTGGGGTTGCCGTTGCGCACCAGGAACAGCATCGTCGAAGTCGTGGGGGCTGCACCGTTGGGAAACTTCTGGCGCCAGTCCTTGGCCACCACGCCCTTGTCTGCCAGGAAATCCACGTCCGTCGTGGTGTTGAACGTCACCACATCGGCTTCCAGGCCATCGGCCACGGCGCGCGCCTGGGCGCTCGAACCGGCGTGCGACTGGTCCACCTTGATGTCCTTGCCGCTCGACTTCTTGTAGCTCGCGGCAAACGCGACGTTGATGTCCTTGTAGAACTCGCGGGCCACGTCGTAAGACACGTTGAGCAGCGTCGTCTGTGCGCCCGCCAGGGCAGAGGTGGACAGGGCGACGGCGGCGACTGCCGCGCGAAGGGCGTTTTTCATGGGAAAGCTCCAGGCAGGAAACAGGATGTGTCGGATTCTGGGCGCCCACCCTGAGAATCCAAACGACTTTGTTCTTGTTTCTTTATGCCGGGTTGGAATAAAGCGCGCCGGCAAGCCGGCTTGTCAGGCGCCTGCCCGGGCCTTCAACATGCGATGCGTATCGGCGAACAACTGGCTCAGGTTCTTCAACCAGTCCACCTGCGCCGGCCACTGGCCCGTTGCCAGCATCGTGGTGTACTTTTCGTGCACCTCCTCGTAAAGCGCGCTGGCGCCCAGGTGCCCGGCCAGGCCCATCAGCGCATGCATGAGCATTTTGGCCCGCTCCAGGTCCTTGGCCTCGACATAGTTCGCCAGCTGGCCCACCTTCGTGTGCAGCTCTTCCAGTGCCAGGGTGATGTCGACCTTGTTCATGCCGAGCCGGCGCAAGCTGTCCAGCCGGGCAAGGTCGATCAGAGGAAGTGGGGCCGCCGGAAGCCGCTTCGGAGCGGTCGGGCTGCCCGGCTGCTTCCCGTTGGCAGAGCCGGCCAGCCGCTGGCTCACCAGCAGCAGAAGATCACCGACCTGCACCGGTTTGGGGACAAAAGCGTTGACGCCCGCCTCCCGCGCTTCCGATTGCATGGCGTCGTCGGTGCGCGAGCTCATCGCGATCACCGGCATCGCGCCCAGGGGTCGAGGGCCCGCGCGCAGGGCGCGCACCATATCGACCCCGCTCATGTGGGGCATGTGAATGTCCGTGATCACAGCGTCGATCTGCCTGGCGGCATCGCTCCAGAGCTGCAGGGCGGCTTCTGCATCGGCCGCCTCGAGCACCTGGAAGCCCTGCGTCATCAACGTCGTGCGAATGTACTTGCGGGTGAACTCGTCGTCGTCGACCAGCAGAATGGTCTTGCCCGCCTGCTGATCGCCATCCTCGGCCGTCTTCGCCTGAGCCTTGGACGTCGCGTGGGCGCGGCACAGCACCTCGATCAGCTCCAGGGGCGAGCAACCTTTGGAAAGGAACTCCTTCACACCGATGCGCTCCAGCCTGACCCGGGCTGCATGCGGCGACTCCGAAGACAGCGCCACGATGGTCAGATGCTCCAGGCCCGCGATGGCGCCGCGGCGCACCCGCTCGGCCGTTGCGTAGCCGTCCAGCTCCGGCATCTGCAAGTCCAGCACCATGGCCTCGTGCCGCAAGGCGGCCAGCATCGCCAAAGCCTGCTTGCCATCCTCCGCCTCATCGACCACCGCGCCCAGCCGGACGAGCACCTTCTTCGACATTTGACGGAAATGGCGGGAATCGTCCACGACCAAGACCCGCTTGCCGTTGAACATGGCGCTTCCTCGCGTCATCACATCCTTCTCGTGCGCCGAAAGCTCGTCCTTGGCCAGCGCAGGAAAGCGCAGCACGAACCGGGTGAACTTGCCGAGTTCGGACTCGCAATGGATGCTGCCCCCCAAGGCCCGCATGGTGCGCTGGCAGAAAGACAGGCCCAGCCCGGTGCCGTCTGGCTTGTCCCAGGTTTGAAAGGCCTCGAACAAGCGCGGCAGGTCTTCGGACCTGATACCGGGCCCCGTGTCTTCCACCGTCACCTGGCGTTCCTCCACCTTGATCGTGACGCGGGCATCGGGATACCGGTCGAAATAGTAGAGCGCGTTCTTCAGGAGGTTGAACAGCGTGAAGATGACGCGCGTCTCATCACCCTTGAAGATGAAATCGCTGTTGGCCGCCACAGAGATCCGATCCCTGTCGCCGGGATTCGTGTAGCCGAACTCCGCCAGGGCCTTGTTCACGACCGTGGTGGCCTGCAGATAGCGGTGGCGCGACACGTCGACGGGTTTGGCGCTGATCTCGTCCGTGGTCAGCGTGACGACCTGCGTGGTGCGCTCAATGGCCTCCCTGCACTTGGCGAGCTCGGCGTAGATCGCCTCCAGATCGTCGACGTAGATGGTCTGGCTCTGCACGCCGACGGCGTGGTCCGGCAGGCGCTTGCCGATGGCGTTCAAGCGCTGGCTGAGATGGTCCATGGGGCTTTTCATCTCATGGGCGATGGAGCCAATCAGGGCTTTCATCGCGTCGACCTTTTCTTGGGCGAGCAGGCTTCTCAGATGGCTGCGCGTCAGAATCATCCCCGCCACGATGCTGTACAAGAGAGCGGGAAGATGAACGGAGACCACCGTGGAATGGTTCAACGACCAGAAATCAGGAATCGTGACGTAGGCAGTGACGACGCCCAAGCACAGGCCAAGCGCCATGTTGACGCTGGCGAGCATGTAGTTCGGGAAAAGGCCAATGATGAGGAACACCGTCGCTACCTCAATCATCGATCGCAGCACAGAATAGTTACTCGCCAACAACTGATAGGTCGAAAAGAAGGGCAGTGCGTAGCAGAGCGTTGCAAACCACAGCCACGGCAGGAAGTTCTTGTACCGATCGGACCAATAGCGACTTGACCAGAGGCCCATACAGGCCACCATACCCAATAGCCTCATTGCGACGCTCTCGTGAGCGAGTGGCGTGACATACAACCACAGCACACCATAGGCTCCAAAGATGAAGGTGCCCAGCGCACCTGCGATCACGATACTCTTCCCCGATGCCTTGGTGTTGGCTTGCAGTGCCTGTGAGAAGTGACGAAGCGGATTTGCCACCGTTTGCCTCCTTTCGGTTGGGTTAGTAGACGAACTCGCCTGCCGCGAAAGACATGCCTGCGCTTCCCATCAGGAACGCGACTCGACTGCCTTTGCGCAACTTGCCCACACTTTGAGCGACTGCCATGGCGGTTGGAATGGATGCCGAGACGACGTTGCCTGCCTCGGGATAGATGTGAAACAACTTTTCTGCAAACCCGAGTCGCGCCCCGATGTCCTCCCAAGCTTTCATGGAGGAGGAATGCGTGAAGACGAGGTCGGCTTTGTTGAGGTCAATCCCGGACTTGTGCAGTGTGCTGGGGATTTCTGCAGCAATTCGGTCATGAATCTCGCGGCCGAGTGCGGTGAATCTTCTTGGGCCGAGGTGGGCAACCAAGGGGCTGACATCGAAGTAGCCCTGATATCCCTCTGCAGGAATCATGCAAAGTTCTGCGTAGCCCGGGTTCGAATGGATGGTGACAGACAGATTCTCTTTGTCGGCTGGAAAGAGGAGCGTTGCGGAAGCAGCCTCGCCGATGGTGTAGGAGGGATACAGGTGGTCGAGTTCCTGCGGGTGATTCAGCGTGAAGTTCTCTGGAAAACCAGCGGTGCCTTTGATCATGTTGAACTCCGCATTCACGATCAAAGCGTTCCGTATTCGCCTCGTTTCGAAGAGGCTCTTCGTCAGCGATACGGCCCGTGTCCAACTCATGCACGCGTCGAGGATGTCAAAGCACTCAGCGCGGAGAACGCCCAAGGACTTCGCCAGAATGTAAGCGTTGCCCAGTTTGTGAAATTCGCCTCCAACGCCCACGTAGATGAACAAATCGATGTCGATGGGTCGTGTCGCTGAAGCCTTCAATGCACTGCTTACCGCACGAGCAACATGATCGATTGGCCTTTCGTCGCCACCTAACCAGTGACGCGTGATCAAGCCACTTCGTTCCAGGCGAGTCTTGATGATGCGCAGTACCTTGTTGATATCTCCATCAAAGTGCTTGGAGTTGAACCGGATCAGGTCGACCACCTCTTCATTGCAGACCACTCTTTCCGGCAGGCTTGCGGCGACGCTTTCGATGATCATGGGCGCGACCTCTGCCTGTGCTCGAATCGGCCTGCTGCAAATGACATGCCTGAGCTGCCCATGAGGAACAGAACGCGGTCATCCCTTTTCAGTCGACCCTCTTCCGTTGCCATTGCAAGCGCGGCGGGGATGGACGCCGAGACGATGTTGCCGGTGCGCGGGTAGATGCGATAGGCCTTTTCGCTGAGCCCCTGCCGCGCGATCGCGGCCTGCCAATCGGAGATGGGCGAGGTGTGCGTGAGAACGATGTCGACGTCCTGGTCTGACACGCCTGTGCTTTCGACGAGATGGGAGATGGCCTGTGCCACGCTGCGACCGAGTTCGTCTTGTTTGACGGTCAACCGATCCGTGCCCAGTACCGCTTGCACCTCGGCTTGCCGATGGACGTTCCAGACGTCTTCGTTCGGCACCATGAAGACATCGGCAAGATCGGGCCTTGAATGGATGGTGATTTGAAAGTTGTCGGGCTGCTCCGGGCGCAGCAAGGTGGCGGTAGCTGCCTCTCCGATGGTGTAGGACACCAAGGCCTGGTTGACCTGGGCAGGGCTCTGGAGCACGAAATCACCGGGCCTCACAGACCCGCCGTTCGTCACGTTGAATTCAGCGTTCACCACCAGCGCGTTGCGGTATGGGCTTGTGCTGAAAAGGCTGTCCACCAGCGAAAGGGCCCGCGTCCAGCTCATGCCGGCGTCGATCACATCGAAACATTCCGCCCGCGTGATGCCCAGCGCCTTGGCCGCCATGTAGCTGTTGCCCGGCTCGCGAAAGCCTCGGCCCACGCCCACATAGATGAAGAGATCGATATCGGTCAGCTTCAAGGCGCTGCCCGATCGCACGGACGAGACGGCCTTTTCAAGGTGGTCGATGGGGCGCTCGCGCTGGGCCTGCCACTGGCGCGTGATCAGGCCACTTTGATCGAGGAATGTCTGGATGGTGTTCAGCGCCTGGGGGAGGTCACCCTCGAAGTTCGCCTTCGAGTGGAATCGGATCAGGTCGATGACCTCTTCGTTGCTGACGGTTCGGGTAGGAAAGCTCGCGACGACGTTTTCAATGATCATTTTTCTTGTGGGCGTGCTTCGCCGGTTTTGATGGAGAAGATCCAGGCTTCCGTCAGAAGCGCGCTTCACGCCTCAACAAGAACTTGAATCGACGCAGTCTTTGATAGCCATCAGAGCCTTGCTGGACTTGGGCACAAGCTGCAGGTTTGGCGGGTCTGAACCGTCAGATGGGCGGAACGATTTGCGCGGGGCGACCCGCCGGCTGGCCCCAAAAAGGCCCGGTTGCGTTGCGCAGGCTGGGCGTGCGCCGGGGGCCGTTGTCGTGGCCGTCAGGCCGCCTCGGTCGCCTGCCGTGCCCCCACAGGGACGTCCGCCCCCAACGACTGCAGCAACGCCAACCCCAGCGGCCATGCGCCATGGCCCGAGTCCACGTTGATGTGGCCTGCGTCGTTGAGCCGCACGAACTCGCTGCCCCAGGCACGGGCATAGGCGCCGGCGGTTCGCACCGGGCAGTACGGGTCGTTGCTGCTGGCCACGAGGATGCTGCGGTACGGCAGGCGCTGGTAGGGCACGGGCGCGAAGTCGGCCAGCACGCCCCGGCGTTCCGGGTCGGCCGGGGCCACGAGCAGCGCGCCCTGGATGCGCTGCGCGGCTTCGGGCGGCAGGTGGGCGGCGGTGATGCAGCCCAGGCTGTGCGCGACCACCACCACCGGGCCGGGGGCGCGCGCGATGGTTTCGCTCAGCCGCGCCACCCAGGACTGGCGCACCGGCGCGACCCAGTCGTCCTGCTCCACCCGCAGCACCGAGGGCAGGCTGTCGGACCACAGCGTCTGCCAGTGGCCGGGGCCTGAGTTGCGCCAGCCGGGAATGATGATGACGGTGGGCGCGCAGGACATGCGAAGGCTCCTGAAGAATCGGTTGAAAGCCTGCATTCTGTGGATGCCCATCCGTTCGCCCAACAACGATGAAGTAGTTTGTTTATGGCCCGCTGGCATATGGCGCACACGGCGCTGCGCCGCGCGCAGCCAGGCGCGCTGCCGGCTGGCGGATTTGCCGACGCTTTTACCGACGCCGGGTGGGCGTGGGCCCCATGCCGAGCAGTTGTGCGCCCATGCAGGCGAAGCGCGCCTGCGCCTGCTGCACCAGCCAGCCGCCGGTGAAGAGCGAAAACGCGGGCAGCACCAGTTGGCGCTCCATCAAGGCGAAGGCCGGGAAGCGGCCGCGAAAGCCTGGCACGTTCACCACGGGATGCACATGGCCGCAGACGACGAACCGGTCACTGGCCTGGGGTGGGTGGCCTGGCGCATGCGCGAAGCTGAAGGGGCCGTCGTCAACGCGCTCGCTGCGGCGCTGCACGTCCAGCCCCGCTCGCGCCGCCGCGCGGTCGTGATTGCCCTCGACCAGCAGCATGTCCAGGCCTGCGTGGCGATCGCGAAAGCGCGACCAGTCTTCGCGCCAGCCCGCGTCCACGCGCGGGCCGTGCAGCAGGTCGCCCAGCACCCAGAGCGAGTCCGCGCCGCTGTGGTCGATGAGGGTGCTCAGGCGCTCCAGGTCCTGGCGCGTGCCGCCTGTGGGCAGGGCGATGCCGGCGGCGCGAAACGCATCGTCTTTGCCCAGGTGCACGTCGGCCACGAGCAGGCGGCGCCGCGCCGGCCAGTAGAGCGCGCGGTCGGCCAGCAGGCGCACGGGCTCGCCGGCGAGCACGAGGTCGATGGCCTCAGCCATGGCGCGCCTGCAGTTGCTCGGCCGCGCGCCGCACGCGGGCCGACCAGTCTTCCGTGCTGAGTTCGCCGCGCACGGTCTCGGCCCACAGGGGAAATGAGAGCGGGGTCAGCGTGCGGGGCTGGCGCAGCTCGATGGTGCGCGCCGCGCAGCGCGCGAACGCGGCGGTGAGCGCCTGCACGTCCATCTGCGCCTCGAAGACTTCGCGCACCGCCTGGGCCAGCAGCAGGTGATCCGGGTCGTAGCGTTGCAGCACGTCGAAGAGCAGGCCGCTGGAGGCCTGCAGTTGCCGGGCGCTGCGCTGCGCGCCACCGGGCAGCGAGGGCATGAGCATGCCGGCCACGCGGGCGATCTCGCGAAACTGGCGGCGCGCCATTTCGGTCAGGTTCATGCCCTCGCGCAGGTCGTCCAGCAGATCCGCCGGCGCCAGCAGCCGTGCGATGAGGTCCTCGTTCACCGAGATGGGCTGCGAGGCATTGAGCACGAAGCCGTAGTCGTTGACGGCATACACAAAGGTGTTGGGTGCCAGACGGCCCCAGCGCAAAGCGAAGAGGGCGGCCATGCCTTCGTGCACGGTGCGGCCGGCGAAGGGGTAGACGAAAAGCGAGGCGCGCCCGCGCGTGCGCACGGCCTCCACCAGCAAGGTGCGGGGCGTGGGCAACGCCGACACGCGCGCCTGCAGATCGAGCAGCGGGGCCAGGGCGCGCAGTTCCGGGCTGTCGCGCGGCCCATCGAGCACCGCCTCCATGGCCGCGCCGAGTTCGGTGGACAGCGGCATGCGCCCGCCCTGCCAGCGCGGCACGGCGGCGCTCAGGCCCTTGGCCATGCGCACATATGCTGTCATCTGGTCCACCGCCACCAGCTCCAGCGTGCGGCCGGCGAACTGGAAACGGTCGCGCGGGCGCAGCCGGCTGATGAAGCTTTCTTCCACCGAGCCCAGCGAGGCACCGCGCAGAAAGCGCACCGCCACGGCGCCATCGGCCGTGATGGTGCCGATGGACAGCCGGTGGCGCAGCGCCACGCGCCGGTCGGTCACGCGGTAGATGCCGTCGTCGCCGCGCACGGCGCGGTGGAAGTCGGGGTAGTTCTCCAGCGCCTGGCCGCCGCGTTCGATAAAGCGCAGCACGCCCTCCCATTGCGTGTCGCTCAAGTTGGCGAAGGCGTGCGTGCCGCGCACCTCGGCGCGCAGCGCGTCGGGCTCGAAGCCGCCGCCCAGCGCCAGCGTCACGCAGTGCTGCGACAGCACGTCCAGCGACAGGCGCGGTGGCCGCCGGGATTCGATCTGGCCGGCCGCCAGGGCTTTGCGCGCGGCGGCGAACTCGGCCAGTTCCAGCGCGTGCGTGGGCACGCCGTGGATCACGCTGGCTTCGCCGGGCCGGTGGTTGGCGCGGCCGGCGCGCTGCAGCAGGCGCGCCAGGCCCTTGGGGCTGCCCACCTGCATCACGAGTTCCACCGCAGGAAAGTCCACACCCAGGTCCAGGCTGGAGGTGGCCACCACGCAGCGCACGCTGCCGTCGCGCAGGCCCTGCTCGGCGGCCAGGCGCAGCGCGGTGTCCAGCGAACCGTGGTGCAGTGCCAGGGTGCCCGGCGCTTCGAGCCAGATGGACGAAAGCGCGCGGTGCCACAGCTCGGCCTGCGCGCGCGTGTTGGTGAAGAGGATGGCGCTGCGCGCGCCGCCAATGAGCTGCATCACCCGTTCCAGCTGCGACAGGCCCAGGTGGCCCGCCCAGGCGAAGCGTTCGCCCTGTTCGGGCAGCAGCGTCTTGAGCACCAGGCCCCGCTGCCGCGCACTGCTCACCACGGGCGCGGCGCGGCGGTGGGGCAGCAGCACGTCGCGCGCTTCGTCCAGGTTGCCCAGCGTGGCCGAAAGGCCCCAGGTCACGGCGGTGGGTGCCAGCGCGCGGATGCGCGCCAGCGTGAGTTGCAGCAGCACGCCGCGCTTGTTGCCCAGCAGTTCGTGCCATTCGTCCACGATCACGCCGCGCAATCCCGCGAGCAGGTCGGCGGTCTCGGGGTAGCTGAGCAGCAGGGCGAGCGATTCGGGCGTGATCACCAGCACCTCGGCCAGGCCTTGTCGGGCGAGGCGCCGGTCGCGCGAGGTGGCGTCGCCCGTGCGCTTGGCCACCGTCCAGGGCAGGCCCAGTGCCTCGAGTGGCGCGCTCAGGGCCTGCGCGGTGTCGGTCGCCAGGGCGCGCAGCGGCGTCACCCACAGCAGGCGCAGGCGCGCAGCGCCTGCAGGGCGCGCTGTCTCGCACAGTCCATCGAGCAGGGCGCCGCCAAAAGCCGCGAGCGTCTTGCCGCTGCCCGTGGGCGTGACGAGCAGGCCCGACTCGCCGCGTTGCCAATGGCGCCACACCCGCCGCTGGAACGGGGCAGGGGACCAGCCCTGCGCGGTGAACCATGCGAGAAGCGAAGCTTGCGCCGTGCGCGCACGGGCGGCCGAGGTGGGCGGGGTCGGGATCACCCGGCCATCATGGCATCAATCGGCACGCTCACCTTGGCCCGGGGCACCCGGTGGGTTCGGGGCCGGGCGGTAGGGCACCTCGGCTGGCGCGTGGTCTTCTTCGGGCTTTTCTGCGTCGCGGTAGGCACCGCGCTGGTTCTGTTCCAGGTTCGGGTCGTCGCTGCTGCCCAATGGCGCATGGTCGCGGCCTCGGCCAAAGTCGCCCTGCGGCTGGCGCGAGGAGGCCTTCACGGCGGCGCCACGCTGGCTGTCTTCGAGTCGGGTCATGGTCGGTCCTTCGTGTGGATGGTGCGCACCAGGGGCAAGGCGCGTTCCCGTGCCCGGCCCTCAAGCGGGCTCGGTCGCTTCTCTCAGCCGTTTCGCGTGCGCTGTGGCCTGGTGGAACACCGCTTCCAGCGTCTCGGCGAACGCGGCGTCCATCACCACCAGTTCGGTCCCTTCGCCCACCTTCGCCGTGGCGCCGTCGATGGCCAGGCTCGACCAGTGGCCGTCCACGACGGCGTGGCAGGGAAAGGGGCAGCTGTCGTCCGCGCGGTACACCTTCGCGCCCACGCTGAGCAGGTCCGCGCAGCGTTCCCGCCAGCGCCAGCCCAGCGCCTGCCGGTGCACCACCACGGTCACGCGCACGCCGCTGGCGCTGGTCGCCATGAGGGCTTTCATGAGATGCCGGGAGGGCGCGCGCTCCACCATGCTCACCATCACCTGGGTGCGGGCCCGCTGCACCTGATCGACCAGGGTCTGGCCCTCCTGCAGCGGCGCACCGCCCGACAAGGAGGGCAGCGCCAGGCCCATGCGCGCGTGTCCGGCCGGCTTCAGGCTCGGGAAGTAGTCCGCCTGGGGGAGGGTGGTGGGCGAGCTGGTGGCGTGCCAGGCCTCCAGGAAAAGCCGCTGCAAGCGCTCCACCACCGGGCCGCGCATGCGCGCATGGGGCCCGAAACTGCAGAGGTCCGGGGAGCGGATGCCGGGCCCGCACCAGGCCACCTCGCCATCCACCACGGCCAGTTGCCGGTGCGTGATGCGCTGGCGGCGCTCGAGCCAGGCCCGCCAGGCGCGCCGAGGATGGTCTTCGTTGAGCGTGATGCCGGCCTCGCACAGCCGGGCCAGCCCGTCGGTCGCGCGCGCCATGTCCAGCGTGTGGGCGATGACCTGCACGCGCACGCCTTGCCGGCAGCGCTGGCCCAGGCAGTCGATGATGTCGGCGCCCAGCCCCGGCGTGTGCAGCAGCGCGGCATCGAGGTTGATGTGGTCCGTCGCGCGTTCGAGCGTGCCGATCAGCGCCGCGCGCACGTCCTCCGTGCGGTCGAACAGATCGGCCTGATTCCCCTTGAGCAGGCGCTCGCCCGCCGCCTCTTGCGCTTGGGCATCGGCGGCCACGGTGGCGGTGGGCGGCCCAAAGGGCGTGAAGGCGGGCTGTTCCATGCGCTGGAGGGGCAAACGGCGTGCCCGGCCCGGGGTGATCGGACGATGGCACGCCACGTCAGGAGAGATGGCCGCACCGCGCCACGGCGCTGCCATTTGCGGTCTAATGCCCAGTTGCTCGAACGTGAAAGACGCGCACCACCGATTCACTCCGGCCGGCCCCACCATGAACATGCCACCTTTGCAACAGCTCAGACTCGCTTTCGATCAAGAGGGCATCGATGGGGGTCTGAGGTTTCTGAACGCCACCACCGAACACCGCTACACGGCGGTGTACCGCTTGCGCGACTCGCTGCTCAAGAATGTGGGCCTTTGCGACAAGGCCGGGGAAATCCGGCCCGAGTACCTCGCCGAGGTGCCGCTGGAATCCAGCTTCTGCCAGTTCGTGCTGCGCGACGGCGTTTTCCTCACCAGCGACTCCAGCACCGACGACCGCCTCGACGGCCACCCCTACAAGGGCGTGATGATGTCTTACACCGGCGTTCCCCTGCAGGACGAGGCAGGCGAGTTCTTTGGCACGCTGTGCCACTTCGACCTGGTTCAGCGGCCCCTCTCCCCCGAGAACCTTGAGTTGCTTCAGCAAGGCGCCGAGTTGATCCGTCCACTCCTGCCGAAGACGGTGTGACCAGACAGGCTTCTTCCTCCGGTTGTTCGCTGGAAGACATCCTCGTCCCCATCGAGCCGACCCGCGCTGCGCACGCGGCCGACTTCACGCTTGCACAAGGTCTGCTGTCGCTGGCCAAAACGCTCTCTGCCGAACCGGGGGCTGTGGTGGGCCATCTGGTGGAGACGGCGATGCGCCTGACCGGGGCGGAGTCGGCCGGCATCAGCCTGCTGGACCCGCTCTCGGGCGATCACTTCAAGTGGGTGGCGACGGCAGGGGGGTTCGCCCGGTACCTCCATGGCACTCTGCCGCGCCACTTCAGCCCTTGCGGTGCGGTGTTCGACCAGGGCCGGGCCCTGATGATGCGCGACCCCGTGCGCCTCTACCCCTACATCGGCGAGCTGCACCTGCCCGTGCGCATGGTGCTGCTGGTGCCGTTCTCGCAGGACGGCGTGCCCATCGGCACCCTCTGGATCGTCAGGCACTCGTCCGACGCGGCCTTTACCCAGGACGACCTGAGCGCCTCCACGGCACTGGCCGAATTGGCCGCCCTCATCTTCGAGAACGCGGCCACGCTCGCCACTTTGCGCCGGCAGGAAGCGCAGGGCCGGCAACTGCTGGCGCAGAGCGAGAGCGCGCGCCGCCTGCTCGACGGCTACTTCCGCCGCGCGCCCGGTTTCATTGCCCTGCTGCGGGGCGAAGACCACATTGTCGAACTGGCCAACGAGTCCTACCAGCGACTGGTGGGCAAGCGCGATCTGGTGGGGCGCCCCATCTTCGACGCCGCGCCCGAAATCAAGGGCCAGGGCTTCGAGGGATTGCTGCGCGAGGTCTATGCCAGCGGCCAGCCCCATGTGGGCCGGGGTGTGAAACTCGTGGTGCTCGACGAACACCAGCAGACGGCCACCCGCTACGTGGACTTTGTCTACCAGCCCGTGGTCGAGGAGGGTGACCATCGCGTCAGCGGCATCTTCGTGCAGGGCCACGACGTCACGGAACAGCACCTGGCTCTGGCCCGCCTGGCGCAGGCCGATGCCAACAAGGAAAGCTTCCTGGCGCTTCTCTCCCACGAGCTGCGCAACCCCATGTCGTCGATCCGCCTGGCCGCGATGCTGCTGAAGCACACCAACGGCAAGGACGACCCCCGGCAGCAGCGCAGCATCCGCACGCTGGAGAACCAGACCAACATCCTCGCGCGCCTGGTCGACGACATGGTCGATGCGTCCAGCATCCGCTCCGGCAAGTTCCAGCTCCAGCTCGAAGACCTGGTGCTGCAGGACGTGCTCGCGGCCGCGCTGGAAGCCACGCAGCCACTCATCGCCCAGCGCGGGCATGTGCTTGAGGTGCAGGTCAGCGAGCAGGCGCTGCCCGTCCGGGGCGATGGCACGCGCCTGGGACAGGTCTTCATCAACCTGCTGTCCAACGCCGCCAAATACTCGCCCGATGGCAGCTCCATCCTCTTGCGCGCCCACGCGGTGGACGGCCAAGCCGTCGTGGACGTGCAGGACACCGGCATCGGCATCGCGCAGGACTTCATTCCCCGGCTGTTCGAGATGTATTCGCAGGCACCCAGCGCCAAGGGGCAGGGCGGGCTGGGGCTGGGCCTCTCGCTGGCGCGTCAGTTCGTCGAACGGCACGGTGGCGACATCGCCGCCCACAGCGATGGGCCCGGACGCGGCGCGCGCTTCACCGTCACGCTGCCGCTGCGCGGCAGCGGGGCCTGAGCAAGCCTCAGGCCAGCGCTTCCACGATGCGGATGTCGCGTTCCGCGCCATCGCCCAGCGCCTTGAGCGCGGCCTGGTAAGCCGGGCTGTCGTGCGCGCCCGTGGCCTGCGCCACGCTGGCGAACTCGATCAGCACGGCCCGCTGGTGAACCGCCGCCTCGTACACCTGGGCCGGCATGCCGCGCGCCAGGAAACGGCCACCCGCTGCCTGGATGGCGGGGCCTGCGAGCTGGGCGTAAGCCGCCAGAGCGTCGGGGTTGCTGATGGAACGGTAGGTGGCAATCCAGTAAGCCTTCGGCATGTCAAATCCTTGTGTGTTGGGTCAGGCCGCAACGGGAAGCTGTTAAGGTGCGCTGCCCGTTGCAACACCAACCACCATACCAACAAATGTCGCCACTCTTCACGCACCGGCCTTTTTGGGCCCTGGCTTTGTGGGCGCTTCTCGCGGCCTGTGGTGGGGGCTCCGGGGGAGCTGCCGTGGCGCCGCCGCCCGCACCCAGCGCAACACCGCCGGCCCCCAGCACCTCACTGGTGGTCAACCCTGCCATGCTGGCGCTCAAAGCGTCGGGCATCGCGCGCAGCTTCACGGTCGTCAACACCGGCGCGGCCCCCGCCTTGCTGGTGGAGGTCGACCCGGCGGTGGTGTGGCCCATGGGCACCACTTACGCCAGCAACTGCGCGACGCTGGCCCCCGGGGCCTCCTGCACCATCACCATCACGCCCGGTGCGTTGCCCAGCGCGGCGCCCGGGGTGCCCGCCCCCGTGCCCGTGGCCATGAGCATCCAGAGCAGCAACGCCCCCGCGCTGGCGGTGCAGGTCCATGTGCTCGGCTACGGCAGCGTCTTCCAGGGCGGCCACCTCTTTGCTTTCGACGAAAGCGGCCCCCCGACCCAGAGCGTGGGCGGCAAGGTGGCCGCCGTCTCCAGCGCCACCCCAGTCAACTGGAGCGAGCACTACATCGCAAGCAATCTGGTGTTCGAGGTCGCCGGGGTGAGCGACAACTCGGTCGGTTCGGCGAGCAGTTGCAACGGCAAGTTCGACGGCGCGTGCAACACGCAAGCGATCATCGCCGCGCCCGAGCACCTGAGCGTGCGCCTGGAGAACTACACGGCGGGCACCTGCCGAGGCACGCTCAACACCTACGCCGACTGGTACCTGCCCGCCATCTGCGAGATGAGCAACAGCGCCGCCAGCGGCTGCCCCAGCGGCGAGACGCTGCAGGAGAAACTGCACACGCCGGGGCACCTTCTGTTCGCCGACAGCTGGAGTTCCACGCAGGCCAGCGTCGGCCCCGTGGCGCTGGCCTGGCGGCATTCGTTCGCCACGCTGCCGGGCGGTGACTCGCAGGTGATGTACAAGAACGTGCCCGCAGCGGCCAGCTGCGTGCGCCAGCTCAGCCTCTGAGGCGCGAAGCCCCGCAAGGGGGATGCCATGTTCTGTTCGACATCCCACAGACGGCCCGCGGCATCGGCGAAATACTGGTGTCATGGAAGGCTCGACGGCTGGCCGCCATGGCTGACATCTACCTGGTCGATGACCACGCGATGCTTCGCGAAGGTCTGCGCAGAGTCCTGGAAAAGGCAGGGCACAGCGTGGTGGGCGAGGCCGATCATCCGGGCGCGGCCGTGGCCGACATCACCCGCCTGCGGCCGTCGGTGGTGCTGCTCGATCTTCACCTGGAGCCCGGTTCCGGCTTTGACGTGCTCGACGAAGTGAAGCGCCTGGAGCTGCCCTCGCACGTGATCATGCTCACCATGTCGGCCCACCCCCGGCATGTGATGCAAGCCATGCGGCGCGGCGCCCTGGGCTATGTGCTGAAAGATTCGGCCTCGCTGGAGCTGCTCAACGCCGTGGAGGTGGTGGCCAACGGCCGCCGCTACCTCTGCCGGCGAGCCTCCACGCTGGCGGTGGAAGGCCTCATTGCCGAATCGCGCTCTGCCGCCGTGCACACGCTCTCGGCGCGCGAGCGGCAGGTCATCGTCATGGTGGTGCGCGGCCTCACCAGCGCCGTCATCGGCGTGAAACTGGAACTCTCGCCCAAGACCGTGGAGTCCTACCGCGAGCGCATCATGGCCAAGCTCGGGGTGAACGACATTCCCGCCCTGGTGCGGCTGGCGGTGCGTGAAGGCCTGATCGGCGTCGAGGACTGAGGCCCGGGCCCTCAGAACCGCAACAGCCCGCGCCGCGCGAGGTGGTGCAGCACCAGGCCCACGGCCAGGCCGATGGCCACGTTCCACAGGCACAGGCCGGCCGTCACCAAGGTCACCAGGCGGTCGTCCCGCGCCGCGCCCAGCGCACCCGCACCCAGCGCCAGCTGCGCCCCGGTGAAAAACAGAATGACGCCCAGCACCGCCGGCGGGAAGAGCTGGAACAGCACATGCACCGAGTCGCCGAAGAAGAGGGCCAGCGCCAGCAGCACGGCGCCCAGGATCACCACCGCCCCGCCGGTGCGCGCACCAAACGCCACATGCCCGGCCATGCCGCCCGCGCCATGGCACATGGGAACGCCACCCACGGCCGAGCTGAAGAGGTTCATCAGGCCGGTCGATACCGCCACCTTCTTCTCGGTCACCGGCGCGTGAGGAAACAGGCGGTTGTTCTCCTCCTTGATCGCGATCACCGCGTTGCCCAGCGTCAAGGGAATCTGCGGCAGGGCGAGGAACACCACGCCGATGAACAGCTCGTTC
>NZ_JAHCKK010000084.1 GCF_026125825.1 Hydrogenophaga sp. | reverse complement strand
GGGGCGATCATGAGTGGGCTCCGTGGGGTGTCAGTGCGCCTGGGTGTACAGGACGAGGGCGTCGGTCTGGTTGATTTCGCGCGGGTTGTTGGCGAGCAGCCGCTGCACGCCCATGGCGGCCCGCGCCAGCATAGGCAGGTCGGTGGGGGCAATGCCCACGTCGCGCAGGCGCTGTGCGATCGGGGCCTGGGCGAGGTGGCGGGCCATCCGGGCGATGAAGGCCTCGGCCGCCGCGCCATCGGCCACCCCGTGCAACGAGGGATCGAGTGCCCGTGCGAGCTCGGCGTAGAGCGGGCCGGCCACGGGCAGGTTGTGGCGCAGCACCGGCACCATCACCAGCGCGTTGGCCAGGCCGTGGGGCAGGTGGAAGTGGCTGCCCAGCGGGTGGGCCAGGGCGTGGATCGCCGCCACCGGCGCATTGGCGAACGCCATGCCGGCCAGCAGGGAGCCCAGCAGCATGCCTTCGCGGGCAACGATGTCGTCGCCCTGGGCGATGGCGCGCCCGAGGTGGCGGTCAAGCAGCTGGAGCGCGCGCACCGCCAGCGCGTCGGAGATCGGGTTCTTCAGGTGGCGCGTGGTGTAAGCCTCGATGGCGTGCACCATGGCATCGACTCCGGTCATGGCTGTGGGGGCGGGCGGCAGGGCCAGCGTCAGCTCGGCGTCCAGCACCGCCACATCCGGGAACAGCAGCGAGCTGATGACGCCGCGTTTCTGGTGATCCGGGGTGGAGACCACCGAGGTGGGGGTGGCCTCGGAGCCGGTGCCGGCCGTGGTGGGCACCTGGATCAGCGGCAGGCGCGGCCCGCTTGCGCGCTGGGGCCCGTAGATGCCAGCCAGGGGCTGGGGGCTGGCTGCGAGCAGCGCGACCAGTTTGGCGGTGTCCAGCGAGCTGCCACCGCCCAGGCCGATGACGCCGTCGGCACCCGCGGTGCGGGCCGCATCCACCGCAGCGAGCACCACGTGCTCGGGCGGGTCGGCCTCCACTTTGTCGTGCACCGTCACGAGCAGGCCGGCCTTGCGCAGCGCGGCCACCGGAGCCTCGATCAGGCCCGCTTGCACCAGGCCGGCATCGGTGACGACAAAGGCGTGACGGCGTCCCTGCAGCAACGGCGCGAGCCGGTGGGCTGCGCCGCGTTCGCAGACGATGCGCGGCGGTGTTTCGAATTGAAAGCTGGTCATGAAGCGGCAATGGACGGGCCAGGCAAGGCCCTTCGCCATCGATCGGGCGATGCTGTGCGGGTGGCGAGGGGAGGGGGCAGCGCCCCCGGGACGATCAGTTGATCGAGATCTTGGTGCGCGTGATCAGCTCACCGTAGGTCTTGTGGTCCTTGCGCAGGGCGTTGCCGAGCTCGGCCGGGGTGGTGGTGACGCTCTCGAAGCCCATGGCCTGCACGCGCTCGATCGAGGCGGGCTTCTTCAGGCTCTTGTTGATCTCGGCGTTGAGGCGGCGGATCACGTCGTCCGGCGTGCCGGCGGGGGCGAACACGCCGTGCCAGCCGCTGATCTTTTCCAGCTCGGGCAGGCCCACTTCGCGGAAGGTGGGCACGTCGGGCAGGGCGGCCGCGCGCTTGGGGCCGATCACGGCCAGTGCCTTGAGCTTGCCGGCCTTCACATGGATGGCGCTGCCTGAGTCGAAGGTGAAGTCCACCACGCCGGCCAGCAGATCCTGGATCGAAGGCGCCAGGCCCTTGTAGGCGAGGTGCTCGGCCTGGGTGTCGGTCTCCAGGTTCAGCAGGGCGCCCGCGACGTGGGGGAAGGAACCGTTGCCGGTGGAGGCGTAGTTCAGTTTGCCGGGGTTGGCCTTCATCTTCTCGACCAGACCCTTGACGTCGCTCACGCCCACCTTGGGATGGGCCAGCAGCGCCATGTTGAGGCCGGCCGTCATGGCCACGGGCGCGAAGTCCTTGAGCGGGTCGAAAGGCACCTTGTCCATGACGTAGGGGCCCAGCGTGAGCGTGCTGGAGGCCAGCATCAGCAGCGTGTGGCCGTCGGCCGGGGCACGGCGAACGAACTCGGCGGCGATGTTGCCGTTGGCGCCTGCGCGGTTGTCGATCACCACCGGCTGTCCCAGGGCCTCGCCCACGTCCTTGGCCACCATGCGCGCGATGGCGTCGATGGTGCCGCCCGCCGGCACGGAGACCACGATGGTCACCGGCTTGGAGGGGAAGGACTGGGCCGTGGCAAGGGGTGCAAAAGCCGAAACGATCAGGGCGGGGAGCAGTTGGCGGATCACGGGAACGACCTCGGTTCTAGGGGGAGTGGAGAAGGGGGTGAGGGAAATTCTAGGGAGCCATCCGCAGCCGCAGGGGGCTTTCTTGTTAACCTCTGGTTGACGACTCCGCCACTGACCGCCCCCCCTCGAACCGCCCCCATGCCCGTGTCCTCGCTCCTCAATGGCCGCCATTTCCAGATCTTCACCGCGGTGATGCGCAGCCGGGGGCTGGGCGAGGCCGCGCTCAAGCTCGGCATTTCCAAGGCCGCCGTCAGCAAGACACTGGGCCTGCTGGAGCGAGAGACCGGCGTCGAGCTGTTCGAGCGCCTGGGTGGCCGGCTGGAGCCCACCGCCGCGGCCCGCCGCCTGCTGCCGCGCGCCGAGCAGGCGGCCAACCACCTGGCCTGGGCATTGGCCGAAGCCGCCACGCTGGACCAGGCCTCGAACCGCGTGGTGACGGTGGCGGCGCACGCGCCGCCACTGATCGCGATCCTCCCGGGGGCCATCCAGCGCTTCAAGCTCAGCCACCCCGAGGTCAAGGTGCGCGTGCGGGTGGAGGGGCCGCCGGAGGTGCTGCGGCTGGTCGCCCACCACGAGGTCGACCTGGGCGTCACCAACCCGCCCGCGCCCAACACCATCAGCGCGGTGGAGCTGTGCGAGCGCCGCACGATCTCGGAGGACCTGCTGGTGGTGGCCATGCACCGGCGCCACCCCCTGGTGGCCAAGGCCCTGGTGCGGCCGCAGGACCTCGCCGACACCGAGGTGATCGCGCTGCCCGAGGAATCGCCGACCTCGATCCTGGTGCGCGCCACGCTGCAGGAGGCCGGTGTGGTGGTGGGCCAGGGCACGGTCGCCAGCACCTCGATGGGGGTGTGCGCGCTGGTGCAGCAGAACGTGGGCATCGGCCTGATCAACCCCATGCTGCTGTCCACCGGCATCTTTCCGGACATCGTGACAAGGCCGTTTCGGCCGCGCATCGCGCTGGGGACGGAGATCTACCGCTCGGCGATCCGCCCGCTCAGCGACGAGGCGCAGCTGTTGGCTGGCTACCTGGAGGAGGTGGCGCTGGCGCTGCCCGGTTCGCCCTCGGCGGGCAAGGCCCGCCAGCGCGCGCCGGCCGCCCGGTGAGCAGGCCCGCTCAGGCTGCGCGCTCCAGCCAGCCCAGCTTCGCCAGCCCGGTGGACAGGGCGGTGCCGCAGACGATGACCACGCCGCAGCCGATCATCCAGGGTGTGATGACCTCGTTGAGGAAGACCGAGCCGTAGACCAGCGCGAACACCGGCACCAGGAAGGTCACGGTCAGCGCGCGGCTCGGGCCGGCCTTCTCGATCAGGTGGAAAAAGAGGATGTAGGCGATGGCCGTGCACAGCAGGGCCACGGCGGCGACCGCGCCCCACGCGGTGCTGCTCACCGGCTGGCTGGGCCACAGCCACAGGGTGGGGAGGGCCAGGCCCAGGGCCGCGCCGATCTGGCTGCCCGTGGCGGTGGCCAGCGGGTGGGCGCCCGTGAGGTAGCGCTTGGTGAAGCTCGCGGCGATGCCATAAAACAAGGTGGCCAGCAGGCAGGCGCCCATGGCGATCAGCGTGCTGGCCACCGGGCCGTCGCTCACCACGCCGGCGGCGCTGAAGCCCGACTTGCCGATCACCAGCAGCGTGACGCCGGCAAAGCCGATCGCCAGGCCCAGCATGCGCGAGCCGCCGGGCCGGTCCTTGAGCCAGAGCCAGGCCACCAGCGCGCCCGACAGCGGCACCGTGGCGTTGAGGATGGAGGTCAGGCCCGTGGGGATGTGCAGCACGGCGTAGGCGAACAGCGCGAAGGGGATGCCGGAGTTGAGCAGGCCGACGAACAGGATGAGTCGGGCGCGCGCCCGGAAGTCGGCCCACACGCCCTTGACCAGGAACACCGGCAACAGGAAGAGCGCCGCGAGCGCGACGCGCAGGCCGGCCGTGGGCAGGGCGCCGAACTCGGCGCCACCCAGGCGCATGAAGAGGAAGGAAGCGCCCCACAGGGCGGCCAGCAGCAGGAATTCCAGGGCGAGGGTGGGGCTCATGGCGTCAAAGTATGCATGTCGTCCCGGCTTCGCTGGGGCGCGATTGATGCCGGATGGGGCGTGGATTGATGAGCGGAACGGCACAATGCCGCCCGATGTGCCGCCTCACGCCCCGCTGGCGCGTTCGAGCGAGAGCAGGGCGGTCTTGCGGTCCAGCCCGCCCGCGTAACCGGTCAGCGAGCCGTCGGTGCCCAGCACCCGGTGGCAGGGCACCACCACGCTCACCGGATTGCGACCCACTGCCGCGCCCAGCGCCCGCACCGCGGCCGGCTTGCCGATGAGCGCGCTCAGGCGCCCGTAGCTGGTGGTCGCGCCAGGTGCGATGCCGAGCAAGGCCTGCCATACCTGCTGCTGGAAGGGCGTGCCCATGCTCAGGTCCAGCGGCAGATCGAACTGCTGGCGCTGCCCGGCGAAATACTGCGCGAGCTGCTCGATGGCCTGGCGCAGCACCGGGTGGTCGGGGTCGCGGTGCCAGGCCGAGGTGTCGGGCCCGTGGCGCTGCCCGTCGAACCAGACGCCGCTGAGGCCGCGTGGCGTGGCCGCCAGCGTCATGTCGCCCAGGGGGCCCGGCCAGGTGGTGAAGACGGTGAGGGGATCGTGTTTCATGCGGATGCTCCTGAGGATGAGACGACGGCGCCTGCCGACCAGGCGCGCACGACGGCGTAGCTGCGCCAGGGCTTCCAGGCGAGCGACGCGGCCTCGGCCTCGCGGGCGGGGTGTTTGCTCTCGCGCACACCCATGACCTTGTGCAACGCCACGTCGCCAGCGGGGAAGGCGTCGGGCCAGCGCAGGGCCCGCATGGCGATGTATTGCGCGGTCCAGTCGCCGATGCCCGGCATGGCCTTGAGGGCGGTGAGGGTGGCGGGCACGTCCGCGCTGCCGTTGAGCACCAGGCCCTGCTCGGCCACGCCGCGCGCCAGCGCCACGATGGCGGCCTGGCGCTGGCGCACGATGCCGAGCTGGCCCAGGCCATCGCCCCCGGCCTGCGCCAGCGCGGCGGGAGTGGGAAAGAGGCGCGAGAGCGCGGCGTGCGGCGTGTCGATGGCTTCGCCAAAGCGGTCCACCAGCCGCTGCGCGAGCGTGCGCGCGGCCGCCACCGTGATCTGCTGGCCCAGCACGGCGCGCACCGCGAGCTCGAAGCCGTCCAGCGCGCCGGGCACGCGCAGGCCGTCGCCGGCCGGAAATGCGCCGTGCAGCACCGCGTTGATGGCCGCCGGATCGGCATCCAGGTCCAGCGCGGCGCGCAGGCGGTGGATCACCTGCGGCAACACCTCGCGCAACTCGTCGCTCACGCGCAGTTCGAGCTGGCAGCGCACCTCGTCGAAGCCGGCCACCAGCCAGCCCTTGTGGGTGCGCCCGTCCAGCGCCATGCGCAAGGTCTGACCCAGGCGCAGGCGCTCTTCGTCGACGAAGGACACGCCGTCGATCAGGCGTTGGCGGAAGAAGCCCAGCGTGGCCGCCGCGTCGTAGGGCGGCCGGTAGCCCAGCCGCACCATGGTGCCCAGGCCGCTGTCGCGGGCGCCGCGGGCGGCTTCGCGCCGCAGCTGGGTCGGGTTGAGGCGGTAGTGCTCGAGAAAAGCCGCGTTGAAGCGGCGCACGCTGGCAAAGCCGCTGGACTGGGCGATCCGGGTGATGGGCAGGTCGGTGTCGGCCAGCAGCTGCTTGGCCGTGTGCAGCTTGCGCGTGAGCAGGTACTGCAGCGGCGAGACGCCCAGGCGCTCCTCAAACACGCGCCTGAGATGGCGATCGCTCACCCCCAGTCGCGCCGCCAGCCGCACGCCCATCGCGCCGCCGTCGTCGTCCTGCCAGTGCCCAGGGTCGTCCAGCCACAGCGTGGCCTGTTGCACGAGGATGGTGGAGGCGTCTTCCGTCGACCAGTGGCGCTCGCGCGGCGCCAGCTCGGGCCGGCAGCGCAGGCAAGGCCTGAAGCCGGCCTGTTCGGCCTGCACGGCGTGCGCGAAAAAGCGGCAGTTCTCGCGCCGGGGCGTGCGCACCCGGCACACCGGCCGGCAGTAGATGCCGGTGGAGGTGACGGCGGTGAAGAACTGGCCGTCAAAGCGCGCGTCGTGCGAGCACAGCGCGCGGTAGCAGGCGTCTTCGTCGATGCGGTCTGAGCGGTTCATGGCTGCCATGGTAGGCCGTTCGGACAAGGTTGACTGGCCGTTTCCGGACATGTGCCTGCGGCATCATCGATACCCCCTCCTACAATGCCCGTTTTGCCCGTCACGAGGAAAAACCCCCATGCAAGTTGCCGCGTCCATCTTCAAGGCCTACGACATCCGGGGCGTCACCCCCACCGCGCTGAACGAAGGCGTGGCCGAGGCCCTGGGCCTGGCCTTCGGCACCCGGGCCCTGGCGCTGGGCGAAAAGACCGTGGCCGTGGGCCGCGACGGCCGCCTCAGCGGCCCTGGCCTGTCCGCCGCGCTCATCCGTGGGCTTGTGGCCGCCGGGGTGGACGTGATCGACATTGGCCTGGCGACCACGCCCATGCTGTACTTCGCGGCCAGCACGCTGTGCACCAGCGGCATCCAGGTCACCGGCAGCCACAACCCCAGGGACTACAACGGGTTCAAGATGGTGCTGGCCGGTCGCGCCATCTATGGCGAGGACATCCAGGCCCTGCGCAAGACCATGGAAGCCGAGACGCACCAGCGCGCCGACGGCGGGCGCGTGCGCCTGATCAACGTGCAGGCCGCGTACCAGGCGCGCATCGTGTCCGATGCGAAGCTGGCGCGGCCCATGAAGCTCGTGGTGGACTGCGGCAATGGCGTGGCCGGTGCCTCGGCCCCGGCGATCTTCCGCGCGCTGGGCTGCGAGGTGATCGAACTCTTCAGCGAGGTGGATGGCAATTTCCCCAACCACCACCCGGACCCGAGCAAGCCTGAGAACCTGCAGGACGTGATCCGCACGCTGCGCGAGACCGACGCCGAGTTCGGTCTGGCGTTCGACGGTGACGGCGACCGCCTGGGCATCGTCACCAAGGACGGCCAGACCATCTACCCCGACCGCCAGATGATCCTGTTCGCGCAGGACGTGCTCTCGCGCGTGCCGGGAGGCGACATCGTCTTCGATGTGAAGTGCTCGCAGCGTCTGGCCCCGGCCATCGAAGCCGCAGGCGGCGTGGCCCACATCTACAAGACCGGCCACTCGCTCATCAAGGCGCGCATGAAGGAGCTGGACAGCCCGTTGGGCGGCGAGATGAGCGGCCACATCTTCTTCAAGGAGCGCTGGTACGGTTTCGACGACGGCACCTACGCCGGCGCGCGCCTGCTGGAAATCCTCAGCCGCAGCCCCGACGCGAGCGCCGTGCTCAACGCCTTGCCCACCAGCTTCAGCACGCCCGAACTCAATGTGGCCTGCGCCGAAGGCGAGCCGCACGCGGTGGTCGACAAGCTGATCGCCCTGGCGAAGTTCGACGCGCCGGCCAAGCTCTCCACCATCGATGGCGTGCGCGTGGACTGGCCTGATGGCTTCGGCCTGATCCGCGCCTCCAACACCACGCCGGTGCTGGTGCTGCGCTTCGAAGGCCAGACCACCGAGGCGCTGCACCGCATCGAGGCCACCATGCTGGCCCTGCTGAAGCAGGCCAAGCCCGATGCCGTCGTCGGCGCCAGCGCGCACTGATATGAGCACCCCCGCGGCGCTTCGCGCCACCCCCTCGAGGGGGCGATGCCAGCGACCCGGCAAAGACGGTTCCCCGGCATCCTGGGTGGGAGCCTCTTCACTCGCCGCTTTTCGGTTTCCGTATGCACCCTGACGATTTGTTGCAGCAGGTCACGGTCGTGCTGGTCACGTACCACAGTGCCCACTGCCTGGAGGCGCTCGACGCGCTGCTCGCGCACTGCCCGCACGTGGTGATCTCGGACAACGGCAGCACCGACGACACGCCCACGCTGGCGCGCGCGCGCTGGCCGCAGGCCACGGTGCTGGAGCACGGCCGCAACCTGGGCTTTGGCGCCGCCAACAACCGTGCGCTGGCGGCCACGCGCACGCCGCTGGCCCTGCTGCTCAATCCCGATTGCGAGATCACGCCCGAGGGCCTGTGCGAGCTGGTGCGGGCGGCCCAGCAGATGCCCGAGGCCGCCATCGTCGCGCCTCAGCTCGAAGGCGAGCCTGGCCGCCCCGACGTGAACTACCGCTGGCCCAGCACCGCCTGGCGCTCGCGTGGGCCTGGGGCCGAGGGCCCCGCTTGCGTGGGCTTCGTGGTGGGCGCGGCCATGCTGTTTCGGCTCTCGCGTTTCGAGGGCATGGGCTTTTTCGACGAGCGCTTCTTCCTTTACTACGAAGACGACGATCTCTGCCTGCGGCTGTTCCAGCAGCAGCGGCCCATCGTCGTGTGGCCGGCCGTGGCAGCCGTGCACCGTGCGCGTGGCTCGGTCAAGGGCAAGGCACCGTGGAAGAGCGAGTACCTGCGCGGCTACCACCATGCCCAGTCCAAGCTGATCTACACCGCCAAGCACCGGTCGCCGGCGAAGGCGAGGCGCCAGCGCTGGTCGGTGCTGCTGGGCACCACCGTGGCCCTGCCGCTGCGCGCGCTCGCGTGGTCGCCGCGCCTGCTCGCGCGCATGGCCGGGCGCTGGATGGGCCTGGTGCGCTGGAGGCTGCGTGACTGACGCGCACCGCGAACAACGAATCCCCGCATTGCCGCTGAACAACCCCATGCCCGCTTCCTACAAGGTCTACGACTGCATCACCTTCGACGGTGAAGACTGCCTGGAACTTCGCTTGCGCACCCAGTGGGACCGCGTGGATCATTTCGTGATCGTCGAGGCCGAGGTGACTTTTGCCGGCGCCCCCAAGGCCTTGCAGTTCGACGCCGGGCGCTACGCCTGGGCCAGCGCCAAGATTCGCTACATCCCGCTCAAGGCCGAGGCGTTCGCGGCATGTCAGACCGCATGGGACCGTGAACGCGTGCAGCGCAATGCCTTGCGCCTTGGGTATCAGGACGCGGCCGAACACGACGTGGTGGTCATCGCCGATGTGGACGAGATTCTGCGACCCGAGAAGATCGGCCCCGTCGAGCCCGGCACGGTCCAGGTCTTCGAGCTGCTGATGCTGTACTTCTACTGCGACTACCTCATGGTGTCCGAACCGTTCTGGCGCAAAGCCGTGGCGGTCACGGGCGCCTACGCGCTGGCCCACGAGGCCGAGGACATCCGCAACGACCCGGCCCTGCGCGCCGCGGTGGAGACCGTCGACGTGCCCGACGCAGGCTGGCACTTCAGCTACCTGGGCGGCATGGACATGATCGAACGCAAGCTCGAGCGCTTTTCGCACCAGAACCTCAACAAGCCGCGCTACAAGGACCGGGCGCAGAACCTCGCCCGGATCCACGCCGGCAAGGACATCTACCGCCGCGCCAAGCGCTGGGGGCGCGTGCACATGGGCGACTTCGGCAACGCGGTCGTGGCCCAATGGTTTGCGCAACGCCCCGAGCTGTTCTCGCCCGCGGCGATCCGTCCGGTGGGCAACGTGGACGCCTTGCTCGCTGCGCGCCGTGCGGCCGGTGGCAAACCGTCGGCCTGGGAAAAGCTCAGGCTGCGCGTCTGGAACGCCTGGTGATGAGGGGATGGCCGCTTCAGCGGCGGCCCAGACGCATGCTCAGCTTGAGCCGGTAGTACGGCAACCGGTCGGCCCAGCCGAGGTCGAGTGGCGGTCTTGCGAGGTCGGGGTTGCGCAGCGCGGGCTGGATCAGGTGCTGATCGAACAGGCCCATGACCACCTCGCGGTTGTAGAGCGCAGAGTACCGGTCCCATCGGTGGCGCTTGAGGTCCTGGGTGTCGAGTTTCTCGATGATTTTCACGAGTGAATCGGCATCGGTGTAGTAGAAGCCCGAGTCACCCAGGACGTCGATGTGGTGCCGGTGCTTGCTGCCGGCGTAGGTGATGACCGGCTTGTTGCGGATCGAGAACTCGCCACACGCCAGCCCGAAGGATTCGCCCTGCAGCCGCGCGTGCAGCATGGCGTCGCAGCTGTTGATGAAGCGCGTCTTGTGGACCATGTCGCTGCTGCCCGGCAGGAAGAGGGCGCGTGGGTGGTCCACGAAAGGCGCGATGTTGAGGAAGACGAACCAGGTGTCGGGCGAGCGCGCCAGAACCAGGCGCACCGCCTCGATCGCACTGGGCACATCGAAGCTGCCGGCGCCGCCATGGCAGCCCAGCACCTTGGCCTGCGGCGGGATGCCCAGGTCGCCGCGCAGGTCCTCGTCCACGTCCGGCAGTTCCACGATGTGCGGCACGCTCGGGATCTTGCCGTTGGCGCAATGCCGGCTCAGCCATTCGGAGATAAAGGCGTAGGAGGCACCATGCGCCTGCGCGGGGTTGGTCGGGAAGACCGCATGCACCATCGTGGGCACCGTGCGCGACCACACGCCGTCGTTCCTGCCGGCCTTGATGGCGTACAGCAGGTCCGCGTGGTGTTGGCCGAGCAGCGCGTCGAGTTCGTCGATGCGGCGGTAGCCCACGACATCGAAACGCGCGCTGAACTTCGCCAGGGCCTCGGCGCTGTTGTGGGGGCTGTCGGCGTTGTAGACCACCAGGCTGCGGTGGCCCAGCACGCTTTCGGCGTTCAGCGCGTAGTCGTACAGCGCGACCTCGGTGCCCCGGATCGACAGCTGGTTGGAGTGGAAGGCGATCGTCTTCGTCATGGATTCACGTGTTTTCGATCGCGCCCCGGGGTGGCCGCCATCAGCAGCACGGACATGAGGATGAAGAAGTGGTTTTCCGTCGAGAGCCAGAACGAACTGTGCGTTGCGTTGGAGACCAGGAGCACCGCCAGGAAGCCCATCAGCAGTGCGCGGCGCGGCCTGTCCTCGCGCCAGCCCTGCCGGGCGATGGCGACCGCGAACCACAGGAACAGTGCGAGGCCGATCAGACCCTGCTCGAACAGGAAGAAGGTGAACTGGTTGTGCGGGTGCACACAGACGACCGCACACCACGAGGCATCGGTGAAGTGCGTGGGCGCCAGCACCGGGTAGGACGCGGTGCCATGGCCAAGCAACGGGTGCTCCAGCGAGGCCTGCAGCGTGAAGCGGTTCATTTCCACGCGCGCGCCCGCGGAGGTGACCGGTGCCGTGATGCTGCTGCTTTGTGCTTCGTCCCAGGCTGCGCTGACCCGTGAGCGCAACTGGGTCGAGGTGGTGAAGGTGATGGCCATCACGCCGACCAGGGCCAGCGTGGCGATGGCCAGCCGGCGCCGGTGCAGGCCGACGGCGAAGGCGGCGAACACCGTCATGGCCAGCAGCAACGCCAGGTAGCCGGTGCGGCCCGAGGACAGAAACAGCACGCTGAACGCCGCCAGCCCGGCCACCCCGGCCGCGAGCGCACGCCGGGCCCGCGTGGGCGCGCGCACGGCGTGGTACAGCGCCATGACCGTGAAGAACGACATCAGGATGCCTTGCGCGATGCGGTCCTTGAAGACCGTGTGGTCTTCGCCGAAGCCCTGGTTGTGCGTGCGCGTCCAGGAGAAATCAAACCAGACGTTGAGCCAGGTGACCACGAGCGTGAACAGCATCGCCAGCGCGAAAGCCTGCCAGCAGCGGCGGCGCGTGGCCGGGTCGTTGAGCAGCCCGATGAAAACCGGCACCCACAGCAGTTTGCTGTACTTGCCCAGCGCCGCGCCAACGAGGGGCCCGGTGGCCGGCGACCACAGGGCCGCGATGGCGATCCAGGCGAACAGCGCGAGAGCCGGTGGCGCAAGCGGGTTGGCCAGGGCCTGTCGGGTGTCGCGCAGCGAGCTGCCCCAGACGCAGCCGAGCAGCCAGAACAACAGCGTGAGCAGCAGCCCCACATTGGCCAAGGCGACCGACATGGGGAACGCCAGGAACACCAGCACGAGCGACGCCTTGGCGCCCTGTTGAATGAAGGAGGTCGCAGTCATGGGTGAGCGGAAGGACGCTGGTAGCCGGCCATCAGGGGGGCCCAGTCGGCTTCGGTCCAGTGGTAGGGGGTGACGCGCTGGGCTTCCTTGCGCAGCGAGCGCAGCAGGCGTTCCAGATTGCGTGGCTTCCAGTCGCTGCCCGGGCGCACCTCGCATTTGTCGAAGTCCACGATCCAGGCCTGGCCGGCCTTGTCGAGCAGCAGGTTGTGGGCATTCAGGTCGGAATGGAAGACCTGCCGGTCGTGCAGTTGGCGGATCGCCTGGCCCAGGGCCTGCCACTCGGCGGGCTCCAGCGCCCTTTGCCGCAGGCATTGCACCACGTTCGCGCTGTCGGGGATGAGGCCGACGAGGATGTCGGCCTCGTAGAACAGGCCCGCGCGCGCCCAGTGGCTCGCGGCCACCGGCTCGGGCACTGGCAGTTGCCAAGAGCGCATCAGGCGCAGCAAGGTGAATTCGCGCATGGCGCGGCTGTCGTGCGGTGCGGCGCGCCAGAAGCGGTCGTGGCTCAGTCGGGCCATCAAGCCGCCGCGCCGGTAGTGGCGCAGCACATGGCCGCGGCCGCCGGATTGCACCAGCAGCGCCTGCCCGCGCCCGCTGCCCGTGGCCAGGGCCGTGCTGCCGATGTGGGCGATCGGGTCGAAGGTGTGTGCCGAGACCTGGCTCAGGTGGTGCGGGTCGAACCAGGCGGTGCGGCCCACGTTCAACGCCACCCGCACGTGCGAGACGTTGCCGGTGTGCGCGGGCTCCCAGAGGGGCCGCACCACGGCCATCGTGCGCGCCGAGGCGCCCAGGTTGCGGGTGATGAACGCGCGCGCGGCGTCGGCACGGCGCTGCCAGGTCTGCGGCTGCATCAGCCAGCGCTGCACCGCCGCCGCGAGCTCGCGCGCATCGCGCACGCATTCGCCCGCGCCGCTGCGCTCGATCTCCTCGAACAGCGGCGCCGCGTTGTGGACGTGGGGACCGAACAGCACCGGCTGGCCAACCGACATGGGCTCCAGCGGGTTGTGCCCGCCCACGGGCGCCAGCGTGCCGCCCACGAAACACAGCGAGGCGTGCTGGTACCAATGCATCAGCTCGCCCATGGCGTCGATCAGCAGCACCTGCGTGCCAGGCGCCACCGCCTGCCCGCTGCTGCGCCGCACGAAGCTCAGGCCACTGTGCTGCACATGCGCCGCGACCTCGTCGAAGCGCTGGGGGTGGCGTGGCACCAGCACCAGCAGCCAGCTCGGGTTGACGGGCGAGAGCTCGCTCCAGATCGCCAGCCAGGCGGCTTCGTCGCCTTCGTGCGTGCTGCCCGCCACCAGCAGGGTGCGCCCCTGCAGCTCGGGCGCCAGCGCCGCTCGCGCGGCGGGCACGGCCACCTCGAACTTCAGGTTGCCGGTGTCGTGCAGCCGCGATGCGGGCACGCCCAGGCCGCGCAGGCGCTCGCCGCTGGGCGGGTCTGCGGCGGCCACGGTGAGCTGCGACCAGACGGGCCGCATCAGGCCCGGCCAGCGCCGGTAGGTGCGCGCCGAGCCTTCGGAGAGGCGCGCATTGACGAGCGCGACGGGAATGGCCTTCGCGCGGCATTGCTGCAGCCATTCCGGCCAGAGCTCGCGCTCCACCAGGATCAGCAGCCGGGGCTGCAACCGGTTCAGGAAGCGCGCGACAGCACCGGGCGTGTCGATGGGAGCGTAGACGTGCCGGATCTGGTCGCCCCAGTGAGCCTGCAGGGCCCGCGCGCCGGTCGGGGTCTGGGTGCTGACGACCAGGGCATGCGCAGGCCATTCTTCGAGCAGGGCGTGCAGCAATGGCTGCAGGGCCTGCACCTCGCCCACCGAGGCGGCGTGGATCCAGATGCAGCCGAGTTGCTCGGGCTCGACGGGGATGAACCCGAGGCGCTGGCGCAGGTTCTGCCGGTAGCCCGGTTCACGCCGCCCGCGCCACCACAGCCAGCCCAGCAAGGGCGCGGCCAGCGCGCGGCTGAGCAGTCGGTACGCCCGATGGGGCAGCGCAACCGGGGAGCTCAGCGCCAATGGTCGGCGACCCATTGGGCGGGCAACACGCGCCGGTACCACTTGCCGCTCACGCCGGCAATGACATCGGGCGGGTTGGGCTTGCCGTGGAACACGATGATCTTGGCGCCGGGCGGGATCGTGGGCGGCGAGAACCAGCCCAGGATGCCCGGGCGCATGCAATGGCGCTTGAAGCTGCGGCACCAGGCCTCGGGCCAGTAGCTCACCTTGCCCTGGCGGTTGAGGTAGCCGGTGATGTACTCCTGCTCGTTGCGCACGTCCGCGATCGAACCCGGGTAGCCCTTCTTCAGGTGCTCCAGGGCGTCGGCATGCGCGCCGATGGTGTAGAGGTAGCACGAGGTGTTGCCCGTGCCGTCCTTCTTGTCCCACTCCTTGATGACGATGAAGGTGCCGGGCTGGTCGAAGAACTCGTCCAGGCTGTCGACAATGACGATGTCCAGGTCGAGGAACAACGTCTGGCCCTTGAGGTCGTAGAGCGGGTCGGCGAAGCTCGTGAGCTTGAGCCAGCCATGGCCGAAGCTCCAGGGCTTGCGCTGGTCGAATTCGTCGAAACCCACGGCGGGGATGGGTTTGACCTCGACGGCGGGGTTGATGCCTTCACCGTCGTCGGTCAGGCAGACGAAACGGAAGGGCCGGTGCAGGTGCCGCGACACCATGCTGT
Source organism: Hydrogenophaga sp. (assembly GCF_026125825.1). Classification (GTDB taxonomy): domain Bacteria; phylum Pseudomonadota; class Gammaproteobacteria; order Burkholderiales; family Burkholderiaceae_C; genus Hydrogenophaga. The sequence goes on along the minus strand of NZ_JAHCKK010000084.1, from coordinate 4,652 downwards.
GGAGTTTGTTGACGTACTCGGGGCCGTACTTCCTGCCCCATTTGATGCACAACACGTTGACGGTCTGCATGGCTTCCTCTTCTGCGGGTGTTGGCTGGCTGACGCCAACTTGGCGGTCGAGTGTAGCGGAGCTCACTTCGCCAGCAGGGAATCGATGGGCAGCAGGTCTTCGGGCAGCAAGGCGCCGCTGGCCTGGCGCAGGCGCAGGCTGCTCAGCAGCACGTTGTAGCGCGCCTGGGCCAGGTCGCGCTTGGTCTGAAACAGCTGGCTCTGCGCGTTGAGCACGTCGATGTTGATGCGCACGCCCACCTGGTAGCCCAGGCGGTTGGCATCCAGTGCGCTCTGGCTGGAGGCTTCGGCGGCCTGCAAGGCACGCACCTGGCCCTGGCCCGAGACCACGCCGAGGTAGGCGCTGCGCGTGGACAGGTCCACGCCCCGGCGCGCGGCCTCCAGGTCGGAGCGCGCCTTCTCTTCCAGCGCCAGGGTTTCCTTCACCCGGTTCTGGACCGCGAAGCCGGCGAACAGCGGCAGGTTGAACTGCACGCCGACGCTGGCGGTGTTGGTGCGCACATTGCCGGCGATGGGCAGGGTGGTCATGGGGCCGCGCGCGACCTGGTACTGGCCGACCAGATCCAGCGTGGGCTTGTGCCCGGCTTCGGCCTTTCGGGTTTCGAGCTGGGCGATCTCCAGGTTGCGCGTGGCCTGCTGGATGGTCGGATGCGTGCCGAGGTTGCGGTCCACCCAGGCCTGCGGGTCGGCCGGCAGGAGCTCGGGCAGGGTCACGGGCGCGGCCAGCGGCCGCGGCTCCACCGCCGGGCGGCCCACCAGCTGGTTGAGCGCGAGCTTCTTCACGCGCAGGTCGTTCTCGGCCGCAATTTCGCGCGCCAGCACCAGGTCGTACTGGGCCTGCGCCTCGCGCGAGTCGGTGATGGTGGTGGTACCGACCTCGAAGTTGCGCTTCGCAGCGGCCAGCTGCTCGGCCACGGCGGTCTTCTGCGCCTGCACGAAGGCCAGCGTATCCTGCGCCGCGAGCACGTCGAAGTAGGCCTGCGAGGTGCGCACGATCAGGTCCTGCTCGGCCAGGGTGAGGCGGGCCTTGGCGATGTCGACGCTGAGCTCGGCCTGGTCGTTGGTGATCTTGTTGGCTGGGCGGTACAGCGGCTGGCTGGCCGAAAGCGTGGCACTCTGGTTGTTGCTGTTGCCATCGAGCGCGCCGTAGTTGCTGACCTCGCGCCGCGCCCAGCTGGCCGCAGCGGCCAGGCCGGCCTGAGGCAGCAGGCCGGCGCGGGCCTGTGCGGCCTGCGCCAGGGAGGCGTCGTACTGCGAGCGCGCCGACAGGTATGTGGCGTCGAACCCGCGCGCCGCTTCATACAGCTGCACCAGGCTCTGCGCCTGGGCGCCGGTGGCCAGCGAACCCAGCGCCAGCATGACCGCCAGCGGAAGCATCGGGCGGTGGACAGACGATTTGCGAGCAGACGAAGCAGCTTTCATGCGGTGTTCCTTGCAGCGAGAAGGAGGTCCTGAGGGACCCATGAGAGAGGGACCTGCCCCAGCGGCATCAGGGGTGCGGCTTCGCCGGCCCGGGATGCCTTCCCCCCTGGAAGCGCCGAAGGCGCGCCGCGCGGGGGGAAGCCGCGAAGCGGTGCAGGGGGGTGTTCCATCTCAGTAGGTCGGTACACCTGGATCGCGCTGTTGCGACCAGGCGTGGATGCCGCCGTCGATGTTGACGACGCGGGTGAAACCGTTGCCTTCGAGGAACTGCACCACCTGCGCGCTGCGGCCGCCGTGGTGACACAGCACGGCGATGGCCTGGTGCCGGTCGAGTTCGAGCAGGCGCGCCGGTACCGTGCGCATGGGCATGGCACGCAGTTCGAAGCCCTCGGGCTTCACGGAAGCGGTCTGCAGCTCCCAGGGTTCGCGCACGTCCAGCACGACCGGCAGGGCCTGCGGTGCGGCGGGGTCGGCGGCCTGTTGCAGCCATTCGGGGAGTTGGGCGGGGGTGATCGAGTTCATGGCGGCATCCGTGGGCGGGGGGTGTCCGGGCTCAGAACCGGAAGCGCGAGGGTTCCGGGGAGTGGTGCAGGCGCGGCGCCACGGTGTCCCAGGGCTGGGCGGTCTGGAACGCGGCCTCGCCGGTGCGGGTGACGATGGTGGCTCGCATCATCGGCTCGAATCCCACGATCGCGGCCAGGCGCCCGCCCGGGGCGAGCAGGTCCAGCAGCGCCGAAGGGATCTCGGCCACCGAGCCACTGAGGACGATGGCGTCGAAGGGCGCGCCATCCGCGCACGCGGCGAAGCCCTTGGCGGCGGCATCGGCGCAGCGCACCTCGGCATTGGCGATGCCGGCCTTCTGCAGGTTCTCGCGCGCCAGGCGGGCCAGCGCCTCGTCGATCTCGATGGTCACCACGCGCTGCGCCAGGCTGGCCAGCAGGGCCGCCATGTGGCCGCTGCCGGTACCGACTTCGAGCACCTTGTCGGTGGATTTGAGCGCAAGGTCCTGCAACAGGCGCGCCTCGACCTTGGGCGCGAGCATCACCTGGCCCTCCACCGCAGGGTGGCTCAGCGGCAGTTCCATGTCGGCAAAGGCCAGCGACTGGTGCGCGGCCGGCACGAACTGCTCGCGGTGCACGCGATCCAGCAGGGCGAGCACGCGGGCGTCGAGCACCTCCCAGGGGCGGATCTGCTGCTCGATCATGTTGAAACGGGCCTGGCTCAGGCTGAGGGCGGGGGCGGTGGAAGTGGTCATGGCATCGACTCGTGGGAACGGTGTTTCGAGAGGGCGGGAACCGCGAGATTCTAAGGAGTGGGAGCTCCGGGGACCGGCCGGGGTGCCGCCAGCCCGAGCCGGCGGCGGAACCAGTTGCCCAGGTCGTCCATATAGCAATAGACCACCGGCACCACCACCAGGGTGAGCAGCGAGGAGGTGATGACGCCGCCGATGACGGCCTGGCCCATCGGCGCGCGCTGCTCCGAGCCCTCGGTGAGTGCGAACGCCAGCGGGACCATGCCGAACACCATGGCCAGCGTGGTCATCAGGATGGGGCGCAGCCGCACGCGTGCGGCCAGCAGCAGGGCGGACTCGCGGTCCATCGGCGGCGCGCCGGCACGCCCTTCGCGCGCACGGATCGCGAAATCGACCAGCAGGATCGCGTTCTTGGTGACCAGGCCCATCAGCAGGACGATGCCGATGACGGAGAACATGCTCATGCTGGAGCCGAACATGAGCAGGGTCAGCACCACGCCGATCAGCGTGAGCGGCAGCGAGGTCATGAGCGCCAGCGGCTGCAGGAAGCTCTGGAACTGGCTGGCCAGGATCATGTAGATGAAGATGATCGCCAGGGCCAGCGCGGAGAGCGCGTAACCGAAGGACTCCTGCATGTTCTTGGTGGAGCCGCCGAATTCATAGCGGTAGCCGGGCGGGAAGGCGATGGTGTCGAGCACTTGCCGGATCTCGGCCGAGACCTCGCCGGGCGAACGCCCATAGACGTTGGCGTTGATCGACACCTCGCGGTTGAGGTTGCGGCGGTTGATCTGGTTCGGACCGGTGGCGTCCACCACGTCGGCCACCTGGCCCAGGCGCACCACGCGCGCCGTGCCGTCGGCGGCGGTGCCGACCACGAAGGGCAGCTGTTCCAGGTCGCTCGCGCGCTCGCGGCCGCTGGGCGCCAGCCGCACGTTCACGTCGTAGCTCTGGCCGTCGGCCGCGCGCCAGTTGCCCACCGTGGTGCCGGCCACCAGCGTGCGCAGGCTCGCGCCCAGCGCGGCCACGCTCACACCGGCGTCGGAGGCCAGGTCGCGCTTCATCTTGACGTCCACCGTGGGCTTGTTGGGCTTGACGCTGGCGTCCAGGTCGACCAGGCCGACGATGGGGCGGATGCGCTCCATCACAGTCTGCGCCAGTCGCTCCAGCTCGGCCAGATCGTCGCCTTGCAGCGAAAACTCCACCTGCTTGTTGCCGCCGACTGCGTCGAGCAGGCCGACATGGGTCACGGTGATGCCCGGCACGCTGCGCAGCCGCTCGCGCAGGCGCGCCGACATGGCCACCGCGCTCAGGGTGCGCTCATGCCGGTCGGTCAGGCGCACGTAGATGCTGGCATACATGGTGCCCTGCGCGTTGCCGGTGTTCAGCGTGGACAGGGTGTACTTCACCTCGGGGAACTCGCGCAGGATGCCTTCGACCTCGCGCGTCTTGGCCTCGGTGGCCTCCAGCGAGGAGCCCACCGGTGTGTGGAAGCTCAGCGAGGTTTCCGAGAAGTCCGCCGTGGGCACGAACTCGGTGCCCAGCAGCGGCACGATGAACAGGCTGCCCACGAAGGTGGCGAGTGCAAGCCCCAGCGTGGCCAGCTTGTGCCTTAGCGACCAGCGCAGCGTGCCCTGGTAGGTGTGGCTCAGGTCGTCCTGGAACCGGTCGAACCAGCCCGTGACGCGGCCGATGGTCCGGTCGTACCAGGTTTTCGGGCCGCTGCCGGGGTGGCCGTGCTTTTCGATCTCAGGGTCGTGCCAGACCGAGGACAGCATGGGGTCGAGCGTGAAACTCACGAACATCGAGATCAGCACCGCCGCCACCATGGTGATGCCGAACTCGTGGAAGAACTTGCCGATGATGCCGCCCATGAAGCCGATGGGCAGGAACACCGCGACGATGGACAGGG
>NZ_JAHCKK010000083.1 GCF_026125825.1 Hydrogenophaga sp. | reverse complement strand
TGGCAGTTTGAGGGATGAGGCCAGCCAGCTCGCCCAGCTTGTGAAAGTTTTCCAATCCGGTACAAGTTAGGCAGATCTGGCCTGAGACTGATCAGACCCCGGGGCTCGGGTATCGAGCGTTCGGTTTCAGGGCGTCGAGTTCGGTGCAATGGGTGGCGCTGCAACGGAGAGGAAGTGGAAATGACGGGACACTGGGTCCGGTGAAGTCAACGCCGGTCCAGTTATTTTCATCCGGCAGTCTCCCTTGAAAACCAAAACACCTGGACTTTCTCCGGCGCGAGAAAAACTTGCTTGGCTAGAGCAGTGCGGGTACTCGGCCTTCCGCCGACTGCAAAGCGCTACAAACGTTGAGGCCCGGTCTCGTCTCGCGGCATCGACTCGCGCACGATGTCGATGAATGTGCGAAGCCGGCGCGGCTGCAGCCGCGATGCCGGGTAGATCAGGTACATGGGCAGAGGGGCGGCGCGCCATGCCGGGGCCAGATGAACGAGGCGGCCATTCGAGAGGTCGTCCGTGACGAGCCACGCCGACACGATCGCCGCGCCCAGGCCATCCAGGGCCGCGCGGCGCAGGGCGTAGAGGCTGTCGGTGGCCAGTCGAGGCGCGATGGCGAAGGCCTTCTCCTGGCCATCGGCTTCGTGGCGCAGGCGCACCTCGCGCTGGTAGAAGGTGCTCAGCGCCAGCCAGGGCAATGACACCAGCTCATCGGGGTCCAGCGGTCGCCGGGCCGTGACGAGGCCGGGCGCGGCCACCACGATCCGCGGCACCTCGGCGATCAGCAGGGCGACCACGGAGGGGTCGTTCACCGTACCGACGCGAATCGCGCAGTCCACGTCTTCGGCGGCGAAGTCGGGCAGGCGGTCGTTGAGGCGCCACTCGACCGAAACCTCCGGGTAGCGACGCAGGTAGTCGGCCAGCGGCTTCATGAGCTGATCTTGCCCCAGCGCGATCGGCTGCCTGCAACCCGCGCTCCAGGTCGGCCTGACGCGCGTGCGGCACGTGGCCGATCACACCGCCTGTTGCCGGGTTGAGCACCGCGGAGGTTTCGCGGTCTCTGCGGTCGATCCACTCTCCGTCGATGAAAAGAAACAACTCGTCGTATGGCGTCGCCATGTGATCTCCTTTGCTCTGCTTGCTCAAATCTGTTGAAGTCAAGAGAATCGTAGGGATGTCATTCATAGAGAACAATCCCAGCGTTCGCGAAACGTCTTTGCAGGAGGTGCAAAGATGAGTCAGGCCCGCACCATGGAGAACCTGGAGGTTTTCGTCGATACGGTGCGTGCGGGGTCGTTCTCTGCGGTCGCGCGGCGCAGAGGCGTGGCTGTGTCCTCGGTGGCGCGGCAGATCGATGCGCTGGAGGAAGAGTTGAAGGCGTCGCTGTTCACACGCTCGACGCGTGCGTTGCGCCCGACCGATGCCGGCAAGCTCCTGTTCAGCCGCGCCGTCAAGATCTTGAGCGATCTCGCCGACGCACGCAGCGAGGTGGTTTCGTTCGAGGCGGCGGTGGAGGGCGTGCTGCGGGTCAGTTGCCTGCCCACATTCGGGCGCCGATACGTGGTTCCCTGTCTCGCGCAGATGTTCCATACCCATCCGGGCCTCAGCGTGGAGCTGGACTTGACGGAGCGGATCGCCGATCCGACCACGGAGCGGCTGGATCTGGCCATCCGCTTTGGCCACCTTCCAGACAGCACGCTCATCAGCACCAAGCTGGCCGAGCAGACCTACGTGGTGTGTGCGGCCCCGGATTACCTGGCGCGCCACGGTGCTCTCCACTCGCTGGATGAGCTGGAAAACCACCGATTGATCGACAAGCGCCGCAGCCAAAGTCCCCTGGGATGGCGCGAAGTCCTGGGGGACGACTTGCTGCAATATGGCCACTGTGTGTTTGAGTCCGATGACTTCGAAGCGCAGCGGCAGGCTGCGCTGGCGGGCGCGGGGATCGTGCGCCTGCCGGACTGGGTGGTGGGGCACGATATTGGCCGTGGAGAACTGGTGGCTCTGCATCCGGAGGGAATGCCCCCCGCCGAGATGACGGGCATCCATCTCGTGCGGGCGTTGCGACGTCCCAGCGCCCGTTTGAAGGCCTTCGTGACCGCGCTTTCGGACCACGTCGGTCGACCTGCAAGTTGGCAGCGCGCCATGCAGAGGCAGCTGCCATGACGTGGTTGCCTGATCGCGCGTGTGCCTCAAGCGCGGGCCACGGGGCGCAACGGGTTCGAAGCCGGTGCGGCCACTTCATTCCAGCAAGGTTTGCGGGGTCCGTTCGCCACTTTGCCCACGGCATTTGATCGCGCGCCCGCGGGCAGGGCGACCGCGTATCTGGGCCGAGCCACTTTCTTCTTCAGCTTCGCGTGCGCGTGCCGATAGGGCAGTGGGCAAGACTTGCCCGCCACGCCATTGCCCGACACGGAACACGACCGGCACCGGTTCCCTGTCTCGAACCACTGGAGGCCTGAATCGTCATGACAACGAAGCGCATGCCTGGGATGCGACCATCAGAACGAACCGGCCCGCGCGGCGAGACTTTTCGCGGCCGGCGCTCTCACCTACCGCCACCCCGACAACTTCTACGTGGACACCGTGCTACAAGGTGGGCGCCATCGCTACGGCGTGTCGCCCCTCACGGCGTCGGCCAGCCACGGCAAGGGCGACAGCCTGCTCGCGTCCGTGGAGGTGGGACGGGGTTTCCAGCTTGCCTCGGGCTGGATGCTGGAGCCGCAATTGCAGGTCATCCACCAACGCGTCGACCTCGACGGCGTGGGTATGGCGGGTGCCGACGTGGAGCAGAACACCGGCAGTCGCTGGACGCTGCGCGCCGGCCTGCGCGTGAAAGGCGAGCGGTCCACCAGCGCTGGCATGCTGCAACCCTACGCCCGCTTGAACATTTACCACAGCAGCAGAGGCTGGGACATGACCCGCTTCACCGGCCCTGCCGGTGCCACGGATGTGGCCACTGGCACGGGTGGAGCGAGCGCCGAACTCGCCGCGGGCGCCACGCTCGCCTTGTCAGCCGCCACCAGCGTCTACGGCGAGATCGGCACCATGCGAGCCGCGAGCGGGAATGCGCAGCACAGTGGCGGACTCAACGGTACGGTGGGCTTGCGGGTGCGCTGGTAGGGCAATCGACGCGGTCGTTGGCCTGCCGCGAGATGCTGTGCACCTGATCGCGTGAGAATGAGTCGCGAAGGGGCGCAACGCCATGGGCGGCGTGGCGCCCGCGCGCCGAAAGCTCGGCTTCGCCAGGAACGACTTGGGAAATTGGCAAGCCACTTGCGTCCGCCAGTGGCAGAACCATGGCGGGACTTGCAGTGGCTTGGGTGGCCTGCGGCCGCCCTCACACGTCGATGTTGCCCGCGCGCAGCGCGTTGGTTTCGATGAAGTCGCGGCGCGGTTCCACCTCGTCGCCCATCAGCATGGTGAACACGCGATCGGCTTCGATCGCATCGTCGATCTGCACGCGCAGCAGGCGGCGCACGTTGGGGTCCATGGTGGTTTCCCAGAGCTGCTCTGGGTTCATTTCCCCCAGGCCTTTGTAGCGCTGGCGGCTGGTGGTGCGCTCGGCCTCACTGATGAGCCAGCGCATGGCCTGGCGGAAGTCGCCGACCTTTTCTTCCTTCTGCTTGTCGCCTTCACCGCGCATCACTTTGGCGCCCTCGCCCAGCAAGCCGCGGAAGGTGTCGGCTGCGATGGCCAGCGCAGCGTAGTCGGCACCATGCACGAAGTCCTGCGTGAGCACGCTGCTCTTGATGTTGCCATGGTGGCGGCGGCTGATGCGCAGGATGGGCTTGTCGCTGCGCACGTCGAACTCGGCCGCCACTTCGGCCGGCACGCCGGTCGTGGCCAGCTCGCGCAGCTTGGCCTGCAGCGCAACCGCGCTGACCTCGGCCTGCTCCACGCTGTCGAGGTTGAGCGCCACGCCATCGGCGATCGCGCGCAGGGCTTCGGCGTCCATGAAGTTGGACAGGCGCGCGATCACGCTCTCGGCGATCTGGTGCTTGCGCGCCAGTTCACCCAGGGTGTCGCCGCTGAGCGTGCTTTGCGTGGCGCCGCCGGTGAACACGCTGGCGTCCTTCAGCGCGATGCGCAGCAGGAAGCCGTCGAGTGCGGAAGCGTCCTTGAGGTACAGCTCTTCCTTGCCGGCCTTGACCTTGTACAGCGGCGGCTGCGCGATGTAGATGTGACCGCGCTCGACGAGCTCGGGCATCTGGCGGTAGAAGAAGGTCAGCAGCAGGGTGCGGATGTGTGCGCCGTCGACGTCGGCGTCGGTCATGATGATGATGCGGTGGTAGCGCAGCTTGGCGACGTTGAAGTCGTCCACGCCCGCCGTGCCGCCCGCGCCGGTGGCCTTGCCGATGCCAGTGCCCAGCGCGGTGATCAGCGTGAGAATTTCATTGCTCGTCAGCAGCTTCTCGTAACGCGCTTTCTCCACGTTCAGGATCTTGCCGCGCAGCGGCAGGATCGCCTGGAACTTGCGGTCGCGGCCCTGCTTGGCGGAGCCTCCGGCGGAGTCGCCCTCCACGATGTAGATCTCGCACAGCGCCGGGTCTTTTTCCTGGCAGTCGGCGAGCTTGCCGGGCAGGCCCATGCCGTCGAGCACACCCTTGCGGCGGGTCATCTCGCGCGCCTTGCGAGCGGCTTCACGGGCGCGCGCGGCTTCGACGATCTTGCCGCAGATGATCTTGGCGTCGTTCGGGCGCTCCTGCAGGTAGTCGGCCAGCAGGCGGCTCACGATGTCTTCCACCGGGCCTCGCACTTCGCTGGAGACCAGCTTGTCTTTGGTCTGGCTGGAGAACTTGGGCTCGGGCACCTTGACCGACAGCACGCAGCACAGGCCTTCGCGCATGTCGTCGCCGGTGACCTCCACCTTCGCCTTCTTGGCCAGCTCGTTCTCTTCGATGTACTTGTTGATGACCCGCGTCATGGCCGCGCGCAGGCCGGTGAGGTGGGTGCCGCCGTCGCGCTGCGGGATGTTGTTGGTGAAGCACAGCACCTGCTCGTTGTAGCCGCTGTTCCATTGCATGGCGACTTCCACGCCGATGTTGGTGCCTTGGTCGCTCTGGCGGTCGCCCATGGCGTGGAACACGTTGGGGTGCAGGACGGTCTTGCCCTTGTTGATGAAGTCCACAAAGCCCTTGACGCCACCAGCGCCAGAGAAGTCGTCTTCCTTGCCGCTTCGCTCGTCCTTCAGGCGGATGCGCACGCCGTTGTTGAGGAAGGAAAGCTCGCGCAGGCGCTTGGAAAGGATCTCGTAGTGGAAATCGGCGTTCTCCCGGAAGATCTCGTAGTCGGGGAGGAAGTGCACCTCGGTGCCGCGCTTCTCGGTGGCGCCAGTGATGCGCATGGGCGAGATCTCCACGCCAGTGGGCGTGGTCTCGATCACGCGGTTCTGCACGAAGCCGCGCGCGAATTCGAGCTGGTGCACATGGCCTTCGCGGCGCACGGTCAGGCGCAGCCACTGCGAGAGTGCGTTCACGCAGCTCACGCCCACGCCGTGCAGGCCGCCCGAGACCTTGTAGCTGTTCTGGTTGAACTTGCCGCCCGCGTGGAGTTCGGTCAGCGCAATTTCAGACGCCGAGCGCTTGGGCTCGTGCTTGTCGTCCATCTTCACGCCGGTGGGGATGCCGCGGCCGTTGTCCACCACGCTGATGGAGTTGTCGGTGTGAATGGTCACCACGATGTCATCGCAGTGGCCGGCCAGGGCCTCGTCGATGGAGTTGTCCACCACTTCGAACACCAGGTGGTGCAGGCCGGTGCCGTCGGAGGTGTCGCCGATGTACATGCCTGGGCGCTTGCGCACGGCCTCCAGGCCTTCCAGGATCTGGATCGAGCCTTCGCCATAGCCCTCGCTGGCGCCGGCCTGGTGGGCGTCGATGGTGGGCTGGAAATTGGAGCTTTCGGCTTGCGCCTCACCGGTGTTGACGGATTCGGCGGGCTTGTTGGCGTCGGACATGGTGGAATTTCTCGATCTCAGTAAACGCCAAACCCGCGGTGTTCGCGGGTTTGGAATGCGGGAGCAACCAGGGGGTTGGACCTCAGATGCGCATCGGCATGACAACGTATTTGAAGGCGTTGTCGTCGGGGTTGGTGACCAGCGCGGAGCTGTTGCCGTCGGACAGTTCGATGCGGACCATCTCCTGCGACATGTTCTGCAGCGCGTCGATCAGGTAGGTCACGTTGAAGCCGATCTCGATCGTGTCGCCACCGTAGTCGATGTCGAGTTCGTCCACGGCCTCTTCCTGCTCGGCGTTGCTCGATGCCACGCGCAGCACGCCGGGCTCGACATTCAGGCGCACGCCCTTGAACTTCTCGCTGGTCATGATGGCGGTGCGCTGCAGGCTGGCCAGCAGGGGCGCGCGGCCCAGGGTGACGATGTTCTTGTGGTTCTTCGGGATCACGCGGTTGTAGTCGGGGAACTTGCCTTCGACCAGTTTGGTGACGAATTCCATGCCGTCAAAGCTGAACTTGGCCTGGTTGGCCGCGAACTGCATCTCGATCGCGCCTTCCTTGTCGGACAGCAGGCGCTGGAGTTCCAGCACGGTCTTGCGCGGCAGGATGACTTCCTGCTTGGGCACTTCCACGTCCAGCGTGCTGGAGGCGAAGGCCAGGCGATGGCCGTCGGTGGCGACCAGGCTGAGCTGCTTGCCCTCGGCCACGAACAGGATGCCGTTGAGGTAGTAGCGGATGTCGTGCACCGCCATCGCGAACGAGACCTGGCTCAGCAGGCTCTTGAGCGTCTTCTGGGGCACGGAGAACACGGGGCCGAAGCTGGCCGACTCCTGCACCAGGGGGAAGTCCTCGGCAGGCATGCTCTGCAGCGTGAAGCGGCTCTTGCCACCCTTGAGGATCAGCTTGCCGGCATTCGACTCCAGGCTCACGGTCTGGTCGCCCGGCATGGTGCGCAGGATGTCGATCAGCTTGCGCGCGCCCAGCGTGGTGGCGAAGTTGCCGCTGTCGCCATCGAGTTCGGCGGTGGTGCGGATCTGGATTTCCAGGTCGCTGGTGGTCAATTGCACCTGCGAGCCGGTCTTGCGAAGCAGGACGTTGGCCAGGATCGGCAGGGTGTGGCGGCGCTCCACGATGCCCGCGACCGATTGCAGCGCGGCCAAAACCTTGTCCTGGGTCGATTTCAAAACGATCATGTCAGACTCTTTCTTCTCTGGTTGCTTGTCGGCCGGCTCCTGCCTCCCGGTTGGCCTTCTTCGTCGTTTCGGCCAAATCCCCGCTATTTTCGCCTTTTTGTGATCGGCCCCGGCAAAACGGCCCCCGGGTCATCCCGCTCATCCCTTGAGCGTCTGCTCCAGCACGTGCAGCTGCTGGTTCAGTTCGGTGTTCTGCTGGCGTTCGGCCGCGATTTTGCGCACCGCGTGGAGCACGGTCGTGTGATCACGACCGCCAAACAGCTCCCCGATCTCGGGCAGGCTCTTCTGGGTGAGTTCCTTGGCGATGAACATGGCGATCTGGCGCGGCCGCGCAATGCTGGCCGGGCGCTTCTTGCTGTACATGTCGGCCACCTTGATCTTGTAGAAATCGGCCACCGTCTTCTGGATGTTCTCCACGCTAATCTGCCGGTTCTGGATCGACAGCAGGTCCTTGAGCGCATCGCGCGCGAGCTGGATGGAGATTTCCTTCTGGTTGAAGCGCGAATAGGCCAGGATCTTGCGCAGCGCGCCTTCGAGCTCGCGCACGTTGGACCGCACGTTCTTGGCCACGAAGAAGGCCACTTCCTCGGGCATGACGGCGTTTTCCACCGCCGCCTTGTTGATCAGGATCGCCACGCGCATTTCCAGCTCGGGAGGCTCGATGGCGACCGTGAGACCCGAGTCGAAGCGCGAGACCAGCCGCTCGTGGATGTCGGCCAGGCCCTTGGGGTAGGTGTCGCTGGTCAGCACGATGTGGCTCTTCTTGGCCAGCAGCGCCTCGAAGGCGTTGAAGAACTCCTCCTGCGTGCGCTCCTTGTTGGCGAAGAACTGGACGTCGTCGATCAGCAGCAGGTCAAGCGAGTGATAGCGCTCCTTGAACTCATCGAAAGTCTTGCGCTGATAGGACTTGACCACATCGGAGACGAACTGCTCGGCGTGGATGTATAGAACTTTGGCCTGTGGACGGTCTGCGAGCAGGTGGTTGCCTATGGCGTGCACCAAGTGGGTCTTGCCCAGACCGACGCCGCCGTAGATGAAGAGCGGGTTGTACAGCTGGCCCAGGCTGCCGGCGACATGCATGGCTGCGGCGCGCGCCATCCGGTTGGCCGAGCCCTCGACCAGGGTGGAGAAGGTCAGCGCCGGGTTCAGCCGGGTCTTGGGTCCGCTGGGCGCCACGACCTCGGCCGGCGCCAGATCGGGCAGCTCGGAAAGCACCTGGTCTTGCACCGTGCGCGGCGCAGGAGACGTGCGGCTGGGGGCTTCGCGCGGAGCAAGCACCAACTCCAGCGTGACTGGCGCCCCTTGGAGGGTCTCCAGCAGCGCCGAGATGCGGGAGGCGTACTGGGCCCGAATCCAGTCCATCTTGAACCGGTTGGCCACGGCCACGACCACCTTGGAGCCGTCGGCCGCGACCGTGGCGGTCAGTGGCCGGATCCAGGTGTTGAACTGTTGCTCAGGGATTTCTTGCGCAAGCCGGTCCAGGCAGGTGGACCAGAGCGAGAGGGTGTCGGGCCGGGGGGTGGCCAGGGACGTGTCAGGGGGAATGCCCTCGATCATGCTGGGAGCGGTGAAGAGTTGTGGTTGTGGACAAATGTCTCGGGGCAATCCTGGGATTGTAGTGCTCGCCGCAACTTATCCACAAGGCAGGGAAAGCACCGTTGGCAGTCGGTGGGCAACGGGCCGCCGGGTCTGGGGGCTTGAAGCGATGCGGCGGCTTTCCGCGCCAAGTGCTTGCCGGGCATCGGGTTTATTTGCGATAATTGCGGGTTTCCCCGATTTCTATAGAGCACCATGAAACGCACTTACCAGCCCTCCAAGATCCGCCGCGCCCGCACCCACGGCTTCCTCGTCCGCATGAAAACCCGCGGGGGCCGTGCCGTGATCAACGCCCGCCGCGCCAAGGGCCGCAAGCGCCTGGCCGTCTGAGGCTGCGCGTGTTCTGCCGGCGCCGACTCGCCCGGCTCCCTCGCCGCGTGACCCGGACGGTTCAGCGGTGACCCAGCGGCTGCGGTCCCGGCAACAGTTCCAGGCCGTCATGGCGGGTGCCCCCGTGGCCAAAACCCCCCACTTTGCCCTGCACCGAGCCGCGCTCTCCAGCGCGCACGAGGGCAGGGCCTTGTTTCCCGTGGCCGATGCCTGGGTGGGTGTCCTGTTGCCCAAACGTTGGGCCAAGCGTGCCGTCACGCGCAACGCGATCCGACGCCAGATCTACGAAGTCGCCCGCCACCGGGCCGCGAGCCTGCCCCAGGCGGCGCTCGTGGTGCGCCTGCGCAGCGAGTTCAGTCGCCAGCAGTACGTCAGTGCCACGTCCGACGCGCTCAAGCGCGCGGTGCGCGCCGAGCTCGAACAGCTGCTCGCGCCGCCGCGTTCCGCACCCCGGGTGGCGCCGACGGCGGAGGTCCGGCATGCTGTCTGACTGGCCACGCCAGGGACTGCTGGGCCTCGTCAAGGGGTACCGGTTGCTGCTCAGTCCGTGGCTCGGCAGCGGCTGCCGCTTCGAACCCTCCTGCTCGCTCTACGCCATCGGTGCGCTGGAGCGCCATGGCGCCCTGGGCGGCACCTGCCTCACGCTGCGGCGCCTGGTCCGCTGCCACCCGTGGTGCGACGGTGGCCATGACCCGGTGCCGGCCGCGATGCCCACGCTGTTCTCCAGTCTGATTTCACCTTCCTGCGAAAAGAAGAACCCGTCATGAATGACATCCGTCGGTCCATCCTGTGGGTGGTTTTTGGTCTGTCGATGGTCCTCATCTGGGACAAGTGGCAGATTCACAATGGCCACAAGCCCACCTTCTTTCCCGGATCCGCGCCGGCCGTGACCGCGCCCGCCGCGTCCACCAGCCAGCCGGCCGGTGGCAGCCAAAGCGCCGGCGTGCCGACCGCGGCGCAGACCGGTGCAACGCCCGGCGGTGAAACCCCCGCTGCAGCGCCTGGTGCCGTGGCCCAGCGCCACGAAGTCACCACTGACCTGTTCAAGCTGGTGTTCAACAGCGAAGGCGGTTCGCTGATCGGCGCGGAGCTGCTCAAGCACGCCGAAGCCACCGGGCAGAGCAAGGACAAGACCGAGCGTCCGTTCACCCTGCTGGCCCAGGGCGGCGAGCACATCTACGTGGCCCAGACAGGCCTGATCGGCGGCAACTTCCCGACCCACAAGACGCCCATGACGCTGGTGGGCAATCCCACCAGCCTGGCCGATGGCCAGAACGAGCTGCAGGTGCGATTTGAGTCGGCCGAAGTCGGCGGCGTGAAGCTGGTCAAGACCTACACCTTCACGCGTGGCCGCTACGACATCGGTGTGCAGCACGAGGTGCAGAACGTGGGCAGCCAGGCGGTCACGCCCCAGCTGTACCTGCAGCTGGTGCGCGACGGCAGCAAGCTCAGCAGCGAAACCCCCTTCTACTCGACCTTCACCGGGCCGGCGGTCTACACCGCAGAGAAGAAGTACCAGAAGATCGAGTTCGCCAACATTGAGAAAAACAAGGCCGAGTTCGTCAAGTCCGCCAGCGATGGCTACGTGGCGATGGTGCAGCATTACTTTGCTTCGGCCTGGCTGCTGGGTGACGGCGTGGCGCGCGAGAACTTCGCGCGCAAGATCGACAACAACCTGTTCGCCGTCGGCAGCATCACCGCACTGACCGCCATCGAGCCGGGCCAGAGCCAGAGCCAGCAGTCGCGCCTGTTCCTGGGCCCCCAGGAAGAGAAAGTGCTCGAAACCATCGCCCCCGGCCTGGAACTCGTGAAGGACTACGGCTGGCTCACCATCCTGGCCAAGCCCCTGTACTGGCTGCTGGAGAAGATCCACGGCTACGTGGCGAACTGGGGCTGGTCCATCGTGCTGCTGGTGGTGCTGATCAAGGCGGCGTTCTACTGGCTCAACGCCAGCGCGTACCGCAGCATGGCCAAGATGAAGAAGATCAATCCCCGCATCATGGAAATGCGCGAGCGCCTCAAGGGCAATCCGCAGCAGATGCAGCAGGAGATGATGAAGATCTACCGCGAGGAAAAGGTCAACCCGCTGGGCGGCTGCTTCCCCATCCTGATCCAGATTCCCGTGTTCATCGCGCTCTACTGGGTGCTGCTGTCCAGCGTGGAGATGCGCAACGCGCCGTGGGTGGGCTGGATCACCGACCTGTCCTCGCCCGACCCGTACTTCATCCTGCCCCTGGTCATGGCCGTGACCACGCTGATCCAGACCGCGCTCAACCCGCTGCCCCCGGACCCGCTGCAGGCCAAGCTGATGTGGCTGATGCCGCTGATGTTCTCGGTCATGTTCTTCTTCTTCCCGTCCGGCCTGGTGCTGTACTGGATCACGAACAACGTGCTGACCATCGCGCAACAGGCGGTGATCAACAAGAGCATGGGCGTGCCGCTGAAGTTCAGCATGCCGAACTTCAAGGCGTGATCCCGTGATCGGATGACCCCCTGCGCCGCTGACGCGGCTTCCCCCTGAAGGGGGATGGCGTCTTGGGCCGGCGAAGCCGGACCCTGGACGCCTCTGGAGGGTGTGCTTCTCCCCGGTGAAGGGCCTGCGTTGCGGGCCCTTTGTCTTTTATGCTCCACCACCATGCTTGCTGCTTCGCGTGACCCCATCGTTGCCATCGCTACCGCGCCCGGTCGTGGAGCCGTGGGTATCGTGCGGGTGTCGGGGCAGGGGCTGGCGTCTTTCGTGCAGGCCCTGCTGGGGCGGCCTCTGAAGCCGCGTGAGGCGACCTACCTGCCGTTGACCGATGCCACAGGTCAGCCCATCGACCATGGCCTGGCGCTGTGGTTCCCTGGCCCGCACTCCTACACCGGCGAAGACGTGCTTGAACTGCAAGGCCATGGTGGGCCGGTGGTGCTGCAGTTGCTGCTGGCGCGCTGCCTGGCCGTGGCGCGCGACACGGCTCACACCATGAGGCTGGCGCGTGCGGGCGAATTCACCGAGCGCGCCTTCCTCAACGACAAGCTCGACCTCGCGCAGGCCGAGGCGGTGGCCGATTTGATCGATGCCAGCACCGAGGCCGCCGCGCGCAGTGCCTCGCGTTCGCTGGCCGGCGTGTTCTCGGGCCGGGTGCACGCGCTGCGCGACGCGCTGATCGATCTGCGCATGCTGGTCGAGGCCACGCTGGACTTTCCTGAGGAAGACATCGACTTCCTCCAGAAGGCCGATGCCGCCGGCCAGTTGCAACGGCTGCGTGATGCACTGGCCGAGGTGCAGGCCCAGGCCCGTCAGGGTGCCTTGCTGCGCGACGGCCTGCAGATCGTCATCGCGGGCCAGCCGAATGCGGGCAAGAGCTCGCTGCTCAACGCCCTGGCCGGGGCCGAGCTGGCCATCGTCACGCCTGTGGCCGGCACCACGCGCGATGTGGTGCAGCAGACCATCCAGATCGAGGGCGTGCCCTTGCACATGATCGACACCGCCGGCCTGCGCGACAGCCCCGATGTGGACGAGGTCGAGAAGATCGGCATCGAGCGCGCCTGGGATCGCATCCAGCGCGCCGATGCGGTGCTGTTCCTGCACGACCTCAGCCGAGCCGACGATGCGGACTACCAGGCGGCCGATGCCTCGATCGCGGCCAGTCTGGCCAGCACCCTGCCCACTGGCGTGCCGGTGCTGCACGTCTGGAACAAGCTGGACCAGGCGGGTGACCGCGTGCCCGCCGCGATGGCCGCTCAGGCCGACACACTGGCGATCTCGGCCAAACACGGTGCCGGCCTGGAGGCCTTGCGCCAACGGTTGCTGACCCTCGCAGGCTGGCAGCACGCGGGCGATGGCCTGTTCATGGCGCGCGAGCGGCACTTGCAAGCCCTGCGGCGGGTGGGCGAGCACCTCGAGGCCTCGCACGCCTTGCTGCAGGCGCGCGCCGAACACCTGGACCTGCTGGCCGAAGAACTGCGCCTGGCACAGCAGGCCTTGAGCGAGATCACCGGCGAGTTCACCGCCGACGACCTGCTCGGCGAGATCTTTTCGCGTTTTTGCATCGGCAAATGACGCGCGGCCACCGCTCGGTGCCGCTGTGAAACCGTTGAGAGTGCAACTGTAAGCACGGGTAAGAACAGGCTTGCGCGTGCAGGTCGTGCGCGGTTATCTTGACCGCATGAACGCCCAGTTGCCCGCTTCCGTGCGCTTTGACATCCATGGCCTGGCCCAGTCCATGCGGCTGAGCAGCGCGCTGGATGCCGTGCCTCTGAATCTGACGGACGCCCAGTGGCCTCAGCTGGCCAACTACCTGCAGCCGGTGGCGCTGCAGCAGGGGCAGGTGCTGATCGAACAAGGGGTTAAGGACCGCACGGTCTACTTCGTGGAGAGTGGCACCCTGACCGTGCATTACGAGGATTCTCGCGAGCGCGTGCGCATCGCCGTGGTGGGTTCGGGCTCGCTGCTGGGCGAAGGCGCGTTCTTCAGCCACCTGCCGCGCAGCGCCACGGTGCACGCAGGCAGCGATTGCCGGCTCTGGTGCCTGACCCCCCTGCGCTTTCGCGAGCTTTCCTCACGGCATCCCGATGTCGCGCTGGAGCTCAGCGTGGCGATGTCGGCCGTCTTGGCGCGCCGCATGTACAACCGGCCCAAGCGGGTCGCCGTGACCTGAGCGCCGCGGGCACGAGCGGATCAAGGCCTTCCGGTGTTGCTTTTTCAACCCTTTGCGCGCACGTCCCTGGCGCACACTTTGCCCATGTCCTTGATGAGCTGGCTACAGGCCAAAAAATCCGTTGCACCTGGCAAGGGTCCATTCACCCGGGCCCGCAAGAAGTTCAGCCAGACCACGCTGCCACTGATCTCGCCGCGCCGGGGTCGCCGCATCCTGCGCCGCGAGCAGCTGTTCGCGGTGGTGCGCGAGTCGCTCATCCGTGCGGGTGTGCTGTCCACGAGTTACGAATTCAAGGTGCTCACGCTCGACGCGAACGGCGACAGCTTCCTGGTGCTGGTCGACCTCGCGTTGCCTGCCAAGGCCATGCCCGACGAGTACTTGCTGGAGATCGAGCGCTGGATCCAGCACAGTGGCCAGACCCGGCATGAGATGGATGTGCGCTCCGTCTACTGGCGCCGCAAGGCGGCGCACGATCAGGTGGGCATGGCCCTCAAGGCCGCCGTGGCGGCCCAGACCCGCCGTGAGGCGGTGCCGATGACGCCGGGCCTGGTGCCCGAGCCGGTCAAGGCCGTCCCCACGGAGCCCAGCCCGACGGCGATTCCCCGGCCCGCCATCACGCCGTCCGGCGCACCCGCGCAAGTCGTGGGCGCGGACGAGGTGGAGGCGTTCCGTCTCGCGCTGCAAAGCGTGGCCACGCCGCCCTACCGTTCACCGGCCGAAGCACGGGTGCAACTGCCGGTGCCGGAGTCACACAGTGATTTCGGGGCCTTGAGCGAAACCCAGTACGGCAAGCTCTGATGCCGGGCTGGCCGCTCAATGGCCGGCGAAGTCGAGCAGGGTGAAGAGCTTGAGGCCGCAGGCGCGCAGCTTCTGCGAGCCACCCAGTTCCGGCAGGTCGACGATGGCCGCGCCTTCCATCACTTCGGCGCCCAGTTTTTCCAGCAACCGGCGCCCGGCCATCATGGTGCCGCCCGTGGCGATCAGGTCGTCGATCAACACCACCTTGTCGCCGGCCTTGACCGCGTCGGTGTGCAGTTCCACGGTGGCGCTGCCGTACTCCAGCTCGTAGGTCTCCTCCACCGTGGTAAAGGGCAGCTTGCCCTTTTTGCGGATGGGCACAAAGCCCACGCCGAGTTCGTAGGCCAGCACCGAACCGATGATGAAACCCCGCGCGTCGAGCCCGGCCACCACCGTGGGGCGCAACGCGGGGTCCATGTAACGATGGACGAAGGTGTCGATCAGCACGCGGAAAACCTTCGGGTCTTGCAGCAGCGGCGTGATGTCGCGAAATTGCACGCCTGGCGCCGGCCAGTCGGGCACCGTGCGGATGTGGGATTTCAGGAAGGCGGAGGTGTCCATGGGCTCGGTCCGTGAGGGAGCGGCCATTATCTGCGGTGCAGCAAAAAAAAGCCCCGGCACAGCGGCCGGGGCTCAGACCATGGCGACCCTTGAACAAAGCCATGGGCTGCAACGAGAGGCCGCAATCGGCCTTGGGCGCATTCTGGATTCCCGGGCCTGCCGCCCGCCAGGGCTTCCGGCGTGTGGTGGCTGCCGGCCGACGAAGTGGCGTGATCAGCCCGAGAGCAGCTTCTCTTCGGCCAGGGCCAACGAGGGTGCCTTTCCGCTGATCACCACGGTGTCGCCGCTTTCGAAGACGATCTCATCGCTGGGAGGCAGGGGTTTGCCGCTGGCGCGCCGCAGGCTCACCACGCGCACGCCGACCGCGTGCAGCGCAAGGCTGCCCAGGGTCTTGCCGACGTTGCGGCCACCGGGGGGCAGGGTCACGGTGTTGAGGCGTTCGTGGTCGATCTCGTCACCGCCGTCGTCGTCGGCGCCATGAAAGTAGCCACGCAGCAGGTTGTAGCGCGCATCGCGCTGGTCCTGCACCACGCGGATCACCCGCCGCATCGGCACGCCCACCAGCGCCAGCGCGTGGCTGGCCAGCATCAGGCTGGCTTCGATGGCCTCGGGCACCACTTCCGTGGCGCCAGCGGCGCGCAGTTTTTCCAGATCGGCGTCGTCCACCGTGCGGACCACCACCGGCACATGCGAGGCTTGCTCGTGGGCGTGGCGCAGCACCTTGAGCGCGCTGGGCGTGTCCAGATAGGTCACCACCACGGCGCTGGCGCGGTGCAGGCCTGCGGCCATCAGGGCCTGCAGGCGCGCGGCATCGCCGAAGACCACCGAGTGACCCGCGGCAGCGGCCTGGCGGACGCGGTCCGGGTCGAGGTCGAGCGCCATGTAGGGGATGTGTTCGGCCTCCAGCAGGCGCGCCAGGTTCTGGCCACAGCGGCCATACCCGCAGATGATCACGTGCTTGTCGGCGTTGATGGCCTTGCGCGCGATGCTGGTCATCTGCACCGACTGCATCAGCCAGTCGCTGCCGACCAGGCGCGTGACGATGCTGTTGGCGTAGAGGATGGCGAACGGGGTGGCCAGCATGGAGATCACCATGCTGGCCAGAATGGGGTTGAACAGCTGGGGAGGGACCAGGTTGTTCTGGCCAGACAGCGCGAGCAGCACCAGGCCAAACTCGCCCGCCTGCGCCAGGTACAGCCCGGTGCGCAGGGCGGTGCCCATGGGCGCCCCGAAGGCGCGCGTGACGCCCGTGATGAGCGCGAGCTTGAACGCCATGGACACCGACAGCAGCAACAGCACGAGCGGCCAGCGTTCCAGCACCAGTCGCCAGTCCAGCATCATGCCGATGGTGATGAAGAACAGCCCCAGCAGCACGTCGTGGAAGGGGCGGATGTCGGTCTCCACCTGGTGCTTGAACTCGGTCTCCGAGATCAGCATGCCGGCCACGAAGGCGCCCAGCGCGAGCGAGAGCCCGGCGTGTTCGGTCAACCAGGCCAGGCCCAGGGTGATGAGCAGCAGGTTGAGCATGAAGAGCTCGTCGCTCTTTCGGCGCGCGACCTGCGTGAGCCACCAGCGCATCACTTTCTGCCCGCCGGTGAGCAGCAGTCCGAGCAGGAGCACGGCCTTGAGCGTGGCCCAGCCCAGCGCGCGCAACAGCTCCTCGGGCTCCGAAGCCAGGGCGGGAATGATCACCAGCAGGGGCACCACGGCCAGATCCTGGAACAGCAGAATGCCCAGCACACGCTTGCCGTGTTCCGACTCGAGCTCCAGCCGCTCGGCCACCATCTTGATCACGATGGCGGTGCTGCTCATGGCCATCACGCCGCCCAACGCCAGCGCGGTCTGCCAGGGCACGTTCCACCAGGTGGGCAACAGCAGCGCGAGCAACAGCGAACCCACGGTGGTCAGCAGCACCGTCAGCACCACCTGCGACAGGCCCAGGCCGAACACATGCCGCTTCATCGCGCGCAGCTTGGGCAGGCTGAACTCCAGTCCGATCACGAACATGAGGAACACCACGCCGAACTCGGCCAGGTAGCGCACGCCGCTCGAGTTTTGTGCCAGCGCCAGCGCGTTCGGCCCGATCACCACGCCCACCACCAGGTAGCCCAGCATCGGTGGCAGGCGCAAGGTTCGGCACGCCACCACCGCCAGCACGGCGGCCAGCAGGTAGAGGAGGGCGAGGTCGAGCGAATTCATGAACCGATGGTAATGGCTGGCCTACCACGCGGCGGCAGGCCGGCAGCGATAATTGCGTCCATGAGCCTGCCCCCTTCCTTCGATCCTGCCCGGGCCCTGGCCCTGGCGCAGGAAACCCTGAGCATCGAAGCGCAGGCGGTGACCGCCGTGGCGCGCCGGCTGGACGCCTCTTTTGCCCGGGCCATCGAGCTGGTGCTGGGCATTCCCGGGCGCGTGGTGGTCATGGGCATGGGCAAGAGCGGCCACATCGGGCGCAAGATCGCCGCCACCCTGGCCTCCACCGGCACGCCGGCCATGTTCGTGCACCCGGCCGAGGCCAGCCATGGCGACCTGGGCATGATCACCAGCGCCGACGTGGTGCTCGGCATCAGCAACAGCGGCGAAAGCGAAGAGCTCACGGCCATCCTCCCGCTCATCAAGCGCATGGGCGTGCCGCTGTTGGCCATCACCGGCCGGCCCGACTCCACGCTGGGCCGACACGCCGACGTGGTGCTCGATGCCTCGGTCGACAAGGAGGCCTGTCCGCACAATCTGGCGCCCACCGCCAGCACCACCGCCCAGCTCGCGCTCGGCGACGCGTTGGCCGTGGCCCTGCTGGATGCGCGTGGTTTCAAGGCCGATGACTTTGCCCGCTCCCACCCCGGTGGTGCGCTCGGGCGCAAGCTGCTGACCCACGTGAGCGACGTCATGCGCAGCGGCGACCAGGCGCCCCGCGTCGGTCCGGATGCCGGTCTGATGGAACTCATGCGCGAGATCAGCGCCAAGGGCCTGGGCATGACCGCCGTCGTGGACGGTGACGAGCGCGTGGTGGGCATCTTCACCGACGGCGACCTGCGCCGCCTGATCGAGAAGACCGGCAGCGGTGCCGACCTGCGCACCTTGGTGGCGCGCGATGTGATGCACGCCCAGCCGCGCACCGTGCGTCCCGATGCGCTGGCCGTGGAGGCCGCCGGCCTGATGGAGGCCAACCGCATCACCAGCGTGCTGGTGGTGGACGGTGCCGGCCGCCTGCAGGGCGCGCTCAACAGCAACGACCTCATGCGCGCGAAGGTGATCTGAACGTGGAACCCCTGCGCCCGGTGCTGAGCTTCCCACCCACCCTGCTGCTGCGCGCCCAGCCGGTGCGCGTGGTGTTCTTCGACGTCGACGGCGTGCTGACCGACGGCAGCCTGTACTTCAGCGAAGCGGGCGAAACCCTCAAGCGCTTTCACACACTCGACGGCCTGGGCCTGCAGATGTTGAAGCGCGCGGGCATCACCCCGGCGGTGGTGAGCGGGCGCGACTCTGCCGCCTTGCGCCTGCGCCTGTCCGCGCTGGGCGTGGTGCATGCGCGCCTGGGCACCGAAGACAAGGCCCCGGCGGCCGAGGCCATCCTGGCCGAACTCGGCCTGGACTGGAGCGCGGCCGCCGCCATGGGCGACGACTGGCCCGACCTGCCCTTGCTGCGCCGCGCCGCGCTGGCAGCCGCGCCCCCCACCGCGCACGCCGAGGTGCTCGCCGTGGCCCACCACGTCACCGAGCGCCCGCCCGGTGCGGGCGCCGTGCGCGAGCTGTGCGATCTGCTGCTGGTGGCCCACGGGGCCTATGCCCGCGAGCTGGAGGCGGCCGCGCGGTGAGCACGTCCGACCCGCTCGACTTCTTCGACACCGTCGACCAGACGATGGATGCGCCGCGCGCGCCGCGCCGCAAGCGCAAGCTCATGGACAGCTTTTCAATCTACTTGCCGGTGCTTCTCATGGGGCTGCTCGCGCTCGCTTCCTATTGGCTGCTGCGCGCCACGCCAGCGCCCGAGGCAGCCGAGCCCGACCGGCCGGTGAGTGCCGAGCCCGACTATTTCATGCGCCGCTTCTCCGTCAAGGCGTTCGATGCCAAAGGCACGCTCAAGACCGAGGTCAAAGGCCTGGAGGCCCGCCACTACCCCGCCACAGACATGGTCGAGATCGACAACGCGCGCATCCGCCACATCGGCGACCAAGGGCTGCCCACGCTGGCCACCGCGCGCCTGGTGACGACCAACGGCGACAACACCGAGTTCGTGCTCCGGGGTGACGCGGTGATCGTGCGCGAGGCGGGCAACGACCTGAATGGCCAGCCCCAGCCCCGGCTGGAGTTCCGTGGCGAATTCCTGCACGTGTACCTCGACCCCGATCGCATCGTCTCCGACCAGCCTGTCACGCTGCTGCGCGGCAGCGACCGGCTCGTCGCCGACACCCTGGACTACACCGGCGAGGACCAGGTCGCGCGCTTCAAGGGCCGTGTGAAAGTGCAGCTGTCGCCGCGTTGAGCGCTCCACCTGGGTCCACCGCCA
>NZ_JAHCKK010000082.1 GCF_026125825.1 Hydrogenophaga sp. | reverse complement strand
ACGCCGATGCGCGCGGGGTCCAGCCCCAGGCGGTCGGCGTTGCCGCGCACCCAGCGCACGGCTGCCTTTACATCGTGCAGGGGCGCCGGCCATGCCGCCTCGCCGCTGAGGCGGTATCCGACCGATACGCCGGCGTAGTAGCCGCCGCGCACGAAATCCATGAGCCGGCCTGCGCCGTCGGCTTTGTCGCCGTGCATCCAGCCGCCCCCATGCAGGTAGAGGATCACGGGCAGCGGGCCCCGGTGCCTTTCCCGTGGCAGGTACAGGTCCAACCGCTGGCGCGGATTGGTGGTCAGCGCATAGGGTTGGTCCAGCGTGACGTGCACCGGTTCCCGCTCCAGCTCCTGGATGGACATCGCGCCGCTTGGGCCCAGATCGAACTCGTCACGGGGCGACTGGGCGCGCACGATGGCCGGCGCCATGCACAACACGGGGGATTGAAGCAACAGACGGCGCAGCATGTCGGTTCCTGAAGCGAAGCGGGAAGTCGGGCAAGCGTAGTCGGCCGGACCGCTTCAGGCAAGCCTGCGCCTCAGAACTTGCCGTGCCGGCCCTGCCCTTCGGCAAAACGCTGCGCGCCGGCCAAAGCATCGGGAATGCGCTCGCGTCCGCGCTGCCACTCCTGCAGCAGCGCTTCACCGAGGGGCAGGTCCCACTGGCGCTGGGCGCTCTCGCGATCGGCACGCATCGTGGCTTGCGGGAACGCCGCGAGCTGCCGCGCCAGTTCCAGGGCGGCCTCGCGCGCCTGCCCGGGCGGCACCACCCGGTTGGCCAGGCCCATGCGCAGGGCTTCGGCGGCTTCGACCTTGCGGCCGGTGAGGATCAGGTCCATCGCATGGCCCATGCCGATCAGGCGCGGCAGGCGCACCGTGCCGCCGTCGATCAAGGGCACGCCGAATCGCCGGCAGTACACGCCGAAGTAGGCGTCTTCTTCCATCACGCGCATGTCGCACCAGAGTGCCAGCTCCATGCCACCGGCCACTGCCGCCCCGCTCACGGCAGCGATCACCGGCTTGGCGAGCTGCAGCCGCGACGGGCCCATGGGGCCCAGCGCGCGCGAATCGTCGGCGGA
The DNA here is from genome assembly GCF_026125825.1 of Hydrogenophaga sp. Classification (GTDB taxonomy): domain Bacteria; phylum Pseudomonadota; class Gammaproteobacteria; order Burkholderiales; family Burkholderiaceae_C; genus Hydrogenophaga. Next base: position 18,842 of record NZ_JAHCKK010000082.1, on the reverse strand, counting down.
GAACGCCAGGTCCAGGCCGCCGGTCTCGCCGGTGGCGGCCAGCCGGGCGCCGTACTGCAGGTCCCAGCCAGCGCAGAAGTGACCGAGCGCGCCGTGAAACACCGCCACGCGGGCGTGGGCGTCGTCCTCGAAGGCGAGAAAGGCCGCGTGCAGCGCTTGCGCGGTGGGACTGTCCACCGCGTTGCGCACCTCGGGGCGGGCCAGCGTGACCACCCACACCTCGCCCAGTTTCTCCGTCACCACCGCGCTCATGGCCACACCCCCACGCGCGGCGTGTTCAGGGCCGCATCCAGTTCGTCCTGGGTCACGTCGATCTCCATTCTCAGCAGCGCGCCGGCCATGGCCTTGCCCAGGTTGTCCAGGCGCAGATTGCGTGCGCCGCCACCCTGCAGCGCACCGCGCAGCACGAATTTCAGCGCAAGGATGTTGGGCAGCGGCCAGGCCTCCACCTCGCCGGGCAGCCAGGGCGCGAAATGGGCCTGCACGCGCTCAGCCGTGACCTCGCGCGCCAACAGCCGGTAGCCAGCCTCGTTCCAGGCGAACAGGCCGAAGTCCACCCAGTCGGCCTTGTCGCCGCTGCGCGCGTGCGCGATGCGCACCAGCGGAATGCGGATCGCGTTCATGCGCCGTTCTCCAACATCTCCATGCGCACACCTGCTTCCACCTCGGCTCGCGGTATGAGCGTGGGCCAGATGCCCAGCAACTCACTGGTGTTGTGCAGGCCGGTGAAACCGCAGGTGTACGCCGGACCGCTCAGGCCCATCCAGGGGAACAAACGGCCGAAACCATCGGCCGCGGCCTTGTCGGGTGTGCGCAGCACCATGCGCGTCCAGATCTCGTTGGACTGGTTCAACGCATCGGGTTTGGGCAGGGGCGCGAGCGCGCCGTGCGCCGAGTTCAGGCCCGGGTACTCCACGTACAGCTCGTCGTGCGGGATGCGCTTGTCCTGGAGCAGCGTGCGGATGGTGGCCTGCGCGGCCTGCGCCTTGTCCCAGGCATCGGGCCACGAGAAACCCCAGGTCACCTCGGCCTTGTAACCGTCGCGAAAGCCGGCCACCACCTTGAGCGTGTCGGTGGGCGCCGTGCCGCGCGCGCCGCTCAGGCGCACCCGGTCCTCGCCCTCGTCGAGGAGCTCGATGCGGCCCATGTCGAGCACCACGTCGGGTGAGAAGTAGGCGTGCGGGTTGTGCACCTCGTACAGCAACTGCTGGCGCACGGTGTCGAAGTTGACCCGCCCGCCGGTGCCAGGCGCCTTGGTGATGAGCGCTTGGCCGTCCTCCCACACCTGCGCGATGGGGTAGCCAATGTGCGCCAGATCGGGAATGGCCTGCCACGCACCCTGGCTGCCGAAGTTGCCACCGCTCCCCTGCCCCGAACACTCAAGCAGGTGGCCCACCGTGAGGCCCTGCGCGAGGCGGTCGAGGTCGCGGGCCTGCGTCGCTCCGGCAAGCGTCCAGCCCAGGCCGTGCACCAGCGGCCCCAGGAACAAGGCCGCATCGGCCACGCGCCCGGTCATGACGATGTCGGCGCCCGCATCGAGCGCAGCCACGATGGGTCGCGCGCCCAGATAGGCGTTGCCGAACACCAGGCGGTCGCGCACCTCGGCCAGCGGCGCGCCGGTGAAGAGGTGGGCGAAGGCACTGGCGGGCGCTGCGCCGTCAAGCAGGCGGGGCAGCACGTCGTCACCACTCACCACCGCCACCCGGGCCTGCCAGCCCCTGGACTTGAAGGCCGCGAGCACCGCCTGCGCCGCACCTTGCGGGTTCAGGCCACCCGCGTTGCACACGAAACGCACGCCGCGCGCGCGCATGAGCGGCCAAAGCTTCATCAGCAGCGGCACCACGTCGCGCGCGTAACCCTGGGAGGGATCGCGCTGGCGGTCTTTCTGCAGGATGGCCAGGGTGAGTTCGGCCAAGTGGTCGCTGGCGATGAATTGCACATCCCCGCGTTCGATGCTCGCGGCAATGGGTTCCCAGTTGTCGCCATAAAACCCGAGACCGGCGCCGATTCGTATGGACTTCATGATGGTTTTGATCTTGATGGCGCGTCGGCGACTCAGGATGGGGGACAACCCCTAGCGCCAGTCTCATGCAAGACAGCTATAAATTGCGCACACCTGCTGGGCAGACTGCCACAAAGATCGCAGCGCCACCCCGCCGCCACCGCGTCGACAGAACCATACAGGAGACATCGCGTGCAATTGCTGCAACTGCTCATCAGCGGTGTGGCCCAGGGCTGCATCTATGGGCTGATCGCGCTGGGTTTCGTGCTGATCTACAAGGCCACCGAAACGGTGAGCTTTGCCCAGGGCGATCTGATGATGGTGGGCGCCTTCGGCGGCCTGGCGGCGATGACGATGCTGGGTTTTCCGTTCTGGCTGTCGGTGCCCGCCGCCATTGTGGGCATGGGCCTGTTCGGCGTGGTGCTCGAGCGCGTGGTGATCCGCCCCATTCTGGGGCAGCCGGCCTTCTCCATCGTGATGCTCACCATCGGCGTGGGCTACACGCTGCGCGGGCTCATCACCATGTTGCCCAACATCGGCACCGACACCCACACGCTGCCGGTTCCCTATGCCAACGAGGTGCTGCGCCTGGGCGCGCTTGTGGTTTCGGCCGAGCAGATCGTGGTGATCGGCTCCACCGCCCTGCTCTGCGCCGGGCTGTTCGCCATGTTCCGCTACAGCAAGCTGGGCATCGCCATGCAGGCCTCATCGCAGAACCAGCTTGCGGCCTACTACATGGGCATTCCGGTCAAGCGGCTCAACGGCCTGGTGTGGGGCCTGGCCGCCGCCGTGGCCGCCGTGGCCGGCCTGCTGCTCGCGCCCATCACCTTCGTGCATGCCAACATGGGTTTCATCGGCCTCAAGGCCTTTCCCGCCGCCGTGGTCGGCGGCTTTGGCAGCCTGCCTGGCGCGATCGTGGGCGGGCTGATCATTGGCATCGTCGAGGCGTTCTCGGGCTTCTACCTGCCCGAAGGTTTCAAGGACGTGGCGCCGTACATCGTGGTGCTGCTCATGCTGGTGCTCAAGCCCAACGGCCTCTTTGGCGAGAAGCTGCGCAAGAAAGTCTGAGGCACCACGAACATGCGATTCCTCTTCAAGACCGACTACAACCAGGACATCCGGCTCGCCAAGCACGGCGGCCACAGGTTCTGGTACAGCCTGCTGGGCCTGTTCCTGGTGGTTGCGCCCTGGGTCATCCCGGAATACTGGCTGGCACAGCTCACCTTCGTGCTCATCTATGCCGTCGTGGGCCTGGGTCTGATGCTGCTGGCCGGCTTCACCGGGCTGTTTTCCCTTGGGCACGCGGCCTTTCTCGGGGTGGGTGCGTACACGCAGGCGATCATGGTGAACGCAGGCATTCCCTTTCCGCTGGCCCTGGCCTGCGCAGGCCTGCTCTCGGCGGCCGTGGGCATGGTGGTGGGTCTGCCGGCGCTGCGCGTCAAGGGCATCTACCTTGGCATGGCCACACTGGCTTTTGGCTTCATCGTCGAGGAAGTGATCGCGCGCTGGGAGCACGTGACCGGTGGCAATGCCGGTCTGATGGTGCAGTACCCCGCTCTCTTCGGCTGGGCCCTGGATTCCACCGAGGAGTTCTATTTCCTGTGCCTGGTTGTGACCGTGCTGGCCACGCTGGGCATCGTCAACCTCATGCGATCGTCCACAGGTCGTGCCTTCGTCGCCATCCGCGACTCGGAGATCTCGGCACAGAGCATGGGCATCCAGCTCGCGCGCTACAAGACGCTGAGCTTCGCGCTCTCGGCCGCGCTCGCGGGCATCGGCGGTGCGCTCTACGCGCACAAGATCCAGTTCCTATCGCCCGAGCAGTTCAGCATCATCCAGTCGATCGACCTGCTCCTGATGGTGGTGATCGGCGGGCTGGGCTCGATCCACGGCGCCTTCCTCGGGGCGATCTTCCTGATTGTGATGCCGCAGCTCATCGCGCTGGGCAAGGACTTCCTGCCCGAGGCCATCGGCCAGGCCGCCGGCCTGCAGGGAGCGGTGTACGGCATCGTGCTGATCGCCTTCGTGCTGTTCGAGCCCATGGGCCTGTATGGCCGCTGGCTCAAGGTGCGGACCTGGTTCCAGCTCTTTCCGTTCTATCGCAAGGGCCTGTTCAAGCGGCAGAAAACGTTCCAGAAATCGGATCGCCTGAAATGAACCAAGACGTGCTTCTTTCGGCCAGGAACCTGAGCGTGCGCTTCGGCGGCGTGCTGGCGGTCAACAACGTGAGGTTCGACGTGAAGCGCGGCGAAGTCTTCACGCTCATCGGCCCCAATGGCGCCGGCAAGACCACGGTCTTCAACCTGATCAGCCGCATCTACACGCCCACCACCGGCACCATCGACTACGCCGGCCCCGACGGCACGCTGCGCCTGACAGACCAGGCGCCGCACCAGATCGCCAAGCTGGGCATCGCGCGCACCTTCCAGAACATCGAGCTTTTCGAGCACGCCACGGTGTTGCAGAACCTGCTGATCGGGCGCCACACGCACCGCAAGACAGGGCTGTGGAGCGAGATCTTCTTCACCGGCAAGACCAGGGCGGCCGAAATCGAGGCGCGCGAGAAGGTGGAGCGCGTGATCGATCTGCTCGATCTGCAGCACCACCGGGAATCCATGGTGGCCGGTCTGCCCTATGGCGTGCGCAAGGTGGTCGAACTCGCGCGAGCCCTTTGCACCGAGCCCAAGCTGCTGCTGCTCGACGAGCCCTCATCCGGCCTGAACGTGGAGGAAACCGAGGACATGGCGTTCTGGATCACCGACATCAAGGAAGAGCTTGGCATCACGGTGCTGATGGTCGAGCACGACATGAGCCTGGTCTCCAAGGTCTCGGACCGCGTGCTGGCCATGAGCATGGGCACTGAGCTGGCCTCAGGCACGCCGGCCCAGGTCCAGAGCGACCCGGGCGTGATTGAAGCGTACCTGGGTTCGATGGACGACGTCTCCAGCCTGCGCCGCGAAAACCACAAGGTGACGGCATGAGCGTTGCAACGTCTGACGCCCCCGTGCTCAAGCTGCTCAACGTCGAGAGCGCCTACGGCCCGATCAAGGCGATCCGGGGCGTGAGCCTGCAGGTGCGGCGCAGCGAGATCGCCACCGTGCTCGGCTCCAACGGCGCGGGCAAGACCACCATTCTCAAGACCATCAGCGGCATCATCGACCCGCGCAAGGGATCGATCGAGTTCAAGGGCGAGAACATCACGGCGCAGGACCCCGCGCTGATCGTTCAGCAAGGCCTCTCGCATGTGCCGGAGGGGCGCGAGGTCTTTCCCCTGCTCTCGGTGCGCGACAACTTGCTGATGGGCGCCTACACGCGCAAGGACCGCGACGGTGTGGCGCGCGACATGGAGGTGGTTTTCAACTACTTCCCCATCCTGCGCGAGCGGGCGCTGCAGGATGCCGGCCTGCTCTCCGGCGGCCAGCAGCAGATGCTGGCCATCAGCCGCGCGCTGATGGCCGACCCCGACCTCATCCTGCTCGACGAGCCCAGCCTGGGTCTTTCGCCCAAGCTCACCAAGGAGATCTTCGAGATCGTGGTGCGCATCAACCGCGAGCGCGGCACCACCATCCTGCTGGTCGAGCAGAACGCCAACATGGCGCTCAACGCGTCCGACTACGGCTACGTCCTGGAGAACGGCCGCATCGTGATGGAAGACACCTGCGCCCACCTGCGCGAGAAGGACGACATCAAGGAGTTCTACCTCGGCATGAAAGAAACCGGGGCGCGCGGTGAGCGGCGCTGGAAAAAGAAGAAGAACTGGAGATAAGGCATGAGTTACCTCTGGGACCTCTCCCACATCCAGCCCCGCACCGACGTGGTGCTGCCCGGCGACACCATTCCCGCCCTCTTCTGGAACGGCGTGAAGAAGCGCGGTCCGGCGATCTGGATGCGGCAGAAGGATTTCGGCATCTGGCGCAGCTGGACCTGGGACCAGACCGGCACCGCCGTGCGCGAGATCGCCCACGGTCTGATGGCGCTGGGCTTCGAGGCACGCGAGACCGCGTCCATCCTCTCCAACACCACCATCGAATGGGTGCTCTGCGACCTGGCCGTGCTCAGCGCGGGCGGCGTGGCCAACGGCATCTACCCCACCGACTCGGCCGAACAGGTGCACTACCTGTGCGACGACTCGGCCACCACGGTGCTGTTCGTGGAAGACGACGAGCAGCTCGACAAAGCGCTGGAAGTGCGCGCCCAGTTGCCGCGCCTGAAGAAGATCGTCGTCGTCGACATGGACGGTCTGCGCGACCTGAACGACCCGCAGGTGATCAGCCTGGCCGCGCTGCGCGAGATGGGCCGGGCGCACCTGGCGCAACACCCCGGCGCGATGGAATCGCGCGTGGCCGCGGTGAAGCCGCAAGACTTGGCCATCCTCGTGTACACCTCTGGGACCACGGGCCGGCCCAAGGGCGCCATGCACAGCCACCAGGGCCTGGTCTACACGGTGCGCGGCTACAACACGCTGATCGCGCGCGACGAACACGACGAGTGCATGTGCTTCCTGCCGCTGTGCCACATCGCCGAACGCATGGGTGGCGAGTATTTCTCGCTCTACACCGGCGCCAAGCTCAACTTCGTGGAGAACCCGGAGACCGTGCCGGAGAACGTGCGCGAGATTGCGCCCACCGTTTTTACCGCCGTGCCGCGCGTGTGGGAAAAGTTCTATTCAGGCGTGATGATCACGCTCAAGGAAGCCAGCCAGCTGCAGCAGGCCGCCTACGGCTGGGCCATTGGCGTGGGGCAAAGGGTGGCGGACCTCGTCATGGCCCGTCAACCGGTGCCCAGCGCCTTGCGCCTGCAGTTCCGCCTCGCACGCGTGCTGGTGCTCGACAACGTGCGCAAGCTCATCGGCATCCACCGCGCGCGCTTCCTGGTCACCGGCGCAGCGCCCATCTCGCCCGACCTGGTGCGCTGGTACCTTGCCCTGGGTGTGCCCATGCTCGAAGTCTGGGGCATGACGGAGACCTGCGGCGCCTCCACCGGCATTCCCGCCGACCGCATCAAGCCCGGCAGCATCGGACCGGCCGCCACCTACAACGAGGTGAAACTGGACCCGAAGACCGGCGAGATCCTGGTGCGCGGACCCAACGTGTTCATGGGCTACCTGAACCTGCCGGAAAAAACCGCCGAGACCATCGACGCCGATGGCTGGCTGCACACCGGCGATGTGGGGCTGGTCGATGAGGAAGGGTTTTTCCGCATCACCGACCGCATGAAAGACATCATCATCACCGCAGGCGGCAAGAACATCACGCCCAGCGAGCTGGAAAACGAGCTGAAGTTCTCGCCGTATGTGACCGACGCCGTGGTGATCGGTGACAAGCGCCCCTACCTCACCGTCATCATCATGATCGACCAGGAGAACGTGGAGAAGTATGCGCAGGACAACGACGTGCCGTTTTCCAACTACGCCAGCCTCACCCGCGCGCCAGAGGTGCAGTCGCTCATCCAGGCCGAGATCGACCGAGTGAACAAGAAGTTCGCCCGCGTCGAGCAGATCAAGAAGTTCTTCCTGCTCGACACCCAGCTCAGCGCCGAAGACGAAGAACTCACCCCCACCATGAAACTCAAGCGCAAGCTGGTGCAACAGAAGTACGCCGAGCAGATCGATGCCATGTACCGCTGACGCGACCTCGCCCTTTCAACCCCAGGAGATCAGCCCGTGACCACCGCCCGCCTCACCTTCATCGCCCTCGCACTGAGCCTGTCGGCCGGCGCCGCCCTCGCCCAGACGCAGGGCGTGAGCAAGGACGAGATCGTTCTCGGCTCGATCCAGGATCTCTCGGGGCCGCTGGCGGGCTTCGGCAAATCCGTGCGGCAAGGCATGGTGCTTCGTGTCGACGAGATCAACGAGCAAGGTGGCATCAATGGCCGCAAGCTCCGCCTGCTGGTGGAAGACTCCAAATACGACCCGCGCAACGCCGTGCTGGCCGCGCAGAAACTCGTCAACCAGGAAAAAATCTTCGCCATGATTGCCCACCTGGGCACGGCGCAGAACATGGCGGCCATGCCGGTGCAGTTCCAGAAGAACGTGGTGAACTTCCTGCCCGTGACCGCGGCTCGCGAGATGTACGAGCCTTTCCACAAACTCAAGTTCGCCAACATCGGGCCCTACTACGAGCAGATGCGCACCTTCCTGCCGCGCATGGTGCAGGAAAAGAAGCCCAAGGCAGTCTGCGCGATCTACCAGGACGACGAGTTCGGCCTGGAGGTGCTGCGCGGCGCGGAAGAAGGCCTCAAGGCCGTCAACATGCAGATGGTCGAGAAGACCTCATTCAAGCGCGGCGCCACCGATTTTTCGTCGCAGGTGGCGCGCATGAAGGCCGCCAACTGCGACTTCGTCGTGCTGGGCACCATCATCCGCGAGACCATCGGCACCATCGGGACCGCGCGCAAGCTGGATTTCAATCCCACCTTCTTCGGGTCGCAGGCGGCCTACACCGACCTCATCCACAAACTCGGCGGCCCCGCCATGAACGGCCTGTACGCCACCATGACCACCCAGCACCCCTACCTGGACGAAGCCTCGCAGCCGATCCGCTTCTGGGCCAACAAGTTCAAGACCAAGTTCAACGAAGACCCCAACGTCTTCTCAGTCTACGGCTACAACGCGATCGACATCTTCGCGAGAGCGGCGGGCCGCGCCGGCCCGAACCTCACCACCGAGAGCTTCGTCAAGACCATGGACAGCCTGACCGTACCGTCCGACATCTTCGGATCGCCGGAACTGCGCTTCAGCCCCCAGCGGCGCTACGGCAGCATGGCCATGCGCCTGTCGCAGATCCAGGACGGCCGCTGGAAGGTGACCTCAGACTACGTGAACCAGTGATTCCGCATCCCGTGTCAACCACCCTTTACAGGAGACATCAGCGATGAAAACAACACTGACTGCCGCGGCCGTGCTGGCGCTGGCCGCCGGGCCAGCCCTGGCCCAGACGCAGGGCGTGAGCAAGGACGAAATCGTGATCGGGTCGATCCAGGACCTTTCGGGCCCCATCGCCGGCTTTGGCAAACAGGTGCGCATGGGCATGCTGCTGCGCGTCGATGAGATCAACGAACAGGGCGGCATCAATGGCCGAAAGATCAAGCTGCTCGTCGAGGACAGCAAATACGATCCGCGCAACGCGGTGCTGGCCGCGCAGAAGCTCGTCAACCAGGACAAGATCTTCGCCATGGTGGGCCACATCGGCACGGCGCAGAACATGGCGGCGATGCCGGTGCAGTTCCAGAAGAATGTGCTGAACTTCTACCCCATCACGGCCGCACGGCAGATGTATGAGCCCTTCCACAAGCTCAAGTACTCGTTCGCCGCCACCTACTACGACCAGATGAAGATCGTCACGCCTCTGCTCGCCAAGGAGAAGGGAGCCAAGAAGGTCTGCGCGATGTACCAGGACGATGAATTCGGCCTGGAAGTCAAGCGCGGCGCCGAAGACGGCCTGAAGACGATCGGCATGACGCTCGCGGCGGAAACCACCTACAAGCGAGGCGCCACCGACTTCGCCTCGCAGATGCAGAAACTGCAGGCCGACCAGTGCGATCTGGTGGTGATGGGCACCATCATCCGCGAGACCATCGGCGGCATCGCCACGGCCAAGCGCCTGGGCTTCAACCCCACCTTCGTGGGTTCCAGCGCCGCCTACACCGACCTCATCCACAAGCTCGGCGGCCCCGCAATGAATGGCTTCTACGCCGCCATGACGGTGCAGCACCCCTACCTCGACTCGGCCTCACAGCCCCTGCGCTTCTGGGCCAACAAGTACCAGACCAAGTTCAACGAAGAGCCCACGGTTTTCTCGGTCTACGGCTACGGCTCCATCGACGGATTCATCCGCGCCGCCACCAAGGCCGGGCCTGGCCTGACCACCGACAGCTTCATCAAGGCCATGGACACGATGAAGATCCCGCCGGACATCTTCGGCAGCGCCGAGATGACCTTCAGCCCCACCAAACGCCTGGGCAGCAACGCCACACGCTTGTCGCAGATTCAGGATGGCCGCTGGAAAGTGCTCAGCGAATACATGTCGTCCAAGGATTGAGTGCCGCGCCACCCGCTTCGGCGGGCCATGCGCGCAGCCGCCAGCGCCCCGTGCATTGGCGGTTTTTTTTGGCTGCCGCGGGGCGCGGCGACGTACGATGGCGCCACCATGTGGAACCCGGACCTCAGCCCCGCCACCGCTGCCCTGCTGGCCGACGCGCTGCTCGCGCTGCACGTTGGCATCGTGGTCTTCGTGGTCGGCCTGCTGCCGCTGGTGTTGCTGGGCGGCGCCCTCGGCTGGCACTGGGTGCGTCACGCGGGCCTGCGGATCAGCCACCTGGGCCTGATGGTCTTCATCGCAGTCCAGGCGTGGCTGGGCCAGCTGTGTCCTTTGACGGTGTGGGAGCAAGCGCTGCGCCGCACCGCTGGCCAGCCAAGCTACCGCGAGAGCTTCATCGAACACTGGCTTTCAAAGCTGCTGTACTGGGATGCCCCCTGGTGGGTGTTCGTGACGGCGTACACGGCTTTTGCTTGGGTGGTGGCATTGGCCTGGTGCTGGGTCAGGCCAACGCGGCGTCCGTGAGACTCGGCGCCGGCCTCAAGGTCGCGCGCGTTCGGCGGGCGCTATCTCTTTCACGGCCTTGAGGACATCAATGACGAGTTCAAACAGGTGCTCGGGCACCGGCTCGTCCACCTCCACCTGAGCCACCAGCGCGCGTGCGAGCGGAATGTGTTGAACGATGGGCACGCCGTGCGCGCGCGCCTCCCGCACGATGGCCTGAGCCTGCCAACCCGCGCCCTTGGCGAGCACGATCGGCAAAGGCGTTTCTTCCTGCTCGTACCGCAGCGCCACCGCGAGGTGCGTGGGATTGGTCACCACCACCGATGGCTTGCGACTGCCGCCACCCCCACTGTGAACAATTTCCTGGTGAAACCGGCGCCTTTCGCCCTTGATCTCCGGCGCCCCTTCGGACTCCTTGTGTTCGCGCTTCACCTCGTCCTTGGTCATCATCTGCTGCTTGGTGAAGAGCTTGCGCTGGATCAACATGTCGAAACCCGCGATGATGGTGAAGACGAATGCCGTGGCCAACAGCAAGGCTTTCATCAGCATGCCCAAACCGGTCGTCACGGGCTGGATACCGGAACCCGCCAGCAGCATGAGCGTGCCCAGGTTGTCGTGCACCAGCTTCCACACGATGCCGGTCAACGCCACCACCTTGATCACCGACTTCAGCGCCTCGATGAGGTTGCGCGCCGAAAAGATGTTCTTCACATTGGCCACCACGTCCAGCTTCTGGAAGTTGAACTTCATCTTTTCAGGTGCAAACACAGGTCCTGCGGTGACCAGTTCGCCGAAGATGGCGAGCACGATGACGATCGCCATCCAGGGCAACAGCGCGATGCTGAGCTCTTTCAATGACAGGGTCAGAAAGGCCCCCAGCACCGCGCGAAATGGCCCATTCGCGTGCGTGCCCGCCCATTCCATCAGAAACAGCATGGCATCGGCGAGTTGGGTGGCCGAAAACAGGAGGTAGCCCGCACAGGCCCAGATCATCAAGGCCTTGGACGCGTCCTTGGCATGCGCCACGTCACCCTTTTTCCGGGCATCGGTCAGGCGCTTGTGAGTGGGTTGTTCGGTCTTTTCGCTCATCGCACCAGCTTCCCGAGATCGGGCAGGATCACCGACATCGCTTGCGCGTGATCACCCAGATAGCCCATGAGCGTGACCAGGTACAGCGTCAGCACAAAAAGCGCAATGCAGGCCTTCACCGGCATGGCCAGAAAGAACACTGGCAACTGCGGAGCGAACATGCTCACAATGGCGAGCCCGATCTCGGCCAGCAACATCGCGATCATGGCGGGCGCGGCCAGCATCACGGCCAAACGCATCATCGCGTCGAAGAGCTTGAGCCAATGGGCCGGGAAACCCGCCTCCAGCGTGGGCCAGGTGGCGGCCAAGGGCCACACGGCGTAGCTCGCGTAATACGTCTCCAGCACCGCGTTGGCGCCGCCGTGCAGCAGGAACAGCACCAGATACAGCTGCAACAGCAACACGCCCAGCGGTGAAGTTTCGTTGCCCGTGAGGGCATCGTTCGAGTTGCCCACGGTGGCACCGTACTGGTTGGAGATGATGAAGCCGATGGCTTCTGCCGCCCAGAACGGCAACGCCAGGGCCCAGCCCATGAGGAAACCAATCAGGGTCTCCTTGAACAACAGGGCCACGAGCCAGGCATCGGTCGGCGAGTGCTCGCTGTACTGCGCCATGAGCATGGGCAGCGCAGGCAAGGTGAACGCCAGCGCAATAGCCACGCGCAACAGACTGGAAGTGGCCTGTTTGGCGAAGTACGGCAGCATGAACAGCAACGCCGTCAATCGCGCCATGCCCAGCATCAGGGCCAGCGTGGCGACCTGCACCTCTTGCATGTCCAGCATGCCTGCGCACCAAGGTTCAAACCCTTTCACCGTTCGCCGCGAGCCGGCTGGAGGTCCGAACTTTCCTTTCGAACCTGCGCACTCAGTTCGCCAACCACGTCCGCTCCAGCCATGCAATTTCCGGCGCCCACCCCTTCTGTACAGCACCCTGTGGCCGTGTCGATGCCGGACCTGCTCTCGCCCGGCCTGGCGAAGTCACTCGCGGAAGCCGGCTTCCTGGCGATCGATCAGAAGCGCTGGCCACAAGCCGAGCAGATCTTCTCTGTGCTCAGGGCGTTCCGGCGGCAAAGCGAGTTTCCGTACGTGGGGTTGTCCTTGATCGACTTGCTGCAGGGTCGCAGAGAAGCGGCCGCGCAATGGGCGAAAGAGGGCCTGGACAAGGCGCCTGGCAGCCGCGCGTTGGCCGAGTTGCTGGAAAAGGCCGTGCAAGGAGGGGCAAAGTGGTGAGCTCATTGAACATGTCGGCCGCGAACGCGGGGGTCTCTTCGGTTGCATCGGGGAAGTCGGAATGGGCGGGGCAGGCGAAGGCCGACAGCGAGGCATCCGCCGCGTCCTTCTCTGCCATGCGCGCCGCGCGAGCAGAAACCACTTCCGCTGTGGTCGAGGCGCCCAGGGCTGCGCCGGGCAATGCCCTGGCGGCGGACCGCCCCTTCACCCTGGGCGATGCCATTCTGAACACCATGAACCGCATGGGGCAGAGCGCGCGCGAGCATTGGCAACACGTCGCCGCGCCGTTGAACCCGGCGGTGGGGTTCAGCAGTGCGGACCTGCTCAATCGTCAGATGCACCTGCAGCGCTTCATGCTGGAAGTCCTTCCCATGACGCCTGCTCGCCAACTGGCGCTCCAGAGGGAGCTTGAGCGGGCGAGCGACGAGGTGACCCTGGCTTTGCGACGGGGTGGATCACCCCAGCAATACCGCGATCTCTGCCTGCTGAAGACGGGGGTCGAGGTGGCTCTGCAGGTTCTCGCGTCCTCCACGGCAAGCCCTGGCTGAGCGCGACATCCATTGCTTTTTGAGGAGACTTCCATGGCATTGTTCAAATCTTCTGGTGTCGACGTCCTTGGTTCTGGCATCAACATCGGCGCGGTGTACAGCACGCTGAACCCGATGCTGCAGGCCAACAACGTGCGCTTCCGAGACCTCATCCAGCAGTTGCAACAGCAGGGTGACATGTCGAGTCAGGATCTGTTGGCCGTGCAGCGTGAAACCGCTGAAATGGCAGAAGCCACGCAGCTGTCGTCGGAGCTCATGAAGTCGTTGCGCGACATGGTCAGCTCTGTGCTCAAGAACGTGGCTTGAGCTCGCGGCGCGATTGAGTCGATTCCATGCAAGCCGCCAAAGACCTGTCTCGTGCGCTGGAGAAGTTCGGTGTTGTGGGGTTGAAGCCTCGCGCCGATGGCCGCTTTTCGCTCAGCCACGACGGCGGCCGAAGGATCGACATTCACCCGCTCCCAGACGGACGGCTGGTATTTGAGGTTCACCTCGTTGACTTGCCCGAAGCCGACGCGGCCCGCGTGGCCTTGCTGGAGAGGGCATTGCATTTCTCGACCACTCGCCTGCCGGTGTGCCACGACATCCTGTGCCTGTCGCCAGACACCGACAGCCTGCTGCTGCAGAGCGAGGTGCCTGCGCGCGCCGGCCCTGTGGCGGTCGAGCGTGCGCTGGAGCGGTTCCTCAATGCCGCCGATGCCTGGTCGATGGAGCATGTCCGCGGCACTGGTTGATTCGGACGCGCGCTGGCACAAGAAAGCGCGAATATCGGCCATGCGGTCAATGGCCTTGTCGGCCAGGCGCCCACTCATCGTCCTAACCAATCCCGGACTTCGCATGCAACCGGTCCATGCGCCTCATTGACCTTCCCTCCTGCACCGACGTCGATGCATCCTCCCTCAGCGAGCGGGCACGTGCGCTGCTGCTGGCTGGTGGCGGCCCTGGTGCGCCCGCGCATGAAGCGCCGGCCTGCGGACAGGCGCACATTCTTCTCTGGACCCTGCTGGTGTTGCGGGCGTCGCGCCTTCGGCGATTTGCCGACCACGTCGGCATGCTGGCTGCAGGCGCCGCGTTGCGGCAGGTGCTGGAGGGCCGGCGTATCGCGGCCTTTCGCGAGCAGCTTGGCCACGAGCTTTTCCAGTTCGGCATGTTGAGAGCGCCGCTGATCGGCACCCTCTCGGGGGCACCGGCGGCTTTCGACGATCCTGGGCGCGTTGGCGTGGCCGTTCGAGAAGCCGGCGTCGCCGCCTTGCAGGCCTTCTGCCACGGCCTGGACGGTGAGCACCGCCACCTGCGCGCGCGCTTGTGTGCCCTGCTGCGGGAAATCGCGCCGATCGATCCCGCGCAGGTCTTGGCGACCGCCCCGAGCGGCGCCCTCCTTCATCGGGTGTTGCGCGAAGTGGAGCCGGTTCTCGCCAGCGCCCTCGATGGCGTCGGAGCCCTGCCATGAGGTCGGGAAAAATCATTCGCCGCGAGGAGGCCAACCTCTTTCGCCAGGCCGCTCAGGTCCTCGCGGACGCGCAGGCCGAGGCCGCCTCGCTGCTGGACCATGCGCGCCGCCAGGCGGAGGAAGAGGCCGGACGCATCCGCCGGGACAGTGCGCAGGCCGCGGCCCAGGAGACCTCCCGGCTCATGCTGCAAGCCATCGCCAGCCGGGACGCCTACATGACGGAAGTCGAATCGGAGCTGGTGAGCGTGGTCATCAACGCGGTGCGGTCGATCTTTGCCCAGTACAACGACCACGAGCGTGCGGTCCTGGCCGTCGGCAAGGCGCTCAAGGCCCTGCGCCAGCAGACGCAGGCCACGCTGCACGTGCACCCGAGCCACCACGATGCGCTGTGCGCGGCCGTCCCCGCGCTGCTGCGCGACACGCCCGGCCTGCAATCGCTGGTCGTGGAGCGGGATTCGCGCCTCAAGCCGGGCACCTTCGTGCTGAGGAGCGCCATGGGCCTGGTGGAAACCGATCTCGAATCGCAGTTGCGCGCGATCGAGAACGCCTTGGTGCGCAGCGTCAAGGCCTCGGACGCCGCCCGGCACATGGTGGCCGGCGTCCCGATCTGACCGACTGGCTCAGCGCGCGGGCGCCTGCCAGCCACCACCAAGCGCAGCCACCAGCGCCATGCTGGCCGCCAGCCGCTCGGCCTGCACGTCGAGTGCCGCGCGGCGCGCCGACAGCGCGAGGTTCTGCGCGGTCGCCACCTCCAGGAAGCTGATCTCGCCGGCCTCGTAGCGGTAGCCCACCACCCGCTCGTTCTCACTGGCCAGCCTCACCAACTGCTGCTGCTGCCGGTCCTGCTCGGCCAGCGTGGACAGCTGCACCAACGCGTCTTCCGTTTCACGCACGGCCAGGAGCACGCCGCCGCGCCAGGCCGCGGCCTGTTCGTCGTAGGCGGCGAGGAAGGTGGCCTCATCTGCGCGGCGCGTGCCCCCATCGAACAGCGTGGCCGCGAGTTGGGGCCCCAGCGACCAGACGCGCGCGGGCGCGTCCAGCAGGCGAGCCCAGCGGCTGGCCTGCAGGGTGCCGCTGGCCGAAAGCGTCAGGTCGGGCAGCCAGGCGCGTTGCGCCACGCCCAGGCGCGCGTGTGCGGCGGCGAGCGCGCGCTCGGCGGCAGCCAGGTCCGGGCGGCGGCGCAGCAGCTCACCAGGCAGGGCGGCGGGAATGGCGGGCACCACCGGCAAGGCACCGTCGCGCGCGGCCATCGGGTAGTCCGTGGGCGTGGAACCCGCCAGCAGCGCCAGCGCATGGGCCTCGAGCGCGCGCTGGCGCTGCAAAGTGAACACCTGCGTGCGCAGCGACTGAAGCTGGGTCTCGGCCTGGATCACGTCGGCGCGCGCCACCAGGCCGGCTTCGTATTGCAGTTGCGTGACCTGCAGCGATCGCGCGTAGGCCTCGTCCGCCTGGGCCTGCAGCGCCAGCTGTGCGTCCAGGGCCCTCAGCCGCACGTAACCCTGCGCGGCCGCCAGCTGCAGCGCCAGGCGCGCGGCGTCCAACAGCGCGGCCTGCGCCTGGGCCCCGGCCGTGGCGGCCTGCCGCGAGAGGGCGACTCGGCCCCAGAGGTCGGGCGACCAGGACAGGTCCAGGCCCGCCGCGTACAGCTGCCTCGTGCTGGCGCTGGCGCCTGCGGCCGCGTTGCCGCCGCTGCGTGTCACGGAAGCGCCCGCACCCCATTGCGGCAGCGCCAGTGCGCGTGCGGCGTCCACCTGGGCCAGCGCCTGGCGCCAGCGCGCCTCGGCCTGGGCCAGCTCCGCGTTGGCTTCGCTCACGCGGCGCAGCAGGCGGTCGAGTTCGTCGTCGGCGTACACGGCCCACCACGCGGGCTTGATTGCGGCGTCTGTCGACGACGCCCCGGCGTGCTGGAAACTGGCGGGCAGCGCGATCTCGGGGGCGCGGTAGTCGTTGCCGGTGGCGCAGGCCGCCAGCAGCAGCGGGAGGGCGGCGAGCGTGAGACGGGGGGAAGGCAAGGTGAAGGGCATGGGTTCAGGCGGTCTGGGCCGCCACCGGGCTGGGGCCATGCACGCGGCGGCGCAACCGCTCGAGCGCGAGGTAGACCACGGGCGTGGTGTAGAGCGTGAGCAGCTGGCTCACGGCCAGGCCGCCGATGATGGCGATGCCCAGCGGGCGGCGCAATTCGGCGCCTTCGCCCAGGCCCAGCACCAGCGGCACGGCGCCCAGCAGCGCGGCCAGGTTGGTCATGAGGATGGGGCGCAGGCGGCGCAGCGCGGCTTCGTGGATCGCCTCCTGTGGCGTCAGGCCGCGCGTGCGCTGGGCGGCCAGCGCGAAGTCAATCATGAGGATGGCGTTCTTCATCACCACGCCGATCAGCAGGAACAGCCCGAGCAATGCGATCAGGCTGAACTCGGTGTCCGAGATGCGCAGTGCCAGCAGCGCACCGACCCCCGCCGAAGGCAGCGTGGAGAGGATGGTCAAGGGGTGCAGCGTGCTTTCGTACAGCATGCCCAGCACCAGGTACACCGTGACCAGCACGGCCAGGATCAGCCAGGGCTGGCGCTTGAGCGTGGCCTGCAGGCTGTTGGGGTCGCCGGCGCGCTCGCCGGTGGAGATGCTGGTGGGCAGCAGCAAGCCGTTGACGGCGCGGTCGATGGCCTGCTGCGCCTGCTGCAGGCTGACCCCGGGCGCCAGCGCGTAGCTGATGCCGGCGGAGGCAAACTGCGCGTCGTGCTGCACGCGGTCGCGCGTGAGGCCGTAGCGCCAGGTGGCAATGGCACTGAGCGGCACGCGCTCGCCCGCGTCGTTGAGCAGTTGCACCTGCTCGAGTGCGGAGGGCTCGCTGTTGCCGCGCGGGTCGGCCTCCATCACCACGCGGTACTGGTTCAGCGGGTCGTACAGCGTGGCCACCTGGCGCTGCGAGAAGGCGTTGTTCAGGGCCGTGGTCACGGTGTCCATCCGCACCCCCAGGCGGCGGGCGGCCTCGCGATCCACGTTCAGCACCACCTGCTGCGCGTCTTCGCCGGCACCGAAGTCCACGTCGGCCAGCTCGGGCAGTGCCCGCAGCGCCTCGCCCACCGGTTTGGTCCAGCCGCGCAGGTCTTGCAGGGAATCGGAGCGCATGACGAACAGGTACTCGTTGTCGCCCCCGCCGCTGGAGAGTCGGATGTCCTGGTCCACGTTCACGAACAGCACACCGCCGGCGATCTTCGGCGCGTTGGCGCGCAGCCGCGCCACCACGGCCGAGGCCGGCTCGCCGCGCTCGGCCAGGGGCTTGAGGCGGATGCGGAACCAGGAATTGCTGGTGCCGGTGCGCCCGCCGCTCACACCCGTCACGTCGGCCACGGCGGGGTCGGCCACCAGCAGGCGGCGGTAGGCCTCCACTTTGGGCTGCATCCCCTGGAAGGAGAAGCCGTCGTCACCGCGCACGAAGCCGCCGAGCTGGCCAGTGTCCTGCTGCGGCAGCATGCCCTTGGGGATGGCGACGTAGAGCCACACGTTGAGCGCCACGGTGCCGGCCAGCAACAACAGGATCAGCACGCGATGGCGCAGCGCGAACCCCAGGCTGCGCGCGTAGCCCGATTGCACATCGGCCAGCAGGCTGGCGAAGCCGCGCGCCAACGGCCCCGGTGGCCTGGGCGGGCCGGCCGGCAAGCCATGCGCGCACAGCGCGGGCGTGAGCGTCACCGACACCGCCAGCGAGATCAACATGGCCGCCACCAGGGTGATCGAGAACTCGCGGAACAGCCGCTCCACCACACCGCCCATGAACAGGATGGAGATGAACACCACGATCAGCGCCAGGTTCATCGCCAGCAGGGTGAAACAGACCTCGCCCGCGCCAGTGAAGGCCGCGCGCCAGACCGTGCGCCGCCCGACCTCGCGCCAGCCATGGGCGGCCTGCGCCGCACGCGAGCGTTCGATGTGCCGCTGGATGTTCTCCAGCACCACGATGGCGTCGTCCACCACCAGGCCGGCGGCCACGATCAG
>NZ_JAHCKK010000081.1 GCF_026125825.1 Hydrogenophaga sp. | reverse complement strand
TGGTGGCGTGATAGGCCGTGGTCTCGCGGCCGGTATAGGCGTTGAGGCTGCCGCCGACGGTCTCGATCTCCTCGGCGATGCCGCGCGCGGTGCGCCGCCTGGTGCCCTTGAACGCCATGTGCTCGAGCATGTGCGCCAGCCCGTTGCGCTCCCCGCTCTCGTGCCGCGCGCCGGCGGCGATCCACACGCCCAGCGCCACGGTCTCGACCGAGTCCATGGTGTCGGTCACGACACGCAATCCGTTGTCGAGCGTGGTGAGGCGGACGCTCATCGCGGCACCGGGGTGGTGTCCATCAGCTGCTGCAGCGCCTGCAGGTCGTTGCCCAGCACCGTACAACGTTCGGGACGCTTGTAGAGATCCGCCAGCCGCTCGGGCAGCTCCGGCCGCTTGCCCACCGCTTTCTCGACGGCGTCGGGGAACTTCGCGGGATGCGCGGTGCCGAGCACGACCATCGGCAGGGACGGATCGCCGCGCTTCTGGCGCGCCACGGCGTAGCCGATCGCGGTGTGCGGATCGAGCAGCTCGCCGGTGTCGCGCAGCGCCTCGGCGATGACGCGCAAGGTGCCGGCATCGTCGAGGCGGCCGGCGTCGAAGATGCCGCGCGCGCGCAGGAGCTGCGCGGCGCTGGCGCGCATCGTGCCGGTGGCGCGGAACGCGGCCATCGCCTTGGCCAGCGCGCGGCCGTCGCGGTCGAACAGGTCGAACAGCAGGCGCTCGAAATTGCTCGACACCTGAATGTCCATGCTGGGCGACAGCGTCGCCTCGACGGCGGCCATGCTCTGCGCGCCGCTCTCGATGAAGCGCGCCAGGATGTCGTTGCTATTGGTTGCTATGATCAGCCGGCCGATCGGCGCACCCATCTGCTTGGCGGCGTAGGCGGCGTAGATGTTGCCGAAATTGCCCGTCGGCACGCAGAACGACACCGGCCGCTCGGCCGAGCCCAGGCGCGCCGCGGCGGCGGTGTAGTAGACGATCTGCGCCATCACCCGCGCCCAGTTGATCGAGTTCACCGCCGTGAGCCGGTGATGGTCGCGGAAGGCGAGATCGTTGAAGCAGGCCTTGGCGAGATCCTGGCAGTCGTCGAAACTGCCGGCCACGGCGATGTTGCCGACGTTGGGGGCGAGCACGGTGGTCATCTGGCGGCGCTGCACCTCGCTGGTGCGGCCGTCGGGGTGGAGGATGACGATATCGACGCGGGCGCGGCCGGCGCAGGCCTCGATGGCGGCCGAGCCGGTGTCGCCGGAGGTCGCCCCCACGATCGTCACGCGCTGGTCGCGCTCGGCCAGCACGTGGTCGAACAGGTTGCCGAGCAGCTGCATCGCCATGTCCTTGAAGGCCAGCGTGGGGCCATTGGACAGGGCTTCCAGGTAGAAGCCGTCTTCGAGCTTCTTCAGCGGCACGATCTGCGGCGTACCGAACACCGCCTCGGTGTAGGTCTTCTCGCAGAGCGCGCGCAGATCGGCCGCGGGAATGTCATCGATGAACAGCGACAGGATCTCGAACGCCAGTGCGGCATAGCCTCCGGGCCGCCCGCCATTGAACGCCTCGCGCAAGCGCTGCAGCGCGATGGCATCCACCTGCGGGTAACGCTCGGGCAGATACAGACCGCCATCGGGCGCCAGGCCTTCCAGCAGGATTTCACAGAAACGCTTGCGGTCCGCATGACCACGGGTCGAGAGGTAACGCATCAGTTGAGCTCTTCCTTGCGGATGCGCACGATGGGTGCCAGCACGGTAGGCAGCGTCTGCAGCTGGGCCAGGGCGTCGTTCATGGTGCCCTCGCGCGTGTCGTGCGTGAGGATGATGAGGTCGGTGGACGTGCCACCTTCGCCACTCACCTCGTCGGCCTCGCGTTGCAGCACCGCATCGATGCTGATGCCTGCGCCGGCCAGCAGGCCGGTGACCTTGGCCAGCACGCCAGCCTGATCGGCCACGCGCAGCCGCAGGTAGTAGCTCGTCACCACTTCGCTCATCGGCAGCACGGCGACATCGCTCAGGGCGTCGGGCTGGAAGGCCAGGTGCGGCACGCGGTGGTGCGGGTCGGCCGTGTGAAGGCGGGTGATGTCCACCAGATCGGCAATGACCGCGCTGGCGGTGGGTTCGCTGCCCGCGCCCTTGCCGTAGTACAGCGTGGTGCCCACGGCATCGCCGTTCACCACCACGGCGTTCATCGCGCCCTCCACGTTGGCGATCAGGCGCTTGCTCGGCACCAGGCTCGGGTGCACGCGCAGCTCGATGCCTTGCGCCGTGCGCTTGGTGATGCCCAGCAGCTTGATGCGGTAGCCGAGCTGCTCGGCGTACTTGATGTCGGTGGCGCCCAGCTGGGTGATGCCTTCCACGTAGGCCTTGTCGAACTGCACGGGAATGCCAAAGGCGATCGCACTCATGAGCGTGACCTTGTGGGCCGCGTCCACGCCTTCGATGTCGAAAGTCGGGTCCGCTTCGGCGTAGCCCAGGCGCTGCGCCTCCTGGAGCACGGCGGCGAAGTCCAGGCCCTTGTCGCGCATCTCGGAGAGGATGAAGTTGGTCGTGCCGTTGATGATGCCGGCGATCCACTGGATGCTGTTGGCGGTGAGGCCCTCGCGCAGCGCCTTGATGATGGGGATGCCACCGGCCACGGCGGCCTCGAATGCCACCATCACGCCCTTGGCCGACGCGGCCGCGAAGATTTCGGTGCCGTGAACGGCCAGCAAAGCCTTGTTCGCGGTGACCACGTGCTTGCCGGCGGCGATGGCTTCCATCACCAGGGCCTTGGCGATACCGTAGCCGCCGATGAGCTCGATCACGATGTCGATCTCGGGGTTGGCGATCACGGCGCGCGCGTCGTTCACGACCTTCACACCAGGGCCCACGATGGACTGCGCACGGGCCACGTCAAGGTCGGCCACCATGGTGATCTCAATGCCACGACCGGCGCGCCGGCGAATCTCCTCCTGGTTGCGCTGAAGCACGTTGAAGGTGCCACTGCCTACGGTGCCTATGCCCAGGAGGCCTACTTGGATCGGTTTCATGTCGGTCATGGTTGGGAAGCGGAAAAATCAGGTGCCGTGGCGTTTTCGCCAGCCCTCGAAAAACTTGGCCACGCGGTGGATGGCCTCGCGCAAGTCGTCCTCGTGCGGCAGGAACACGATGCGGAAGTGCTGGTTGTCCGGGTAGTTGAAACCGGAGCCCTGCACCAGCATCACGCGCGTTTCCTGCAGCAGCTCCAGGAACATCTGCTGGTCGTCTTCGACCGGGTACATCTTCGGGTCGAGCTTGGGGAACATGTAAAGCGCGGCCGAGGGCTTGACGCAGCTCACGCCTGGAATGGCGGTGATGAGTTCGTAGGCGAGGTCGCGCTGGCGGCGCAGGCGCCCGCCTTCGCACACAAGGTCGTTGATGCTCTGGTACCCACCCAGCGCAGTCTGGATCGCCCACTGCCCCGGCACGTTCGCGCACAAGCGCATGTTCGAGAGCATGTTCAGGCCCTCGATGTAGTCCCTGGCGGGCTTTTTGTTGCCCGAGACCACGAGCCAGCCTGCGCGGTAGCCGCAGGAGCGATAGCTCTTGGACAGCGAGTTGAAGGTCAGCGTGAGCACGTCGTCCGACAGGCTGGCGATGGCGGTGTGTTTGGCACCGTCGTACAGGACCTTGTCGTACACCTCGTCGGCAAAGATCACCAGCCCATGCTCGCGCGCCAGCTCCACGATGGCCTTGAGCAGATCGTCCGAGTACAGCGCGCCCGTGGGGTTGTTCGGGTTGATCACCACGATGCCCTTGGTCGCTGGCGTGATCTTGCGGCGGATGTCGTCGAGGTCGGGCATCCAGCCGTTGGACTCTTCACACATGTAGTGCACTGGCGTGCCACCCGACAGACTGGCCGCGGCCGTCCATAGCGGGTAGTCCGGCGCCGGCAGCAGCAGCTCGTCACCATTGTCCAGCAGTGCATTGGTCGCCATCACGATGAGCTCGCTCGCGCCATTGCCGAGGTAGATGTCCTCCAGGGCCACGCCCTTGATGCCCTGCTTCTGCGTCTCGTGCATCACCGCCTTGCGCGCCGCGAAGATGCCCTTGCTGTCGGAATAGCCCGCCGAATTGGGCAGGTTGCGGATCATGTCCTGCTGGATCTCCTCCGGCGCATCGAAGCCGAACACCGCCAGATTGCCGATGTTGAGCTTGATGATCTTGTGGCCTTCCTCTTCCATCTGACGGGCCGCGTCCATGATGGGTCCGCGGATGTCGTAGCAGACGTTGGCAAGCTTGGCGGATTTCTGGATGCTTTTCAAAGTCCCTCCGGAGGGGGTTGTGGGTCATGACCAACACGCCCCGCCGAGGTGCGCCGGGCGTTATATTCGGTCTCGTCAGCAGGGAAAACCTGCAATTTGACCACAGATCCCCTGCCCTTCTGATCCACAGCCTCCCCATGAAACTTCACGCCGACAAGCTGGACACACAGTCCATCACCGCCTATGGCGAGGGGTGGATCGCCGTGAACGGCCAGCGCCATGTCGGCAGCCTCGTGCTGGCCTCGGGCGGCCAGTTGACGCCGTGGGCGTGCCAGCGCTTCGAGGACCTCACCGCCGAGCACTTCGAGCAACTGGCCAGCACCATGCCGGAAGCCCCGGAACTGGTGGTGTTCGGCAGCGGCGCCCGCTTGCGCTTTGTGCGGCCCGCGCTGTTGCAGGGACTGATGGAGCGGCGCATCGGCGTGGAGACCATGGACACCGCCGCCGCCTGCCGCACCTACAACATCCTGGCCGGGGAAGGCCGCCGTGTCGTGGCGGCGCTTTTGATCGAAAGCTGAAACGCACCCGTTCCCCTGTCCGGTCGAACCGTGACGGAATGGCCCAATCAGGGTAAAATAGCGGATTGTTTCCTGCCACGGCCCCCTTTTGCATGTCCAGTGCAGGGCATGCCGTGAAGCATCCGGGAAGCCAACGAATCACCACCAACTTACGTCAGGGGTCCACGCAGTATGGCAGTCGTTGTCAACAAACCCATTCCCGAATTTGAATCGCAGGCCACCGGTGGCGTGAAGGTCAGCAATCAGACGCACCTTGGTCAGACCATCGTTCTGTATTTCTACCCCAAGGACAACACGCCCGGTTGCACGACCGAGGCAATGCAATTCCGCGACAAGTACAAGGATTTCGTCAAGGCCGGTGCGCAGGTCTTCGGCGTGTCGCGCGACAACATGAAGTCGCACGATGACTTCAAGACCAAGCTCGAACTCCCCTTCGAGCTGATCGCCGACACCGAAGAGAAGATGTGCCACATGTTTGGTGTGGTGAAGAACAAGATCATGTACGGCAAGAAGGTCAAGGGCATCGAGCGCAGCACCTTCCTCATTGGCCCGGACGGCGTGCTCAAGCAGGAATGGCGCGGCCTGAAGGTGCCCGGTCACG
This sequence comes from Hydrogenophaga sp., assembly GCF_026125825.1. GTDB lineage: Bacteria > Pseudomonadota > Gammaproteobacteria > Burkholderiales > Burkholderiaceae_C > Hydrogenophaga. Next base: position 14,554 of record NZ_JAHCKK010000081.1, on the reverse strand, counting down.
TGGAAGACGTGCTCAAGGCCGTCAAGGCGCTGAAGAAGGCCGCCTGAGCCCGTCTGCAACAAGAGGAAGGGATCCGCCTTGAGGCGAGGATTTCCGGGTCACACGACTCGTGCATAATGAATTCATGACAACGGGAAGCTTTTCAGCCCCACCCTCTTTCGACAAGCTCCGCAGCTCACAAAGCCGCCCGGTTTTCCTGGCGGCTTTTTGTTTTCCGGCCCCGCGCTGACACCACCATCCCTCCATGCCACTGCCTCCCGCACCCTCCAAACGCGCAGCCCTGCTAGCCCCCGACGCCTACTCCCTTCGAGCCGCCGAAGAGCCTCTGGACTTGAACCCTGTTCTGGAACCGTCCACACCGGTCGCCGCCCTCTCGCCGGCGGGTTCGATGCCCAAGGGCCAAGGGCGGGGCCGAAAACCCTCGACGACCGCCCCGAGCGCCCGCGCCGACGCGCCGAAGGCCCCCGCACGCCCTGCGCCGCCGGTCGAGGCCAAGGCGCCGGAAGTGCACCAGCCCGTCACCGAGGCGCCTGCCGAGCCTCGAACCCCGGTGGCTCCGGTCGCGAGCAACCGCCGGCGAACCGCAGGCAAGGCCGGCAACGGGCCGGCGCGCTTGTTCGTGCTCGACACCAATGTGCTGCTGCACGATCCCACAAGCCTGTTCCGCTTCGAGGAACACGACATCTTCCTTCCCATGATCGTGCTGGAGGAGCTCGACGGGCACAAGAAAGGCATGACGGAAGTGGCGCGCAATGGCCGCCAGACCAGCCGCACCCTTGACGCCCTGGTGGCCCAGCAGGGTGGCGACATGGCCAAGGGCCTGAAGCTCTCGGCCACCGGCCACCAGTCGGCACGCGGCCTGTTGTTCTTCCAGACCGAGCCGCTGGACAACGCCCTGCCCTCCAGCCTGCCCCAGGGCAAGGCCGACAACCAGATCCTGGGCGTGGTGCATGCCCTGCGCGAGCGGCAGCCGCAACGCGAAGTGATTCTGGTGTCGAAAGACATCAACATGCGGGTGAAAGCCCGGGCGTTGGGACTTGCAGCCGAGGATTACCAGAACGACAAGACCCTGGATGACGGCGAGCTGCTTTACGCAGGTGCCCTGGCCCTGCCCCAGGATTTCTGGACGCGCCAGAGCAAAACCATCGAGAGCTGGCAAAGCGGCAGCCACACGTTCTACCGTGTGAGCGGGCCTGCGGTGGGCCAGTTCTACATCAACCAGTTCGTGTATTTCGAAGCACCCGGCGAACCCTCGCTGTACGCCCGCGTGACCGAAATCCGCGACAAGACCGCGGTGCTCAAGACGCTGAAGGACTACACCCATCTGAAAAATGCGGTATGGGGTGTGACCAGCCGCAACCGCGAGCAGAACTTCGCCCTGAACCTGCTCATGGACCCGGAGATCGACTTCGTCACACTGGCCGGCACGGCAGGCACTGGCAAGACGCTGATGGCGCTGGCCAGCGGCCTGACCCAGGTGCTCGATGATCGCCGTTACACCGAGATCATCATGACGCGCGCCACCGTGAGCGTTGGTGAGGACATCGGCTTCCTGCCGGGCACCGAAGAGGAAAAGATGGGCCCCTGGATGGGCGCGCTCGACGACAACCTCGAGTTCCTGGCCAAGGGTGACGGCGGCAACGCCGGTGAGTGGGGCCGTGCGGCCACCAATGAACTCATCCGCAGCCGCATCAAGGTCAAGAGCATGAACTTCATGCGTGGGCGCACCTTCATGAACCGGTATGTGATCATCGACGAGGCGCAGAACCTCACGCCCAAGCAGATGAAAACGCTGATCACCCGCGCCGGTCCGGGCACGAAGATCATCTGCATGGGCAACCTTGCGCAGATTGACACGCCGTACCTCACGGAGGGATCGTCGGGCCTGACCTATGCCGTCGATCGCTTCAAAGGCTGGCCGCACGGCGGGCATATCACGCTGGCGCGCGGCGAGCGCTCTCGCCTGGCCGATTTCGCCAGCGAAGTGCTCTGATCCAAGGGCCGTCCATCCCATGAAAAACCCGGCCAAGGCCGGGTTTTTCATGTGCGCTGTCCGCCCTCAGTAGTCGCTGCCTCCCCCCATGCCACCGCCGGCCAGGCTTTCAAAGCGGGTGAGCATGTTGAGGAAGGCCAATTTCACGGTGCCCGTGGGACCATTGCGCTGCTTGCCGATGATGATCTCGGCCACGCCCGGCTCCTTGCAGTTCTCGCGGTTGTAGTACTCGTCGCGGTAAATGAACATGATGATGTCCGCATCCTGCTCGATGGCGCCGGACTCGCGCAGGTCCGACATCATGGGGCGTTTGTCGGTGCGCTGTTCCACCGACCGGTTGAGCTGGGAGAGCGCGATCACCGGGCACTGAAGCTCCTTGGCCAGCATCTTCAAGCCCCGCGAGATTTCGCCCAGTTCGGTCGCGCGGTTGTCGCCTCCGGCCGCGCCGGAACCACTCATGAGCTGCAGGTAGTCGACCACGATCAGGCCCAGCTTGCCGCACTGCCGGGCCAACCGCCGGGCATTGGCCCGCAGCTCGCTGGGCGTGAGGCCCGGCGTCTCGTCGATGTGAAGCGACACGGTGCGCAGCTTTTCGATCGCCTCCGTCAGGCGAGGCCATTCGTCGTCGGTGAGTTTGCCGGTGCGCAGGTGCCCCTGGTTGATCCGGCCGATGGAACCAACCACCCGCACGGCCAACTGCGAGGCACCCATTTCCATGGAGAACACGGCCACGGGCAGTCCCTCGTTCAAGGCCACGTGCTCGGCGATGTTGATCGCGAAGGCGGTCTTGCCCATGGAGGGCCTCGCCGCCAGCACCACGAGGTCACCTGCCTGCAAACCGGAGGTCATGCGGTCCAGATCGATGAAGCCGGTAGGAACGCCGGTCACATCCGCCGGGTTGTCCGCCATCTCCTGCACCCGATCGAGCAGGTCAACCACGAGCTTGTCCATGCTCTGGAAGCCCTCTTTCATCCGCGAGCCTTCCTCGCCGATTTTGAAGACCTTCTGCTCGGCCTCGTCGAGAATCTTGGCGACCGGCCGTCCCTGCGGATTGAAGGCAGCGGTGGCGATTTCATCGCTGGCGGCCACCAGTTTGCGCAGGATCGCGCGCTCGCGCACGATCTCGGCATAGCGGCGGATGTTCGCCGCGCTCGGCACGTATTGCGCAAGCGAGTTGAGGTACGCCAGCCCACCGGCCTCTTCGGCCTTTCCCAGGTTCTGCAGGTGCTCGAACACCGTCACCACGTCGGCGGGCTTGCTGGCGTTGACCAGGGTGGCGATCGCAGAATAGGTCAGCCGGTGCTCGTGCCGGTAGAAATCGGAGTCGTTGATCAGGTCGGCCACGCGGTCCCAGGCGCCGTTGTCGAGCAACAGGCCACCGAGCACGCTGGACTCCGCCTCGATCGAGTGTGGGGGGACCCGCAACTGGGCGACTTGACGATCGCCCACGGGGTCGTCAAAACCCGCGTCAAAGTCGGGGAAGGGACTGGAGAAGGCAGTGGACATGGAGGTATCGCAGCTAAAGAGCGATGGTACGCCCCGGGGGATGGATCAGGGGTGGACAACCCTGTGGAAAACCAGTGTGAATCGCGTGCACAGTCCGGGATAACACGCCTGCGCGGCGCAAAAAAAAGCCGCGGCCCGAAGGCAGCGGCTTTTTGGCAGAACGCTGCGCGGAACTCAGGCGGTCTCGCCCAGCACCGACACGTTGACGTCGACCGTCACATCGGTATGCAGGTTCACGCTGAGCGTGTAATCGCCCACGTTCTTGAGCGGGCCGTTGGGCATGCGCACGTCGGACTTGGCCACAGCGAAGCCTTGCTTGTTCAGCTCGTCGGACACGTCGCGGTTGGTCACGGAGCCGAACAGACGGCCGTCCACGCCCGCCTTTTGCGACAGCTTGACCGTGATGCCAGCCAGCTTCTCGCCCAGGGCCTGGGCTTGCGCCAGGGTGGCGGCAGCCTCTTTCTCGAGCTTGGCGCGGTTGGCTTCGAATTCGGCGATGGCTTGCGCGGTGGCGCGACGAGCCTGGCCCGTGGGAATCAGGAAGTTGCGGGCGTAGCCGTCCTTGACCTTGACCTTGTCGCCAAGGGCGCCGACTTTGGCAACTTTTTTGAGCAGGATGATTTGCATGTCAGGCTCTCTTTCAGACGCGGTGCTGGTCGCTGTAGGGCAGCATGGCCAGGAAGCGCGCGCGCTTGATGGCGGTGTTGACCTGGCGCTGGTAGAAGGCACGGGTGCCGGTCAGGCGCGCGGGGATGATCTTGCCGTTTTCGGCGATGAAGTCACGCAGGACATCGATGTCCTTGTAGTCGACTTCTTCGACGTTGGCCACGGTGAAGCGGCAGAAGCGCTTGCGCTTGAAGAGCAGCGACTGGGTGTTGCGCTTCGGGCGCTTGTCTTTGTTGAAACGTTTGGGTGCAGCCATGATGGGGCCTTCCTATGTTTTGCTGAAATCTTGGATGTGGAACACCACGCCTTTGCCATTGCGCGCATTCGTCATGAAACCGTGAAATTCACAAACCGCATCCAGACCCTGTCGGGAGAGGATTTCGGCCTGGGCACCGAAGGCCACGGCCCTCAGTTGCAACTTCACCCGCCTGGGGGTGTCCATCTCGACGACCTGGGACTCGTGCTCCAGCACAAGGTTGACGGCCGGGATGCCAGCCGGTGTGTAACGCAGGCTCTGCACCTGCACCACCACGGCGGACAACTGAAGAAGGTTCACCCGATGACGATTGGCGCCGCGGACTTAAGCGGCGGCCTGCTCCTGCGACTGGTGCGGGGCCGGCTGTTGAAGCTTGCGGGCTTCTTCGCGCTCGACCGACTTCATCATGGCCGAAGGACCGGTGTCGGCCTTCTTGCGCAGCACGGTGAGGTGGCGCAGCACGGCGTCGTTGAACTTGAACGCGTGCTCGAGCTCGGCCATCACGGCCTGATCGGCCTCGATGTTGACGCACAGGTAGTGGGCCTTGGACAGCTTGTTGATCTGGTAAGCCATCTGGCGACGGCCCCAGTCTTCCACACGATGGATCTTGCCACCACCAGTGGTGATCATGCCCTTGTAACGCTCCAGCATGGCCGGAACCTGTTCGCTTTGGTCCGGATGGATCAGCAAAACGATTTCATAGTGACGCATAGACACTCCTTGAGGATGAGCCGTGGAAGTCCACGGCGGGATTCAGCCACCCGCCGCGTCTGGAAGCGGTGTGGCAAGGCGAAAAGCTCACGATTATAGCAAATCGCGGGTTTTAAGCGCCCCGGTCCCCTCAGCGGTCGTTCAGCGCCCGGTCCAGGGGCACGAACTTCTCGGGGCCGACCGCCTCGCGGATGCGGGGAGCCAGCTCCAGCAGTTGCTCGTAGTTGCCGGCGGCCTCCACCGCCAGGTTCAGGCGAAACCCCCTCAAGCCCAGGCTGGCGGTCAGCCGGGTGGCGATGGGATAGGCGTCCTGGTAGCGCTGCATCGGGCTGCGCGCAGGCTGCTCACCGGCCCCTCCGTCCAGGGCCATGGCCGTCACCTGCCCGGCCGCCGAGGCCTGGGGCGCCGAGTCGGTGATCAACCCGAGCGCGAACAGCTGCTCGACGTCTTCCTGGGACACCCCCATGGCGGCCGATGCCGCGAGCAACTCCGGCAGGGAGCGGCGGCCGTCGACCAGGATGAAGACCGACCGTTGCCGCGGCGTCAGCGGCACCGACCGGTCTTTCAGGACCTGGAGCCCGGTTTCGGTTTTCGCAATGCTCATGGGTTCTCTCAAGGAAGCGCCACCACGGGGTGGTTTGTACCGGTCACCCGGATGATTCAACGTGGAAGTTGGATGAAACGAGCTTTACATGCGACTGGCGGCATTTGAATTGGGGTTTATCCATACCGGAGCACCCATGAGAAAAGCCCGCGCGGGGCGGGCTTTGTGAGGAAAGTCGCACCCGCTGTCAGGCGGGTGCGACTCGCGGACCTGCTCAGTCCTTGGCGTAAATGTCCACGTCCTTGGTCTCGCGGATGAAGATCATGCCGATGATGAACGTGCCAGCGGCGACGATCACCGGATACCAGAGCCCGTAGAAGATGTCGCCGGTTGCGGCCACCATGGCGAAGGCCGTGGTGGGCAGCAAGCCGCCGAACCAGCCGTTGCCGATGTGGTAAGGCAAGCTCATCGACGTGTAGCGGATGCGCGTGGGGAACATCTCCACGAGCATGGCCGCGATCGGGCCGTACACCATGGTCACCAGGATCACGAGGAACACCAGGATCACCAGCACCATGCCCTTGTTCATCTTGGCTGGGTCTGCCGGCGTCGTGAGGCCTTCGGCCTTGGCGGCATCGGTCAACGCCTTGCGGAAGTCTGCAATGGCCTTGGCGCTGTCAGGCGCGAAGGCATCGCGCTTCTCGTTGAGCGTGCCCACCGGCGAATTCAGCACCTTGTCGCCCATCGTGACCGTCGCGGGCGCGCCGACCGGGCCCTGCACGCTGACATACGGGATGTACGACTGCGTGAGCGCGCGCTTGGCGATGTCGCACGAGGTGCGGAAGTCGATGTCGCGTGCGATCGGGCTGCCCTGGAACGAGCACTCCTTCAGGTCGGCGGTCACCGTGACCTTGCTCGCCTTCTGCGCCGCCACCAGCGCCGGGTTGGCGTAGTTCAGCAGCATCGGGAAGACCGTGAAGTAGGTCAGCGCGGCGATCAGGCAGCCGCCCATGATGATGGGCTTGCGGCCGATCTTGTCGGACAGCATGCCAAACACGATGAAGAACGGCGTACCGATCAGCAGCGAGGCGGCGATCATCAGGTTGGCGGTGGTGGCGTCCACCTTGGCGATCGTGGTGAGGAAGAACAGCGCATAGAACTGCCCCGTGTACCAGACCACGGCCTGGCCGGCGGTGAGGCCCAGCAGCGCCAGGATCACAACCTTCAGGTTCTTCCACTGGCCGAAAGACTCAGTCAGCGGCGCCTTGGAGGTCTTGCCTTCGGACTTCATTTTCTGGAACGCAGGCGACTCGTTGAGGCTCAGGCGGATCCAGACCGAAATGCCCAGCAGCAGAATGGACACCAGGAACGGAATGCGCCAGCCCCATTCGCCGAAATCCTTGTCGCCCATGGCGGTGCGCACGCCCAGGATCACCAGCAGCGACAGGAACAGACCCAGCGTGGCCGTGGTCTGGATCCATGCCGTGTAGGCGCCCCGTTTGCCGTGCGGCGCGTGTTCGGCCACGTAGGTCGCGGCTCCGCCGTACTCACCACCGAGCGCCAGGCCTTGCAGCATGCGCAGGATGATCAGGATGACCGGAGCGGCCAGGCCGATGGACGCGTAGCTGGGCAACAGGCCCACGATGAACGTGGACGCACCCATGATGAGGATGGTCACCAGGAACGTGTACTTGCGCCCGATCATGTCGCCCAGGCGGCCAAAGAAGATCGCACCGAACGGCCGCACCAGGAAGCCCGCAGCGAAGGCCAGCAAGGCAAAGATGTAGGCGGATGTTGGATCCAGGCCGGAGAAGAACTGGCGCGCGATGATGGCCGCCAGCGAGCCGTAGAGATAGAAGTCGTACCACTCGAAAACCGTCCCTAGAGAAGAGGCGAAGATCACCTTTCTCTCCTCCTTGGTCATCGGTGCAGAAGCACTGGCCGTCGAAGTTGCCATGATGTTGAAGTCTCCTAAGTTAGATGGCTGGCACAAGATGCCATCGCAGTGTTTTAGGAGCGTCTGACAAGAAACTGACAGCGCACGCGCTGAGCCCGTCAGGGGCCTCGGAACTGGTGTAAACCCCTAAGCGCCTGTGCGCTTGCGGCGCTGCAACAAGCTCAGCAGGCCGATCACGGCAAAGCCCACCGGCACCCCGAAGACCCCAGCCGAGAGCGGTTGGATGCCAAACCAGAGATCCTGCCCGGCGGGCAGCGCGAAGAAGGCTCGAACGGAGGGCGCGTTGACCATCATGTAGACCACGGTCGTGCCCAGCCCGATCAGCATGCCGGCCACGGCGGCCGCTGCGGTGGTGCGGGACCAGAAGATGCCCATGATCATGGCCGGCACGAAAGCCGAGGCGGCCAGCGAGAACGAGGAGGCCACCAGCGGCAGGATTTCGGCGGGTTTGAGCGCCGCCACGAACGCGGCCAAGGTGGCCACGCTCAACAGGGCGAACTTGGAGAGGATCACACGCTGCTCGGGCGTGACGTTGCGTTTGACCTCATGGCAGTAGGTGTCGCGCACCAGCGAATTGCTGATCGTCAGCAGCAGGCCGTCGGCGGTTGACAGCGCCGCCGCCAGCCCCCCTGCGGCCACCAGGCCCGAGACCACGTAGGGCATGCCACCGAGTTCGGGGGTCGCGAGCATGATCACATCGGCCCCGAGGCGGAGTTCACCGAACTGCAGGATGCCGTCGCCATTGATGTCGCTCACCGAGACCAGCGAGCCGTCCATGCGCGCCCATTGCGCGATCCAGGGTGGCAGGGCATCGAAGCTGCTGCCCACCACGTTGTGCATCACTTCGTACTTCACCAGCACCGCCAGCGCGGGAGCGCTCAGGTACAGCAGGGTGATGAAGAACAACGACCATGCCACGGAAGAGCGCGCCGAAGCCACCGATGGCGTGGTGTAGTAGCGGGTGAGCAAATGCGGCAGGCCCGCCGTGCCCACCATCAGGCAGAACATCAGAGCCAGGAAGTTCGCCCGCGAGTTCTGGAAGGTCTCGCGCTCGGCGGGCGTGCCATGCGGGTCGCCCGCAAAAGCCTGGCTGTGCGGCATGAGCCCGCCCAGCGGCCGGGAGCGCTCCTCGCTTTCCTGCATGGCGCGCGTCCACCGCTCCCGTGCCGTCGCCACATCGGGCGGCAAAGCCGCCAGCTCGCGCGTGGCCGCGGCCACCAGCTCCATGTCGGCGTTCTGGGACTTGAGCGTGCGGACGCGCTCTTGCTTGGTGGCGCGTTCGTGCTTGAGCGTGCCTTCCACATCCTGCAGCCACACGGCGTACTCGCGCGCGCGCCGCGCGAACTCGTCCTGCACTTGCTTCTCCGCAGGCGAGGCTTTCAGCTGCTGCTCCAGCTGGGTGATCTTCTCGATCTGCGCGCCGTAGACGAGTGGCGCCAGCGGGTTGCCCAGCTGCTTGTATGCCAGCCACGACACCGGGATGAGAAAGGCGAGCAGCAGGATGATGTACTGCGCCACCTGGGTCCAGGTGATGGCCCGCATGCCGCCGAGAAACGAGCACAGCACCACCCCGCCCAGGCCGAGCATGATCCCGATCTCGAACTGCACGCCGGTCAGCCGCGAGGCCACCAGGCCGATGCCGTAGATTTGCGCGACCACATAGGTGAAGGAGCACAGCACGGCCGAAAACGCCGCGATGCGCCGCGGCCAACGCCCGCCGAAGCGCTCCTTGAAGTAGTCCGGCACGGTGTACAGATTGAGCTTGCGCAGGTGGGGCGCGATCAGCAGCGCCACGAGGCAGAAGCCGCCCGTCCAGCCCAGCACGTAGGCCAGCCCGCCGGCCTGCGCCTCGGTGCCCCCAAAGCCTTGCAGGTAGAGCCCACCGGCCAGACTGATGAAGGAGGCCGCGCTCATCCAGTCGGCGGCAGCGGCCATGCCGTTGTAGACCGGGGGAATGCGCCGCCCGGCCACGTAGTACTCCTCGGGGTCGGCGGTGCGGCCATAGATGCCGATCCCGCCGTACATCATCACCGTGGAAAACAGGAAGATGGGGCCCAGCCAGCGCCGGGACAGGCCGCTCTGCTCGGCCCAGGCCATCAGCAGCAGGAAGGCGATGAGGGCAAGAACGTAGAACGCCAGGATGCGGTGCAAACGGCGTTTGTAGGCGGCGTAGGCGGGGCTGTCAGCCATCCCCGGCCTCGCCCGCCTCGCCGCGCGACTCCTGTGCCTCCAGGCGGCTCATGACACTGGCATAGACCACCACGATGACGATGAACACCAGGACCCCGCCCTGGGCCGCCATCCAGAAGTGCAAGGGCCATCCCATGACGACCACACTCAGCTCCCGCGCGAAGTAGCAGACCCCGAACGACGCGAGCACCATGACCGACAGCAACACCGCCTTGAGCGCCAGGGCGCGGCGGTCGTGTTCGTCGGTCGTGGGGCGCTCGGACATCAGCGGATCATCGCACCCGGGCGGCTCGCGCCGCCTAGGTATTTGCTCGCAGCAGCAAGGCGATCACTCCTTGGCGAGCTGTTTCCAGGTGTCGATCACGCTGTCGGGATTGAGCGAGATCGAGCTGATGCCCTCGTCGCGCAGCCACTCGGCGAAATCGGGGTGGTCGCTGGGGCCCTGGCCGCAGATGCCCACGTACTTGCCTTCGGCCTTGCACGCGCCGATGGCCATGGTGAGCATGGCCTTGACGGCCGGGTCGCGCTCGTCGAAATCGTGCGCCAGCAGCTCAAGGCCCGAATCGCGGTCCAGGCCCAGCGTGAGCTGGGTCAGGTCGTTGGAGCCGATCGAGAAGCCGTCGAAGAACTGCAGGAACTCCTTGGCGAGCACCGCGTTGCTGGGGATTTCGCACATCATGATGACCTTGAGGTCGTTCACGCCGCGCGCCAGGCCCTTCTCGGCCAGCAACCCCGTCACGCGCTCAGCCTGCGCCAGGGTGCGCACGAACGGCACCATCACCTGCACGTTGGTCAGCCCCATGTCCTCGCGCACGCGCTTGAGCGCCTCGCACTCCATGGCGAAGGCTTCGCGGAACTCGTGGCTGACATAGCGCGCCGCACCGCGGAAACCGAGCATGGGGTTCTCTTCCTCGGGCTCGTAGCGCGACCCTCCCACCAGCTTGCGGTACTCGTTGCTCTTGAAGTCCGACAGGCGGACGATCACGGGCTTGGGCCAGAAGGCCGCCGCGATGGTGGCGACGCCTTCGGCCACCTTGTCGACGTAGAACGCCCGCGGTGAAGCATGGCCCCGCGCCACGGACTCCACCGCCTTCTTCAGGTCCGCATCGACGTTCGGGTAGTCGAGGATGGCCTTGGGGTGCACGCCGATGTTGTTGTTGATGATGAACTCCAGCCGGGCCAGGCCCACGCCGCCATTGGGGATCTGGGCGAAATCGAAGGCCAGCTGGGGGTTGCCCACGTTCATCATGATCTTCACGTCCAGCGCCGGCATGTCGCCACGCTGCACCTCGGTGATCTCGGTCTCGAGCAGGCCGTCGTAGATGTTGCCCGTGTCGCCTTCGGCGCAGCTCACGGTGACCAGCGTGCCGTCCTTGAGAAGGTCGGTCGCGTCGCCGCAGCCCACCACCGCCGGAATGCCCAGCTCGCGCGCGATGATGGCGGCGTGGCAGGTGCGTCCGCCCCGGTTGGTCACGATGGCGCTGGCGCGCTTCATCACCGGCTCCCAGTTCGGGTCGGTCATGTCGGTCACCAGCACATCGCCGGGCTGCACCTTGTCCATCTCGCTGATGTTGTGCACCAGGCGCACGGGACCAGTGCCGACCTTCTGGCCGATCGCGCGACCGCTGGCCAGCACGGCGCCCTTGCCCTTGAGCTTGTAGCGCACTTCGGTCTTGCCAGCGCTCTGGCTTTTGACCGTCTCGGGCCGGGCCTGCAGGATGTAGATCTGGCCGTCGGTGCCGTCCTTGCCCCACTCGATGTCCATCGGGCGGCCATAGTGCTGCTCGATCACCAGCGCGTATTTCGCCAACTGCTCGACGTCGGCATCGCTCAGGCTGTAGCGGTTGCGCTGCTCCACCGGCACGTCGATGGTCTTCACCAGCTTGCCGCTGCCGGCCTTTTCCTCGGGCGTGCTGAACACCATCTGGATCAGCTTGGAGCCCAGGTTGCGCCGGATCAGCGCGCGCTTGCCGGCCTTGAGCATGGGCTTGTGCACGTAGAACTCGTCCGGATTCACCGCGCCCTGCACCACCGTTTCACCCAGGCCGTAGCTGGAGGTGATGAAGACGACGTCCTCGAACCCGCTCTCGGTGTCGATGGTGAACATGACGCCGGCCGCGCCGGTGTCCGATCGCACCATGCGCTGCACGCCGGCAGACAGCGCCACGTCGGCATGGGCAAAGCCCTTGTGCACGCGGTAGCTGATGGCGCGGTCGTTGTAGAGCGAGGCAAACACCTCCTTCATCTTGTGCAGCACCTCTTCGATGCCCACCACGTTGAGGAAGGTCTCCTGCTGGCCGGCGAACGAGGCGTCGGGCAAGTCCTCGGCGGTGGCCGAGGAACGCACCGCGAAGGAGGCCTTGGCGTTGCCGGCGCTCAGGGTTTCGAAGGCGTCGCGGATCGCCTTTTCCAGGTCGGCCGGGAACGGCTGGTTCTCGACCATGGCGCGGATCTCGGCGCCGGCCTGCGCCAGGGCGCGCACATCCTCGGTGTCCAGCTGGTCCAGCCGGGCATTGATCCGCTCGGTCAGGCCGTCGTGCTTGAGGAATTCGCGAAAGGCATGCGCCGTGGTCGCGAAACCGGTCGGCACCTTCACGCCGGTGGGCAGTTGCGAAATCATCTCGCCGAGGCTGGCGTTTTTGCCGCCGACGGACTCGACATCGCTCATTCGCAGTTTTTCGAACGGCACGACCAGATCGGTCGCTCCAAACAGCTGGGACATGGGAAAGCTCCTAAGGTTGAAAAACCGGGGTTCCAAGCGCCAGCGGGGCGACCTGTTGTTCTGTTGTGGGTCCGACGCGGGGCAGGGAAGCAGATACGGGGGCGCCTGCGGCAGGATAATGGCTGGCGCAGACACAACACACAGCATTGTAAGGACGCGGCCCCCATGCCCAATCGAACGGTCTTCTTCATCTCGGACGGCACCGGCATCACGGCCGAAACCTTCGGCAACGCCATCCTGAACCAGTTTGAGGCGACCATGCGCCGTGTCAGGCTGCCATTTCTGGACAGCGTGGACAAGGCGCACCAGGCCGTGCGGCAGATCAACCACGTGGCCGACGTCGAGGGCAAGCGCCCGCTGGTCTTCACGACGGTGGTCGACATGGACGTGCTGTCGGTGTTCCGCACCCAGTGCAAGGGCGTGCTGCTGGACATGTTCGGCACCTTCGTCGCCCCCCTGGAGCACGAGCTTGGCATCAAGTCCAACCACCGCGTGGGCCGCTTTTCAGACGCCTCCAAGAGCCAGGCCTACCACGACCGAATCGAAGCCATCAATTTCTCGCTGGCCCACGACGACGGCCAGAGCCACAAGGACCTGGAAGGCTCGGACGTGATCCTGGTGGGGGTGAGCCGCAGCGGCAAGACCCCGACCTCGCTTTACCTGGCGATGCAATACGGCCTGAAGGCGTCCAACTACCCGCTGATCCCCGAAGACTTCGAGCGCCGCCAGCTCCCCCCTGCCCTGGTGGCGCACCGCAAGAAAATCTTCGGCCTGACGATCGCACCGGAGCGGCTGAGCGAGATCCGCAACGAGCGCCGGCCCAATTCGCGCTATGCGCAGCTGGACAACTGCCGCATGGAGGTGGCCGAGGCGGAGGCCATGATGCGCCGCGAAGGCATCCGCTGGCTCTCCACCACCACGAAATCGATCGAGGAAATCGCCACCACGATCCTGCAGGAGATCCGGCCCGAGCGGCTGGAGTACTGAGCGCCCGGCCCAGGGGCTGTCAGAAAGACGTCAGCCAGTGCCCGAAAAATGGGCTGGCGGGCCCTGCCCGCACCCGCCCTTCCATGCCCTTGCGGCAGACGCCAACCCATACACGAGACATGATCAAGATCTTCATCGCCTTCGCCATCTTCGCCGTTATCAGCTTGTTCGCGCTCATGAAGGGCGGCGACATCGACATGGGCGGCGAAAAGCACGGCATGGACGCGCCGCACACCGAAAAAGCCGCACCTGCCGCACCTGCCGCACCTGCCGCACCTGCCGCACCTGCCGCACCCGCATCGCCTGCACCGGCCGAACAGCCCAAGTAAGCCAGGCACAAGGCGCGGGTCAGTTCCGCGTCAGTCTGGGGTCAGTGCTCCGTAAGTGCCAGGTCCTACGCTTCATGTCACCCGAAATCAACACGAGAGACATGCATGGACGAGAGCCTGGTTCAACGGATCGCGAGCAACCCCACCTACCTTCAACTCAAGGCCAGAAGATCGCGCTTTGGGTGGTGGCTGACACTGGCGATGATGGTCGTCTACTACGGCTTCATCCTGCTGGTGGCGTTTGACAAAGCCCTGCTGTCGCGGCACACGGGCGATGGCGTGATGACCGTGGGCATCCCGCTGGGTTTTGGCGTGATCGTCTTCACCATCGTCATCACGGCGGTGTACGTCAAGCGCGCCAACACCGAGTTCGACGAACTCTCCGCGGCCGTGGCCAAGGCGGTGCAACGATGAGCCGCCTGCCCACCATCACACGGCGCGCGCTCACGCTGCTCGCGCTCGCCAGCGTGTCCGTCGCGGCCTGGGCCGCCGGCGCCGACCTCGGCCAGGCCGACAAGCAGCCCACCAACTGGACGGCCATCGGCATGTTCGGCCTCTTCGTGCTGGGCACGCTCTACATCACCAAATGGGCGGCGGCCAAGACCCGCTCCGCATCGGACTTCTACACCGCCGGCGGCGGCATCACGGGCTTCCAGAACGGCCTGGCGATCGCGGGCGACTACATGTCGGCCG
>NZ_JAHCKK010000080.1 GCF_026125825.1 Hydrogenophaga sp. | reverse complement strand
CCGCCTTGAGCGCGGCCTCGTAGGCCGGCCAGGCCGCGTTGATGCGCTCGTCCACCCCCGCGAAATGGATCAGCAGCGGGGCCTTCACCCGGGCCGCGGCCTCCGCTGGCGGGTGGTTGCCGTAGTAGGGCACGGCCGCGGCCAGGTCGGGCAGCTCGGTGGCCAGCATGTGGGCCACCCCACCGCCGTAGCAGAAGCCCACCACGCCCACGCGCCCGTTGCCATCGGGCCGGGCCTTGAGCGTGGCGGCCGAAGCCAGGAAGTCCTGCTTTGTCCTGGCCTGGTCGAGCTGGGCGAACAAGGCCCGCGCCTTGTCTTCGTCGCCCGGGTAGCCACCCAGCGGCGTGAGCGCATCGGGCGCAAAGGCGAGGTAGCCCTCGAGCGCCAGGCGGCGCGCGATGTCTTCGATGTGGGGGTTCAGGCCCCGGTTCTCGTGCACCACCAGCACGGCGGGCAGGCGCCCGCCGGCCGGCGGCACCACCGGCCTGGCCACATAGGCCTTGACGGTGCCATGTCCCATTGGCGAGGGCACGCTCACGGTTTCCGTCTTGATGCGCGGGTCGTTCGCCGGCACCACCTGGGCGGCGGCGAAGTTCGGGCTGAGCGCGGCCAGCAGGCCGGTGGCCGTCATGCCGCCCACCGCGAACTTCGAGGCGCGGTCCAGGAAGGCGCGGCGGTCGATGTCACCGTGCACGTAGGCGTCAAACAGGATCAGCAGCTCCTGGTCGAAATCGGCGGCGGTCAGTCGGCGCATGGGCGATCTCCGGCAAAAAGATCGCAGGATAGGTCCCCGCCGGGCCGGCCGGGACATTGCCCATCCCCTCAGGCGGGCTTTGCGGGCTGGCCCGCAGCCAGGCCTCAGGCCGCCAGCGAGGTGGCCTGCATCTGCGGACGGCCCAGCCGCGCGGGCGAGACGTACTCCTGCCGGTAGATCTCGAACGGCATGGAGTCGGCCGCCTCGATGGCGCGCTGGTCTTCCACCGATTTCGCGGCCATCGCCTCGTACTTTGCCTGCAACTTGCTGGCCCAGGGCAGGCCCGCGAGGTGCTGGTGCGTCACGCGCGACTGGGCACGCGCGAAGGCGACGAAGGAATCGCCGTGGTGCTTGTGCATGGCCTGCAGCACGCGGGCCGAGGGCAGCTTGTCGGGATCCTGCAGATGGCCTTGCGCCAGCGCCACGGCCAGGGCGTGCTCGTTGCCGCCGTGGGCCTCGTCCAGCAGCGCGGCGATCGGAACCAGCTGCTCCAGCAGTTCGGCGCCCCACTCAATCAGGGGCACGCTCTGGCCGTTGCGCATCAGGTTCAGGCCCGGCTCGCGGCCGCGCGCGGCGGTCAGGTGCTGGTTGTGCGCGAGCTCGCGGATCTCGGCCGGCGTGTCGGGCGGGCTGTCCGACAGCAGGCAGTGCAGCAGGAACACGTCGAGGAAACGCAGCGTGGGCGCGCCAATGCCGATGGGCTCGAAGGGATTGAGGTCCATCAGCCGGACCTCGATGTACTCCACGCCACGCTCGCGCAGCGCATGCAGAGGGCGCTCGCCCGGGTAGATCACGCGCTTGGGGCGGATGGTCCCGTAGAACTCGTTTTCGATCTGCAGCAGCGTGGTGGCGAGCTGGTTGTAGTCGCCTCCCGGGTTGCGGATGCCCACGGCCTCGTAGGCCGGCCAGGGGCGCGTGAGCGCGTCGTGCAGCGAGGCCGCATAGCCTTCGAGGCCGTTGTAACTCACCGCCAGCGTGGCCTGCGCCTCGCTCTGGTAGCCCAGGCGGCCCATGCGCAGCGAGGTGCCGTGCGGCATGTAGAGCGTGCCGGTGTCGCCCAGCTTCTGCAGCTCGTGCTGCCGGCCTTCGACGAAGGTGGAACACAGCGCGGGCGAGGCGCCGAACAGCGTGAGCAGCAGGAAGGCGTGGCGGCGGAAGTTGCGGATCAGCGCGAAGTAGCCGTCGTTGTCCACGCCCGGCAGCGACCAGTTGTAGTGGATGCCCGAGATGGTCTGCATGCGCCGGCCATAGCGATGCGCCAGGCCCATGCGGTAGACGCTCTTGGCGCGGCCCACGTTGGACGAACCGTAGCGGCCGATGGGAATGGTTTCGTCGGGTGGCAGGCCACAGGGCATGCTGGACGCCCACATCATCTCCTCGCCCTGGGCGCGCAGCGCGCGCACGGTGTACTGGTGGACTTCGGTCAGCTCGGCCAGGCAGGCCTCGACGCTGTCGTGCACGCCGGTGATGAGTTCGAGCTGCGACTCGCTGTAGTCGGTGGTGATGTGGGGATGCGTGAGCGCACTGCCCAGGGCGGCCGGGTGTGGCGTGAGCGCCAGCCTGCCGTCGGGCTGGGCGCGCAGGCTTTCCTTTTCAATGCCGCGACGCATGCCGCGCAGACGGTCTCCTGGGAGGGCGGCCAGCCGTTGTTCGAGAGAGGTCATACAGGCGTCGTGGTTCGGGTCCGGGGCCGGAAGTTAACACGCCGGCGCCATTTCTGCTGGCAGCGCCCGGATCGACTCTGTGGTAGGCGCGCCGGCGATCTGGGCGCGCCGCAGCCAGGCTTCGATGTGATCGGGCTCGTTCACCAGGCGCAGTTCGTCGAACGCGGCCTGGGCCTCGGGGTAGCGTTTGCGCAGGTAGTTGAGCCATTGCTTGAGCCGCCCGGACCGGTGGCGGCGTTCCACGCGCGCGCTCACCTGCCGCCAGAAGATCTCGAACAGCGGGGGCAGGACCGACCAGGGCACGCCGCCCCGGCCTTGGATGGCCAGGGCCAGTCCGGGGTCGGTCACCATGCCGCGGCCGATCATGAGGTGCTCGCAGCCCGTCACCTCGCGGCAGCGCACCGCATCGGCCACGGTCCAGATTTCCCCGTTGGCGATGACCGGCAGGCGCGGGTGGGCCGGCGCCAGCGAGGCGCGCACCTCGGCCAGCCGGTCCCAGTAGGCGGGGGGACGGTAGCCGTGGGCCTTGGTCCGGGCGTGGATGACCAATTCGTCCGCGCCGGCCTCGGCGATGGCGTGGGCGCAATCCTCGGCGCGTTCGTCGTCGTTGAAACCCAGCCGCATCTTGGCGGAGACGGGCATATGGGCGGGCACGGCCCGGCGCACCGCCGCCACAATGCGCCCGACCAGCTCGGGCTCGTCGAGCAGCACGGCGCCGCCCCGGCTCTGGTTCACGGTCTTGGCGGGGCAGCCGAAGTTCAGGTCGATGCCGTGCGGGCCCAGGCCGGCCAGGCGCTCGGCGTTTTCCGCGAGCAGGGTCGGGTCGGAGCCGAGCAGCTGGGCGCGCACCGGCACGCCGGCGCGGGTGCGACCGCCGTTGAGGAGTTCGGGGACCACGCGGATGAAGGCGCGCTCGGGCAGCACGGTGGTGGTCACGCGGATGAACTCGCTCACGCAGCGGTCGATCCCGCCCGTGCGCGTGAGCACATCGCGCAGGGTGGCGTCGAGCAAACCTTCCATGGGGGCGAGCAACAGCATGCCGCGTATTGTCCTTTGCCCGGAGAATGTCGGGATGTTTCGCTCCTTTTTGCCGGCTGGCCCGGCCCTTGGCGTCCGGATCAACGAGGCGCTGCGCCCCCACGCGCCCAGCAGGGGCGCCGCGTGAGCGACCTGAAGGTGATCCACGAAGACGAACGGATGATCGTCCTGGACAAGCCCGCCGGCCTGCTGGCCGTCCCTGGAAGAGGCCCTGACAAGCAGGACTGCCTCAGCGCAAGGGCCCAGGCCCGATGGCCCGACGCCCTGGTGGTCCACCGGCTCGACATGGCCACCTCCGGCCTGGTCGTCATGGCCAGGGGCCTGGAGGCCCAGCGCCAACTCAGCCGCGCCTTCGAGCAACGGCTGGTCCACAAACGCTACACCGCCATGGTCGCCGGACCCCTGCACAACCCCGTGGCCGACAACGGCTGGAACACCATCGACCTGCCCCTCACCATCGACTGGCCCAACCGGCCCCGCAGCATCGTGAGCGCCGAACTCGGCAAACCCAGCGTCACCCGCTGGCGGCTCGACGGCCCCCCCACCGGCGGCGACACCACCCGGCTCGAACTCGAACCCGTCACCGGCCGCACCCACCAGCTGCGCGTGCACCTCCAGGCCATCGGCCACCCCATACTCGGCGACATGTTGTACGCCACCGCCGAACAGCAGGCCCGCGCGACGCGCCTGCTGCTGCACGCCCACCACATCTCCCTGCCCCATCCACCGCACGGCGACACCGTGCACTTCCACAGCCCCTGCCCCTTCTGACATGACCACCACGCCACTCCACCTCACCATCCTCACCGGCGGCTCACGCGGCATGGGCCTGGCCATGGCGATGCAGTCGCTGCGGCCCGACGGCCACCTGCTCTGCATCTCGCGCCACATCAACACCCCCCTGGCCGACGAAGCCCAGCGGCGCGATGCCACCCTCACGCAATGGGCACAAGACCTTGCCGACACCACCGGTGCCGCGCAGCGCCTGGAGGACTGGTTGAACGAGCAGGCCGCCACCGGCCTGGCCAGCGCCACCCTGATCAACAACGCCGGCGTCATCCCGCGCATCGGCCCGATCGACGCCTGCCCGCCCGATGACCTCGCCAACGCACTGCGGGTGGGCCTGGAAGCGCCCATGCTGCTCACCGCGGCCTTCCTGCGCGCCACCGGCGCCTGGGTGGACGCCGGCTGGCGGGGCCCGCGCAAGGTGCTCAACATCTCCTCCGGCCTGGGGCGGCGCGCCATGGCGGCCCAGGCGCCCTACTGCGCCGCCAAGGCCGGCATGGACCACTTCACCCGCTGCAGCGCGCTTGACGAAGCGCAGCGCCCGCACGGCGCGCGGCTGGTCTCCCTCGCCCCCGGCGTGATCGACACCGACATGCAGTCGAAACTGCGCGCGGGCGACCCGGCGGCTTTCCCCGACGTCGGGCGTTTCAAAGACCTGAAAAGCCACGGCCAGCTCAGCAGCCCGCAAGACGCGGCCGCCAGCGTGCTCGCCTGGCTGGAACGGCCCGACTTCGGCAACCACCCCGTCGCCGACGTGCGCGACTGAACGCCAGGGAGCATCCCATGCATCGACGCCAATTCACCCAGGCCACCGCCCTGGCCCTGACCACCCTGCCCACCCTGGCCTTCACGCAGGACAAGGGCTTCTGGACCCTGCTGCGCGAAGGCGGCTGCGTGCTGCTGATGCGCCACGCGCAGACCACGCCCGGCGTGGGCGATCCACCGAACTTCACGCTGGGCGATTGCAGCACCCAGCGCAACCTGAGCGACGCTGGGCGAAAGCAGGCGCGCAAGGTGCACGCGGCCTTCCTGCGCGAGCGCATCCAGATCCACCAGGTCCGCTCCAGCGCCTGGTGCCGCTGCGTGGACACCGCCATGCTGGCGTTCAAGGAGAACACGGTCTGGGCGCCGCTCAACTCCTTCTTCGGCACCGACGAGCGCGAGATGAGCACGCGCGACGTGCTCGATGCCGTGCAGGGCTGGCAGGCGCCGCGCAACCAGGTGCTGGTGACGCACCAGGTCAACATCACCGCCCTGACCGGCCAGAACCCCGCCATGGGCGAGATCCTGCTCACGCGGCCCGGCAGGGACGGCAGCGGCACGCAGCTGCGCGTGGTCGCGCGCCAGACGTTCTGAGGCCTGCTGCCGCGCTACGATGGCAGGCGAACCCCTTCATCATCCGGAGAACACCATGAGCAACCAGCGAGAAGTCTTCGTCGTCAGCGCCGTGCGCACCGCCATCGGCACCTTTGGCGGCAGCCTGAAAGACCAGCCCCCCACCGAACTCGGCGCGCTCGTCGTGCGCGAGTCGCTCGCGCGTGCCGGCGTCGAGGGCAAGGACGTGGGCCACGTGGTGTTCGGCCACGTGGTCAACACCGAGCCCAAGGACATGTACCTCTCGCGCGTGGCAGCCATCCAGGGCGGCTGCGCCGAAGGCACGCCCGCCTTCAACGTCAACCGCCTCTGCGGCTCGGGCCTGCAGGCCATCGTCTCGGCCGCGCAGGGCATTCTGCTGGGCGACACCGACGTGGCCATCGGCGCCGGTGCCGAGTGCATGAGCCGCGCGCCGTTTGCCAGCCTGAACATGCGCTGGGGCGCGCGCATGGGCGACACCAAGATGGTGGACATGATGGTCGGTGCGCTGCACGACCCCTTCCACACCATCCACATGGGTGTGACGGCGGAAAACATCGCGGCCAAGTGGGGCATCAGCCGCGAAGACCAGGACCGGCTGGCGGTGGAAAGCCACAACCGCGCGCAGCGCGCGACCGAGGCCGGCGTGTTCAAAGACCAGATCGTGCCCGTGATGCTCAAGAGCAAGAAGGGCGAGGTGGCCTACGCCACCGACGAGCACTTCCGCGCCAACGCCACGATGGACGACCTGGCCAAGCTCAAGCCGGTGTTCCTCAAAGAGAACGGCACCGTGACCGCGGGCAACGCCTCGGGCATCAACGACGCCGCCGCCGCCGTGGTGCTGATGGACGGCGCGACCGCCAAGGCGCGCGGCGCGAAGCCGCTGGCCCGCCTGGTGGCGTACGCACACGCGGGCGTGGACCCGAAGTACATGGGCATCGGCCCGGTGCCGGCCACCAAGCTGGCGCTGCAGAAGGCCGGCCTGACGGTGAACGACCTGGACGTGATCGAAGCCAACGAAGCCTTCGCCGCGCAGGCCTGCGCCGTCACGCGCGACCTCGGCCTGGACCCGGCCAAGGTCAACCCCAACGGCTCGGGCATTTCGCTCGGCCACCCCATTGGCGCCACCGGCGCCCTGATCACCGTGAAGGCGATCCACGAGCTGCAGCGCATCCAGGGCCGCTACGCGCTGGTGACGATGTGCATCGGCGGCGGCCAGGGCATTGCCGCCATCTTCGAACGGGTCTGACGCAGCAAGGGGCCGCCCATGAAGGCAGAACAACGCGACGAGCTGCTGAGCACCTTGAAACAACGGTTCGAGAAGCACACGAAGCGGCACGCCAAGGTGGCCTGGGCCGACGTGCTGGCCCGCCTCCAGAGCAAACCCGAGAAGCTCAAGGCGCTGGCCGACATGGAAAGCACCGGCGGCGAGCCCGATGTCATCGGCGGCGCGGACGCGCACGGCGCCTTCCTGTTTTGCGATTGCGCCGCCGAAAGCCCGGCGGGGCGCCGCAGCCTGTGCTTTGACGACGACGCCCTGGCCGCCCGCAAGGAGAACAAGCCGGCGGGCAGCGCGGCCGGGATGGCGCAGGCCATGGGCGTGTCGCTGCTGACCGAGGCGCAATACCGCCAGCTTCAACAGGTCGGTGAGTTCGACCTGAAAACCTCCAGCTGGGTGGCCACCCCGCCCGAGATCCGCCAGCTGGGCGGCGCCCTCTTCTGCGACCGGCGCTACGGCCAGGTGTTCGTGTACCACAACGGCGCACCGTCTTATTACGCCGCGCGCGGCTTCAGAGGCTGTCTGAGCGTCTGAACGCGAGCACGCCCGCCGGGCGGCGGGCATCGGGGCGCATTCGAGGCTTGGTTTATATAATGAAACACATTTCATTTAATGAACCAGCCACATGCCACCCACCCCCGAATCCCATCTGGTTGCCCACCTCGCCCGCCTTCAGCAGCGGCCCATCCCCGACGCCACCCGCGCGCGGCTGGCCCAGGCGCTGCTGGACTGGTTCACCGCCGGCTGGGCCGCCCACGGCATGGCGGGCGCCTCGGCACTGAGGGCCCTGGCCAGCACCTGCGTGCCCGGCCCCGGGCCCGCGCCGGTGTTTGGCGGGGCCCCGGCACAGCCCCTGGCGGCCGGTTTTGCCAATGCGGGGATCGCGCACCTGCGCGAAATCGACGATGCGCACCGCGCCGCCATGCTGCACCCGGGGGTGGTGGCGATTTCGCCGGTGCTCGCGCTGGCGGCCACGCAGGCGCTGTCGATGCGCCGCGCGGCGCACGCCATCGTGGCGGGCTACGAGGTGGCGCTGCGGGTGGGGGAGGCCCTGGGCACGCGGCACGCTGCGGGCTTCCATGCCACGGCGACGGCGGGCACGGTGGGCGCGGCCGCGGCCAGCGCGGTGGCGCTGGGCCTGCCGCCTGACCAGTTGCACCACGCCCTGGGCATCGCGGCCACCCAGTCGGCCGGGCTGTGGCAGCTGGTCGACGACGAGGCCCACGAGGCCAAATCGCTGCATCCCGGCTTCGCGGTGCGCAACGGCATGATGGCCGCCTGGGCGGCACAGGCCGGCTTTCCCGGCGCGCGCGCGTTCGTCACCGGACGGCGCGGCCTCTATGCGCTCCTGGATGGCGACGGCCCGCTGGCCGCGCTGGACAGCGACCTGGACGCGCCCGAGCGCCTGAACACCGCCACCATCAAGGCCTGGCCCTGCTGCGCCCAGCTCTTCACACCGCTGGACGCCACCCGGGAAATCCTCGACCAGCACGCGCCCGCCGTGCAGGACATCGAGTCGGTGCAGGTGGTCATCTTCCCGCACGCACTGAGGATCGCTGGCGTGCACTGGCCGACCAAGCCGGCGGAGACCCCGTTCTGCCTGCGCTACGTGGTGGCCACGCTGCTCATGCGCAACCGGCTGGGGATCGCCGACATGGAAGCGCCCGACCTGCAGTCGCCCGCGCTGCTGGCCCTGGCCGAGCGCGTGCAGGTGAGCACGGACGAGTCCTTCCAGCGCGGCTTCCCGCAAAAGCGCCCTTCGCGGGTCACGCTCACCCTCAAGGACGGCCGCCGCCTGAGCGCCTACCGCGAACAGCGCCGGGGCGACCCGGAAGACCCTTTCGACTGGGTGCAGTTGCAGGCGCGCATGCGGGCCTTCGCGCCGGCCCTGAGCGACCCGCAGGCCACCGCGTTGACCCGATGGTGCGAGGCCTTCGCGGACGGATCGAACGACGAGGCTCCCTGCCGCCCCGCCAACGGCCTCTTTGGCGGCTGAGCCGCACCGCTTCAGGCGGCCGGCACGCGCCAGCCATTGGGCGCCGCGCTGGCGAAGCCCTGCAGCGCCAGCTCATGGCGCACGATGTCCGCCGCCTTGCGCTGCGCCACGACGTTGTGGCGCGAGGCCAGGCCGATGACCACCAGGGCGCCGAGAAAGGTCCCGTCGCCGTCGAACACCGGCAGGGCCACCGACGCCATCTCGTCCACCCGTTCGGCGCGCGTCATGGCATAGCCCGTGGCGTCGATCTCGGCCTGGTGCGGCGTGGGGCTGCCGGTGAAGGCCAGCAGGATGTGCGCCGATGAACCGCCCGCCGCCAGCGGGATGCGCGTGCCCACCTCCACATGGTGGCGCACCTCCTTGACCGTGTTCTCGCGGTAGAGGCACACGCGGTCGTCGCCGCTGCGGATGTAGAAGGCCACGGTCTCGCCCGTCTGCTGCATGACCGCGTGCAGCACGGGCTGCAGGCGCGTGCCCAGATCGAAGGTGCTGCGGTAGAGCATGCCCATGTGCAGCAGCGCCGGGCCCGGCGCATAACTGCCGCTCTCAAACCGGTGAACCATGCGCGCGCGCTGCAACACGCCCAGCAGGCGCAGCAGCGTGGCCTTGTCCAGCCCGGTGCACTCGGCCAGCTCGCGCAAGGACATGCGAAGGCGGTCTTCGCGAAAGCACTCCAGGATGGAGATGCCCCGCTCGAGCACCCCCGCGGGCGGCTTGGGTGGGCTGGCCTGCGCCGCCTCGCCTGGAGGGACCGATGGGGCTGGAGGGTTTTTGGATGGCTTCATGGTGGGTGTCCGCGACTGCGGATTATCTCGGTTGACAGCGGACAGGGGTGGGCTTATAGTTTCATTCATTGAATCATAGTTCATTCAATGAAATGAACAAGTCTGAACCGCCCACCCGCCATGTCGAATCCCCCTGACCCCCTGGTTGCCGAACTGATCGCCATCGTCGGCGCCACCTATGTGCTGACCGACGACGCGGCCACGGCGCGCTACGTCGGCGACTGGCGGCGCAAGTACCCCGGCGCGGCGCGCGCCGTGGTCCGCCCCGCCAGCACGGCCGAGGTGTCCCGCGTGGTGGCCGCATGCGCGGCGAAGCAGGTGGCGGTGGTGCCGCAAGGCGGCAACACCGGGCTGGTGGGCGGCTCCACGCCCGACGCCTCGCGCAGCGAGGTGCTGCTCAGCCTGGACCGCATGAGCGCCATCCGGCGGGTGGACCCGCTGGACAACAGCATGACGCTGGAGGCTGGCTGCACCGTGCTGGCGGCGCAGGAGGCGGCAGCCGCTCAAGGGCGGCTGTTCCCGCTCTCGCTGGCCTCCGAAGGCAGCGCCACGGTCGGCGGCGTGGTGTCGACCAACGCCGGTGGCGAGCAGGTGCTGCGCTACGGCAACACGCGCGACCTGACCCTGGGCCTGGAGGTGGTGCTGGCCGATGGCCGCGTGCTCGACGCGCTGGGCGCCCTGCGCAAGGACAACACCGGCTACGACCTCAAGCAGCTCTTCATCGGCGGCGAAGGCACCCTGGGCATCGTCACGGCCGCCACCTTCAAGCTGTTTGCGCAACCCACCCAGGTGGTCACGGCCTGGGTGGCGGTGCGCGATCCGCAGGCTGCGGTGGAACTGCTGGCCCTGCTGGGCGCGGCGGTCGGCGAACGGGTCACGGCCTTCGAGCTGGTGGGGCGCCAGGCACTGGACCAGGTGCTGGCCCACGGCACGCCGGGCATGCGCGACCCGCTGGCGGGCGGGTACGGCTGGGCGGTGCTCCTGGACGTGTCGGAAACCTCCACGCGCATGGACCCTGCGCCGGCGGTGGAGGACGTGCTGGGCCAGGCGATCGAGCAGGGCCTGGTGCTGGACGCGGTGCTGGCCCGCTCCAGCCAGCAGAGCCACGACCTGTGGGCCCTGCGCGAGCACGTGCCCGAGGCGCAGCGGCTGGAGGGCCCGTCCATCAAGCACGACATCTCGGTCGCCGTCTCGCGCATCCCCGAGTTCATCGACGAAGCCGGCGCGGCGCTGCAGGCCTTGCTGCCGGGCGTGCGGGTGGTCTGCTTCGGCCATGTCGGCGACGGCAACCTGCACTACAACCAGAGCAAGCCCGCGGGCATGTCGGACAGCGACTTCCTGCGCCACGAGGACGCGATCCACGACACGGTGCACGAGATCACCGCGCGCCTGCAAGGCTCGATCTCCGCCGAGCACGGCATCGGGCGCCTCAAGCAGGCGGCCTTCCTGCAACACAAGGCGCCCGTCGCGCTGGAACTGATGGCGCGCATCAAGCGGGCGATCGATCCCGCCAACACCTTCAACCCCGGGCGCGTGCTGCCTCGCGCGCTGCCCGTCCCGAAACCCGTTCCCTAACTCTCTCCAGGACTTCCATGCCCGTTTCCGTCTTCGACATGCAATCGCTCCAGCACCTCTGGGGCACCGACGAGCTGCGCCGCATCTTCGGCGAAGAGAATCGCATCCAGAAGTGGCTCGACTTCGAGGCCGCGCTGGCCGCGGCCCAGGCCGAACTGGGCCTCATCCCGGCGGCCGCCGCCCAGGAGATCGCGCAGCAGGCACGGGTCGAGCACATCGACATCGCCGCCATGTCGGCCGAGATCCGCCGCATCAAGCACTCCCTGGTGCCCGCGCTCAAGCAGCTGCAGGCCCGCTGCAGCAAGGAGAACGGCGAATGGGTGCACTACGGCGCCACCACCCAGGACGTGGTCGACACCGGCGTGGCCCTGCAGCTCAAGGAGTTCCACGCCGTGGCGCTGCGCGACCTGAAGGCGGTCGGCCAGGAACTGGCCCGCCTGGCCGTCACCCACCGCGACGTGCCCATGGCCGGCCGCACCCACGGCGTGCAGGCCCTGCCCATCACCTTCGGCCACAAATGCGCGATCTGGCTCGACGAGCTGGGGCGCCACCACGAGCGCCTGGTGCAGGCGGCCCCGCGCGTGCTGGTGGGCATGTTGGCCGGGGCCGTGGGCAGCCAAGCCTCGCTGGGCCCCAAGGCGCAGGCGCTGGAGCAGCTCATGCTCACCAAGCTGGGCCTGGGCACCCCGGCCATCAGCTGGGCACCGGCGCGCGACCGCTTCACCGAGTACGCCAACCTGCTGGCCATGCTGGGCGCCACGCTCTCCAAGATCGGCAACGAGCTGTTCAACATGCAGCGCAACGAATTCGGCGAGGTGGAAGAAGGCTTCTCCGACGGCAAGCTGGGCTCTTCGACCATGCCGCACAAGCGCAACCCCACCTCCGCCGAAAACCTCGCCGGCCTGTCGCGCCCGCTGCGCTACAACGCGGCCATGATGGTCGAGGGCATGGTGCAGGAAAGCGAGCGCGATGGCATCGCCTGGAAGATGGAATGGAAGGCCCTGCCCGAGTGCTGCCTGATCGCCGGCGCCATGCTGTTCCAGGCAAAGAACCTGCTGGCCGGGCTGAAGGTCAACGCCGACGTGATGGCCGCCAACCTCGACAAGATGCGCGGCTACCTGCTCTCCGAGCGCGTGATGCTGGAGCTCTCCGAGCGCGTGGGCAAGCAGACCGCCCACGAGTGGATCTACGAGGCCTCCATGCACGGCATCACGTCGCGGCTCGACTTCGCCGACGCCATGCGCCAGCACGAAGGCCTTTCCCAGCGCCTGAGCGACGACGAGATCCGCGATTTCACCGACCCGCTGCAGTACCTCGGCCAGTGCGGTGCCACGGTGGACCGCGTGGTGGCCCTGCAGCAAGCCTGGCTGCGGGACTGAGACCGTTTTCCCGCGGGACAGCCAGTCCCTTCACCCACAACAATGGAGACCAACCGATGAAACCCCTTGCCCTCAACGCCCTCGGCCGCCGCACCATGCTGGCCCTCACGCTCTCGCTGGGTCTGGGTGCGGCCGCACCGGCCTTCGCGGCCTATCCCGACCAGCCGATCAAGCTCGTGATCGGTTTTCCGCCCGGTGGCGGCGGCGACCTGTATGGCCGGCTGATCGCCAACGCCCTGAGCAAGACCCTGGGCCAGACCGTGGTGGCCGACAACCGCACCGGCGCGGGCGGCAACATCGCCGCCGACCTGGTCGCCAAGGCCAAGCCCGATGGCTACACCCTGCTGCTGGCCATGAGCGGCAACCTCGCGGTGGCGCCCGCCACGCGGCCGCAGAGCATCCCCTACAAAGTGCCCGAGGACTTCGCGCCCATCGGCATGATCCTGGAAGCGCCGCACGGCCTGTTCGTGGCGCACGGTTCGCGCTTCAAGACCGCGCGCGAGCTGCTGGACGCGGCCAAGACGCAAAAGCTCAGCTTTGCCTCCACCGGCGCGGGCGCGGCGGCTCACATGGGCATGGAGATGGTGGTCAAGGAGGCCGGCGTGGAGATGCTGCACGTGGCCTACCGCGGCTCCGGCCCGGCCATCACGGACATGCTGGGCGGCCAGGTGGACAGCTTCTTCGCCACCGCCTCGCCGCTGGTGAACCAGGTGCGCCAGGGCCAGCTGCGGCTGCTGGCGATCACGGGGGACAAGCGCAACCCGGCCATTCCCGACGTGCCCACCTTCAAGGAGCTGGGGGTGAACGTGCCCGTGACGCAGTGGTACGGCCTGGTCGCGCCGGCCGGCACGCCCGAGGCCGTGGTCAGGCACCTCTCGGAACACCTCAGCCGCGCCCTCGCCACACCCGAAGTGCGCGACGCCATCCGCCGCGACGCCGCGACCGAGCGCAACCTGCCCATGGACGCCTTCCGCAGTTTCATCCTCGAAGACATCGCGCGCTACAAGGCCGCGCTCACCCCGGCGCTGCTCAAGGAAATCGCCAGCAAATAAGGGCCTTCGCTTCATGATCACCTTCGACACCCTGATCTCCGCCGACGAGCTCGCGGCCGCCCAGAAGAGCGGCACGCCGCCCCTGGTGCTGGACTGCAGCTTCGAACTCACCGACCCGCAGGCCGGCCAGCGCGCCTACGAGGCCGGGCACATCCCGGGCGCGCGCTACGTGCACCTGGACCAGGTCCTCTCCGCGGCCAAGACCGGGCGCAACGGCCGCCACCCGCTGCCCAGCCGCGAGACCTTCGCCACGGCCATGGCCGCGATGGGGCTCGACGCAGGCATGCAGGTGGTGGCCTGCGACAACGCCAGCGGCATGTTCGCGGCGCGCCTGTGGTGGATGCTGCGCTGGGCCGGCCACCGCGCCGTGGCGGTGCTCGACGGCGGCATCGCCGCGTGGACGGCGGCTGGCCACCCGCTGAGCCAGGGCGCGCCGATGGCGGCGACCCCGGGCAGCTTCCGCCTGCAACCCTCGCTGGTCGCCACGGTCACTTACGACGAGGTCAAGGCCAACATCGACAGCGCCGGGCGGCTGGTGCTGGACGCGCGAGCGCCTGACCGCTTTCGCGGCGAGAACGAAACCCTGGACCCGATCGGCGGGCACATCCCGGGCGCACGCAACCGGCTGTTCAAAGACAACCTGGCGGCGGACGGCCGATTCAAGCCGCCCGCCCAGCTGCGCCAGGAATTCGACGCGATCACCCAAGGCCGGCCGGCCACGCAACTGATCAACCAGTGCGGCTCCGGCGTGACCGCCTGCCACAACCTGCTGGCCATGGAGGTCGCCGGGCTGCGCGGCGCGGCGCTCTATCCCGGCTCGTGGAGCGAGTGGAGCGCCCAGCCGGGCGCACCCGTCGCCACCGGCGCAGCCTGACCCCTTGACAAAAAAAACCTGGAGACATTCATGCACATCGCTCCCCTGCTGCGCCGCGGCGCCCGCGCGCTCCTGGCGGCCGGGCTCATGGGCCTGGCCGCCCTGGCCTCGGCCCAATACCCGGACCAGCCGATCCGCCTGCTGATCGGCTTCCCACCCGGGGGCGGCGGCGACCTGTACGGGCGCACCATCGCCAACGAGCTGGGCAAGCACATCGGCAAGCCCATCGTCGTCGAGAACCGGCCCGGGGCGGGCGGCAACATCGCCGCCGAACTGCTGACGCAGGCCAAGCCCGATGGCCACACCCTGCTGCTGGCCATGAGCGGCAACGTGGGCAGCGCGCCGGCGATCCGCACCAACCTGCCCTACAAGGTGCCCGACGACTTCGTGTTCATCAGCCAGCTGGTGGAAACGCCCTACGGCCTGGTGGTCCGGGGCGACTCCCCCATCAAGACCATCCAGGACTACATCGCCACCGCCAAGGGCGGCAAGATGAGCTACGCCTCCACCGGCACCGGCGGCGCGGCGCAGATCGTGATGGAGATGGTCAAGCAGCAAGGTGGCCTGGACATCCTGCACGTGCCCTACAAGGGATCGGGCCCGGTCATGACCGACCTCATGGGTGGCCTCGTCGACAGCTTCTTCGCGCCCTACACGCCGCTCATGGGTGCCATCAACGGCGGCAAGCTGCGCCTGCTGGCGGTGAGCACCGACAAGCGCCTGCCCGGCATGCCCCAGGTGCCCACGCTCAAGGAGTCGGGCATCGATGTCGTGATGACGCAGTGGTACGGCCTGGCCGCGCCCAAGGGCACGCCGCAGCCCGTCATCGACAAGATCACCCAGGCCGTGAAACAGGCCATGCAGGCGCCGGAGGTGCAGCGCGTCTATGGCGCCGACGGCGCCCAGGCGTCGTCCCTGACCGGCGTGGCCTTCCGCGACTTCGTGCTCAAAGACATCGCCAACTACAAGCGCGGCGTGGAACGCGGCAACCTCAAGGCGGAATGACCGCCCCCCTTCTTCTTGCATCTGGATCCCCCGTGCCCCTGCCCGCCTCACCCTCCCCAGCAGACCCGCCCCTGCGCCCGCACAGCGCCCACTGGGGCGTCTTCTCCGCCGGCTGGCGAGACGGCGAACTCGCCGTGCAGCCCCACCCGGGCGACCCCGACCCGAACCCGCTGATCGACAACTTCAAGACCGCCCTGCACCACCGCGCGCGCGTCACCACGCCCATGGTGCGGCGCGGCTGGCTCCAGGACGGGCCGGGCCCCGATGCCCGGCGCGGCCAAGACAGCTTCGTCCCCATGGCCTGGGGCGAGGTGCTGGACCGCCTCGCCAACGAACTGCGGCGCGTGCAGCAGGCCCATGGCTGCGAAGCCATCTTCGGCGGCTCCTACGGCTGGTCGAGCGCGGGGCGCTTCCACCACGCGCAAAGCCAGGTCCACCGCTTCCTCAACACCACCCTGGGCGGCTACGTGCGCTCGGTGAACAGCTACAGCGCCGGCGCCTCGGGGCCGATGCTGCCGCACGTCATCGGCACCATGGAAGAAGTGGCGCGGCGCAACGTCACCTGGGAGCAGATCGTCGAACACACGGACGTGGTGCTCGCCTTCGGCGGCATGGCGCTCAAGAACTCGCGCGTGGCCTCGGGCGGCATCAGCCGGCACATCGAGCGCGAGTCCATGCGCGCGGCCGCCGCGCGCGGTTGCCGCTTCGTCTCCATCAGCCCCTTGAAGAGCGATCTGCCCGACGAGGCCGCATTCGACTGGCTGCCCGCCGTGCCCGGCACCGACACCGCGCTGATGCTGGCGCTGGTGCACCAGCTGGTGAGCGACGGCGCGCACGACCGCGCCTTCATCGACCGGTACTGCGACGGCTGGGGCCCCTTCGAGGACTACCTGATGGGCCGCAGCGACGGCGTGCCCAAGAGCTGCGCCTGGGCCGCGCCCATCTGCGGCCTGCCCGAGCAGCAACTCATCGAGCTGGCGCGCGCGCTGGTCGGCCAGCGCGTGCTCGTGGTGGTGGCGCATTCGCTGCAGCGTTCCCAGCATGGCGAACAACCGGTCTGGATGGGCGCCGTGCTCGCCGCCGCACTGGGCCAGCTCGGCCTGCCCGGCGGCGGCTACAACTACGCGCTGGGCACGCTGGCGCACTACGGCAAGCGCAACAACGCAGTGCCCGCCGCCGCGCTGCCGCAGGGCGACAACGGCGTGAAGGCCTTCATCCCGGTGGCGCGCATCAGCGACATGCTGCTCCACCCCGGCCAGCCGTTCGACTACAACGGCCAGCGCCGCACCTACCCGCACATCCGCCTGGCCTACTGGGCCGGTGGCAATCCCTTCCACCACCACCAGGACCTCCAGCGGCTGGCCGACGCCTTTCGCACGCTCGACACCTTCGTCGTGCATGAGATCGCCTGGACGGCCACCGCCCGCCACGCGGACATCGTGCTGCCCTGCACGATGACGCTGGAGCGCGAAGACATCGGCGCGACCCCCACCGACCCGCTGGTGGTCGCCATGCACCGCATCGCCGAACCCCATGGCCTGGCGCGCGACGACTACGACATCTTCTGCGACCTGGCCGAGCGCCTGGGCGGCCTGCAGGCCTTCAGCGAAGGCCGCGACACGCGCCAGTGGCTGGCCCACCTGTACGAGCGCACGCGCGCCGGGCTCCAGGCCATGGGCGAGGAAGCGCCGGACTTCGAGACCTTCTGGCAACGCGGCGAGCTCCTGCTGCCGCAGAAGGACGACGACGGCGGCATCCTGCGCGCCTTCCGACACGACCCCGAAGGCGCCCGCCTCGCCACGCCCAGCGGCAAGGTGCAGATCAGCTCACCCGTGGTGGCCGGCTTCGGCTACGCGGACTGCCCCGGCCACCCGGCCTGGCTGCCCCCCAGCTTCGCGCCCGATGCGGCCCACCCGCTGTGGCTGGTGGCCAACCAGCCGCACGCCAGGCTGCACAGCCAGCTCGACTTCGGCGCCCACAGCCAGTCCACCAAGCGCCAGGGCCGCGAGGTGTGCACCCTGCACCCGGCGGCGGCCGCCGCGCGCGGCATCCGCGAGGGCGACACCGTGCGCCTCTTCAACGAGATCGGGGCCTGCCTGGCCAGCGCGCACCTGTGCGCCGAGATGCGCGAAGACGTGGTGCAGCTGCCCACCGGCGCGTGGTACGACCCGGCGCTGGATGCCCAGGGCCGGCCGATGTGCGCACACGGCAACCCAAACGTGCTCACCCGGGACATCGGCACCTCCTCGCTGGCCCAGGGCTGCGCCGGTCAGCTCAGCACAGTGCAGGTGGAGCGTTTCGATGAACCGCTGCCACCGATCCGCGCCTACGAACCGCCGCCCTCAAGCTGAGGCATCGCCCTGGAAGGACCCGCTGCGGTAGGTCACCACCAGGGTGTCGCGCCAGCCCAGCGCTTCGCCTTGCAGCGGCTGGATCGGGGTGCTCTCGTGGATCACGCGCGCATCGTCGAGCAGCAGCAGCGACCAGGGCTCGCGCAGCGTGAAGCGCTGGCCGCTCGGTCCGTTGGCCTCGAAGACGCGGCTCTCGCCGCCCTTGATGGCGTGGCGGTCCACCATGAACACGGCCACCAGGTCCACGCCATCGCGGTGCGCGCCCTCGGGCGTGGGCCGTCCGATGCCGTCGGTGGTGTCGATGCGGAACACATGGGCCTCCACGCTCCAGGGCTGCGCGCCGCGCAGCGCGCTGGCCGCCTCGCCCAGCCGGGCCAGCAGACGGCTCCACACCGGCAGCGCGACGGTGGCCGGCTCCATGGGCTCGAACCAGCGCTGCATGCCGCCGTGCAGCGCGTTGTACTCCAGCGGTTGCCAGTGCGCGCGGTGCGGCACCTGCCGCACGCGGTCGTCCTCGACGACGAAGCAACTGTGGCGGCGGCTGCGGTAGCGCCCGCCGTCCTTCAGGTAGGCGTCGGGCGGCAACTGGTTCCAGCCGGTGTGCAACTCGGCCAGATCGAGCGGGCGCGCGGCGAGCCACTCGCCCACGGCCTGGGCGCTCAGCAGGGCAAAGCCGGTGGATTTCAAGGCGCTGTGCACATCGGACAGCGGCACGTAAGGGGGCTGGAATTCGCTGGTCATATGGCCGGCCAGTGTAGCGGCGAGCCCGCCAACCCCATGGCATCGCAGGCCTTGAGCGCCAAGGTCGTTTGCGCTGGATCAAGACGCTGGCGCGCGGCCGCTGCCAAGCTACGGCCAGGCCCAGCCACGGGCCTCAAGGAGCTGCACCTGATGGAGAACACCGCGCAATGGACCACGGCCCTGTGGCTGGACTTCGACCCGCTGGACAACATGAACCGCGAGCTCATGGCGCGGCTGGCGCAGGCCCAGGCCGCCAGCGACGCGGAGTTGCCGCAGGCCTGGGCCGACCTGGTGGCGCACGTGGCCATGCATTTCGGCCAGGAAGACACCTGGATGCGCGAAACCGGCCACGGCCGGGCCGACGCGCACGCGCTGGAGCACCGCGTGGTGCTCAACCTGTTGCGCGAGGGCGTGGGGCAGATCCGCCAGGGCGAGCTCGAACCGGTGCGCCAGATGGCGCGCGAGCTCGGTTCGTGGTTCGCCCGGCACACGCATGCGTTCGATGCCGGCCTGGCGCTGCACCTGCGCAGGCATTCGCTCAGCTGAGCCGATCCGCTACATTGCACGCGCAGCAGCCACCCATCCACGAGGTGGCGCGCCGATCCGAGGAGACAGCACATGACCGACGAATCCCCCGCTCCGCCGCCACCGCCGCCGCCATCGGTGTTCGACCTGCGCCTGGCCGACCTGCGGGCCGGCGACCCGCTGCGCTGGCTGCGCCTGGGCTGGCACGATTTCCTGCGCAGCCGGGTCGGCCTGTTCTACGGCCTGTGCTTCTTCCTCATGGGGCATGCGCTCATGGCGGTGTTCCGCGCCGCGCCGGCCTATGTGCTGGCGCTCTCGGCCGGCTTCCTGCTGCTGGGGCCTTTCCTGTGCCTGGGCCTGTACCACGTGAGCCGCGCGCTGGAGGAAGGCCGCGAGCCCTCGCTGCCGGATTCGCTGCTGGCCTGGGAGCAGACCAAGGGCTCGATGGCGATCTTCGCGGGGGTGCTGCTCATCCTGGAGATGCTGTGGGGCCGCGCCTCGCTGGTGATCTTCGCCGTCAGCTTCGACGGCATGCCCGATTTCAAGGGCTCGCTGCTGGCGCTGCTGGACCCCGACAACCTCGGCTTCATCGTCGCCTACCTCGGTGTCGGCGCGGTGTTCGCCGGGCTGATCTTCGCCGTCAGCGTGGTCTCGATCCCGATGATCCTGGACCGGCCCACCGACGCCATCACCGCCGGCCTGACCAGCATGCGGCTGGTGCTGACGCAGACCGGCGTGATGCTCTGGTGGGGCGCGCTGATCTCGGGGCTGGTGGTGGTGGCCATGCTGCCGTGGTTCGCCGGGCTGCTCGTCGTCGGCCCGGTGATCGGTCACGCGA
>NZ_JAHCKK010000008.1 GCF_026125825.1 Hydrogenophaga sp. | reverse complement strand
CGCCGGCTACGGCGCCTTCCTCGTGCTGCGCGGCATCCGGCTCGACATCCAGCCCGGCCTCACCGTCGTGCTCGGCCCCAACGGCGCGGGCAAGACCACGCTGCTCAAGGCGCTCAACGGCCTCATCCCGCGCAGCGGCACCGTGCTGCTCGACGGCCAGGAACTCGCCGAGAAAACCCACGAAATCGTGCAGGCCGGCGTGGCCCTGGTGCCCGAAGGCCGGCAGCTCTTCCCGCAGATGACCGTGACGGAAAACCTCGAACTCGGCGGCTGGCTCTGCCCCAAGGCCGAGCGCGCCCAGCGGCTCCAACGGGCCTTTGCCGACTTCCCCAAGCTCAAGGAACGCGCCACGCAACTGGCCGGCACCATGAGCGGCGGCGAGCAGCAAATGGTCGCCGTGGCCCGCGCCATGATGTGCGCGCCGCGCCTGCTCATGCTCGACGAACCCTCGCTCGGCCTGGCGCCGCGCATGGTCGACGAACTGCTCGCCATCGTGCGCCGCATCGCCGACGCCGGCACCACCGTGCTCATGGTCGAGCAAAACGTCAAGAAAGCCCTGGCCGTGGCCGACCGCGGCTACGTGCTCGAACGCGGCACCCTGGTCGCCAGCGGGCCGGCCCGGCTGCTCGCCCGTTCCACCGTCATCCGCGAAGCCTACCTCGGCGCCGACAAAGACCCCGCCAGTGGCACCACCAGCGCGGCCGACGCCGTGCAGCGGCGCAAGCCCGTCGCTACCCACTGAACACCCCAAGCAACCCAGGAGAAACCCCGATGTCCGACTTGTCCATGCTCATCAACGGCCTCAAGGTCACGGCCGAAAAAGGCGCCACCTTCGAGCGCCGCAACCCCCTCGACGGCAGCGTGGCCACCCGCGCCCCTGCCGCCAGCCCGGCCGACGCCGTGATGGCCGTCGAAGCCGCCGCCGAAGCCTTCAAGACCTGGAGCGAAACCGGCCCCAACGAGCGCCGCGCCCTGCTGCTCAAGGCCGCCGACGCCCTCGAAGCCAAACTGCCCCAATTCATCGAAGCCGTGGCCGCCGAAACCGGCGCCACCGGCATGTGGGCCGGCTTCAATACCATGCTCGCCGCCAGCATGATCCGCGAGGCCGCCTCCCTCACCACGCAGGTGGCCGGTGAAGTCATTCCGTCTGATGTGCCCGGTTCGCTCGCCATGGGCGTGCGCCAGGCCGCTGGCGTGGTGCTCGGCATCGCGCCCTGGAACGCGCCCATCATCCTGGGCGTGCGCGCCATCTGCGTGCCCCTGGCCTGCGGCAACACCGTCATCTTCAAAGGCAGCGAAAACTGCCCGCGCACCCACCAGCTCATCGTCGAAGCCTTCCAGGACGCGGGCTTCCCGCCCGGCGTGGTGAACTACATCACCAATGCCCCGGCCGATGCCGGCGCCGTGGTCGAGGCCATGGTGGCCCACCCCGCGGTGCGCCGCGTGAACTTCACCGGCTCCACCAAGGTCGGCAAGATCATCGCCATGACCTGCGCGAAATACTTGAAGCCCGTGGTGCTGGAGCTCGGTGGCAAGGCGCCCATGGTCATCCTGGACGACGCCAACATCGAAGACGCCGTCAACGGCGCGGCCTTCGGCTGCTTCGCCAACAGCGGCCAGATCTGCATGAGCACCGAGCGCCTCGTGGTCGACCAGAAAATCGCCGACGAATTCGTGAAGAAATTCAGCGACAAAGCCAGGGCCCTGCCGCTGGGCGACCCGCGCAAGCCCGAGCCCGTGGTGCTCGGCTCCGTCATCGGGCAGGGCACCGTGGACCACTGCAACGCCCTCATCGACGACGCGCTCGCCAAAGGCGCCAAGCTGCTCTGCGGCGGCAAGGCCGACAGCACCCTCATGCCCGCCACCGTGCTCGACCACGTCACGCCCGCCATGCGCATCTACCACGAAGAAACCTTCGGCCCCGTGAAATGCGTGGTGCGCGTGAACGGCGTGGAAGAAGCGATTGCCTGCGCCAACGACAACGAGTACGGCCTGTCCTCCGCCGTGTTCGGCGGCGACATGGCGCGCGCCTTCAACGTGGCGCGCAAGATCGACAGCGGCATCTGCCACGTCAATGGCCCCACCGTGCACGACGAGGCGCAAATGCCTTTCGGCGGCGTGAAGGGCTCGGGCATCGGCCGCTTTGGTGGCAAGGCCGGCATCAACGAATTCACCGAGCTGCGGTGGATCACGATGCAGACCACGCCGCGCCACTATCCGTTCTGAGTCGCCTCCAGCAGGTCGGGCGCCGCGCAAGGCCAGATTCGGCATAGCAGCGCGGCCCCGCCCACATTGGCCTTGCGCGCCGTGGCCCCACGCTCCCCGGGGTGGTGCCCATCGCCGGGCCGTTCCCGGCGCAGGCCCGGCCGGCCTCAGAAACGCCGGCTCGCGGCCGCTTCGTCTTCCGCGAACGCTTCCCGCCACGCCTGCCGCACCCGCGCGCGAGCGGCCTTCAGGGCCGCGAGCTGGCTGCAGATCTTGTCGCGGTCGTCCAGACCAATGTCAAAGCCAGAATCGCGAAACTGGCTCTCGGCGGCCTCGAGTTCTCGCTCGGCCAATCTCCAGGCTTCAATCTTCGGCGATCGCGTCGACAAACAGGCACTCCTTTCAGGTGCGCCAGCCAAGGTCCTTTTTCCACAGCATGCATCCATGGGCGATCGCGGCACCACGGCGATCTGCAAGGCACAAGCCCCATCTTCGCCACGCCCGCGTGCTCTGCGGGTAGGACAGGGCGACGGCTTCAAACGTTTACAAATGGGGAGGACACCGCCTACACCGCCGCTGCGCGCGGGCCTACATGGCTTCGGCCACCACGACGACGGCTCGCCAGCCCACCCGGGCTCACACTGGGTGGCCGGACAGATCACCTGTCCCCACGCATCGGAGCCCCCCATGAACCACCCCCTCAACCAGATCGCACCCGACCCTCCGGGCCAGACCCCCGGCAAGCCCCTGGCCCCACCGCCACCCGGCGACCCCCGCCCGCCCGCCCCCCCGCCAGACCATCCCGATCGCGCGCCGCAGACCCGCCCGGGCGACACACCGGGGCCTGGTGTTGCGGCGGCGGCGAAGAGGTGATGCAATCGACACCCGCGTGAAGCCGCCTGACCCCGTTCGCAGAACTCACCATGTGCTACTCGGCCCAGATCTGGGCGGACTATCGAAGGTACAAGCGGGCCTACGGCGCGGAGATCGACCTCGCCACCTTCGCCGCGCTCTTCTGGTCGCGCCTGGCCCACCCGGCCATCCACATCCCCAAAGCCGTCGAGGCCTCGTTCGAGCATCCCGCGAGCGACGAGGAGCAGCGCATCCAGGCCCTCATCCAGCAGCACAGGGCCGCGCAGGCCATGGCCATCGAGCAGGAGCTGTTCAAGCAGAAGGCACGCCTGGCCGATGCCCAGCGCAAACTCGCCAGCCGGCCCAGCCATGCGGCGCGCGAGAGCGAGCGCATCGCCCTGGACAAGATCGCGCGCGGCCACAACCGCCTCAAAGACCTCAGCCGAGCCGAGCTGCAACCGCGCGACTCGCGCATCTTCCCCGGCCACTGGGCGCCGGTGATGGTCATGGAAAACGGGCGCAAGCAGATCCGGCTCATGCGCTACCAATGCCGGCCCGCCGGCATGCCCGCGGCCTCCGACCAGAAGTACCCCGGCACCTACAACGCGCGCAAGACCAGCCTCACGGGCTTCTGGCGGGAGCAGTTCGGCCACACGCACGCGCTGATGGTGGTGGACATGTTCTATGAAAACGTGAGCAGGCCCGAGGGCCATGTGGTGCTCGAATTTCACCCTGAACCGGCCGAGCCGATGCTGGTGGCCTGTCTGTGGTCCCGATGGACGGCACCCGGCCAGGACGACCTGCTCTCCTTCGCCGCCATCACCGACGACCCGCCGCCCGAGGTGGCCGAGGCCGGGCATGACCGCTGCATCGTTGCCATCAAGCCCGAAAACGTCGATCGCTGGCTGCAGCCGGACGCGGCGCGCCTGGACGAGCAGATGGCCATCCTGGAAGATCCGCAGCGGCCCTACTACGCGCACCGGCTGGCTGCATAGGCGCTGCGGCGCGGCTCACCAACCCAGCTTTCGTCTCGGGCATTCGGGCCGGGAAACCCGGGCAGGGCGAGGTCGGTGCCCAATAACGAAGCGCTCGGTGTCCGGGTTAACTTGAATGCTTTCGGGTTAATGCCATGGCTATACTCCGCCGTCGCGCCAAAAAAAGGCGCGGCCTGGTTTGACGGCCAGAAAGAAACCGATGCGGCGCGAGTCGCGTTTTTTCGGCGCAGCCGAGCGACTTGTCGTCCGTGCCCGTTTTATGGCGGCTCGGATGGGGAGCCGCGAGGCTCGCCGGTTTTTTCCGCATGCGGTTTCCCGGTCCGTCAACCCGTCCGAGCTGCCGCCCTCATGACCAGTGAAGGGCGGCGGTGGTGTACACCCAACCGAACGCAGCGAGCCCCCGTCATGGACCGACCCACCAAAGCCAAAGCCGCCCGCCCTTCCTCCCGTCGCCTCAAGAACGAAGGCCTCCTCACCCACCTCCTTGTGCTTGCCGTGCAGGCCAACGAGCAGATGGGCCAGCTCGCGCTGCTCATGGACACCCGCTCTTCGCTGGACGATGCCCTGGCGACCCCGGCAGAGCAGGGCGTGCTGGACACCGCGTCCCCGGTGGTGCAGCGCGCTGTGCTCAAGCACACGCTCAATGGTGAAATGCGCCGTCAGCTTCGCGTGCTCTCGCACACGGTGGACGCGCTGTACGACTGCGCGGACCAGCTCACGAGCCCGGCCAGCTGATCGCGCGGGCCAGGGCGCCGCGTTCGCCGGCGGCGCAGCGCGCTGTCCTACACGGCGGCATGGCGCACGCTGACAGGCCAGAGGCTCCAGGCTCCCTACGATGGGGCATCGTCACAAGGAGCACACTCATGAACACCATCATCTACATCGTGGGCCTGGTCGTCGTCATTGGCGTCATCCTGAGTTTCTTCGGCCTGCGCTGAAGCGGCCGCAACCAGCCACGTGCGGGCGCTTGCGCGAGGCTGTAGGACAAGACCGCGCTGGCCTGCGGCCCGGGGCGACCTGCTACCGTGTGGCCATCCGATTGCTCCGAAAGCCCGCCATGCGCCCCTGCCTCGCCCCCAGCCTCCTGCTGCTCGCCGCCGCCCTCACCACGGCCACCCATGCCGAAGAGATCGGCTCGGTGGACACCGTGTTCAAGTTCATCGGGCCGGACCACAAGATCGTGGTGGAGGCCTACGACGACCCGGGTGTGGCAGGCGTGGCCTGCTACATCTCGCGCGCCAAGACCGGCGGCATCAAGGGCGCCTTCGGCCTGGCCGAGGACAAGTCCGAGGCGTCCATCGCGTGCCGGCAGGTCGGCCCCATTGCCATTGCCAAGCCCATCAAGGAACAGGAGGAGATCTTCAGCGAGCGCACCAGCCTGATCTTCAAGCGCCTGCGCATCGTGCGCATGGTGGACGCCAAGCGGCATTCGTTGGTCTACCTCACGTACTCCGACCGCGTGATCGAAGGCTCGCCGCAGAACTCGGTGGCGGTGGTGGCGGTGGATCGGGCGACCCCCATCCCGGTGAGGTGAGGGGGGGTTATCCTTGGTCGCATGACTGCTGAGACCCAAGACCCCATTCACGAAGCCCGCGTCTGGAGCGACGAGCACTGGACGGCCCGCGTCGTCAAGAACGAAGACGATGACGGCTGGGCCGTCGCCATGTACCTGGACAACGGGGCCGAGCCAGCCCTGGTGGGCCCCTGGACGATGGGGCGCGACAAGAAGAACCCCAAGCCGCTGGACCCCGCGGCTTTCAACACCCTGGTGAAGACCGCCAAAGAGGTGATCCGCCGCTCCGAGCAGCAGCGGCACGCAGAGCTGAACAAGAACGTGACGGTGACGGTGGACGGGCAGCGCATCCGCGTGGCCCTGGCCATCGTGCCGGACGAAGAGGGCGCCACCGCCACCTTGCGCGCGCTCGATGAGTTCGATGCCGAGCTGGCCTGCGTGCCGGTGCCGCCGACCTTCAAGCTGAACGTGGACAGCGCGCAGGCCTGGATCGCCGCCGGGTTCGAGAGGCCCGCGCGATGATCGACGGCCTGGTCGCTGGCCGCCTCATGGGCGAGGCCTCGCGCCGCGTGGACAAGGCCGGGCGCGGCTACATCGTCGCCCGCGTGCTGGCCCGCAACCGGGCAGACGAGGAGTTCATCGTCAATG
This sequence comes from Hydrogenophaga sp., assembly GCF_026125825.1. Lineage (GTDB taxonomy): Bacteria > Pseudomonadota > Gammaproteobacteria > Burkholderiales > Burkholderiaceae_C > Hydrogenophaga. Next base: position 80,137 of record NZ_JAHCKK010000008.1, on the reverse strand, counting down.
TGATCGCGTTCGACGAGGCGGCCGGCCAGGCGCTGGTGGCCTTGCGCGACGGCGAGTCGCTCAGCCTCTCGGGCGGGCTCACGCCCAAGGTCTGGACGGACAAGCAGGGCATCGTGCGCCCCAGCCTGGACATGGTGGCCACCCACGTGCTCTCGGCGCACCTGGCCGGCGGGGGTTGACCCCGCGTTCCCCAAGGGCGCGCGCCTCTGCGAAAATCGCCCGGATGAACGCGACCAACACCACCGAACTCATGAACACCCTGGGGCTGCAGGCCAAGGCGGCCTCGGCGCTCATGGCCAAGGCCAGCGCGGCCACCAAGATCGCGGCTTTGCGCGGCCTGGCCGCGCTGCTGCGGGCCAACGTGGACGCGCTGCAGGTGGAGAACGCGAAGGACCTGGAGCGCGCCCGCGCCAACGGCCTGAGCGAGCCCATGGTGGACCGGCTCAAGCTCACGCCCAAGGTCATCGAGACCTGTGCCCAGGGCTGCGAGCAGCTCGCGGCCATGCCCGACATCATTGGCGACATCAGCGGCATGAAGCAGATGCCCAGCGGCATCCGCGTGGGCCAGATGCGCGTGCCCATCGGTGTGTTCGGCATGGTCTACGAGAGCCGGCCCAACGTGACGATCGAGGCGGCCTCGCTGTCCATCAAGAGCGGCAACGCCGCCATCCTGCGCGGCGGCTCGGAGGCCATCGAATCCAACCGCGCGCTGGCCGCCCTGGTGCAGCGCGCGCTGACCGACGCGGGCCTGCCGGCCGATGCGGTGCAACTGGTGCCGACGACGGACCGCGCCGCCGTGGGCCAGCTCATCACCATGCCGCAGTACGTGGACGTGATCATCCCGCGCGGTGGCAAGGGGCTGATCGAGCGCATCAGCGCCGAGGCCAAGGTGCCGGTCATCAAGCACCTGGACGGCAACTGCCACACCTACGTGGACGACCCCTGCGACATCGCGCTGGCGGTGAAGGTGACGGACAACGCCAAGACGCAGAAGTACAGCCCCTGCAACGCCACGGAAAGCCTGCTGGTGGCGCGCGGCGTGGCGGCCGCGTTCCTGCCGAAGATCGGCGCCATCTTCGCGGCCAAGGGCGTGGAAATGCGCGCCTGTGCCGAGAGCCGGGCGATCCTGGCGGCGGTGCCGGGCGCGAACCTGAAGGAGGCGACCGAGGCCGACTGGTCGGAGGAATACCTCGCGCCGGTCATCAGCATCAAGCTGGTGGCGGGCGTGGACGAGGCCATCGCCCACATCAACCGCTACAGCAGCCACCACACGGACGCCATCATCACCACCGACCACGTGCACGCGCAACGCTTCCTGCGGGAAGTGGACTCGGCCAGCGTCATGGTGAATGCGAGCACCCGCTTCGCGGATGGATTCGAGTTCGGCCTGGGGGCTGAAATCGGCATTTCCACCGACAAGTTCCACGCCCGCGGCCCGGTGGGGGTGGAGGGCCTGACCTCGCTCAAGTACGTGGTGCTCGGCGAAGGCGAAGTGCGCGGCTGAGACCGGCGGCACACCGGCGCAGCCTGGGCGGCAGCTGGCGCCGGCAACGGCTTGAAATCGGGGTCATGCGCCCCCATTACACTGGTTGCCTCCCCCAGCCGCCAATACCCCTGCCCCTATGGTCCCGCACCTCGTCACCGCCCTGACCGGCCCCATCAACGAGCTCGAGCAGCGCATCCTCGAGTCCACCCCGGTGATCGAGCGCTGGTTCCGGCTCGAGTGGATGGAGCACACGCCGCCGTTCTACACCTCGGTGGACGTGCGCAACGCGGGCTTCAAGCTGGCGCCGGTGGACACCAACCTGTATCCCGGTGGCTGGAACCACCTCACGCCGGAGATGCTGCCGCTGGCGGTGCAGGCCGCGATGGCGGCGATCGAGAAGATCTGCCCCGAGGCCAAAAACCTGCTGCTGGTGCCCGAGAGCACCACCGACATCTTCTACCTGAGCAATCTGGCGCAGCTGCAGCGCATTTTCTACATGGCCGGGCTCAACGTGCGCCTGGGCTCCCTCTCCAACGACATCAAGGCGCCCACGACGATCGAGCTGCCCGGCGGCGACAAGGTGGTGCTGGAGCCGCTGCTGCGCAGCAAGCGCCGCCTGGGCCTGAAGAATTTCGATCCCTGCACCATCCTGCTCAACAACGACCTGAGCGCGGGGGTGCCCGGGATTCTGGAAGACCTGCACGAGCAGTACCTGCTGCCGCCGCTGCATGGCGGCTGGGGCACGCGGCGCAAGAGCCACCACTTCAAGGCGTATGAGGAGGTGTCCAAGCGCTTTGGCAAGCTGCTGGGCATGGACCACTGGCTCATCAACCCGATGTTCAACCAGTGCGGGCAGGTGGATTTCAACGAGGACGCCGGGCTGGAATGCCTGCGCAGCAACACCGATGCGCTGCTGGGCAAGATCCGCCGCAAGTACAAGGAATACGGGATCAACGAAAAGCCGTTCGTGGTGGTCAAGGCCGACAACGGCACGGGCGGCATGGGCATCCTGACGGTGCGCGACGCCAAGGACATCGACAACCTCTCGGCCAAGACCAAGGCCCGCATGGCCGTGGGCCAGGCCGGCCAGGAGGTGCACGAGGTCATCATCCAGGAAGGCGTGCTGACCAACGAGCGCATCAACAGCGCAGTGGCCGAGCCGGTGGTCTACATGATGGACCGCTACGTGGTGGGGGGCTTCTACCGCGTCCACGCCGACCGGGGCGTGGACGAGAACCTCAACGCGCCGGGTTCCAGCTATGTGCCGCTGGCCTTCGAGCAGAGCGCGCAGCTGCCGCAGCCCGGTCAGAAGCCCGGCGCGAGCGTGCCCAACCGGTTCTACATGTACGGCGTGATCGGCCGCCTGGCCATGCTGGCGGCGAGCTACGAGCTGGAAGCCACCGACCCGGATGCCGAGGTCTACGAGTGAGTTGCTGCGGCGCAACATTTCTCCGGGGCGCCGCCGTTTAGAGCGCTGAGCCGGCAGACAAGGCCCGGCCGGCGGGCGCACAATCGCGTTCCCTCGACAACCGAACCCCGTGTCCAAAGGCCGGGGTTGTTTTGTGTCCGCTTCCAAATCGTCCCTGGCTGCGCTCACCCTCGGCGCCATTGGTGTGGTGTATGGCGATATCGGCACCAGCGTGCTGTACGCCGTCAAGGAGGTCTTCGGCTCCGGCCACGTGCCTTTCACCCACGCGAACGTCTACGGCATCCTGTCCATCCTGTTCTGGACGCTGACCGTCATCGTCTCCCTGAAGTACGTGGTGCTGGTGCTTCGCGCCGACAACAACGGCGAAGGCGGCCTGATCGCGATGCTGGCGCTGGCCTCGATGGCGGTGAAGGAGCGGCCGGCCCTGCGCCAGACGCTGCTGGCCATCGGCATCTTCGGCACCGCGCTGTTCTATGGGGACGGGGTCATCACACCGGCGATCTCGGTGCTCTCGGCGGTGGAGGGGCTGGAGGTGATCTCGCCGCACTTCAAGCACTACGTGGTGCCGATCACCCTGCTGGTGCTGTTCGTGCTGTTTGCGGTGCAGAAGCGCGGTACGAGCGGCATCGGCCGCTTTTTCGGCCCGATCACCCTGGCGTGGTTCCTCACCATCGCCGCGCTCGGCGTGTCGAAGATCGTGGGCCACCCCGAGATTCTGGGCGCGCTCAACCCCTTGCATGCGCTGCGCTTCATGTGGGGCCAGCCCGGCACGGCCTTCATCATCCTGGGCGCGGTGGTGCTGTGCGTGACCGGTGCCGAGGCGCTCTACGCCGACCTCGGCCACTTCGGCAAGCGGCCGATCCGCCTGGCCTGGTTCTCGGTTGTCATGCCTTGCCTCACGCTGAACTATTTCGGGCAGGGCGCGCTGCTGCTGGAAGACCCGTCGGCGGTGAAGAACCCGTTCTTCAACATGGCTCCCGAGTGGCTGTTGCTGCCGCTGGTGATCATGGCCACGATGGCCACGGTCATTGCTTCTCAGGCCCTGATCACCGGGGCTTTCAGCGTGACCAAGCAGGCGATCCAGCTCGGGTACCTGCCGCGCCTGAAGGTGCAGCACACCAGCGTGAAGCACACCGGCCAGATCTACATGCCGTTCGTGAACTGGAGCCTGTTCACCGCCATTGTGCTGGCGGTGGTGATGTTCAAGTCGTCGTCCAACCTCGCGGCGGCCTACGGCATCGCGGTCACGCTGGACATGCTCATCACCACGGTGCTCACGTTCTTCGTGATCCGCTACAGCTGGAAGTACCCGCTGTGGCTGTGCGCGCTGGCCACCGGTTTCTTCTTCGTGGTGGACCTCGCTTTCTTCAGCTCCAACCTGCTCAAGCTGTTCGCGGGCGGCTGGTTCCCGCTGCTGATCGGCGGCGCGGTGTTCACGCTGATGATGACCTGGAAGCGTGGCCGCTCGCTCATGACCGCGGCGCAGCATGCGGAGTCGATCGAGCTGGGCGGTTTCCTGGACGCGCTTTTCATCGCTCCGCCGGTGCGCGTGGAGGGCACGGCGGTGTTCCTCACGGCCGACATCGGCACCGTGCCCAACGCCATGCTGCACAACCTCAAGCACAACAAGGTGCTGCACCAGCAGAACCTCTTCGTGACCGTGCGCAGCCAGGAGGTGCCTTGGATCGGGCTGAACAAGCGGCTGGAGATCGAGCCGCTGGGGCATGACTGCTGGCAGGTGGTGGTGAACTACGGCTTCAAGAACGACCTGGACCTGCCGGAGGCGCTGTCGGCCATGCGCGGGCGCGGCTGCGACATGGGCCCCATGACCACCAGCTACTTCCTCTCGCGCGATGTCGTGGTGCCCACCATCGGCAGCGGCATGGCGCCCTGGCGCGAGAAGCTGTTCGCCCAGATGCACCACAACGCGAGCGCGGCGGCAGAGTTCCTCAACCTGCCGAGCAACGCGGTGATCGAGCTCGGCTCCAAAGTCGAGATTTGAGCGTCAGCCCTTGCCGCGGCCGACGTCGGTTGTCAGGGCCTTCATGGACGCCTGGTTGTCCGAGAGGATCTTGTCCAGCTGCTTCATTCGCTTGGTCTGCTGGGCCTCGGCCTGCGCGGTGTCCTCGGGCTTGTTGCGCGGCACATGGGGCGGGTAAGTGCCGGAGGCGTTGTCGGGCGAGAGGGACCAGTGGTACGCCAGGGCCAGGAAGGAGCCTTCGTCGGCAATGACTCCCTCGTCGCGTGTGTACCGGTAGCCCCGGTCGTCCATGATGTCCGCGATATTGGGTACCGTGCAAGGCATGAGGCCGGCCTCAAGCAGAAGTTTGGCCACCTCGCTCAACCTCAGCTCGCTGACCGGTTCGCGCAGGGTCGGCAGGTCTGTGCAGCCGCCGGCCTGCAGGCAGCGAAGGGTGTAGGTCGCGCAGTTGTTGGTCCATGCCCCGGCGCTGGAGGGGTTGTGCTCGCCGGGCGGAAGCATCAGGGGTTCGTGCGGGAAGCGCCGGCCGGGCACGAGCGGGGTGTGCGTCTGGCCGTGCAGGAACGCGCCCTTTTTCTCCAGCAGGTGCTGGTCGGGGTCGGTGCCGTAGATCAACGCCTTGGCGTTCACGAAGCTCTCGTGCGCGGTGCGGTCGTTGAAGTCGCGCAGGGCGGTGTGGTTGGTGAGGTGGGTGAACTGCACCATGGGTGGGCCGGAGCGGTTGTAGGAGTTCCGGATCGGCAGCGTGCTCGGCATGTCCTTTTGCTCGCCCAGCACCCGCTTGTGAAGGGATAAGGTGTCGTAGGTGTTGGACGGCACCCCGACATGGCTGGGCATCAGGTTGCTCAAGTTGGTGTTTCGGGACACCTGGATGGACTCGTGGTGGCAGACCGATACCTGGCCATCCGGGGCAAACGCCATCATGGACACGTGGGTGACGTTGCCCGGGTAGGTGTTCTGGTGGTAGCAGATGGCCGCCACGGCCTCGTTCGGCTGGCACGCCCGCAGCCGCTGGCCGAGCCCGCCGAAGAAGCTGGTCCCCCAGGCCTCGTCGCGCTCGAACACCTCGCCGAAGATCAGGCCCTTGGCCGAGAGCTCGTCGCACATCGTGTCAAAGACCTCGCGGGACAGCCCGGACGCTTCCAGGAACTTGCCGTACAGCGGCTTAAGCGACAGGGGCTGGGGGGTGGGCCCGCTCGTGCCCGGCACAAACCGCATGGTGCCCTGCTCGTCCGCGCGAAAGTGCGCCGTGGCCAGCGCTTGGACGTTCTGGGTAAAGCGGCAATCGGCCAGAGCGGCGGCGAAATGCATCACGGCCTCGGGCGTGGCCTGCAGTCGGGCCCATGCCAACAGGACCGCCTTGAGGAAGTCGACGCAGTTGGGGGCGTGCCGGGGCGCCTGGCCAAGGGTCAGGAAGGCCCGCAGGTCTTCGGCGGTGAGCGACTCAGGCTTGATGGGCTTGTCGCCTTGCAGGGAGTACACGTCGAACGACCCGTCCTGCGCGACCCGCGCCAGCGCCTCGAGGTGCTGCGGCGTCAGTTCCCCGAGGTCATCGGTCCGGGGCCTGTCATTGAACGCCTGGGGGGCCCACCGGTCCAGCGCGGGCCAAGTGGTGTTGAGGTATTCGAAGGGCTTGCCCTCGTATTCGGATTGAATGTCGTCGCTGCGAATCTCCGGCAATTTGCGGTTCGGCTGATGGCCGAGTTGCTTCGGCGTGTCGCCGTCGGGGAGGGGGCCGATCAAGGGCATTAACCCGTCGCCTTCTTTGGCGCTCAGTTGCAAGGCGATGTGGCCGGGCTTCAGGTAGCCAGTCTGGCTGAGGCCTGTGGCGACATGCAGGACCTTGACAAAAGGTTTGGAATGGGTGTTGATGAATGCGCCGCCGATAGAGGGGCGGCCGACGGCGAAGAGGTGCTTGAGGCTGGAGTTGAGGGAGTTCACGGCGCTTGTGCGGTTGGGGTTGGGGTTGGCGTTGGGGGATCAGGCGCAGGCCGGCTCGGCCCACCATGGGGTAGTGCAAGGCTTGTCGATTCGGTTCGGTCGGCTCCATGGCGCTGTGTGGCCTTGGTGTGGCGGTTGGTTCCAGCGGCGCCCGCTGCCTTGCGTTCTGGGGCAATTGGGGGTGGCGCCCGCGGGGCGGCCCGTCGAACGGCACAATCGCCCGATGCCTTCTCCCGCGCGCCCCTCTTTCTTTCGAGATGTGAACCTCTCGGCGGCCACCGCCGGCTTCGTGGCCGTGCTGGTGGGCTTCACCAGTTCGGTGGCCATCGTTTTCCAGGCCGCGCAGGCCTTTGGCGCCACGCCCGCGCAGATCACCTCGTGGATGTGGGCGCTGGGCCTGGGCATGGGCCTGTGTTCTGCCATTCCCTCGCTGGTGCTGCGCCAGCCGGTCATGATCGCCTGGAGCACGCCGGGCGCGGCGGTGCTGGCCACGGCCGGGCTGGCCGGCGGTTTCACCATGGCCGATGCCGTGGGGGCCTTTCTCATCAGCGCCGCGCTCATCGTGCTGGTGGGCGCCACCGGCTGGTTCGAGCGCGTGATGAACAGGATTCCCATGGCGATCGCCTCGGCCCTGCTGGCCGGTGTGCTGGCGCGCTTTGGCCTGCAGGCCTTCGCCGCCGCGCAGACGGCGCTGCCGCTGGTGGTGCTGATGCTGCTGGCCTATCTGGTGGGGCGGCGCCTGCTGCCGCGCTATGCCGTGCCGCTCACGCTGGCGGTGGCCATTGCCTACGTGGTGGCGCGGGGCCAGTTCAACGGCGCGGCGGTGAGTTTCGAGCTCGCCATGCCGGTGTTCACCCTGCCTGCCTTCAGCCTGGCCGCGTTCACCAGCCTGGCGCTGCCACTCTTCGTCGTCACCATGGCTTCGCAAAACCTGCCGGGCGTGGCCGCGATCCGTGCGGCGGGGTACGACATGCCGATCTCGAGGATCATCACACTCAGCGGCGCGGCCACACTGGTGCTCGCGCCCTTCGGTGCCTTTGCGTTGAACCTCAGCGCCATCACCGCCGCCATCTGCATGGGCCCCGAAGCCCACGCCGACCCGAAGAAGCGCTACACCGCCGCCGTGGTGTGCGGTGGCATCTATGTGCTGATCGGGCTTTTTGGCGCGGCCATCACCGGCCTGCTGATCGCGTTCCCGCGCGAGCTGGTCATGGCCATCGCCGGCATCGCGCTGCTGGGCAGCATCGGCGGTGGCCTGCATGCCGCCCTCAAGGACGATGCGCACCGCGAGGCCGCGCTCATCACCTTCCTCGTCACGCTCAGCGGCGTGGTCATCGGCGGTATCGGCTCGGCCTTCTGGGGCGTGGTGGCCGGCGCCATCGCGCTGCTTGTGCAACAGTACGGACTCATCTCGAAAAAGCCCTGAACGAACCACGCCATGAAAAAAATCCTCGTCGTCGCCGATCCGCTCGAAGCCTTCAAGATTTACAAGGACACCACCTTCGCCATGATGCGCGAGCTGCAGCGGCGTGGCCACACGCTGGCGGCCTGCGAGCCCGAGCACCTGCAGTGGCAAAGCGGCCAGCCGGTGACGGCGCAGGTGCGCCACGTCTCGCTCACCGGCGACGCCGAGGCCTGGTTCACCACCACGCGCGAGGGCCGCGAGCCGCTGCACAGCTTTGACGCGGTGCTCATGCGCAAAGACCCCCCTTTCGACAGCGAGTTCTTCTACGCCACGCACCTGCTGGAGCAGGCCGAGCGCGAAGGCGCTCGCGTGTTCAACAGCCCGCGCGCGCTGCGCGATCACCCGGAAAAGCTGGCGCTGATGGAGTTCGCGCAGTTCGCGCCGGCCACGCTGGTGACGCGCCGGCCCGAGGCCATCCGCGCCTTTCACAACGAGCACAAGGACATCATCCTCAAGCCGCTCGACGGCATGGGCGGCATGGGCATCTTCCGGGTCGGTCCCGATGGCATGAACCTGGGCTCCATCATCGAGACGCTGAACCAAGGCGGCGCCACCAGCGTGATGGTGCAGCGCTACCTGCCCGACATCGTGCTGGGCGACAAGCGCCTGCTGCTGATCGGTGGCAAGGTCGCGCCCTTCGTGCTCGCGCGCATCCCGCAGGGCAGCGAGGTGCGCGGCAACCTCGCGGCCGGCGGCAAGGGCGTGGCCCAGCCGCTGAGCGACACCGATCGCGCCGTGGCCGAGGCCATCGCCCCCACGCTGGCCGCGCGCGGCCTGCTGCTGGTGGGGCTGGACATGATCGGCGACAAGGTGACCGAGATCAACGTCACCAGCCCCACCTGCTTCCAGGAGATCCAGCAGCAGACCGGCTTTGACGTGCCCGCGATGTTCGTCGACGCGCTGGAGGCAGCGCTCGCATGACGGCCGATGCACCGGGCCCGGGCGCCCCGGTACCGCAGCAACAGCCGCGCAACCCGCTGCACGGCCTCACGCTGGAGGCGATCCTCACCGCGCTGGTGGACCACTACGGCTGGGACGGCCTGGGCGAGCGCATCCCGGTGCGCTGCTTCAACATCGATCCGAGCATTCCGTCCAGCCTGCGCTTCCTGCGCAAGACGCCATGGGCGCGCGAGAAGGTGGAGGGGCTCTACCTCTTCATGCTGCGCGAGGAGCGGCGCGCGGGGCGCTGAAGGGCATCGGCGGGTTGCCGATGCGCCTCACCCGCCGGCCATGACCTTGCGCACCGCCGCGCGCTCGCCCACGGCCTTGAGCCAGCGATCGGTCGCCGGCGTCTCGCCCAGCGCGCCGTTCGACAAGTCCTTCACCCGCCGCAACCAGCCCGCCGTGGAGCAGAACGCCGGGATGTCGGCGATGGAGTAGGCGCCTGCGAGGAACTCCACTTCGCTCAGGCGTTTTTCCTGCACCTTGAACATGCGCACGCAGTCGCTGGTGAAGCGCTCGATCGCCGAGGGCAGCTTCTCGGGCGCGTCCACGAAGTGGTGCAGCTGCGGCAACGCGCCACCCAGGCTGCTGGTGCCCCAGATCAGCCACGCCATGGTGTTGGCGCGCTCGGCCGGCTCTTCGGGCAGCAGGCGCCCGGACGACTCGGCCAGGTAGAGCAGGATCGCGGCGGTCTCGAACACCGCCACCGGCCCGGCGGGCGTGTGGTCCACGATGGCCGGTATCTTGTTGTTGGGCGAGATCTTCAGGAAGGAGGGCGCGAACTGTTCGCCCTTCGTGATGTCCACGGAGCGAACGGTGTAGTCGGCGCCGGCCTCCTCCAGCATGATCTGGGCTTTGCGGCTGTTGGGCCCCGGGTAGGTGTAGAAGTCGATCATGGCGGCGTCCTTCAGGCCGCCACGGTCTTGGCGTCGATCAGTTCGATCTTGTAGCCGTCCGGGTCCTGCAGGAACGCGAGGTGCAATGTGTCGTTCTTCATCGGGCCGGCCTCGCGGATGATCTTCGCGCCCTGTGACTTGAGGCCCTCGCAGACCGCGTAGATGTCTTCCACCGCGATGGCGATGTGGCCATAGCCGTTGCCGATCTCGTAGTCGGTGGGCTGGTCCCAGTTGTGGGTGAGTTCGATCACGGCGTGGTTGATTTCCGGGCCGTAGCCCACGAAGGCCAGCGAGAAGCGTCCTTCAGGGTAGTCCTTGCGGCGCAGCAGCTTCATGCCCAGCAGGCGCGTGTAGAAGTCCAGGGATTTGTCGAGATCGCGCACACGGATCATGGTGTGCATCACGCGGTGGGGAGTGGTCATGGTGGTCTCCAGGCAGGGTTCGTGTTGAATCGGTGATTGCTTTTGAGTTGCAGTATCAACTCAAAGACTATCGGCCAACGGTTGCAATGTCAACAGTATTTCGACTGACTTGTTATTTGTGGTTGCTATGTCAACAATGGAATCTTTCTTGTGTCCGAAAGAGGAGATTCCATGACGCCATCCGAACGGTTCCAGATCGAAGTGCCTCAGGCCACGCTCGACCGCATCGCGCAGCGCCTGGCCGACTTTCCGTGGCCGCAGCTGCCCCAGGGCGAGCCCTGGAAACTGGGCATGGACGAGGCCGGCCTGCGCACGCTGGTGGATCACTGGCTGCACCGCTTCGACATGGCGGGCCAGCTCCGGCGCCTGAACGGGCAGCCGCAGTACCGCGCCCAGGCCGCTGGCCTGGGCCTGCATTTCGTGCACCACCGCAGCGGGGGCGCTTCGGCCCTGCCGCTCGTGCTGATGCACGGCTGGCCGAGCAGCTACCTGGAGTACTTGGATGCGGCTGCCTCGCTGGCCCAGGGGCGCGATGTGGTGGTGGTCTCCCTGCCCAACTGCGGCTTCTCCGACAAGTCCACCACCTTGCTGGGGCCGCGCGCCATGGCGCACGCGGTGCATGCCCTCATGACCGAGGTGCTGGGCTACCCGCGCTATGTGGCGCACGGGTCGGACTGGGGGGCCATCCTCGCCAGCTGGCTGGGCAATGATTTCCCCGGACCGGTTGCGGGCATCCACATGAGCATGATCAGTCCCCGCTTTGTGGCTGGCGCGGTGCAGGGCCCCGAGGAACAGCAATGGCTGGCGGGATTCCGTGAGCGCTTTGAGGACGATGGCGCTTACTTCCGCCAGCAGACCTCGCGGCCGCACACGCTGGCCTTCCTGCTCGCCGACAGCCCGGTGGGATTGCTGGCCTGGCAGGCCGAGAAGTTCATGGCCTGGTCCGACCCGGCGCTGGGCAGCCCGGGCGAGAAGATCGGTCAACCCGAGTGGCAGGACCGCCTGGTGCTCAACACCTTGTTGCAGCTGGTCAGCGGCACGGCCGCGTCGTCCACGCTGATCTACCGCGGGCTGGCCGTGGAGGGCGCACCGGGCTTTCCGGCCGGCGGACGCGTGAGTGTGCCGGTCGCCGTGGCCGCGATGCGCGACCCCGCGTTCCCCGCGCCGCCTCGCTCGCTGGTGGAGCGCGTGTACCGCGTCGAGCGCTGGACCGAATACGCGCACGGCGGCCACTTTCCCGGGTACGAGGCGCCCGATCTGCTGTGCGCCGATCTCGCCGCCTTTGCCCAGTCGCTGTAGCGCGCCCGGGCAGCGGGCCCTGCGTGGGGGGAAGGTACAGTACGGCCTTGGTTCAATCACGCGGAAAGTGGATTCACGATGGCGACTCGGCGCGGCAACACGGTGGTGCGACAAGGGCGCAAGGTGCTCAACCTCTCCGGTTACGTCACCTTCTATTTCACGGTGCTCGCCAACAAGCTCTCCAGCGGGGCTTCGCGGCTGTACCTCAAGCGTTACGACATCGGCATCATCGAATGGCGTGTGATGGCCATGCTGGCGGTCGAGCCCCGCATTTCGCCCGTGCGAATCTGCCAGATCATCGGTCTGGACAAAGGCGCTGTCAGCCGCGAGATGCGCAAGCTCGAGGCCAAGGGCTACCTCACGGTGGAGGAAGACCCCGAAAGCACCCGCCGGCGCACGCTGGAGCTCACGCCCCAGGGCTACACCATCCACGACGAGATCATCCGCACCGCGCTGGAGCGCGAGCGCCGCCTGCTCAAGGGCCTGTCGGCCGAGGAGGTGGAAACGCTGCTGGGGTTGCTGGTGCGCACCACCGCCAACATTCCTTACGTGAACGAATACGATCCACCGCTGGACAGCCCCAGCCCGGCCGCTTCGCGCAAGAAGAAGACCGCCTGAGGGCCTACGCGAGCAGGTGCCTGGCAAAGAGCGCATGCAGGCGGCTCCAGTGCCGCTCGGCGGCGATGGCGTCGTAGATGCCGGTGCGCAGGGGGAACACGAAGCCATGCTGCGTGCCCTCATACCACTCCACCTGGTGCGGTGCGCCGCTTTGCCTGAGCCCGTCCTCCAGCTGGGCAATCACCTCGGGGGCCGCCCATTTGTCGTTCGTGGCGCAGCCCACGTAGACCTCGCACCGCAACTTGCTTGCCAGCCGATGGGGTGAGTCGGCCTCGTCGGTGACGAGCTTGGCGCCATGGATGGCCGCGATGCAGGCCAGTGAGTCCGCAAAGGCCGCGGCGGCGGCGATGACGAATGGGCCGCTCATGCAGTAGCCGACAGCGCCCACGCGCGTGGCGATGGCGTCGGCCTGCGACGGCAGCCAGTCGAGCACCGCACCGGTGTCGCGGGTGACCCCGGCGTTCGTGAGGTGGCCCATCATGTCAAACAGCCGGGCCATCCCCTCGGGCGAACTGTCGGTGGCGAAGTGGGGCGTTCGGCGGTAGTAGAGGTTGGGCGCCACCACGAAGTACCCGGCCGAGGCCAGGCGCCGCACCATCTCGTAGAGCTCCTCGCGCAGCCCGAACGCGTCCATGTAGAACAGCACGGTCGGGAACGGCCCACCGACACCCGGGCGGGCCGTGAAGGTGTTCATGCGGCCCTCGGGCGTGGCGACCTCGAACCAGCGATCGAGAACCCTCACCGCGTCACCGCGATGGGAATCTCGTGGCGCGTGGGCGCACTGACGGGGGCGGACTGGGTCTGTTCCTCGTCGTACATGCGCTTGATGATGCGGCGCAGCTGCACGCGCGTGGCGTCGGAGACGATGTCCACCAGGTGCTTCTCGCCGCGCTCATGGATGCGCGCCTGCTGGCCTTCACAGAAGATCTTGTCTTCCATGAACGCCTCGGCGATGTGGTCGAACAGCAGCTCGGTGGCTTGCGGGTCGTCCTGCTTGTAGCCATTGGCCGGCGTGAAGAAGTAGAAGCAGGTGTCGTCGGTCTCGGGTGTGAGGCCGTGAAAGATGCGCAGCGAAAAGCCGCCGTCGCGGTGGCCGTGCTCGCGCGCGCCGGTACCGGTCTTCACCGCGCCGCTCCATTGCAGGATGTTGCTGGGGGCGGAGAACGCGAACTCCTGCCAGCGGTCCACGTTGCTGCCGCCGAAATCCACCGCCTTGGTGTAGGTGGGGGGCGGCACGGAGTTGATCATCCAGCGCACGTACTTCAGGCTCTTTTCGTCGCGCGTCACGTCCATCTCGGCCTTGACGTGCGTCATCGGGTTGCCGCCAATGGTGGTCTTGTGCACGTAGCCCAGGTGGGTGAGGTCCATCAGGTTGTCCACCATCAGCATGTAGCCTGCCTTGATGTGATAGAAGCCGTGCTTGTGGGGCCAGTTCTGGTGGTCGTCGTTGTACGGGTAGTCGACGATCTGGCGCTCGTCGGCCAGGGCCGGGTCGCCCATCCAGATCCAGATGAACTCGTTTTTTTCCACCACGGGGTAGGCGCGCACCTTGGCCTTTTCGGGGATGCGGTCCTGTCCCGGGATGTGCACGCACTTGCCGGAGCAGTCGTGCACCACGCCGTGGTAGCCGCACTCGATGCCCTCTTCGACCACCGTGCCCAGCGACAGCGGCGCGCCGCGGTGGCAGCACATGTCGGCGAGCGCGGCGATCTTGCCCGATTGCTTGTCGCGGAAGAAGACGATGGCCTCGTTGCAGATGCGGCGGGGGAAGGGTTTGTCGGTCACATCTTCCGCCCATGCGGCGATGTACCAGGTGTTGAGGACGAACATGGCTTTCTCCTGTCTCGTGGGGGGCGGGGGGCGTCAGGCGCCGCTCTTGGAATGCTTGGCGATGAGGCTCTTGGCGGAGGCCAGCAGCCTGGGGCCGTCGTAGCCGCGCTTGGTCATGTCGGCGGCCCATGCCTCTTCGACGTGCGAGGACTGCTTGATGAACTCCTGCGTCTCGGCCGCTCCGATGGTGATGATGGTGTTGCCGCGGTCCTTGGCGGCCTTCAGGCCGATGGCATCGCTGTCCTGCGTGATCTTGCCGAACAGCGCCGAGGTCTCGATGCCGGAGTTCGCGTCGATCACCTGCTTGAGGTCGGGCGGCAGGCTGTCGTATTTGGCGCGGTTCATCGCCATCACGAAGGTGCCGGTGTACAGCGCCGGGCTGGTGGCCGGGAACTCGCTGTGGAACTTGGTCAGCTCGTGCACCTTGACCGAGGGCACCACGTCCCACGGCATGGCCAGGCCGGTGATGACGCCCTTGGAGAGGGCGTCGGGCGTGGCCGGCAGGGGCAGGGGCACTGGCGTGGCACCGAGCGAGGCCAGCATGCTCGTCACCGGGCGGCTGGGCGCGCGCACCTTCATGCCCTTGAGGTCGGCCGGGGACCGGATCTGCTTGTCGGCCGTGTGGAACACACCCCGGCCATGCACGTGCAGGGCGAGCACCTTGGTGTCCTTGAATTCGTCGGGTGCGTTGGTCTGGATGTACTCCCAGTAAGCCCGCGACGTGGCCTTGGCCTCGGTCATCATGAAAGGCATCTCGAACACCTCGCCGCGCGGGAAGCGGCCGGCCGAGTAGCCCGGCAGTGTCCAGATGATGTCGGCCACGCCGTCGCGGGCCTGGTCGTAGAGCTGCGGCGGCGTGCCGCCCAGCTGCATGGCCGGGTACACCTCAAACTTGATCCGGCCGTTGGAATCCTTCTCCACCTTCTCCATCCAGGGTTTGAGCATCAGGGTCCAGACGTTGGACGTGGGCGCCATGAAGGTGTGGAACTTGAGCGTGACCACCTGCTGGGCATGGGAGAGGAAAGCAGGGGCGCCCAAGGCCATGGCGGTGCCGGTCTTGAGCAGGGTGCGTCGTTGAATCATGTCGGTCTCCTGGGGTGGATGAAACGGTGTCGTCGAACCGGTCGCACCGCATTCGCTTCTCTGAGAAATGTCGGTGCTAGATGGTTGCAATAGCAACTCAATTCGGACAATGCCAGTATTGAGTTGATGTTGCAACATGTCGGAACCTCGCTTGACGCGATGCCGGTGCGGTGCTATTTGTCATGCCGCTTCGGGAACGGATTGCGCTCCCACGTCGACCGACAGCGCGTCGTACTCGAACAGCCAGTCGTATCGGGCGCGCACTTTGTCGGCCGCCCATTCGGTTTCGATGTAGGTCTGCGCCCCCTCGGCCGATGCCAGGGCCGGGTTGTGGAAGCGCCGGGTGTTCTCGGCCGACTTGAGCACGATGGCCGACGTGCGCGCGTGGCGCAGCCGCTCGTAACGGCGCAGCGCGGTGGCCGGATCGTCGGGGCAACCATCGAGGCAGCGCGCGAGGACCACGCCGTCTTCGATGGCCATCATGGCGCCCTGGGCCAGGAAGGGCAGTGTCGGGTGGCAGGCATCGCCCAGGAGCGTCACGCGCCCGCGCCCCCATTGGGCCAGCGGCGTGCGCCCCATCAGCGCCCATTTGAAAGGGGTGCCGAGGCGCTCCACCAGGGTCAGCACGTCGCCGTGCCAGCCCTGGAAGTCGGCGCGGCATTCGTCGACCGTGCCTTGTTCGGTCCACGACTCCTTCTGCCAGGTGGTGCGCTCGACGATGCCGACGAAGTTCATCAGCTCGCCATTGCGCAGCGGGTAGGTGATGACGTGCGCGCCCGGGCCGACCCAGTTGGTGCCGACAGGGCGGCGCAGGTGCTCCGGCAGGGTGGCCGCAGGGATCACGCCGCGCCAGGCCATGCAGCCGGTGTAGCGCGGGTCGTCGTCGCCATGCAGCACCTGCCGCACGCGGGAATGCACGCCGTCGGCGCCGATCAGGGCATCGGCGCGGCGCACCGAACCGTCTTCCAGTCGAAGCTCCACGCCGTCGCCGTCCTGCGTGAGTTCAAGGAGCCGCGCGCCCAGGTGCAGGGCTTCGGGCCGGATCGCCCGGATGGCGCGCACCAGCACGGCGTGCAGGTCGGCGCGGTGCATCATCAGGTAGGGTGAGCCGTAGCGCTGCACGGACTCTGCGCCCAGGTCGAACAGGCGCCATGTGTTGCCTGTGCTCCAGTGGCGGATCTCCTTGGCGCTGGGCTGGCTGGCGCTGCGCAGCACGTCCTGCTGCAGCCCGAGCGCAAAAAGGCAGCGCGTGCCATTGGCGCTGAGCTGGATGCCCGCGCCCACCTCGCCAAACACGCTGGCCTGCTCGTAGACCTCCACCTGGAAGCCGCGTTGCAGCAGGGCCAGCGCGGCGGTGAGTCCGCCGATGCCGGCGCCGGAGATGGCGATGCGGGTTTTTCGGTCCATGGGGCGGCGTCTTTCTTGGTAAGGTTGCAACATCAACTGAATTGCATCACCATGCGCTCCGTGTGTGAAGTTTGTTTGTGAAATGGATTGATAGGCATCTCTTATGAATGTGAGTACCCGTCAATTGCAGGCCTTCGTGGCGGTGGCGCAGCTGCTGAACGTGACGCGCGCGGCCGAGCGGATCCATCTCTCCCAGGCGGGGCTGAGTCTGCTGCTGCGCGAGATGGAGTCGCAGCTGGGCGTGCGGTTGTTCGACCGCACCACGCGCTCGGTGACGCTCACCGAGGGTGGCCGCCAGCTGGTGCCGGTGGCCGAGCGGATGCTGCGCGAGTGGGCCGAGGTCTCCGACCGGTTGCACAGGCTTTCGGTTGACGTGGCGCGCTCGCTCTCCGTGGCCGCCACGCCGCTGGTGTGCTCCAGTGTGATGCCGGTGGTGCTCCAGGCGCTCAAGCGCACGCACCCGGACATCGAGGTGGTGGTGCGCGACGTGGAGCGGAGCCAGATCGAGGCCATGGTGCTCTCGGGTGAGGTCGACATGGCGCTGGGCATCCTGTTCAAGGCCGGCTCGGGCATCCGGCGCCAGCGGCTGCTGTCGCTGCCGCTGGTGTGCGTGAGCCCGCGCGAGTGGCCCACCGGGGCGGGCAGGTCCCGCCGCCTGCCGCGTGGCCGCGTGAGCTGGGCCGACCTGGCCGAGCTGCCGCTCATCGGCCTGCCGGTGGCCAACCCGATCCAGCAGCTGATCGACCAGCGGCTGCGCGACATGGGTCGCGCCGGCGAGGCCCGCACCACGTTCAACAACTTGCACAGCGTGGTGGCCATGGTGGAGGCCGGATATGGCGCGGCGGTGATGCCGGCCTTCGTGCAGGGCGCCTGCAGCCGCTACGCGGTGAACGTGGCCGTGATGACAGGCCCAGAGGTCCCGCTTGATTTCTTTTCCATCACCCGCCAGGGCACGCAGGCCGGTGATGCGGCCCGCGCATTCCTCTCGGCGTTCACCGCCCAGCTTCGTGAATACCCCCAACTCGACACCTGAGGAGATCCTTTTGAGCCAGAGCCCCATCCTGCACAGCGAACGCACCGAAGGCACCGGCCTGCCGCTGATGCTGGTGCACCCCATCGGCGCTTCGCTGCGGTTCTGGGACGCATTGCGGCCCCACCTGGACATGCCGCTGCTGTGCGCCGACCTGCGCGGCCATGGCGGCAGCGCGGCGCCCGGGGGCGACTACCGCATCGACGAGCTGGCCGACGACCTCCTTGCGCTGGCCGACGCGCTGGGCGTGGCGCGCTTCGATGTGTGCGGCGTGTCCCTCGGCGGCATGGCTGCCCTGGCGCTGGCCGAGCGCGCCGGGGACCGCGTGCATCGCGTGGCGGTGAGTTCCACCGCACCGCGCGTGGCGCCGCCGCCCACGGGCTGGGACGCCAGGCGCGATGCCGCCCTGCGCGACGGCATGGCGCCGTTGGCCGGCCCGATGGTGGAGCGCATGTTCAGCGCCGGGTTTCGGGCGACGGGCGATCCGGTCATCGGCACGCTCAGAACCGTGTTCGAGACCATGGACCCTGTGGGCTACGCGGGCGCGGTGGCGGTGCTGCGCGACGCGGACCTGGGCGAGCGCCTGGCCCGGGTGCATGCGCCCACGCTGGTGATGGCGGGTCAGCAGGACCCGCTGTGCCCCTTGGAGGCGCAGCAGGCCCTGGCTCGGGCGCTGCCGCAAGGGCGGATGGTGGCGCTGGATTGCGGCCACTTCCCGCCGGTGGAGCGGCCGGGCGAATTCGCGCGCCTGCTCAGGGCGCACCTCAAGGGCTGAGCGCCCGATCAGCCCCTGGTGCGTGCCTCGTCGCTTTCGGCCGGCCGGGGGACGACGTGGCTGAGCGAGGGCGGAATCTCGCCCTCGCCGGGGTTGCCGATGCGGCGGCGGAACAGCTCGGTGCGCGCCAGCAGGATGGTGGTGACCGGCACCGTGAGCGAGAGGAAGATGATGATCAGCCAGGCGTGCAGCGAGAGCCGCTCGTCCTGGGCCGAGAAATAGACGATGCTGGCCAGCGTCACGCACCAGGCCGAGAAGCTGAACGCCAGCGCGGGCGGGTGCATGCGCTGGAAGAAGGTCTTGAAGCGCACCACGCCGATGGCGGCGGTGAGCGTGAAGATGCCGCTGAGGATCAGCAGCAGCGCCACCGGGATTTCGGCCCAGAGCGAGACACCGGCGGGCATCATCATTCGATCACCTCGCCGCGCAGCAGGAACTTGGCCATGGCGGCCGAACTCACGAAGCCGAAGACGGCGATCAGCAGCGCGGCCTCGAAGTACATGGCGCTGCGGTAGCGGATCGCCAGCACCATGAGCACCAGCATGCCGATGGTGTAGATCAGGTCCATGGCAAGCACGCGGTCCTGTGCGGTGGGGCCGCGGTACAGGCGCAGCAGGCCCAGCGCCATGGCGAGCACATAGCAGGCCAGCGTGAAGACGATGGCACCGAAGAGGAAGGGACTCATTCAAAGATCTCCATC
Organism: Hydrogenophaga sp.; assembly: GCF_026125825.1. Taxonomy (GTDB): domain Bacteria; phylum Pseudomonadota; class Gammaproteobacteria; order Burkholderiales; family Burkholderiaceae_C; genus Hydrogenophaga. The sequence goes on along the minus strand of NZ_JAHCKK010000008.1, from coordinate 60,833 downwards.
AGGGGACGCTCGTAGCGCTGCTTGATCAGCGCGATCTCGTGCGCCGCGTCCTTGAGGTCGAAGATGTGCACCAGCAGCGCACTGCGGTCCAGCGCGATCTCGGACCAGATGGTGCCCGGGATCACGCACATGATGGCGGCCAGCACCGCCAGGCCGTTGGGGTCGCGCAGGTCCAGCGGCACGGTGATGAAGCCGCCCTGGGGCATGCGCTCGCCGCGGCCCAGCGTGCCGCGCAGCACGCGCCAGTTCCACTCGATCACGTCCACGCCCACGCGCAGGAACAGCTTGAAGGCCACCCAGGGGTGTCTGAAGCGCACGGGCGTGGGGCGCAGCGATTGCGTGAGCAGCGGCACCGCGAAGCCCAGCACCAGGGCCATGAGCCAGTGGCCCAGGCTGTAGGGGTTGTTGAGCACCAGCCACAGCGCAACCAGCGCCAGCGACAGCAGAGGGGCGGGAAACAGGCGCCGCATCATGGCTGCTTCTCCGGCACGGGCACGCCCAGGCGCTCGGCGTTGGTGGCGGTGGGCAGCGGCCTGGCCGAGAACACGGCGTCGATGTAGCCGCGCGGGTGGTAGAGCGAGCTGGCCGTGGCAGCGGCGTAGCGCATCACCGCCTCGCCGCGCACCGTGAACAGCACGCACAGGCCGATCAGCACGGCGATGGGCACGTACTCGGCCACACGCAGCATGTGCCCGCCACGCTCCATCGGCGCCCAGAAGAAGCGAATGCCGGTGCGCGAGAGCGCCACCAGCGCGAACAGGCCGGAGGTGATGACCAGCACCATCAGCGTCCAGCTGGCCGCGCTCACGGCCGGGGTGCCGCTTTGCAGCGGGAGCAGCGCCGAGAGCATGGCGAACTTGCCGATGAAGCCCGAGAGCGGCGGCAATCCGGCCACGAGCACCGTGCAGCAGATGAAGGCCAGGCCGAGCAGCGCGGTGGTCGCGGGAATCGCGCGACCGATCAGCACCTCCTCGTCCTCGTCGAGGTTGGCGGTCCGGGCGATCTCCAGGTCGGCCAGGGCGAACGGCAGGTGGTCCTCTTCATCTTCCGGCGCGCGCTGGCTCGCCGGGTCGGTGCGCGAGCGGTCCATCAGTTCGGCCAGCAGGAAGAAGGCCGCGACCGCCAGGGTGGAGCTGGGCAGGTAATACAGCGCGCTGGCGGTGAGTTCGGGCCGCGCGAAGCCCAGCACCGCGAGCAAGGTCCCGGAGGACACGATCACCGAGAAGCCCGCCAGCCGCGCGGGCCGTTGCGAGGCCAGCATGCCGATGGCGCCAAAGGCCAGCGTGGCCATGCCGCCCCAGGCCAGCCACTCGCTGCCAAAGCCCGCCGAATGGCCGGCCTCGGGCGAGAAGAGCAGGGTCGAGAGCCGCAGCAAGACGTAGATGCCCACCTTGGTGAGCAGCGCGAACATCGCCGCCGAGGGGGCGCTGGCGCTGGAGTAGGCGGGCACCAGCCAGAAGTTGAGCGGCCACATCGCGGCCTTGGCGAGGAAGGCCACCGCCAGGATGGCGCAGGCGGCGTGCAGCAGCGCGCGGTCGGCCGAGGCCACGTCGGGAATGCGCGCGGCCAGGTCGGCCATGTTGAGCGTGCCGGTGACGCCGTAGATCATCGAGGCGCCCACCAGGAACAGCGAGGAGGCGGCCAGGTTGATCGAGATGTACTGCAAGCCGGCCTTCACGCGCGAAGGCCCCGAACCGTGCAGCAGCAGGCCGTAGGACGCGGCCAGCATGACCTCGAAGAACACGAAGAGGTTGAAGAGGTCGCCCGTGAGGAAGGCGCCGTTCAGGCCCATGATCTGGATCTGGAACAGCGGATGGAAATGCGCTCCGGCCTTGTGCCAGCGCGCCAGCGCGAAGAGCAGCGCCATCAGGGCCACCATCGCCGCCAGCAGCAGCATGAGGCCCGAGAGGCGGTCGAGCACGAGCACGATGCCGTAGGGCACGTCCCAGTTGCCCGGCAGGTAGACGCCGAACGCGCTGGGCCCCTCGCCCTGCTTGCTCCAGACCAGCAGCGCCACGGCCACCGCCAGGTTGATGACCGTGGCGCTCAGGCTGATGGTGGCCTTGGTGCGGTGCTGGCGATCGCGCAGGAACAGCAGCACGCAGGCCGTGACCAGGGGCAGCAGAATGGGCGCGATCATCAAATGCGGCATGAGCGCCGCGGTGATCGCCTGGATCGGTCCTCCCGTCACTCCGCGTCCCCCTGTCCGTCCACGTGGTCATTGCCGAAGAAGCCGCGCTGCGCAAGCAGCACGACCAGGAACAGTGCGGTCATGGCGAAGCCGATCACGATGGCGGTGAGCACCAGGGCCTGCGGCATCGGGTCGTCGTACTGCAGCAGCGTGGCTTCCAGCCCGGGTGTGAGCACGGGTTCGCTGTCCACGGAGAGCCGGCCCATGCTGAAGATGAACAGGTTGACGCCATAGCCGAGCAGGCACAGGCCCATGATGACCTGGTAGGTGCGCGGGCGCAGCATCAGCCACACGCCGCAGGTGGTGAGGGCGCCGATGGCGATGGCCATGACGAGTTCCATCAGGGGGCTCCTTCTTGCTGGGTTTCCTGCTCGGCGACTTTGGCCTGGCGGTGGCCGCGCACCGACTGGTGGCCCAGCGCGGTGAGGATGAGCAGGGTGGCGCCCACCACCAGGGTGAAAACGCCGATGTCGTAGAACAGCGCGCTGGCGACGTGGATTTCGCCCAGCAGCGGCAGGTGCAGGTGGGCCGTGTGCGTGGTCAGGAACGGGTAGCCGAACCAGAACGAGCCCAGGCCGGTGGCGGTGGCGGTGAGCAGGCCGGCGGCGATCCAGCGCTGCGGCATGAGCTGCATGTGGGCCTCGACCCACTGCGTGCCCGAGACGATGTACTGCAGGATGAAGGCGGTGGAGAGCACCAGCCCGGCCACGAAGCCGCCGCCGGGCTCGTTGTGGCCGCGCATGAAGAGGTAGACCGCGATCACCGCCGCGATCGGCAGCAGCAGGCGCACCAGCACCGCCGGCACCATGAGGTAGCCCTTGGCGGTGTCTTCGGCCAGCTGGGGGTTCACCAGGTCGGTGTCCAGGTCGGCCGGCAGGGCCAGTTGTTGCGGTGGCAGCTCGGTGCTCTCCGGCGCGGGCCGGAAGCGCCGCAGCAGCGCGTACACCGTGAGCGCCACGATGCCCAGCACGGTGATCTCGCCCAGCGTGTCGAAGCCCCGGAAGTCCACCAGCATCACATTGACGACGTTGGTTCCACCGCCTTCGGGCAGCGCGCGTTCCAGGAAGAAGGGCGAGATGCTCTGCGGGAAGTCGCGCGTCATCACCGCGTAGGACAGGCCACTCATGCCGGCGCCTGCGGCCAGCGCCAGCAGCAGGTCGCGCGAGCGCCGCGCCCGGGCCTTGGTGCGTTCCCACAGCGGTTCGCTGTGGTCCTGCACCTCCAGCCGCTTGGGCAGCCAGCGCAGGCCGAGCAGGATCAGCACCGTGGTCACCGCTTCGACCGAGAGCTGCGTGAGCGCGAGGTCGGGCGCGGAGAACCAGGCGAAGGTGATCACCGTGGTCAGGCCCGACACGCTCATGAGCGCCAGCGCGGTGAGCCGGTGGTACTTGGCCTGCCAGACCGCACCGACGGCCGCGCCCACGCCCACCACCCACAGCAGGGCGAACATGGGCGAGAACGGCAGCAGCGTGCGCTCGCCAGGCGACAGCACCGGGTTGGGCACCGCCATGCGAAAGGCGGCCACCGCGCCGGCCACGGTCACCAGCACCAGCAGGAACAGCTGGGGCTGCAGGCGCCGCGTGCCCAGCAGGCGCAGGGCGCTGCGGGCGGCGGCGGTGAGCCGGGCCATGGTGTGGTGGAACAGGCGCTTGCCATTGAACAGGCCCACCAGCGGCGCGCGCCGGATGCGCCCGCTCTGCAGGGGCCTGCGCAGCAGCAGGTACAGCGCGATGCCGCCGGCCAGCGCGAGCAGGCTCATCCACAGCGGCAGGTTGAAGCCATGCCAGACGGCGAGGTCGAACTCGGGCAGCGCGCCGCCCACCACGGGCGAGGCGGCCGTGCCCAGGATGTGCTGGATGGACCATTGCGGCACGATGCCCACCACCAGGCAGGCCAGCACCAGCACCTCGATCGGCACGCGCATCCAGTGTGGCGGCTCGTGCGGCACGCGCGGCAGGCTCGCGCAGGTGTCGGGGCCGAAGAACACGCGCGCCGTGAAGCGCAGCGAATAGGCCACGCTGAACATGCCGGCGATCACCGCCGCCGTGGGCAGCACGCGCTGGAACCAGGGCGCTGCGCTCACGAAGACGGCCTCGGTGAAGAACATCTCCTTGGAGATGAAGCCATTGAGCAGCGGCACGCCGGCCATGGCCGCGCCGGCCACCACGGTGAGCGTGGCGGTCACCGGCATGTAGCGGGCCAGGCCCGAGAGGCGCCGCATGTCGCGCGTGCCGGCCTCGTGGTCGACGATGCCCACCGCCATGAACAGCGAGGCCTTGAACGTGGCGTGGTTGATGATGTGGAACACGGCGGCCACCGCGGCCAGCGGGCTGTTCATCCCGAGCAGGGTGGTGATCAGGCCCAGGTGCGAAATCGTCGAGTAGGCCAGCAGGCCTTTGAGGTCGTTCTGGAAGATGGCCGCGAAGCCGCCGATCAGCAGCGTGATCAGGCCCGAGCAGGTGACGATCCAGAACCACTCGTCGGTGCCCGCGAGCACCGGCCAAAGCCGGGCCAGCAGGAACACGCCGGCCTTGACCATGGTGGCTGAGTGCAGGTAGGCCGAGACCGGGGTGGGCGCGGCCATGGCGTGCGGCAGCCAGAACTGGAACGGAAACTGGGCGCTCTTGGTGAACGCGCCCAGCAGGATGAGGATGAGCGCTGTGCTGTACAGCGGATGGGCGCGCACCACGTCGCCGGCCAGCAGCACCACGTCCAGGTCGTAGCTGCCCACGATGTGGCCCAGCACCAGCACGCCGGCCAGCAGGCACAGGCCACCCGCGCCGGTCACGGTGAGGGCCATGCGCGCCCCGCGGCGCGCGTCTCGGCGGTGGTGCCAGTAACCGATGAGCAGGAAGGAGAAGAGGCTGGTGAGTTCCCAGAAGAGGACCAGCTGGACCAGGTTGCCCGAGAGAACCACGCCGCTCATGGCGCCCATGAAGGCGAGCAGGAAGGAGAAGAAGCGCGGCACCGGGTCGTCGGGCGACATGTAATAGCGCGCATACAGCACCACCAGGGAGCCGATGCCGAGCACGAGCATGGAGAACATCCAGGCGAAGCCGTCCATGCGCAGCACGAAGTTCAGGCCGAGCGAGGGCAGCCAGACGAACTCCTGCCGGATCACGCCACCGGCGGCGACTTCAGGGAAGTACATCGCGGCCTGCACGGTGCAGAAGAGGGCGATGGCGCCAGCCAGTGTGGACTCGGTGTTGCGCGCGTTCGCGGGCAGCAGCGCGGCGAGCAGGCTGCCCAGGAAGGGGAGGGCGACGAGGAAGATCAGGGAGACGTGCATGGGCCTTTGAGTTTAGTGGCATGAGTTTGCAGTGCCTCCAGGGTTCCTCTCCCCGGGACTTGTCTCGCGGTTTTTTCTCTTTTCGGTGTCGCGGCGGGCCGGGGGTGGGGCAGCAACAGATCGGCGCACTCCAGCCTCGCGTGCGCCCGGTGAGCCGGGCGCGAGCGGCCAGCGACCGAATGACCGGCGCACCCGACCTCGCCGCCCCAGTGGCCAGAGGCTTTGTGGCACCATGCCCGGTTGCCTTTCGCCAAGACCCAGACCCATGACCGCCCCCCGCCACGGCGCCCTGATCGCCAACCTCGTCGCGCAACTCGCCTTTGGCCTGCTGGCCATGACCATCTGCATCCCGTCCATGCAGGGGTGGGGCGCGATCTTCGGCTCCAACCAGGCCGCGGTGCAGCTCACCTTCAGCGGCTACGTGGTGGCGTATGGCGGGCTGCAACTGCTGTACGGTCCCTTGTCCGATCGGCTCGGGCGCAAGAAGATCCTGCTGCTCGGCATTGCCCTGGGCGGGCTGGGCTCGCTGCTGGCCGCGCTCGCGGGCGATCTGCTCATGCTCACCGCTGCGCGGGTGCTGCAGGGCGCCGGCTGCGCGGCCGGGATGGTGGTGGGCCGCGCCATGGTGCAGGACCTGTTCGACGGCCCCGAGCGCACCCGTGTGATGGCCTACATCGGCATGGCCATGGGCCTGGTCCCGCCCCTGGCCACCATCATCGGCGGGCAACTCCACGTGCGCCTGGGCTGGCAGGCCAACTTCGTGCTGCTGACGGGGCTGGCCCTCGTGCTGTTCGTCGCTGCCTGGCGCGGCCTGCCCGATCACACCGCCCCGGCCGATGCGCAGCAGACGCACTGGCTGCGCGACATGGCTTCGTCCTACGCGCAACTGGCGCGCGCGCCAGGCTTCCTGCTTTACGTGGCCCTGCTCTCCATGACCACCGCCACCTTCTACGCCTTCCTTGCGGGCGCCCCCATCGTGCTCGGCAGCTACGGTGTGGGCCCGGCGGGCATCGGCTACCACATCATGATGGTGCCGCTGGCCTACATCGTCGGCAATTACCTCACCACCCACCTGGTGCACCGCATCGGCGAACGCACGGTGATGCGGCTGGGCCAGGGCAGCTCGTTGCTGGGCATCGGCCTCATGCTCGCGCTCGCGCTGGCCGGGGTGGACACGCCGCTGGCGCTCTCGTTGCCCCTGCTGCTGCTGGGCATGGGACACGGCCTGCTGGTGCCGCCCACGCTCATCGGCACCGTGGGCCTGCTGCCGGCCCTGGCGGGTGCGGCCGCCGCCGTGGCCGGCCTGATGCAGCAGCTCATGGGCGCGGTGGGCGGCTTCGTGGTGGGCCTGGTGCCGCACGACGGCGCCGTGAACCTGGGCTGGCTGATGTTGGCGCTCTCGGCCTGCGCCGCCCTGGCCATGGCACGGTTGCAGCACGGCCAGGCCGCGCGCCGCGCTGCGGCCCGCTGACCACACGTTCGGGCAAGTGCGCCGGTATACTGGCCCGACCATGCGCCCTTGGCTTGCCGCCGTCTTCGCCCTGCACCTCTTCCTGAGTGCGGGTGCGTGGGCATTCGGGCCTTCGCATGGGGGGGAGGCCCTCGAGGCCGCCCACGCGCAAAGCCTGGTGATCGAGGCGGCCGCCGCCGCCGCCCAACCGGCGACCGACGAGGGCCTGAGCGCCGATCACTGGCCTGAGCATGGCCTGGCCGACGCCCAGGCCGACCTGCCCGAATGCCTGGACGTGCCCATTGCCACGTCCGCCCCGGGCGAACACCTGCGCACGCCTTCGCCGCCCGCGGCGCAAGACCTCACGCCGCCCGTGCTCGACGGGCTTCAGCGCCCGCCCCGCGGCCTGCCCGCCCTCGCCTGACCGTTTCCGCCGCGCGGCCCTGAGGCCGCTGCGGCACCCAGGTGTCCCTTTTCCGCCAGACCGCTGGCGCCCCGTTCCATGGAACTGCTCTCCGACCCCAACGTCTGGATCGCGTTTGCGATGCTCACCGCGCTCGACATCGTGTTCTCGCTCGACTCGGTCATCACCGCCGTGGGCATGGTCGACCAGATCAGCGTGATGGTGGCCGCCGTGGTCACCTCGGTCGGCGTGATGCTGGTGGCGGCGCGGCCGATCGGCAATTTCGTGGATGCCCCCCCCTCCGTCGAGGTGCTGGCCCTGGCCTTCCTGGTGATGGTCGGCATGGCGCTCACCGCCGAAGCCTTCGACCGCGAAGTGCCCAAGGGCTACATCTGCGCCGCCATGGCTTTCTCGCTGGCGGTCGAGGGGCTCAACATCCGCGCCCGGGCCAGGCGGCAGGCCCTGGTGGCCCGCCCGGGCGCCTGATCCCGCTTTCTCTTTCTTTCAACCACCCTTTGTTTTTTCAAGGACTCCCATGAACCCGCATTTCGACCTTTCTTCTCCCGCCGCCGCTGGGCAGGCCGTGGCCGTAGAACGCAACCGCGTGCTGCGCAACACCTACTGGCTGCTCGCGCTGTCCATGATCCCCACCGTGCTGGGGGCCTGGCTGGGCGTCGTCACCGGCATCACCGCGCCGCTCACCGGCTTCCTGGGCATCGCGGTCTTCCTGGGGGGCGCCTTCGCCTTCATGTTCGCGATCGAAAAGACCAAAAACTCCGCCGCCGGCGTGCCCGTGCTGCTGGCCTTCACCTTCTTCATGGGCCTGATGCTCTCGCGCCTGATCGGCTCGGTGCTGGGCCTGGCCAACGGTGCGGGCCTGATCATGACCGCCTTCGCCGGCACCGGTGCGATCTTCCTCGGCATGGCCACGCTGTCCACCGTCATCAAGCGCGACCTGGGCAACATGGGCAAGTTCCTGTTCATCGGCATGATCATGCTGATCGTGGCTGGCATCGCCAACGTGTTCATCCAGTCCAGCGCGCTCATGATCACGCTCTCGGTGCTGGCCATCGGCATCTTTTCGGCCTTCATCCTCTATGACCTCAAGCGCGTGCGCGACGGCGAGGAGACCAACTACATCACCGCCACCCTGGGCGTGTACCTGAGCCTGTTCAACATCTTCCAGAGCCTCTTGGCCCTGCTGGGCATCGCCGGCGGCCGCGAAGAGTGAGGCGGGGGCTGCTGCTGGCGCTGGCTGCGCTGCTGGTGGCCTGCGCCGACGGCTACCCCAGCGAAGATGGCGCGCTCCATCTCAGCCACGACATGGCGCTGGACAAGGCCCTGGGCGCCATGCACCACCTGGGCCACCGGCGCCAGCTCGACCACCACTGGCATTACGAGCTGCTGCCGGGCTGCGTGCTGCAGGCGCAAGCCCGGCGTTTCCTGCGCGACCGCGAGCCGGTGCAGGTGGCGTTGCAGCGTTCTGCGGCCGTGGTGGAGAAGGACGCCACCACCGGCAACCACGCGGTGCGCGTGGCGCCTGCCGGGGACGCGCAGGGCGTGCTGGTGCTCGATGGCGTGGACGCGCACGACGCCGTGCAGATGAAGTGGCTGGTGGACTTCCTGCCGCGGCACTGCGCGGCAGGCGCCTGAGCGCCTGGCTCAGGCGTCGAGGATCACCTCGAAGCCCCGGAAGATCATGCGCTGGCCAGCGGCGTCTCTATTTGGGTGTGCGGCAGCCCTTCGGTGATCGGGGTGCGTCTCGTTGCCTGGAGTGGGCGGTTCGTTCTCATTGCTGGTCACCACGGATAGACATCTTCCTCGTTGCCCGCGCAAGGCGAATACTTGCCGGATGATGAAAAGTGCCAATCTCTCTGCTTCGAATTTAAACCCGGTCGCTAGCGCTGCCCCGAAGGGGGTGAATCCTGGTGCCCGGCTGACACCGCCTGAGCTGGGCGTCGGCACCGTGTACAAAGCATCCACGGATCAAAAGGCCGCCTATCTCAGGCAATTCCCTGACCTGGGCGCGGTGCTGGAAGCCTTTGCGTCCGGCAGGAAGGATGAAGCCGTCAAGCGCTTGGCGGACCACCGACCACCCGTCAAGATTGTTTTCCTCGCGCTCGACGCACACGGGGTCATTCAGAGCACCACGACCGTGGCGTACTCGGCCGAGAAGGGACGGCTTGTGGCGGAGGTGGCCGACCAACACGGGTTCCAGTCCATTGACGATGTCACGGCCGATCGGTTCTTTGAGTGGTCGAGCTGGATGCGGGATTGGCTGCACGCTCAGCACGAGCCACTGTCGTCGACGAACGTGGCCTTGGTCCAGGACGTGGATTGACGTCTCCCGTGGCTCAGGCGCGCGCCAGGTTGCTCGACCAGGATGTCGAGCCAGTCTGGGGCCGCATGCCCCGGCACGGGGGCGAACGCGGGTCGCGCTACTTCTTCTGCTTCGCGACGGCCCGCCCGAAGTCGACGGACATCTTGTCCATGTGATCCAGCGCGGCCTTGTGCTGCTCGGCATGGAACTGCATCAGTTTCTCGAACTGATCGGCGGCCACCTCGAACGGCAAGCCCACCCCTCGCATGGAGTCGAGCAGCGCCTTCTGGGATTTCAGCACCATCCACCACGCCTCATGGGCCTGCTGGGCAGCCGCCTTGGACTGGTCCCAGAGTGTTTTGGCCATGTCGGCCTGAGCCTTGTCGATCATGTGGGTCTCCTGCGTGGTTGTCGGGAAAGGCGGGCGGGCGGCGGCAGTGCCGGGCCCTGACGAAGAATATAGGCAATGCCGCGCGCTGGATACCCTCGCGCGCCTGGCGGGTCAGCTGGCTCGCCCCGTCCACATCGCCCAGATGTCTTCCGAGAGGGGGAGGTAGCGCTCGCGTGGGCCGGCCGTCTCGGCGCCAAACCAGCGCACGAACTCTTCGTGCAGCACGTTGGCCACTTCCCCGGCCGACGCACAGTCCTTCAGCCTGGGGATCACCGTGCCCGCTTCCGCGTCGTATTCGTCGGTGTTGAAGTGGTAGTTGATCTCGACCGGATCGCGGTGGAACATGGCCGCCGACACAGCGGCGAAGAGCTCGGGATGCGCCTGCCGCAGGCGCTCGCGCTCGGCCTGCGTCTGCCGGATGGCCTGCACCAGCTCGGGTGGGATCTGGTCGGCGCTGCTGTGGTCCACCATGGTGCAGTCCCTCCCGTTGGATGGCGGTCATGCCAGTCTATGCGCGACGGCCCGCAGACCGATGCACAGATGGGGGAGGTGCCGGGGTCAGGCGTGCGCGTCGAACACGAACTCCGGCAGCATCAGCTGCGCGGCGATGCGCCAGCCTTCCTGCGCGCGCACGAAGCGCGTGTGCACGACCGAGAACTTGTGTGGCCCGGGGATGCGCCAGGGGGGCGCCTGGTCGGCGGGGTCGTCGAAACGGTAGGCGGTGAGGTAGTGGGAGGTGAACACGCTGTCGTGGGCAGCCCCGATGGCCAGCGCCTCGGCATGGGCCTGCCACACGGGGTCCCGTTCGTCGTCGTCGCACACGACGTTGGTCACCGCGTGGCGCACGCGCATGCCGGCATGGCGGCCCTGCAGGGTCTGCAGCGCCTGCTCGCGCCCCCGCAGCGGCTGGCCCTGGCGCAGCCAGTAGGCGTCGGGCGTCATCAGGTCGAGCAGGCGGTCGTAGCGGCGTGCGTCCAGGAAATGGAAGAAGCGCACGAGTTGCTGTTCGGGCGTGTGCGGCATGCGGCGCTCAGTCCATGCGGATGTGGTTCTGCCGGATCACGGCGGCATATTTGCCGATGTCCGTGCGCAGCATGGCCGTGACCTGTTCGGGCGTCATGGCCTTGCTGGTCACGCCCAGCGAGAGCAGGCGTTCGTTGAGCTCGGGCTTGCGCAGCACCTCGTTGAGCGTTTCGTTGAGTTGCGCGGTGATGGCTTTGGGCAGGTTGGCCGGGCCCATCAGCGTGTACCAGATGGACACGTCGAAGTCCTTCACGCCGAGCTCCTGCATGGTGGGCACCTCGGGCAGTTGCGGGTTGCGCTCGCGGGTGGTCACGGCAAGGGGTTGCATGCGGCCTTCCTTGATGTAGCCGGTGACGGAGGTCATGGCATCGAAGTTCATCGAGACCTGGCCGCCCAGCAGGTCGGTGATGGCAGGGCCGCTGCCCCGGTAAGGCACGTGCGTCATCGAGATCTTCGCGGCGTTCATGAACATCACGCCCGCGATCTGGTTGGCGCTGCCCACGCCGGGCGAGGCGAAGGTGAGTTCGCCGGGCTTGGCCCGGGCGAGTTCGGTGAGTTCCTTCAAGGTCTTCACCGGCGTGACCTTGGGGTTCACCACCAGCACGTTGGGCGCGAAGCCGATGTAGCCGATGGCGGTGAAGTCCTTGAGGGCGTCGTAGGGTGGCTTGGACGAGGCCGGTGGTGCGATGGCCAGCGCATTCACATGCCCCAGCAGGAGGGTGTAGCCGTCGGCCGGTGCCTGCGCGACGGCCGACCCGGCGATGAAGCCGGATGCACCCCCCTTGTTCTCGATCACGAAGGGCTGGCCCAGGGCCGCGCTCATGTGCGTGCCGATCAGGCGGGCCACCACGTCGGCACCGCCGCCGGGTGGAAAGCCCACCACCAGCTTGACCGGCTTGGAGGGGTACTTGTCCTGCGCCATGGCGCCGGTGGCCAGCAAGGCAAGGGTGGCGAGTGCGATTGCTCGAACCAGTTTCATGGAGGTCTCCTGTTGTTGTGGAATGAAAGAACGAAGGGCGGGCGTGGGTCAGAAGCCGTACAGCCGCGCGGGATTGGCCACCAGGATCCGATGCCGGGTGGCTTCGTCGGGCACCCAGCGCGCGAGCATGTCGGCCAGGTCCCCGTCGTTGGGCATCTGGTGGCGCGCGCTGGGGTGCGGCCAGTCGGTCCCCCAGAGCAGGCGATCGGGAGCGAGGGCCACCATGGCCCGGGCCAGCGCGTCCACGTCGGCGTGCTGCGGGAAATCGCTGGAAATGAAATACGGCCCCATCAGCTTGGCCCAGCAGTGGGGCCGGGCGAGCAACGCCAGCAAGGCCCGCGCGGCCGGCGACTCCAAGCCGCCGCTGGCGGGCACCTTGCCGAAGTGGTCGATCACGATGGGGATGTCCAGGTCGGCGAGTTGTTCGGCCAGCTCGGGCTGGCGCTGGAAGTCGACGAAGAACTGCAGGTGCCAGCCAAGAGGGCGGATGCGATCGGCCAGGGTGGGCACGTGCCGCAGCTGCAGGCCGGGCGTGGCGGAGGCGGTATTGACGCGCACGCCGCGAAAGCCCTGGTCGTGCATGACCTGCAACTCGGCCGTGGAGATGCCGGGATCGACGACGGCCACGCCGCGCAGCTCGAAGCCGGGGTGGCGCAGCGCCTGGGCGATCAGCGAGTGGTCGGTGCCGTACACGCTGGGTTGCACCAGCACCGCGCGGTGCACGCCGAGCACGCGCAGCATGCGCAGGTAGTCGGGCAGCGGACATTCGTGAGGCCGGAAATGCGTCTGGGGCAGCAGGCGCGCCCATTCGGGCGGGCCGAAGACGTGGGCATGGCAATCGCAGGCGCCGTCGGGCAGTCGCACGCGGGGCGATCGGGTGGCGGCGATGGGGGGCGCAATGTCGGGCACGAAGCGCGCGCCCTGGTCGTCGGTGGCTGAGGTCACCTCTGCCGTCTCCTGGTGTGGGGTGGTGTGTCCGGGGGTACCGTGCGCAATGTAGAGACGAAACGGGGCCTCGATCGACGCCGAAGTTAAGGCGCCGTTAACCCCAGCGACACAATCGCGCCGGGCAGCCCTCAGGTGGTGGGTTTGCTGCGCCCGCTCGCGATCTGCTGAGAGAAGGAGAGGGTGACGAAGTCGACAAACGCGCGCACGCGCGCGGCCAGCTGGTGGCGCTGGGGGTAGACCGCGTGGATGGAGGCGTCGGGCGTGAAGTACTGCGGCAATACCTGCACCAGCCGTCCGTTGCGCAGGTAGCGCTCGATGTCCCATTCGGCGCGCATCAGGATGCCATGGCCATCCAGCGCCCAGTTGACGGCGATTTCGCCGTCGTTGGTGGTCAGGTTGCCGCGCGTCTTCACGGCCTCGGTGGTCACGCTCTTGCCGCGCCCGCTCGACAGGCGCCACACGCCATAGGCCTCCTCGCCCTGGCGGATGCCGATGCAGTTGTGCCGGGTGAGGTCGTTCGGCACCTTGGGCAGCCCGTGCCGGGCCAAGTAGGCCGGCGAGGCGCAGAGCAGGCGCCGGTTGGGTGCGATCTGGCGCGCGATCATGCGCGAGTCGGGCGGCGCGCCGAAGCGGATGCAGACGTCGAAGGCGTCCTCGGTGAGGGGCGGCGGGTTCACCGAGAGCTGCAGCTGCACTTCCACCTGCGGGTGCTTGCGCACGAAGCGCGAGATGAGCGGCGCCACATGGCTGCGGCCAAAGCCCAGCGTGGCGTTGACGCGCAGCAGGCCGGTGGGGGTGGAGCGCGAGACCCCCAGCAGCTCTTGCATGTCGTCGATCTCGCCGAGGATGCGGCGCGCATGCTGCAGATACACCTCGCCCTCGGGCGTGAGGCTCATGCGCCGCGTGGTGCGGTTGAGCAGGGCCACGCCCACGCGCGCTTCCATCTGAGCCAGGTGCTTGCTCACCGCCGGCGTGGTGATGCCGAGTTCGCGCGCGGCAGCGCTCAGGCTGCCGGCGCTGGCGAGCACCGAGAAGAAGCCGAGGTCGGCGGGCTGGATGGCGGAACTCATGGGACGCTCACTGTTGAATGCAGGTTAACGATGGATTCACTTTAGCGGTGTTTCGTCGAACCGTCGATTCCCTACAGTCCCTGCATCGACCCCACCCACCTGAGAAAGAGCCATGAAAACCTACGCGATCGCGACCATTCCCGGCGACGGCATCGGCAAGGAAGTCGTGCCCGCCGGCCAGCAGGTGCTGCAGGCGCTGGCCGCCACCAGCCATGCCTTCCGATTCCAGTTCGAGGACTTCGATTGGGGCGGGGACTACTACCGCCAGCACGGCGAGATGATGCCGGCCAATGGCCTGGACGCGCTGCGCGAGAAGGACGCGATCCTGTTCGGCTCGGCGGGCGATCCGCACATTCCGGACCACATCACGCTCTGGGGCCTGCGCCTGAAGATCTGCCAGGGCTTCGACCAATACGCCAACGTGCGGCCCACCCGCATCCTGCCCGGCATTGACGCGCCGCTCAAGCGCTGCAAGGCGCAAGACCTGAACTGGGTGATCGTGCGCGAGAACTCCGAAGGCGAGTACGCCGGCGTGGGCGGCCGCGTGCACCAGGGCCACCCCATCGAAGCCGCCACCGACGTGAGCATGATGACCCGCGTGGGCGTGGAGCGCATCATGCGCTTCGCATTCAAGCTGGCGCAGTCGCGCCCCCGCAAGCTGCTGACCGTGATCACCAAGAGCAACGCCCAGCGCCATGCCATGGTGATGTGGGACGAGATCGCGCTGCAGATCGCCCAGGAGTTTCCGGACGTGACCTGGGACAAGGAACTGGTGGACGCGGCCACCGCCCGCATGGTGAACCGCCCCGCCACGCTGGACACCATCGTCGCCACCAACCTGCACGCCGACATTCTGAGCGACCTGGCCGCCGCGCTGGCCGGCAGCCTGGGCATCGCGCCCACCGGCAACATCGACCCCGAGCACCGCTATCCCTCGATGTTCGAGCCCATCCACGGCTCGGCCTTCGACATCATGGGCAAGGGCCTGGCCAACCCGGTGGGCACCTTCTGGAGTTGCGTGATGCTGCTCGAGCACCTGGGCGAATTCGACGCCGCGCAACGCCTCATGCAGGCGATCGAGCAGGTCACGGCCAACCCCGCGCTGCACACCGGCGACCTGGGCGGCAAGGCCACCACGGCACAAGTGACCCAGGCCGTGTGTGAGCTGCTGGGCGCCAGCCTGCAGCGCAAGGCCGCCTGAGGTGGGCGCCCCCTGCGCCGCTGCGCGATCGCTGAGCGGTGCATGGGATCTCTGGCTTGATTTCGCGCATCCCGCGCAACGACCTGGCGGTTCGCCCGGCGACACACAGGCACACAGTGCCAACAGGAGACCGACATGACATTCCTTCGCCCCTTCTCGCGCCGACGACTCATGCAGGGCGTGGCCCTGGCTGCCACGCTGAGCGCGACGGGCGCCATGGCCCAGGCCTGGCCCGCCCGCCCGATCACGCTCATCGTGCCGTTTCCGGCCGGCGGCACCACCGACGTGCTGGCCCGTGCGCTGGGCGAGCGGCTGCAGCAGAGCCTGGGGCAGCCGGTGGTGATCGAGAGCAAGCCGGGCGCGGGCGCCACCATCGGCGCCGATTTCGTGGCCAAGTCCCGCCCCGATGGCTACACGCTGCTGGTGGGCGCGGTGCATCACACCATCGCGACCAGCGTCTACAAGAAGCTGCCCTACGACTTCCAAAAAGACCTGGCGCCCCTCACCACCATCGCCATGGTGCCCAATGTGCTGGTGGTCAACGCCACCACGCCGGTGAAGAACGTGAACGAACTCGTGGCCCTGCTCAAGGCCGACCCCGCGAAGGCGAACTACGGCTCCAACGGCAACGGCACCGCCCAGCATCTGATCGGCACCCAGTTCCAGAACAACACCGGCGCCAAGCTCACGCACATCGCCTACAAGGGCAGCGGCCCGCTGGCGACGGACTTGCTGGGCGGCCAGATCCTGATGACGTTCGACACCATCACGCCGGTGCTGCCCCACATCAAGGCGGGCAAGCTGCGCCCGCTGGCCGTGACCACCGCGACGCGCTCACCCGCGCTGCCCGATGTGCCGACGCTGGACGAGGCCGGGCTCAAGGGGTTCAACATCGGCACCTGGTTCGGCGTGCTGGCCCCGGCGGCCACGCCCAAGGACATTCAGGCACGACTGAACAGCGAGATGGTGAAAATCATCAAGTCGCCCGAGTTCCGCCAGCGCATGGCCGACATTGGCGCCGACCCGATCGGCGACACCCAGGAGCAGATGGCGCAGACCATCAAGGCCGAAACCGAGAAGTTCGGCAAGCTGGTCAAGGACGCGAACGTCGTGATCGACTGATCGGTGCTGGCGCCACGCGGATGGACTCCACCGTGCCGCCGTAGCGCGCCAGGCCCGCAAGCAGCACCTGCGCTGCCTCGGGGCCAATGTCTTTGAGCAGCTCCCGCTCGGCCTTTTTCACCGCCAGGCCGAAGGCCTTGAGCCACTCGCGGCCCGCCTCGGTGAAGCGCACCGTGCGGGCGCGCTTGTCGGCCGGGTCGGCCTCGCGCACCACCAGTCCCATGCGTTCGCACTGGTCGATCAACTCGGTCATGGCCGCGTTGGTCATGCGCGCGCGGCGCGCCAGCTCGGTGATGCGCGTGCCCGCCAGATCGAGGTGGCGGGTCAGGTTCACGTGCGAGAGCCGCGTGTCGGCATGGCCGGCGGCGGCCATGAGTTCGAGCACGCGCGACTCGAAGCGCGTGACGGCATTGCCCAGCACGCGGCCCGCGTTGTCCAGGCGCCAGGCATCGGGCGTGCGTCGCCCAGGTGGAGGATTCTCGGTTTTCATTCGTACAATGGATTTGCTTAGGTTACCTAATTAAATCGACGATGGAGACAGGCGTGGCGGATCAATTGACATTGGAGCAGGCGCAGGCCGACGGGGGTGAACTGCGGGTGGATGTGCTGATCGCGGGCGCGGGGCCGTGCGGGCTGATGCTGGCCAACGAACTGGGCTTGCGCAATGTACCGTGCCTGGTGGTGGACCCCAAGGCCACCACGGCCTTCAACCCGCAGGCCAACGCCACGCAGGCACGGACCATGGAGCATTTCCGCCGCATTGGCCTGTCGCGGCAGATCCGCGCGCTGGGCCTGCCGGGCGATCACCCGACCGACATCGCGTACTTCACCCGCTTCGCGCGGCACGAACTCGCGCGCCTGCGCCTGCCCACCGCCGCGCAGGCCACGGAGCAGATCAAGCGCCTGGCCGGTTCTTGGAGCGCGGCCGAGTTGCCGCACCGTGTGTCTCAGAAGTACGTGGAAGGCGTGCTGCGCGAGCACGCCGAGCAGCGCACCGGCCGGCGCATCGGTTTTGGCTGGCGGCTGCAATCCTTCGATGACACCGGCGACGAGGTGCTGGCGCGGGTGGCGCCCGCGGCGGGCGGCGAGGCGGTCACGGTGCGTGCGCGCTACCTGGTGGGGGCCGATGGTGCACGCAGCGGCGTGCGCGGCGCGCTGGGCATCGAGATGGGCGGCGCCACCGGCCTGCAGCGCCAGTTCATGGGCGGCAAGATGTTCGCCATCTACCTGCGTGCGCCGGCCTTCTATGAGCGGTATCCGCACGACATCGCCTGGATGTACGTCTCGGTGAACCACGAGCGCCGCGTGTTCATGGCCTCGGTGGACGGGCGCGGTGAGTTCGCCTTTCACGCGGCCGTGCACCCGCACGAGACGCCGGAGGACTGGACGCACGACGACGCGCGCCGCATCTTCGCCGAGGCCAGCGGCATGGACATCGACTTCGAGGTGCTGTCCACTGGCGTGTGGATCGCCGGCCATTCGCTGGTGGCCGAGCGCTACCAGCACGGGCGCGTGTTCATCGCCGGCGATGCCGCCCACCTCTTCACGCCCACGGGTGGCCTGGGCTACAACACGGCGGTGGGTGACGCCGTGAACCTGGGCTGGAAACTCGCGGCCGTGGTCAAGGGCCAGGCGCATGCCTCCCTGCTGGACACCTACGAGCAGGAGCGCCGCCCCATTGGCTTGCGCAACACGGCCTATGCGCGCGAGTTCGCCGACTCGGTGGGCCTGTTCGAGGTGACGCCGGCGCTGGAGGCCGAGGGCGCCACCGGCGATGCCCTGCGCGCGCAGGCCAGCGAGGTGCTGGGTGCGCACGTGCGGCGCGAGTTCAACATCCCTGGCGTCACCTTCGGCGAGCGGGTGGACGCCTCGCCCATCGTGTTCGGCGACCCGGATCGGGTGCCGCCCGACCAGGCCAACGCCTACCACCCGTCCACCCAGCCGGGCGGGCGCCTGCCGCACCGCTGGCTGCGCGGCGAGCGCTCGCTGTACGACCTGCTGGGCTTCGAGTGGACGGTGCTGACCCCGGCCCACGCGGTGGCCGAGGCGCAGCGCCTGGCCGAGGTGGGCCGCGCGGCGGGCCTGCCGGTGGCCGTGCTGCCGCTGGCGGAGGACGAAGCCGGTGATCTGCTGGACGAGGGCCTGCTGCTGGTGCGGCCCGATCAGGTGATCGCCTGGCGCGGCGCGAACGTGCCCGAGAACGCCGCCGCCATCTGGGCCCGCGTGGCACGCGCCTGAGCCTTGGCAAGCGTTGCCCGACCAGTGGCAGGGCCAAGGTCGCCTGGGCGACTGGCACCGGGTATTCACTATGGGGCCGGGCGATCTCCAGTCGCATAACCGACTCCCTGCTCCGCCATGCGCGGGCAGGCATCGGTTCCCAACAACGACAGGAGACAAGCTTGAAAACACCTATCAGACTTCGTTTGGCGGTTTTGGCGGGCACGGCATGGCTCGCGGCGTGTGGTGGCGGAGGCGGCGGCAGCGAGCCCGCGCCGCCGGTGCCGGTGCCCGTGGTTCCGGAAGAAACCCGTGCCCAGGACAGCAAGGTCTACACGCCGGCCGCGCCGGGCGCCACCACCTTTGCGGTGATGCCCGGGGTGGTGGCCGGGACCGACCGTTGGGCCGGTGTGCTCAATGGGGCGGCCTACCAGATCGAGGTGCCGGCCACGTGGAACGGCAAGCTGGTGATGTACGCGCATGGGTATGCGGGCGAGGGTGCGACGCTCAACGTGGGAGCGCCCTCCATCCGGCGCTACCTGATCGAGAACGGCTACGCCTGGGCCGCGTCGAGCTACTCGAAGAACTCCTACGACGTGCGCGCGGGCGTGGAAGACACCAACGCACTCGCGCTCGCCTTCAACCAGATCGCCGCGGCGCGGGGCCGCCCGCTGCCGGCCCCCACCAAGCTCTACATCACCGGTCACTCCATGGGCGGGCACATCACCGGCGCCGCGATCGAGGACGAGACCTACGCCACCGCGAACAACAAGGTGCGCTACCACGGGGCCGTGCCCATGTGCGGCGTGATGGGCGACGTCCAGCTCTTCAACCGCTTTGCGGCCATGCAGGTCACCGCGCAGGCGCTCGCCGGGGTGCCCAGCTACCCGACCAACAAGTGGTCGGAGATCCAGGCGCTGGTGACCAACACCCTGTTCACCACGTTTCCGTCGGCACCCACCGCCACGGGCTTCAAGTACCTCTCGGTGGTGAAGAACCTCACCGGCGGCGAGCGGCCCATGTTCAACGAGGGCATCGCCTTTGGTGGCAGCTTTCCTTCGGCCTACGGCACCTTCGGCAGCGACGGCACGGTCAATGGCATCCTGAACCGCAACGTGCTCGACACCAACGCCTTCACCTACGTCATCGACGGCGATGTGCCCGGCTCGGCCACGCTCAACGCATCGGCGCAGAAGCTCACGGCCACGCCCGATGCCAACCGCCTGCGCCGCGACGGTTTGCGCTGGATTCCGGTGATCAACGGCGAGTTCAAGATCCCGGTGGTGTCGATCCACACGCTTGGCGACCTGTTCGTGCCGTTCAGCATGCAGCAGATCTACCAGCAGCGCGCGACCGCCAAGGGCAACGGCAACTGGCTCGTGCAACGCGCGATCCGTGGGGCAAGCCATTGCGACTTCACCGTGGCCGAACAGGTGCAGGCGTTCAGCGACATGGTGGCGTGGGCCGAAGGCGGAGTCAAACCCGCGGGCGATGACGTGACCACGCCGGCGACGGTGGCCGCCGCCTCCTACGGTTGCACCTTCACCAACAACACGCTGGGCGCGGACGATGGGGGGACGGTGACCGCCCTGCGCGCGGGCATTGCCGCCAACCCGGCCAACACCTGCCCGCCCTGAGGACCCCACGCCCCGGCCTCGGTGCGTCATCGCACAGACGGCCGGGGCGTGCCCGAAAAATGATGCCCTCTCTGTTTTGAGAGAGGCATCAGATGAACATCAACCTGAGCGTCGGCCCGCTGGTCGCCCTCATCGCGGGCATCCTCATCCTCGTGATGCCGCGCATGCTGAACTACATCGTCGCGATCTACCTGATCGTCATCGGGGTGATCGGGCTGTTGGGCAACCGCCTGTGAGCCCGGGGCCGCTCAACCGGCCTGGCTGGACCGATGAGCGGTTGAATTCGCGCGCCCGGTGAAGACATACCAGGCGGGGTGACTCGATAGGATGGAACGTGGGGACGCACCGGGTGCGATGCCCCTCGCTCGACACCGATCCATGGAGCCCCCCTATGCAGCCGTCCCCGCCCACGTCCGGCCTCTCGCGCCGCCAATTCCATGGCCTTGTGGCCGGTGCCGCCCTGCTGGGCGCACCCGCCTTGCGCGCGCAGTCGGGCAACCGCATCGTGCTCGGCCAGTCGGCCGCGTTCACCGGCGCGGCGGCGCAGCTGGGCATCCAGTTCCATGCCGGGGCCAAGCTGTTCTTCGACCAGATCAACGCCCAGGGCGGCGTGAACGGGCAGCGCATCGAAATCGTGCAGCTCGATGACGGCTACGAGCCCGACCGCTGCGCCGAGAACACCACCAAGCTGCTCGCCAGCGAAGTGTTCGCCCTGTTCGGCTACATCGGCACGCCCACCAGCCTGGCCGCGCTGCCGCTGGCCACCAAGGCGCAGACCCCGTTCTTCGCCCCCTTCACCGGTGCCATGGGCCTGCGCCAGCCGTTCAACCGCCTCGCCTTCCACCTGCGCGCCTCGTACAACGACGAGACCGCGCTGATCGTGCGCCAACTCACCAACCTCGGCCTGAACAAGGTGGCGGTGTTCCACCAGAACGACGCCTACGGCAAGGCCGGCCTGGATGGCACGGTGCTTGCGCTGGCCGCGCGCAACCTCAAGCCCGTGGCCACGGCCACCGTCGAGCGCAACTCGGTGGACGTGGCCCAGGCCGTGGCCACCATCAACGCAGCCAAGCCCGACGCGGTGGTGCAGATCAGCGCCTACAAGTCGTGCGCGGCCTACATCCGCGCAGCGCGCGCGGCCGGGTATGGCGGCACCTTCTACAACGTGTCCTTCGTGGGCACCCAGGCGCTGGCCGACGAGCTCGGCAAGGACGGCGCAGGCGTGGTGGTGTCGCAAGTCGTGCCCACGCCGTACAGCGCGTCGCGCCCCATCACGCGCGAATTCATCGAGGCCATTGGCAAGGGCGGCAACAAGGTGCAGCCCAACTTCTCCAGCATGGAGGGTTTTCTGGCCGCGAAGTTGTTCAGCGAAGGCCTGCGGCGTGCGGGCTCGCGGGTCACGCGAGACAGCTTCATCAACGGCATGGAAGCCATCGGCGAACAATCCTTTGGCGGCTTCCAGGTCTCGCTGGGCCCCAACGACCACGTGGCCTCCAGCTTCGCGGAGCTGTCCATGCTCACCGGCGACGGCAAGGTGCGGACCTGAGCCCTGCTCAGCGGATCGCCGCGTAGCGCTGTTCCATTTCCTGGCGCATGGTCTTGCGCAGCGTGGCCGCCGCGTGCCGGCGGTGCTCGTCGGGGGTGCCGGGCTCCAGCGGCGGCACGGCCTGCGGCTTGCCATGGTCGTCCACCGCGATCATGGTGAAAAAACAGCTGTTGACATGCCGCTGCGCCTGGGTGCGGATGTTCTCGGCGATCACCTTGATGCCCACTTCCATCGACGAGGTGCCGGTGTGGTTCACGGCCGCGAGGAAGGTCAGCAGCTCCCCGACGTGGATCGGCTGGCGGAACATGACCTGGTCCACGCTGAGCGTGACCACATAGGACGCGGCGTAGCGGCTGGCGCAGGCGAAGGCCACCTGGTCGAGCAGCTTGAGCACGGTGTCGCCGTGCACCTTGCCTGAAAAATTGGCGGTGTCCGGGGTCATCAGCACCGTCATGCTGAGTTGGTGTCGAGGAAGTTCCATGGGTCGGTCCGTGGGTCGTTGGGCGTGGGTGCAGGCGGTCGATTTTGCCGGCACTCAAGAAGCAGTTTCGAATATCCGGATTTTCAAGTTAATCTCGGGCTCCCCCACTGACGCAGGAGCGCATCATCAACCCCCGACTTGTCCCCCTGGCGCTCGCCGCCGTGCTGAGCACCGCCGCCTGGGCTGGCCCCCAGGACCCTTCGCCCTTCGACGGCACGCGTTACGCGCCGCAGAAGGCGCTCTACGACTTCAACTTCGCCAAGCCCCTCGAAGGCAAGGCGGCGTTCGGCTACATCAAGAACCACCTGCGCGCGATCAAGGAATACGGTGATCCGGCCCAGTCGCACATCGTGATCGTGGCCCACGGCAACGAGCTGCACGCCTTCTCGCGCCTGAACCGCGCGGCCTACCCGGACATGTACGAGGAGCTCAAGGCGCTGAAGGACGCGGGTGTGACCATCCGGGTCTGCAGCAACGCGGCGCGCTCGCGCGGCTACAAGCCCGATGAGTTCTACGACGTGATCACCGTGGTGCCGGCGGCGGTGATCGACCTGGCCAAGTGGCAGAACGAAGGCTACAGCTACATGTACGCCGAGAGTTTCCCGCGCCTCACGCGCGAGGAACTCGTGAAGCAGACGGTCGAGCTGCAGTAAGCCAAGTAAGCCACCGCCGGCTCAGGCCGGGGCGGCGTCCTCTGCGGCGGGGGGCGCCGGTGTCAGCGCGTCGGCCGCGCGCAGCCCGTCGGCCTCGGTGCGGTAGAGGTGCAGTCGCGGTCCCGCTTCGAGGTGCCCGGCCAGGCGCAGCACGTTTTCCACCGGCAGCTTGATGCCAACCAGGTGCAGTTCGATGCGCTGGTCGTCGAGCTGCTCGCGCAGCCGCCCGAAGGCTTCGGCGCCGGTGGCGTCGATCCAGTTGATCGGGTGAGCGATCAGCATCACGTGGCGCGTCTCGGGGTGGGCGGCGATGTGTTCGGACACCGCGCGCTCAAAGCCGTTGGCGGTGGCGAAGTCCAATGCCGCGTCCATGCGCAGCGCGTACAGGTTCGGTGCCAGCGGTGGCAGTTTCCAGAGGTGGCGGTCGCGCAGGCTGCCGTCGGGGTGCAGGCCCACTTCGATGATGCGCGGGTGCAGCCGCAGGTAGAGGAAGTGCGACAGCGCCATGAGCACGCCCGCCAGCACGCCCCAGTACAGCCGCGGCGCGGCCAGCACCGTCACCGCAAAGGTGATGCCAGCGATCACCGTCTCCACGCGCGAGAGCTTCCACAGCTGGCTGAAGGCGCGCGGCTTGATCAGGCCCATCACCGCCACCAGCACGATGGACGCCAGCACCGCCAGCGGCACATGGTGCAGCAGCGGAATGAACAGCAGCAAGGTGATCAGCACCACGATCACCGAGAAGATGGTGGCCCAGCCGGTCTTGGCGCCCGCATACAGGTTGAGCGCCGAGCGCGAGAACGAGGAGCTGGTGGGGAAGGCACCGCTCAGGCCCGAGGCCAGCTTGGCCAGGCCCTGGCCGATGAGGTCCTGGTCCTGGTCCCAGCGCTGGCCGCGCTGCCCGTTGTCCACCTTGGCGCTGGACGCGGTTTCCAGAAAGCTCACCAGGGTGATCACCAGCGTGGGCACCACCAGCTGGCCCAGCGTGGCCCAGCCAGGCCAGCCGGGCCAGTACGGTGCGGGCAGGCCTTTGGGCAAGGCGCCGATGACCGAGCCGCCCAGCGCCTCGAAGCCCACGGCGTAGCTGATGGCCGCGCTCGCCACCACCACGGTGAGCACGGTGGGAAAGCCCGGCCGCCAGCGGCGCGCCAGCACCAGCAGCGCGAAGCTGGCCACCCCGAAGGCCAGAGACGGCCCGTGCACATGGGGCTGGGTGAAGAGCGTGTCCCAGGCGGCGAAACCCAGCAGCGCGGGCAGTTGCGAGGCAATGATGAGCACCGCCGCGGCCTGCGTGAAGGCCATGAGCACGGGCGAATTCACGAGGTTGAGCAGCCAGCCAAAGCGCGCAAAGCCCAGCGCGATCTGCAGCAGGCCCGAGAGCAGGGCGAGCCACACCGCCAGCGCCACCCATTGCGCGCTGCCGGGTTCGGCCAGCCCGCTGAGCGAGGCGCCCACCAGCAAACAGGTCAGGGCGGTGGGGCCGACGGAGAGCCGAGGCGAGGCGCTGAACAGCACCGCGATCAGCGCCGGCAACAGCGAGGCGTAGATGCCCGTGACGAGTGGCATGCCTGCCAGCGCGGCGTAGGCCACGCCCTGGGGGATCACCATGAGGCCGACCGTCAGGCCGGCCAGCGCTTCGCCGCGCAACAGAGCGGCGCTCGGGCGGGGCCAGCGGAGGAAGGGGAACAGGCGGTGCGAACGTGACATGCCCCGATCCTACTGAATCGACCTTGGCCCGCCAGCGGACCGGGAGAGGTTCGTGCACGCCATCCCTCGGTTCGTTCCCGATTGGGTGCGGACGGACACACGGCGCGAACCCCGGCGTGAGGGTGGGTCACTCCATCGCTGTCCTATCGACTTGCCCCAAGGAGGCGCGTCATGCTGTCCCTCATCGCTGATCTCATTCACGGCGCCTTCGTGCGCACTGAAGCCAGGGTCGATCCTGCCGCCGGCTTGAGTCAGCGCCTGGCGTGTGCGCCAGCGCATCAAACCGAGGCCCTCACGGCCAACGACCACCTGCGAGGTTTTCTGACGGCGGTGATGCGGCACCGCGACGAAGGCCGCATTGCAGACCGCGAGTGGACGGCGGTCGCCCTCTACTTGACGGGCCGGCGCGAAGCGCTGCCCGGCTCGGTGGCGCACCTGGGATCTCAGTGGCCCCGCGCCCGCGAAACCTCGTCGGTGCTGGCCGAACTTCTCCCGTCCGAGCAGGAGGAGGCGCACGGATCGCCCGAGAGCACCAGGGCCCGGCTCCATGCCTTGCTGGCTTATCTGAAAGAGCGGGCGCAAGGCGAATCGTGGTTGTCGCATGGGTTCAAGGTGGAATTCCAGGACCTGTGCCGCGACCCGGCCATCGGCCCGCTGGACCGCATCGAGGTGGTGGACGTCGTGGAGCTCAAACTCGGCCCGCTGGATGGCGAACAGCTTCGGGACTGCGTGCAGCGCATTGCCCGCCTCCAGGCCCTGCTGCCTGCGGATGCGTACCCTTGCATTCACGACGTGTTGACCCGGATCGCCAATGAGGCGAGCTGGCAGCTGGATCTGTTCAGCCGGCCGGACGATCCCTCGATGCCGGGTCAACGCTGCGGCATGTCCTTGGCGGAGTAACCCAGGCTCACTGTCGCGTCCGCCGGAATCGGCGGCACGCTGGCATCCCAGGCCACCCACTGTTGGCGCATGCGCGCCAGCCGGTCGGGTTCGCGCGCGGCGAGGTTGGCGCGTTCGCGCTCGTCCTTGCCGATGTTGAACAGGTACTCGTGGCCGTCCACCTGCAGGTACTTCCAGTCGCCCTCGCGCAGCGCGCGCTGGCCACGGTGGTTCATCCGCCAGTAGAGCGGGCGCTCGAAATGCTGGGTGGGGTCTCGCAGCACCTGGAGCAGGCTCACGCCGTCCAGGGGCCAGTCCGGGTCGGCCTGGCCGCCGCCGGCTTCGAGCATCGTGGCCGACCAGTCCATGGTCATGCAATGCTGGGTGCTCACCGTGCCGGCCGGGATGGCGGCGGGCCAGTGCGCGATCCAGGGTACGCGGATGCCGCCTTCGGTCAGGTCCATCTTGCCGCCAACGAGCGGCCAGTTGTCCGAGAAGCGCTCGCCGCCGTTGTCGCTGGTGAAGACGATCAGGGTGTTTTCTTCCAGCCCCTCTTCGCGCAGCGCGGCCATCAGGCGGCCGATGCCTTCGTCCATGTGGTGGATCATGCGGCGGTAGGTCTGCACGTCGCCGCCGTGCAGGTGGAACAGGTTCTTCGCCACGTCCGGGGCCACATGCGCGTCGTCGCGCGTTTCCCAGGGCCAGTGCGGCGCGGTGTAGTGCAGGCTGAGCAGGAAGGGCCTGCCGGCCCTGGCGTCGGCCGCGCGCTGGTGCACGTGGTCGACCGCGCGCTGCGAGAGCACGTCGGTGAGGTAGCCCACCTCGTGGTGTTCCTGTTCGTCAATGTAGAGGTCGTGTTCGCCGCTGGACGAGCAATGGGTGAAGTAGTCCACGCCGCCGGCCATGATGCCGAAGAACTCGTCGTAGCCCGAACGGCGCGGGCCGAACGAGGGCGGGTAGCCCAGGTGCCACTTGCCGATGAGGGCGGTGTGGTAGCCGGCCTTCTTCAGCAGCGAGGGCAGGGTGGGCACCTCGGGCGGCAGCCCCAGGGTGGTGCTGCCCTTGCTGCGGCTGTTGATGGGCTCTTCCATCGCGCCGCGCAGCCGGTACTGGTAGCGCATGGTGATGAGCGCGAAGCGCGTGGGCGAGCACACCGGCGAGTTGGCATAGCCCTGGGTGAACTTCACGCCGCCAGCGGCCAGGCGGTCGATGTGCGGCGAGACCGGGCCGAAGTCGGCCTCGCGCCCACCGTAGCAGCCGAGGTCGGCGTAGCCGAGGTCGTCGCAGACGATGTAGATGAGGTTGGGGCGTTGGGGGGCGGGTGCCATGGTGTGCTCACTCCACCTTCATGCCGGTGGCTTTGACGATGGGGCCGTAGCGGTTGTACAGCGCATCCAGGCGCTGGCTGGCCTGCGCGCCGGTCAGGCCTTCGAAGAACAGGTCCAGGTTGGCCATGCGGGCCTGCACGTCGGGGCGCTTGAGCGCGTCCACGATGCCCTTCTGCAGCGTTTGCGCCACCGCATCGGGCGTGGCGGCCGGCACCATGACGATGTAGAGCACCTCCTGCTCCAGGCTCTTGAGGCCGGCTTCGGCCACCGTGGGCAGCTCGGGCGCCAGGCGCGAGCGCTGGCGGCTGGTGACGGCCAGCGCGGTGATCTTGCCGGTCTGCACGTGGGGCAGCATGCCGGGCGTGGCGAGCACGCCCCCATCCACTTCGCCCGCCAGCACGGCGGTGACCGCCGGGGTGTTGCCGCGGTAGGGCACATGGGTGAGCTTGGCCTGGGTGGCTTCCTTGATGACTTCGATGGCGAGGTGGCCCGGGCTGCCGCTGCCGGCCGAGCTGAAGTTCAGGCCCCGGTTCTTGCCGGCCTCCACCATGCCGGCCAGCGTCTTGATGCCCGTGGCCGGGTTCACGCCCACCAGCAGTCCCGAGGAGGCCATCACCACCAGTGGCTTGAGCTCGCCGCGCTTGA
Organism: Hydrogenophaga sp.; assembly: GCF_026125825.1. Taxonomy (GTDB): domain Bacteria; phylum Pseudomonadota; class Gammaproteobacteria; order Burkholderiales; family Burkholderiaceae_C; genus Hydrogenophaga. Next base: position 33,353 of record NZ_JAHCKK010000008.1, on the reverse strand, counting down.
ACGGCATGTTACCGTAGAGGTGCGGATTGACGGTGAAGGTGGTGTCGATGCCGAACAGCACGGTGTGGCCGTCGGCCGGGGCTCGCGCCACCTCGGCTGCGCCGATGTTGCCGGCCACGCCGGCTTTGTTCTCCACCACGAAGGGCTGCTTGAGCGTTTCCTGCAGCACGGCGGCGACCGAGCGCGCCAGCAGGTCCGAGGGACCGCCGGCGGGGAAGTTGTTGACAAAGCGCACGGGCTTGTTCGGGTAGACGTCCTGGGCGGCGGCAAAGGGAACGGCCGTGGCCGTGAGCAGAGCGAGGGCGAGGCGAAAGGAGGTGATCTTCATGGGACCAATCAAGAAAAGGAAGTGGGTTTTGTCACCCTGCTGGATGAGCAGAAGCGGCGCAGGGGGTGTTTCATGTCTTCACGGCTGGTAGCCCGACTTCTGGACCACGGGGGCCCATTGCGCGCGGTAGGCCGCGAGCATGCGGCGGGTCTGTTCGGGTGTGCTGGCCACCGGGCCCAGGCGCGCGTCGTTGAAACGGCGCACGGTCTCGGGGTCCTGCATGACCTCGAGAATCGCCTGGCCGAACTGCGCCACGCGCGCGGCGGGCATGCTGGCGGGCGCAAAGAAGGTGTTCCACCCTTCGGCGCCGAGGTCCAGCCCGGCTTCCCTGAAAGTGGGAATGGCGGGCGCAAAGGCGGAGCGCCTGTCGCTGGAGACGGCGAGGATGCGGATCTTGCCGGCCTCGTGCTGCGGCAGCAAGGTGTCAAAGGTGTCGAAGGCCACGGGCACCTGGCCGCCCATCAGGTCGGCCAGCAGCGGGCCTGAGCCCCTGTAGCCCACCACCTGCGCTTTCACGCCGGCCTTCTCGCCCACCATGAGGCCGAAGAAGTGCGGCAGGCTGCCGGTGGCGGGCACGCCGAAGTTGGCCTGTTCGGGGTTGGCGCGCAGCCAGGCGAGCAGGTGGTTGAGTTCGCGCACCGGCACGCCCGCGCCCACTGCCACCGCGAATTCGTAGCGGCTGGCCTGCGACACCGGCTGGAAGTCCTTGTCGGGGTCGTAGCCCGCGTCCTTGAACACCAGGGGTGCGACCAGCATGAGCGCCGGGTTGGCCAGCAGCAGCACGTTCTGCTGGGCTGGCGTGGCCTTGAGTTGCTGCGCCGCGATGCGCCCGCCGCCGCCGGTGCGGTTCTCCACCACCACCGTCACGCCCAGCTTGGGGCCCAGTTTGTCGGCCACCAGCCGCGCCACGCGGTCGGACGAACCGCCCGGCGCGTAAGGAACCACCACCCGCAAGGGGCCTTCGATGGCCTGGGCGTGCGCCGGGGAGGCGATGGAGGTGGTCAGCGCGGCGGTGAGGGCGAACAGCAACTGGCGGCGGTTGGTCATGGTCGGGCTCCTGTGGGGGAAGTTCCCCGTGCAAACTGGCATCCTATGCAGCGACAATCAATTGCAGAAATCAATCATTGCGGGTGTTTTCCCTGATGAGCAACCGACTCACGGCGCCGCAGCGACAGGCCGACCTGCTGCTGTACCGGCTCTACCGCATCCACACCACCGCTGGGCGGCTGGTGGTGCACATGTGCGAGAGCGAGTTCGGCATCACGCGCCGCGAGTGGCGCATCCTCTCCTTCCTGGCCGAGCGCGAGGGCGCGCTGTCGTCCCAGCTGGCCGAGCACGCCATGCTCGATCGCGCGCGCACCTCGCGCACGCTGAGCACGCTGGCCGCCAAGAAGCTCGTGGTGCGCCAGCCCCGCCCATCGGACCGGCGCGAGGTGCACGTCTTCCTGACCGACGAGGGCCGGCGGCTGTATGGTGAGATCTATCCGCGCGTGGCGGCGATCAACCGCGAGCTGGTGGCCGGCCTCGACGCCGCCCAGCATGAGCAGCTCGATGCCATGGTGGATGCCTTGCAGGCCCAGGCCAGCCGCATGGTGGCGGCCCGGCCGCAAACCCCGATACCGCAGGACGGTGGAGATTGAGGAGGAACTTCCCATGCAACTGATCGCTTCAGCGGGTGTGATCCTGGCCATCGTCCTGTGGGGCGTCGTCGCTCCCGATGCGCTGGACGCCGCGTTCGCGACCGCCCTGGCGGTCATCACGCGCGACTTCGGCTGGCTCTACCTGTGGGTGGTGCTGGGCCTGGTGTTGTTCGCCCTGGTGCTGGCGTTCAGCCGCTACGGCGATCTCAAGCTCGGTGGCGAGGACGACGAGCCCGAGTTCTCGGTCGGCAGCTGGTTCGCCATGCTGTTCGCGGCCGGCATGGGCATCGGCCTGGTGTTCTGGGGCGTGGCCGAACCGATTTCCCACTACGGCTCGCCACCGCCGGGCATCGCGGCCCGCACGCCGGAGGCGGCCAACGCCGCCATGCGCTACAGCTTCTTCCACTGGGGCCTGCACCCCTGGGCGGTCTACAGCATCGTCGCGCTGTCGATCGCCTTCTTCCAGTTCCGCAAGGGCGGCAGCGCGCTGGTGAGCACGGCGGTGCAGGCACTGCCCTGGGCACCCATGCAGCACCTCGGGCCGGTGGTGAATGTGCTTGCGGTGATCGCGACCGCGTTCGGCGTGGCGGCGTCGCTCGGCATGGGTGCGCTGCAGATCAACAGCGGCCTGCACGCTTTGCTCGGCCTGCCTGTGGGTGAGGCGCAGCAGGTCGGCATCATCGTGGTGACCACCGTGCTGTTCCTGGTCTCTGCCGTCAGCGGCGTCACCAAGGGCATCAAGTGGCTCTCCAACATCAACCTCGTCCTCGCGGCCTTGCTGGCGCTGGTGGTGTTCGTGGTCGGCCCCACGGTGGTCATCATCGATGCCTTCACGTCCACGCTGGGCAGCTATGTGAGCGAACTGGTGCGCATGAGCCTGCGCATGACGCCGTTTCGCGACAGCACCTGGGTCGGGGGCTGGACCATCTTCTACTGGGCCTGGTGGGTGAGCTGGTCACCCTTCGTGGGGCTGTTCATCGCGCGCGTCTCGCGCGGCCGCACGATCCGCGAATTCATCTTGGGCACCATGCTCGCGCCCAGCCTGGCGGCCTTTGTCTGGTTCTCGGTGTTTGGCGGCACCGCGCTCCATCTTGAGATCATGCAGGGCGTGCCGGTGGCCGACGCGGTGCGTGCCGACGTCTCCACCGCGCTGTTCGAGATGTTCGAGGCGCTGCCCCTGGCCGCGCTGATGTCGGGCGTGGCCACGGTGCTGGTGCTGCTGTTCTTCGTCACCTCGGGCGACTCGGCCACCCTGGTGCTGGGCATGATGAGCACCGGTGGGCAGGAGAACCCCAGCGCGCGCGTGAAGATCGCGTGGGGCCTGCTCATCTCGGGCGTTGCCATCAGCCTGCTGCTGGCTGGCGGTCTCAAGGCCGTGCAGACCGCCACCATCGTGTTCGCCCTGCCTTTCACCCTGGTGATCGTGCTGATGGCGATCGCGCTGTGGCGTGGCGTGCGCGAGGACTGGCACGAGGAGCAGCGGCGCGAGCGAGCGCTGCGCCGGCGCCTGCGCGAAGTGTTGAAATGAACCATGACCCTTGAATTCGCCCTGGCCTTTGGAAAGAGCTTTCTCTTCGTCTTCGCCGCCATCCTGCCGATCCTGAACCCGGCGGCCACCGCGCCCATCTTCCTCGGCCTGACCGAGGGCGCTTCCCCTTCCACGCGCGCGCTGCTGGCGCGGCGCATCGCGCGCAACATGTTTGCGCTCATGGTCGGCTCCATGCTGGTGGGCTCGTACGTGCTCGATTTCTTCGGCATCTCCCTGCCGATCGTGCGCGTGGGCGGCGGCCTCATCGTGGCGGCCTCGGCCTGGCGCCTGCTCAATGCCAGCCACCCCAGCGAAGACAGCCGCACCGAGCTGGCCGAAGCCTTCACGCCCGAGCAGGCGCGCCGGCAGGCCTTCTACCCGCTGACGTTTCCCATCAGTTGCGGCCCGGGCTCCATTGCGGCGGCCATCACCGTGGGCGTGGCCCTGAACGACCAGCGCTTTGCGCTTTCGCTCGCTCGCATGGGTGGCGGCGTGCTCGCGCTGTTCGTCATCGGCGTGCTGCTGTATTTGGCGTTCCGGTACGCCGAGCGGTTGCTCAAGCCCCTGGGTGAAGCCGGCACCGTGATCTTCCTTCGGCTCTCGGCCTTCATCCTGCTGTGCCTGGGCGTGCAGATCGTGTGGGACGGCGTCAGCGAGTTGCTGCGGGGCTTGCTGGCGGCGGCATGAGCACCGGCGGTGCCGGGAATCGCGTCGCCTGGCCACTCGGCAGCTTGGCCATCGCTGCGGTGAAGAGCGGGTGCGACAACCAGCCGGCCAGCCAGGCCTTGAGCGCTGGCAGGGGGAGCTGAGCCTCGAACCAGGCCGGGTCCACCGCGGCGAACTGGCGCACAAACGGAAACAGGGCGAGGTCGGTGGCGCACGGCAGGTCCCCGCCCAGCTGGGCGGATGCCTGCAACTGCGCGTCCAGGGGCCGCAGCAGCACGTCCACCGCCTGCGCCCGGTGCCAGGCCGGGTCGGCACCCTCGAAGCGTTCGGGGTACTTGGTGCGGTCCAGGTGGTGCTTGAAAGGGCCGTCGCACAGGGACAGCAGCGCCAGGTGGGCCGCGCTTTGCGCGCGCGGCCACCAGCCCGCGGGATCGCTCACCGAGAAGGCCCAGCGCATGATGTCCAGGCTTTGCTCCAGCACCTCGCCGCCGGGCAGGGCGAGCACCGGCACCGTGCCCTTGGGCGAAAGCGCCAGCATCGCGGCGGGCTTGTCGCGCAACACGATCTCGTGCGCGTCGAATCCGATGCCCGCCACCAGCAACGCCATGCGTGCCCGCATCGCGTAGGGGCAGCGGCGGTAGGTGTAGAGCAGCGGCGGTACCGGTGCCATCAGCTCCGCAGCACGTCGCGGATCGACGCATCCTTGTCGAACTGCGCTTTGGCGAACGGGCACAGCGCGATCACCTTCGTGTCGGTCGCGCGCACCCAGGCCACCAGTGCATCCAGCAGTTGGCGGCCCACGCCCTGGCCCTTGAGGCTTTCGCCGACCTCGGTGTGATCGATGATGATCAGCGACGGGCTGGTCCGGCTGTAGGTCATCTCGGCGATGCGCTGGCCGCCCTGCTCGACGTAGAAGGCGCCTTTGGAATCCTGTTCCTGGCGCTGGATGGTGTGTGGTGCCATGGGATGAAGCGAGGTAAGTGAAAAGAAAGGGGGCTCAGGCCAGCACGTCGCGAATCGCGGGGTCGCGATCGAACTGCACCTTCACGTACGAACAAAGCGGCACGACCTTGGTGCCGGTGTCGCGCGCCCAGGCCACCAGGGCGTCCTGCAGATGCTGCGCCACGCCCTGGCCCCGCAGGCTAGGGTCCACGTAGGTGTGGTCCACCACCACCAGCGAGGGGTTGGTGCGGCTGTACGTCATTTCACCGACGCGCCGGGCGCCCTGCAGGAGGTGAAAAGCGCCACGCGCGCCGCGTTCTTCGTGTTCGATGGCATGTTCCATGACGGTGCTCCGGTGAGAGAGGAAGGGGCAGGCTACCACCGCCGGCCGGGGCAAGCGGCGTGCCGGGTTACTCGTCGGTGCCCGGCTTCAGTCGTCGATCATCACCGGTCCGAGGTCCAGCGTGCTGCGCTGGCCCAGGTCTTTGCGGTGCGCGTGCAGCCAGCGGTCCGCCGCTTCGCGCCCCATGGCATGCAGGTTCGACAGGAAGGCCCACTGCGTGTTGGTCTTGCTGCCCGCGCCCAGCGCGGCGAGCGACTCGCCGCCTTCGATGAGGTGGACCCGCAGCCGCTGCACGCGCTGGAACAGCGCAGGGCTGTGGGGCGAGCGTTGCTCGCCGATGACCTGTTTGAGCAGCGCCAAGGTGCGCAGTTCTTTCACCAGGCTGGCATTGAAGGTCACTTCGTTGATGCGGTCGAGAATGTCGCGCGCGGTGGTGGGCACGCTCTCGCGCTGTGTGGGGTTGATCTGCACCAGCAGCAGGTCGTCGGCGCAGGCCTCGTTCACCAGCGGCAGCAGCGTGGGATTGCCGGCGTAGCCACCGTCCCAGTAGGCCTCGCCCTCGATGTCCACCGCCTGGAACAGCAGCGGCAGGCAGGCCGAGGCCAGCACCATGTCGGCCGTGAGTTCGTGCTGGGCGAACACGCGCAGGGCGCCGGTGCGCACCTGGGTGGCGGCGATGAAGAGTTGCGTCTTGTGGCAACGGCGCGCGCGGTCGAAGTCGATGGTGTCGACCAGGATGTCGCGCAAGGGGTTGAGGTTGAGGGGGTTGAGCTGGTAGGGCGAGAGCGTGTGGCCGAAGGCGTCGGCAGCCTGCTGCAGCGGTTCGGTCCAGGGCTTGAGCCAGGGCGCCAGCCAGTCGGTGGCCGGCCCCATGAGCACGCCCATCGGGCTGGTCTGCAGCCGGTGGAAGGGCGAGAGCTCGGCCACACGGGTCCAGAACTGGCGCAGCACGCGCTGCGCGCCCTCACGCCCGCCGTCCATGAGGCCCGAGGCGAGGGCCACGGCGTTCATGGCCCCGGCGCTGGTGCCGCTGATGGCGGCGATCTCCAGGGTTTCGTCTTCGAGCAGGCGGTCGAGCACGCCCCAGGTGAAGGCGCCGTGCGAGCCGCCGCCCTGCAGCGCGAGGTCGATCGGGAGTTTGCCGGGGCGGGAGGTCTGGGACATGGCTGGCATTGTCGGGGGGCAGGGTGGTGCATTGCACCATGGCCCGATGACACCCGGCCCGGTCTGGGACAATCGGCGTTTGCTTTCGCGTCCGCATGTCCACCCCCACCCTTGAGCCCTCTTCTGCCAATACCGGCGCACCCGCCGCGCCGGTGGCCGGCCCGCTGGCGCGCGAGGCGATCGCGCTGGCCGCGTTCGATCACGTCGTGGCCCACGCGCCAGGCTACCGCGCGCGGCCGGGCCAGCGCGAGATGGCTGCGCACATCGCGCACACGCTCTCGGGCGTGAGTCTGGGCGACGGTGCGGTGGCGAGCGACGCGGCCCTGCCCGCGCGCGGCATCGCGGTGGTGCAGGCGGGCACCGGCGTGGGCAAGTCGGCGGCCTACGCCTCCACGGTGATCCCGCTGGCGCTGGCGCAGCAAAAGCGCGTGATCATCAGCACCGCCACGGTGGCGCTGCAGGAGCAGCTGATCGCCAAGGACCTCCCCGCGCTGGCCGCCACGCTGCCGCAACCCTTCAGCTTCGCGCTGGCCAAGGGGCGCGGGCGCTACGTGTGCCGCCTCAAGCTCGACCAGCTCAGCGGGGGCGACGCGGCGAGTGCCGACCTGTTCGAAAGCGACGACGCTGGCGGCGACACCAGCGCCGCGGGCATGGCGGCGCAGGCGGTGGCCTCGGCCGCCGCCGCGGCGCGCTGGCAGGAGCGCGGCGTGCAGTACACGGCCTGGGCCCACGCGCTGGATGGGGGCAGCTGGGACGGCGACCGCGACCGCCTCGACGATCCCCCCGATGGCAGCCTGTGGGCGCCCGTGGCGGCCGAGCGCCACACCTGCACCGCGCGCCATTGCCCCAGCTACAACAGCTGCAGCTACTACCAGGCGCGCGCCCGGCTGGCGCAGGCGCAGGTCATCGTCGTCAACCACGACCTGCTGCTCTCCACCCTGGGCCTGCACGCGCTGCCCGCGCCGCAGGACTGCTACCTCGTGTTCGACGAGGCGCACCACCTGGGCTCGGTGGCGCAGGGGCAGTTCACCGCGTCCATGGACCTGATGCGCGGCCACTGGCTGGACAAGCTGCCGCGCGCGGTGGACGAGGTGGCCTCCGCGATCGATCACCAGCCCACCATCGACGTGGCCGCGTTCGCGAAGGAGCTCAAGAGCGCGCAGACCGAGCTGGCTCGGCTGGCCATGCAGCGCATCGGCACGCTGCCGGCCTGGCTGGACCTCACCGGTCGTTCTGCGGGCCGCTCGCCCGCGCGCACCGGCGGCGGCTTCAACGACGCCGGTGCGCCGGTGGTGGACCGCTTCGAAGGCGGCGTGTTGCCCGCCGATTGGCTGGAGGTGGTGGGCAAACTGCACGCCAACGCCAGCAGCCTGCTCAAGGTGTTCGAGTCGCTGGCCACCCAGCTCAAGGCCACGGCGCGCGAAAACCCGGGCGACGCGGCGCGCTGCGCCAAGCTCTACAGCCGCCTGGGCGTGCTCGCACCGCGCCTGCAGAGCGCCCAGGAGACGGCGAGCTACTGGCAGCAGGCGGCGGGCGACGGGCAGCCGCCCCTGGCCAAGTGGCTGGAGGCGGGGGTGAGCCACGGCCTGGTCACGCTGACCGCGCACGCCTGCCCGCTGCAACCCGGCAGCCTGCTGCGCAACCACCTTTGGAACCAGGTGCGGGCGGCGGTGGTCACCTCCGCCTCGCTCACCACCTGCGGCAGTTTCGATCACTTCCTGCACGAGTCGGGCCTGGCCTGGGATGGTGCGGTGGCCACGCGCGAGGTGCAGAGTCCGTTCGACCATGCGCGCCAGGGCCGCCTGGTGGTGGTGCAGACCACCGCCGATCCCAAGGACGTGGACGGCTACACGCGCGAGATGCTGGCCTTGCTGATGGCCGACCTGCGCGAGGTGGAGCGTGGCGCGCTGGTGCTGTTCACCTCGCGCGCGCAGATGCGCCAGGCGCAAGGCCTGCTGGAGCGCGGCGAACACGCGGCGCTGCGCGATCGCGTGCTGGTGCAGGGCGAGGCCTCGCGCACCGTGCTGCTGCGTCGGCATGCCGAGCGCGTGGCCGAGGGCAAGCCCTCCGTGCTGTTCGGCCTGCAGTCGTTTGGCGAGGGGCTGGACCTGCCGGGCGAGTTGTGCGAGTGGGTGTTCATCACCAAGCTGCCCTTTGCCTCGCCGAGCGATCCGGTGGGCCAGGCGCGGGCCGATTGGCTCAAGAGCCAGGGCCGCGACCCGTTCAGCGAACTTGTGGTGCCCGCCACCGGCGCGCGCCTGCTGCAGTGGACCGGTCGCGCGCTGCGCACCGAGGCCGACGAGGCGGTGGTCGTTTGTTACGATGCCCGCTTGCTGCGCCAGTCCTACGGACGGCGCATGCTCAAGGGCCTGCCGCCCTACCGGCTGCAGCGCCGCGTGGACGGCGTGCTGACCGAAGCCTGACCTTCTCCACAGAAAGCCCCGCGCATGATCTTCTCCGCTCTCAAACTCGTCCACGTGCTGGCCGTCATCCTGTGGGTGGGCGGCATGGCTTTCGCGCACTTCTTCCTTCGCCCCTCGGTGCAGGCGCTGGAGCCGCCGGTGCGCCTGCGCCTGCTGCACGCCGTGATGAAGCGCTTTTTCTCGGTGGTGCTGTGGGCCTCGCTGGTGGTGCTGGCCACGGGCCTGTGGATGATCGGGCGCACGGCCAAGGAAACGGTGCAGGCCGGCCTGGCCTTCAACATGCCGCTGGACTGGACCATCATGGCCACGCTGGGCATCGTCATGATCCTGATCTTCGGCCACATCCGCTTCGCGCTGTTCAAACGGTTCACGCGCGCCGTGGCCGCCAGCGAGTGGCCGGCGGCGGGCGCGGCCATGGCATCGATCCGCAGCTGGGTGTTCGTCAACCTGTGCATCGGCATCGCCATCGTCTGCGTGACGCTGCTGATGGGCTGAGCGCCCGACGCGCCTTCCTGAGCGTGCCTTGCATGGGATTCTTCAAGCGAGGCGGCTGGATGATGGCGTTGCTGGCGGCCGTGCTGCAGGGCTGTGCCCTGCCTCCGCTGGAAGGCCGCACCGAATCGCGCGCGCTGGCGCCAGCCGACGCCGCGGCCACGGCGCTGGGTCGCGCGCTCACGCCGCAGGCACATGCCCATCCCGGCGAGTCCGGCATCCTGCCACTGGCCGATCCGCTGGCGTCTTTTGCGGCGCGCGTGCTGCTGGTGCGCGCGGCCGAGCGAACGCTGGACGTGCAGTACTACATCTGGCGCGACGACACCACCGGCAACCTGTTGCTCGATGCGCTGCGCGAAGCGGCCGATCGCGGTGTGCGCGTGCGCCTGCTGCTGGACGACAACGGCGTGGCCATGGACAGCAAGCTGCTGGCGTTCGACCGGCACCCGGCCGCCGAGGTGCGCCTGTTCAACCCGTTCTCCATCCGCCAGCCCAAGGCGCTGGGCTACCTCACGCATTTCAGCCGTGCCAACCGGCGCATGCACAACAAGGCGCTGGTGGCCGACAGCCAGGCGGCCATCATGGGTGGGCGCAACGTGGGCGACGAGTACTTCGGCGCCACCGACGGCGTGCTGTTTGCCGACCTCGACGTGCTGGCCATCGGCCAGGTGGTGCCCGAGCTGTCGGCGGATTTCGACCGTTACTGGGCCAGCGCCTCGGCCTATCCGGTCGATCGCGTCGTCGCGGCCGGGACGGCGGGGGCGGCTGCGGACGCGGCGGGTTTGGCCGAACGCGATCCTCGCGCCGCGCGCTACCTGCAGGCGCTGCGCGAGTCGAGCTTCGTGTCCGATCTGCTCACCGGCGCCATCGCCGCACAGTGGGGCCGGGTGGAGATGGTCAGCGACGACCCCCGCAAGGGCCTGGGGCAGGCGGGGAGGGAGGGGCTCGTGACCCACCAGCTGGCCCAGGTGCTGGCGCGCCCGCCCGCGCGCTCGCTGGATCTCATCTCGCCCTACTTCGTGCCCACTGCGGCGGGCGTGGCGGTCTTCGAGCGCCTGGCGGCCAGGGGCGTGCGCGTTCGCATCCTCACCAACGCGCTGGAGGCGACCGACGTCTCGGCCGTGCACTCGGGTTACGCGCGCTACCGCTCGGACCTCCTGCGCAGCGGCGTCGAGTTGTATGAGATGCGTCGCGGCGCGATGGTGACGGGCCGCACCAACGTGTTCGGCAGCTCGGGCTCCAGCCTGCACGCCAAGACCTTCGCGATCGACGGCGAGCGGGTGTTCGTCGGGTCGATGAATTTCGACCCGCGCTCGGCCCACCTGAACACCGAGCTGGGCTTCATCATCGACAGCCCCGCCCTGGCGCGCTCGGTGGGCGAGGCTTTTGACCGCCAGGTGCCGGCCACGTCGTACGCGGTGCGGCTGGACGAGAAGGGCGGGCTGGTGTGGATCGAACGCCGCGATGGCCAGGAGATCCGCCACACGCGCGAGCCGGGCAGTTCGCTGGGGCAGCGCGCCTGGATCGGCTTGCTCTCGGTGCTGCCGATCGAGTGGCTGCTCTGATCGAGCGACCTGCGCCGGGCAGGCCCGTCGATCGGGTCGTCGCCTGCCGCTATTCCGCCTCGGCGAAGAGCGTGGTGGACAGCTCCCGCAGCATGTGGATGGTGACTTTCATCGCCGGGGTGATGGGGCGGTTGCGCGCGGTGGCCAGCACTGTCCGCACGCGGAAGTCCGCGCCCAGCGAGCGCTCGATGACGCTCCCGTCGGCCAGCTCCCGGTGGATCGACAGTCGCGAGACGATGGCGGCCGCGCGGCCCGTGGCGATGATCTCCTTGGTCACGTCGATGTCGTCGATCTCATAGGCGACGTTGAGCGTGATGCCGTGCCGCGCCGCCCAGAGGTCGATCTGGCGGCGCAGGCCTTGCCCGGGGCTGGGCAGTCGCAGCGGCACATTGCTGAGGTCGGGCGGCGTGCCGCGCTCGGGTGGCATTGGAAAGTCCGGGTGTGCGGCGAGCACCGCACGCGCGAAACCCAGTTCTTCGAGCAGCAGCTGCGATGACATGCCCACGTCGCTGAGCACGCCGATGTCAACCTGCGCGTGCAGCACCCATTCGTAGACGTAGCGGGAATTGCCACTCACCAGGCGAAGGCGAACGTCCGGGTACTCGGCCGCCATCGCATCGACCAGGCGCAGACCCACGGCCCGGATGAACGACGGCGACAAGGCCAGATCGACCGGGCCGGCAGGCTTGCGATCCTGCTCGGCTGCGTTTTCCAGCGCGTCCTGGAGTTGCGTCAGCAAGGGGCGCACGGTGTCGCGCATTCGCTCCCCGGCCATCGTCAGGCGCACGCCCCGGCCATGGCGGTAAAGCAGCGCGGCGCCACAGGCGTCCTCGAGCTGCTTCACATGCCGGCTGACTTGCGACTGCGGCACACCCAGGATGCTCGCGGCGCTCGACAAGCCGCCGGACTCGGCCACCAGCAGAAAGGTTTCAAGGATTCGAGTGTCCATCGGTGAGGCCGTTCGCGTCTTCGCAGCGCACCATCATAGGACGGCGGGCGGCTGCCAGCCCGCCGTTCAGTGGCCGTCGCACGCCCAGGCGGCATCGAGCCCGCTGGAGAAATCGGCCCACAGGTCCTGCGCGCACTCCAGGCCTGCGTGGATGCGCAGCAGGGGGCCTTCGAGGTGCAGCGGCCGGATGGTGCGCGACGGTGTGTCGACCGGCAGCGCCAGGCTTTCGTAGCCGCCCCAGGACAGGCCGATGCCAAACAGCTGCAGGCGCGCGAAGAGGACCGACATGGCCTGCGCCGACATCGGCTTGAGCACAAGGCCGAAGAGGCCGCTGGCGCCGCGGAAATCGCGCGCCCAGATCGCGTGGCCCGGGTCGCCGGGCAGGGCCGGGTGCAGCACGCGAGCCACCGCGCGGTGGCTGGACAATGCGTCGGCAAGGAACACGCCGGTCTCCTGGTGGCGCCGAAGCCGCACCGCCAGTGTGCGCAGACCCCGCAGTGCAAGATAGATATCGTCCGGTCCGGCGATCTGCCCGAAATTCTGCGCGCCGGCCTGCAACAGCGGCCACGCGCGCGGGTTGGCCGTGGCCACCCCCAGCAAGGCGTCGGAGTGGCCGACGATGTACTTGGTGGCGGCCTGCACCGAGATGTCGACGCCGTGCGCAAACGGGTTGAAGTAGAGCGGCGATGCCCAGGTGTTGTCCATGATCACATAGGCATCCCCCCGATGCGCCTCCTGCGCGATCGCGGCGATGTCCTGCACCTCGAACGTCAGGGAGCCGGGCGACTCGACGTACACCGCGCGGGTGTTGGGCCGGATGCGCTCGCGGATGGCGCCACCGACCAGGGGGTCGTAGTACTCCACCTCGATGTTCATGGCGGCCAGCACGCGGTTGGCGAACTGGCGTGTGGGGCCATAGACGCTGTCCGAGATCAGCACGTGGTCTCCATGGCGCACGACGGCCATGATGGCGTGGGTGCAGGCGGCCAGGCCCGAGGGGAAAACGATGGAGGCCGCACCGCCTTCCAGTTCGGCGATGGCGCTCTCGAAAGCCTTGGTGGTCGCCGTGCCGAACCGGCCGTAGCTGGCCATGGGGTTGTTGGGCTGCTTGCGCGATTCCCATTCCTCCAGCGAGTTGGACAGGATCGTGGAGCCCCGGCACACAGGCGTGTTGACCAGGCCGCCGAAGGCATCGGTCGCGCGACCGGTGTGCGCCAGCATGGTGTCGCCCCAGGGGGCGTGGGAAGCCGGCAGCGCCGTCAGCGAGCGGGGAGGGATCAAGGCGTTCATCTCGGTCATGGCGGGCAAGGCGTTCATCGGTTGGTGTTCACGCGCGTCAGCAATCCGTTGACGGATTCAGCGGGCAGGCGCAAGGCAAAGATCAGGTCGTTGGCGGCCGCGAAGTCCTCGCCTGCCACCAGGCTCGCCATGGCGGCGGTGGCCTCTGTGGCCGGCGTGGGGATCTGCGCCACGTGGCTGAGGGCGATGGTGAAGACCAGGCCGTAGGGAATGTCTTCCGACAGGAATCGCGTTCGGATGTCCGTCGGTCCGGGCGGTCCGCCGCGCTTGTCGTGCAGCTCGGCCGCGATGTCGGCCAGCCGCAGCGACTCGGTGTTGAAAGACTGGGCGAAGTGGCGCTCGATGCTCCTGACCTGCAGGCCAAAGGCTTGCGCGACGCAGCGGCGTTCGGCATCCAGCTGCTCGATCACGGCCGCCACGCGCGGTGTCATGAAGTGGTACTGGGGCCACGCCTCGGCTCGCTCGATGCGGGTCCAGTTGAACAGCGCGAGCGGGCCATGCGCCACGGGGTTGATGTTGGTCAGCGCGGTCGACAGCGCGTTTTCATCGGCTGTGAAGCCCTCGCCGAACAGCGCTTCGCAGACCGCCAGCGCAGACGCCTGGCTGGACATGGGCAGACAGGACACCCCCAGCGAAGTGCGCCGCGTCATGATGTGCACGGTATCCGCCGACCTGCGGCGCGCGGTCAGCGCCGTGGTGCCGAAGCTGGCCACCGAGAGCGGGATGCCGCGCGCAAGCGCCGCCTCGTACAGGTACAGCGCCGACAAAGACCCCATGGAACTCACGATGACGAGCTGGCCCGCGCGCATGTGCGGGAGCAGTGCATCCATCACCCTGCGGTGGCCGTTCAGGGGAACGGCGATCAGCAGCACATCGGCAAACTCCGACAGCTCCGCGGCATGGGTGGCCAGCCTGGCGTTGACGGTGGTTTCAAGCTGGCCGGTGGCGCGCAGCGACACCTGGCCAGCGGCGGGGGGTTCACCGCGTGGCGACCACAGCATGACTTCGTGGCCGCGGTGCGCGGTCCACACGGCGCTGGCCAGCCCGATGCCGCCAGCACCCACAATTCCGATCCTCATGGTGGGCAGCCTCTTACTCGGCTTTGATGTTGCCGCGCTGGATCACGCGCTTCCAGCGCTGCGAGTCCTCGGCGATCACACGGTCGAAATCGGCGGTGCCCGCACAGGCGGCCTGCGCGCCCGATTCCAGCAGGCGTTTCTGTGTCTCGGGCATCTGGCAGATCGCCATCAGCTCGGCCGAGAGGCGCTGCACGAAGGCCGGCGGGGTTTTGGCGGGTGCCATGAACCCCACCCAGACCGGCACCACAAGACCAGCCTCTCCGGTGGCCTGCTGCACGGTCGGCACGCCCGCGAGGTGGGGAATGGGGGCGGCGGTGAAGGTGGCCAGCACCCGCATCTTGCCCCCGGCCACCATGGTTTCGAGCGAGGCCGCGCTGGTGACGATGGACTCGATCTGGCCGCTGGCGACGTCGACGATGGCCGGCGCGGCGCCTCGATACGGCACGTGCGACAGCTTGATCCCCACGGCCTGGGCGAACAATTCGCCGGTGAGGTGGGAAACCGTGCCGTTGCCGGTGGAGGCATAGGTGATCTGCTCTGGCTGCGCCTTCGCGGCCTTCACCAGGTCGGGCAGCGTGCGGTAGGGGCTGGACGTGCGGACGGCCACCGCCATGGGCGTATCAGCCACCATGGCGATGGACACGAAATCCTGCCTGGCCTGGTAGGGCATCTTCGACATCAGGTGGGGCGCAATCGAAATGGCGCCGCCGGTGGCGAGGAAGAGCGTCGTGCCGTCAGGCGTGGCCTTGGCGACCTGGTCTGCCGCGATCACGCCTCCCGCGCCGGTCTTGTTCTCGACGATGAAGCTCAGGCCCATGCGGTTCGTGAGCTGGTTCGCGAAGTAGCGGCCGATGCCGTCCTGCCCGCCACCGGGGGCGAACGGTATCACCACCTTGATCGGCTTGGACGCGGTCTGGGCCGCCACCGGCGCGAGGGGCGCACAGGCCAGGGCGAACAGGCCCCATGACAGCTTGCGCCGCAGGAGGCTGGGGATCATCTGGAGGAGTGGGTTCATGAAAAATGCCTGCTGGGTTGTGTGTCAGGCAAGTATTCATGGGGGCCCATGCGAGAACAAGATCGGTCCGTGGATGTCAGCTATCCAGGCGCCGCGACAGGGCACGGGCGTGCCACGCAGCCTGGTGGCAGGGAGGGTTCACCGAGCAGGCGGCGCCACAGGCTGGGCAAGGCGGTGGCGAGGTCCGGGCGCGAGCCGTCCAGCGTCGGCCGGTGTCCACCGTTGGCGCGTGCGGCTTCGGTGCCCAGATGGAAGCGGAAGGTGTAGTGCGGCTCCTGCCCCATGCGCAGGTCGGTCACGAACAGATGGCCATCGCTGGCCGAGACGCTGTAGAAGCCATGGGTGAAGGCCGCCATGCGCGCGACGTAGGGTTCGTTGCGGTGTTGTGCGATCAGGTCCGCGCCGCGATCGTGCACCGTCCAGGTGACATGCGCCCCGTCGTCCAGCAGCGAGTAGAAGCCCTCGCGGTACTCGGTGGGCGTGGTGGCCACGAGCCGCCAGAGCACGGTGTTGAACGGCGAGGGCGTGACCAGCAGGCGCTCGGCCGCGATGCCCTCGGCCTGGAGCGACGCCCGAGCCACTCGCGTGACGTGCTGCTGCGCGCCCACGCTCCAGGCCAGGTAGAGCGTGCTCAGCACCAGCCCGGCGGTGTTCCAGGCCAGGCCGCGAGCGGACTTCAGGCGCAGTGCCGCGACCACGCCAACGATCAGCGGCAGGGTGTAGGCCAGGTCGATGATGAAGACGCTGCCCACGGCGAATGGGTAGTCGCTGAAGGGCTGGAGCAGCTGCGTGCCGTAGACCGTCATGGTGTCGAGCAGCGGGTGGGTGATGAGCACCAGCCACATCGCCAGCCACCAGCGCCGGAACAGCGCGGCCTCGCCGTGCACGCGCGAGACGATCCAGGCCAGCGCCGGCGCAGCCAGCGTCAGCACGAAGAGCGCGTGGCTCTCGGCGCGATGCCGCGTCATGTTGAGGATGGCGTCGCCGTGGTTGATGAAGGCGTCGAGGTCGGGCAGGGTGCCGCCGATGGCGCCCCACAGCGCGGCCTTCCATGGGGCCGTGCGCCGGCCCATCACGGCCACGCCCACGGCCGAGCCGAGGGCAATCTGGGTCAATGAATCCATGCGGCGAGCTTAGCCGCCCGGCTTCAAGCCTGCACGACGATGGGGAAGGTGGCGCGCAGGCCGTCGCTGCCCGGGGTGAAGGGCACGGTGACGGCGGCGCGGGCCTCTTCATTCATGCGCCGCCACAAGCCGTCGCGCTCGTTGCCTGGCTCGCCCGCCACGTACAGCTGCGTGGTCAGCAGCTCCTGGCGGTCCAGGCGCACCTTCACATGGATGTGGGGCGTGCGGCCGGTGTAAGGCACGGGCTTGAGGGTCCGGAAGCGGTAGCGCCCGTCGCGGCCGACCGTGACCTGGCCGAAGCCCTGGAACGCCGGGTCGGCCTTGCCGCCATCGCCGGGGTGGTGGTAGCGGCCCGCGTGGTCGCACTGCCAGATCTCCACCACCGCGCCTGCCACGGGCACGCCCGCCAGGTCGATCACCGTGCCCTCGACCCAGGCCGCCTGGCCTTTGCGGTAGATGGCCTGGCCGTTGTTGAGCAGATCGGCATCGGTGTCGGCCGGCAGCGTGACCGGATAGAACGGGCCTTCGGTCTGGCGCGGCGTGGGGCGCAGGGGCTTGCCCTGCGCCAGTGCGGGCGAAAGCCAGGCCGGGGCGGCCACGGCCGCGGCGGCGCTGGCGATGAGGAGGCGGCGGCGGGGCAGGATCGGCATGGCGGTCTCCAGGAGAATGCACGCGGTTGGAAGGTCCGTTGGCGTGCAAGTTCCGCGATCCAGAACGCTGCAGGACTGCCTTTGCCCGGCCGCCGGTGCGGCTCCCCCCGGCTGTGACGCCAGCGGGCGCGGGGGCTTACTTCGCGCTCATCCAGGCCAGCAGCGAGGCGCGCATCGCCTCTTCCACCGACATGTCGATCGGTGTGGTCCAGCTGCGCGGCACGAACACGGTGTACCCGCCGATCATGTAGCCCATGGGCAGGTAGACCGCCACGTGGTCCAGCTCGGCCAGCCCGGGCGGCAGGCCGGCCATGTTCTGGCGCGTCACCAGGCCGACGATGGTCATCTCGTGGTCCGGCATCTTCAGCATCACCACCTGCTGCTGCGCGTCCTTCTTGTTGGGCGCGAAGTAGTCGGCGAAGCTCTTGAGCGAGGAGTAAATGCTTTTGACGACCGGCAGGTTGGTGAACGGCAGCTCCACCCAGGAGAGCATGCGCGCGGTCACGGGCTGCGAGATCAGGAAACCCAGGCCGACGATCATGGCCGCCCCGATCACGATGCCCAGGCCGGGCAGGTAGAAGTCGCCGACGAGCGGCCGGATCGCCCACATGGCGATGGTTTCCACCCAGACAATGAAAAGGTACAGCACGTAGACCGTGAGTGCCACCGGCAGGAAGGTGATCAGGCCGCGGAAGAAGTACTGGTAGAACGGTTTCACACGTGGGAGCATACCGCGAGGCGACTTGCAAACGGCCGGAATGCCCCCATCTGCTGACTGTTTGCCCCATGCCGGGCGGCACGTGCCTGGTGTTCGCGCCAGTTCAGGAACTCCCTTGGGGCCAGGAGGCTCTCTCATCCATGAACGGACTCTTCGATTTCTTCGGCCGCGTGCTGCGCGGCGTGATCCGGCTGGCGCTGGCCCTGGCCGCCCTGGTCTTCGTGCTCAGCCTGCTGCTGGCATCCCTGGTGGTGGTGGTGGGTGTCTCGCTCTGGGCGCTGGTGACCGGCCGCAAGCCCTCACCGGCGGTGGTGTTCAGCCGTTTCCGGCAGACCTCGCAGCGCTACACGCAGGGCGTGTGGCCCGGCGGTGCGGGTGGCGCGCGTCGGCCGATGGGCGACGTGGTCGATGTCGAGGCCACCGAGGTGCCCGAGGCACCGGCCCCTTCGCGCGAGCCAGGTGCCCGATCGGGCACCGACCACACCGCCCGTGTGATCTACTGATCTGCCCGCCGGGCCAGCGCGGCCTCGTAGAGCGCGTTGCGCGGCTGGCCGGTGATCTCCGCGCACAGGCGCACGGCGGTTTTCAGGGGCAGTTCGGCCAGCAGCAGGTCCAGCGTGCGCAGTGCTGCCGCGTCCACCGCGCCCGCGTCGGCCGCCTCGGCGACCAGTGGGTGCACCATCAACACAAACTCGCCGCGCGTGCGGTGCGCGCCGGCCTGCAGCCAGCCGGGCAGGGCCTCGGCGGGCATGGGCGCGATCTCCTCGAACTGCTTGGTCAGCTCGCGCCCGACGGTGAGCGTGCGCTGGCCCAGCGTGGCCAGGTCCCTGGCCAGGGCCTCGATGCGGTGGGGCGCCTCCAGCAGCACGCAGGCGCGCGCATCGGCGCCCATCTGCTGCACTTCGCGCTGGCGCTCGGCCGCCTTGGGAGAGAGAAAGCCGGCGAACACGAAGCGCCCGTCCCACCCGCTGTGTCCGGTCACGCTGAGTAGCGCGGTGATGCTGCTGGCGCCCGGGATGGGCAGGCAGCGCAGGCCAGCTGCGGCCACGGCGGCGACCAGGCGCGCGCCTGGATCGCTCACACCCGGCGTACCGGCGTCGCTCACGTAGGCGATGCGCTGGCCTTCCTGCAGGCGCTGCACCACGGTCTGCGCGGCCTCGGCCTCGTTGTGTTCGTGCAGCGCCAGCAAGGGCTTGTGCAGGCCGTAGCCCTGCAGCAGGGCAGCCGTGTGGCGCGTGTCCTCGCAGGCCACCGTGTCCACGAGTGAGAGCACCTGCAGCGCGCGCAGCCCGATGTCGGCCAGGTTGCCGATGGGCGTGGCGACCATGTAGAGCGCGCCCTGCGGATAATGCTGGTGCCCCGCCGCGTCGCGGGCGGCGGCCAACAGGGATGGAGTGCTTGCAGACAATGTGGACATCCAGAAAACAGACGGCGCCCACCAGGGGCGGCGCGGCGAAACAGACCTCCAAGGACCAGGGCGATGCCGCAGAGGATGCGGCCCTGGCCCACCTTCGGTGCCATGGCCTGGCGCTGGTGCAGCGCAACTTCAGGACCCCGGGCCGGGGCGGTGGCGAAGTCGATTTGATTATGCGCGAGCCCGATGGCACGCTGGTCTTCGTGGAAGTGCGCCAGCGCGCCAGCCAGCGCCAGGGCGGCGCGGGCGCGAGCATCACCGGGGCGAAGCAGCGGCGCATCGTGTTCGCGGCGCGGCACTTTTTGCTGCGGCTGGGCTCAGAGCCTGCATGCCGCTTCGATGTGGTGCTGATCGATGGCGCGCTGGACGCGCCAGCGCCGGCTTGCATCGAATGGCTGCGAGCCGCCTTCGATGCCTCCGTGGCAGGTTGAGCAATTTGATACACCCCTCACCGCTATGATCGCGCCATGCTTCTGCAACGCATCCAGCAACAGTTCATCGACAGCGCCGACCTGAAGTACCAGTGCGCCCAATCTCTGGCGCCGACGGTGGAGTCGGCCATCGCGGCCGTGCTGGCCAGCGTCACCGGGGGTGGCAAGGTGCTGGCCTGTGGCAATGGAGCGTCGGCTGCGGCCGCCCAGCACTTCGCGGCCAGTTTCATGGGGCGCTACGAACGCGAGCGGCCCGAGCTGGCGGCGTTTTCGCTCTCGTCCGACGCGGCGGTGCTCACCGGCATTGCCAACGATTTCGATGCCCGCGCCGTGTTCGCCCGCCAGGTGCGCGCGCTGGGCCAGGCCGGCGATGTGCTGCTGGCGCTGTCCACCAGCGGCAATTCGGCCAATGTGCTGGCGGCGGTGGAGGCCGCGCACGAGCGCGAGATGGTCGTGGTGGCGCTCACTGGCGCGCGCGGCGGCCGCCTCTCGATGCAACTGCGCGACACCGACGTGCATCTGTGCGTGCCGCACGAACTTCCGGCCCGCATCCTCGAAGTGCATCACCTCGTGCTGCACTGCATTTGCGACGGCGTGGACGCCCAGCTGCTGGGCCTGCCCGACGAGTCCAATACCCCTATGGAGAGTGCCTCATGACCCAGATCAACCACAACCCTTCCTATCACCGCATTGCCGCGGCTGCGCTCGCCGTGGCCGCCCTGGGCGCCACGCTGAGCGCGTGCGCGCCGCTGGTGGTCGGTGGCGCGGCCGTGACCGCGCTGGTGGCGGTGGACCGCCGCACCTCTGGTGCGCAGCTCGACGACCAGGGCATCGAGCTCAGGGCGTCCAACCGCCTGAAAGACGAGCTCGGCGATGCGCATGCGCGCTACAACCTCTCCAGCTACAACCGCCGCGTGCTGATCACCGGCGAGGCTTCCAGCGAAGCGGTCAAGACCAAGGTCACGCAGATGGTGTCCGGCGTGGAGAACGTGCGCGAGGTCATCAACGAGCTGGGCGTGACCAACAGCCCCTCGCTGAAGGAACGCGCAAGCGATACGTTGATCACCGGCCGGGTGAAGGCCTCGCTGGTGGACGCCAAGGACCTCTCGGCCAGCGCCTTCAAGGTGGTGACCGAACGTGGCACCGTGTACCTGATGGGCCGTGTGACACAGCGCGAGGCCGACCGCGCGACCGACATCGCGCGCAACACGCAGAACGTGTCGCGCGTGGTGCGCGTGTTCGAGATCATCTCCGAGCAGGAGCTCGCCAGCATCGGCGCTGCCAAGCAGCAGCCTGCACCCGCGAATCCGGCGAAGTAAGCCGGCTCCCGGGGGGCTTACCTCAGGCGCTTGATGAGGCTGGACGTGTCCCAACGCTGGCCGCCCATGGCCTGCACGTCGGCGTAGAACTGGTCCACCAGCGCCGTGACCGGCAGGCGCGCGCCGTTGCGCTTGGCTTCGTCCAGCACCAGGCCGAGGTCCTTGCGCATCCAGTCCACGGCGAAGCCGAAGTCGAACTTGTCGGCCACCATGGTCTTGCCCCGGTTGTCCATCTGCCAGCTCTGCGCCGCCCCTTTTCCAATCACGTCCAGCACCTGGGCCATGTCCAGGCCGGCTTTCTGACCGAAGGCAATCGCTTCGGACAGGCCTTGCACCAGGCCGGCGATGCAAATCTGGTTGACCATCTTGG
Source organism: Hydrogenophaga sp. (assembly GCF_026125825.1). GTDB lineage: Bacteria > Pseudomonadota > Gammaproteobacteria > Burkholderiales > Burkholderiaceae_C > Hydrogenophaga. The sequence goes on along the minus strand of NZ_JAHCKK010000008.1, from coordinate 11,894 downwards.
TGAGCTGGCCGGCGCCGCTCTCGCCCATGCGGGTGAACGCGCGCGAAAAGGCCATGGCGACCGGCCTGGCCGCGTCGAACGCGGCGGCCTCACCACCGCACATCACGGTCAGTGCGCCGTTCTGCGCACCGGCCTGGCCACCCGAGACCGGCGCGTCCACGAACGCGATGCCCAATGCCTTGCCTGCGCCGTGCAGCTCGCGCGCCACGTCGGCCGAGGCGGTGGTGTGATCCACGAACACGGCGCCCGGTGACATGCCGGCAAAAGCACCATCGGCGCCCAGCACGATGGAGCGCAGGTCGTCGTCGTTGCCCACGCAGGCGAAGACGATGTCGGCACCCTGGGCCGCCTCGCGCGGCGTCGGCTTGTGCGCCCCGCCGAACTCGGCCACCCAAGCGGCCGCCTTGGCGCCGGAGCGGTTGTAGACCGTGACGGCGTGGCCGGCGCGCGCCAGGTGCCCGGCCATGGGATAGCCCATGACACCCAGACCGATGAACGCGACCTTGCGCGCAGGGGTGGATTCGTAGGTGCGTTCGGCGATGCTGCTCATGTGAAGATGCTTCCAGTACAAGAAATGTCGTGGAACCGGCGTTGCCGGGCCGCAGACGTTGTTCCCCTGAGGGGGTGACGCGCGCCAGCGCGGCGCGGGGTGTTTTTACACGATCGTGAGATGCTCTGTGCCCGCCGCCAGGTCCAGCGACTTGGCGCGCTGGCTGTTGAGCTTGATCTGCAGGCGCAGGTCGTTGAGCGAATCCGCATTGCGCAGCGCGTCTTCGAGGGTGATGAGGTTGGCCTCGAAGGCGTTGAACAGCGCCTGATCGAAGGTCTGCATGCCCATCTGGGTGCTCTTCTTCATGATCTCCTTGATCTCGGCGACGTCGCCCTTGAAGATCAGGTCGGAGATCAGCGGTGAGTTCAGCATGATCTCCACCGCTGCGTGCCGGCCCTTGTTGTCCTGGCGCGGGACCAGGCGCTGCGAGATCAGCGCGCGAAGGTTCAGCGACAGGTCCATCAGCAGCTGGGCGCGGCGCTCTTCGGGGAAGAAGTTGATGATGCGGTCCAGCGCCTGGTTGGCGCTGTTGGCGTGCAGCGTGGCCAGGCAAAGGTGGCCGGTCTCCGAGAACTGGATCGCATGCTCCATGGTTTCGCGGTCGCGGATCTCGCCCATCAGGATCACGTCGGGCGCCTGGCGCAGCGTGTTCTTCAGCGCGGCCTCCCAGCTGTCGGTGTCCAGGCCCACTTCGCGCTGCGTGACCACACAGTTCTTGTGCGGGTGCACGAACTCGATCGGGTCTTCCACCGTGATGATGTGGCCGTGGGTGTTCTCGTTGCGCCAGTCGACCATGGCCGCGAGCGATGTGGATTTGCCCGAGCCGGTGGCGCCGACCAGGATGCACAGCCCGCGCTTGGAAAGCGCCACATCCTTGAGCACCTGGGGAAGGCCGAGCTTGTCGATGGTGGGCAGCACGGCGGGAATCGTGCGCAGCACCATGCCGACCTTGCCTTGCTGGATGAAGGCGTTGACGCGGAAGCGGCCGATGGCGGGGGGCGAGATCGCGAAGTTGCACTCCTTGGTGCGTTCGAACTCGGCCGCCTGCTTGTCGTTCATGATGGCGCGCGCCAGCGCCAGCGTGTGCGTGGCGTTCAGGGGCTGGGGCGACACCTTGACGACCGATCCATCGACCTTGATCGCCGGGGGGAAATCAGCCGTGAGGAACAGGTCGCTGCCCGAGCGGCTGAGCATGAGGCGCAGCAGGTCGTTGATGAACTTGGATGCCTGGTCGCGTTCCATGAGAAATCACCTTCTTTGCAGTGAACGCCGCGCCACCGGCTTGGACAGGGCGCGGGCGTGGACCTCTTGCGGGAGGATGTGGCGGGGCGCAGCGGGCACGCGACGGACATGGTCCATGTCTAGCCCGGGAAGTTCTCGGGGATCTTGGCCTTGCCGCGGGCCTCGGCCGGGCTGATGACGTTGCGCTTGACGAGTTCCGAGAGGTTCTGGTCGAGCGTCTGCATGCCCACGCTGTTGCCGGTCTGGATGGCCGAGTACATCTGCGCCACCTTGGCCTCGCGGATCAGGTTGCGGATCGCACTGGTGCCCAGCATGATCTCGTGCGCTGCGACGCGACCCGAGCCGTCCTTGGTCTTGCACAGCGTCTGCGAGATCACCGCAACCAGCGATTCGGAGAGCATCGCGCGCACCATGTCTTTTTCCTCGGCCGGGAACACGTCGATGATGCGGTCGATCGTCTTGGCCGCGCTGGAGGTGTGCAGCGTGCCAAACACCAGGTGGCCGGTCTCGGCGGCGGTCATCGCCAGGCGGATGGTTTCCAGGTCGCGCATTTCGCCGACCAGGATCGCGTCCGGGTCTTCGCGCAGCGCCGAACGCAGCGCGTTGGCAAAGCTCAGCGTGTGCGGGCCGACTTCGCGCTGGTTGACCAGGCATTTCTTGGACTCGTGCACGAACTCCACCGGGTCTTCCACCGTGAGGATGTGGCCGTACTCGGTTTCATTGAGGTGGTTGACCATGCCGGCCAGCGTGGTGGACTTGCCCGAGCCCGTGGGGCCGGTCACCAGCACCAGGCCGCGCGGGCGCAGCGCGAGATCGCCGAAGATCTTGGGCGCGTTGAGCTGCTCCAGGGTGAGGATCTTGCTCGGGATGGTCCGGAACACCGCGCCAGCGCCACGGTTGTGGTTGAAGGCGTTGACGCGAAAGCGCGCCAGGCCCTCGATCTCGAACGAGAAGTCGCACTCGAGGAACTCTTCGTACTGCTTGCGCTGACTGTCGTTCATGATGTCGTACACCATGCCGTGGACCTGCTTGTGGTCCAGCGGTTCGACGTTGATGCGTCGCACATCACCATGCACCCGTATCATGGGTGGAAGACCGGCCGAGAGATGAAGATCGGATGCTTTGTTCTTGACGCTGAAAGCCAGCAGTTGGGTGATATCCATCCCGGGGTCCCGTGCGGTGTTGAGGTATGACGGCAGATTATGACGACCATTGAACGCAATCTCCAAGGGCTGAAAGAGCGCATTTCGCGTGCTTGTTCACACGCCGGACGCCCCGTGGATGCGGTGGTTTTGCTGGCGGTTTCCAAGACCTTCGGCGCGGACGCCGTTCGTCAGGCGCAGGCCGCCGGTCAGCGGTGTTTTGGCGAGAACTACGTGCAGGAAGGCGTCGAGAAGATCCTCGCGCTGCGCGCACCGTCTGTTGCGCCGATGCCAACGGAATGGCACTGCATCGGTCCATTGCAAAGCAACAAGACCCGGCTGGTGGCCGCGCATTTCGACTGGGTGCAATCGGTGGACCGGCTCAAGATCGCCGAGCGCCTGAGCGAACAGCGGCCCGAAGGCCTGCCGCCGCTGCAGGTGTGTCTGCAGGTGAACGTGGACGGCGGACTCACGAAAGCCGGCGTGGCGCCTGCCGATCTGCACGAGCTGGCGCAGGCGGTGGCGCGCCTGCCCAGGCTGAAGCTGCGCGGCCTCATGTGCATTCCCGAACCGGCGCCCACCTTCGAGGCGCAGCGCGCGGTGTTCCTGCAGGCCAAGGCCTTGTTTGATCAACTCAACCGGGCTGGCTTCGCGCTCGACACGCTATCGATGGGCATGAGCGACGACCTCGAAGCCGCCATCGCCGCCGGCTCGACCATGGTGCGTGTGGGGCGCGCTGTCTTCGGTGATCGCGCCGCCAAACCCGCGGCGTTGGCATGACCACCCCAATCAGGCAGGCGGCGTCGCCGCTGAGCTGATCACAAGGGTAGCCGCGAGCTGTTCTTCACCTCTTCCATCACCGCATACGTGCGCGTCTCGCGCACGCCTGGCAACTGCCACAGCACGCTGCCGGCAAAGTCGCGGTAGGCGGCCATGTCGGCCATGCGCGTCTTGAGCAGGTAGTCAAAGCCGCCGGCGACCATGTGGCATTCCATGATCTCGTCGCGCACTTGCACGGCGGCCTTGAATTCGTTGAACACGTTGGGCGTGGTCCGGTCGAGCAGCACCTCGACGAAGACCATCATCCCGCGCCCGAGCTTGAGCGGATTCAGCCGCGCCTCGTAGCCCAGGATGTAGCCGTCGCGTTGCAGTCGCTGGGTGCGTGCGAGCACGGCAGTGGGCGACAGGGCCACTGCCTCGGCCAGCTTGAGGTTGGTGAGCCGGCCATCGGCCTGCAGGAGCTGCAGGATCTTCAGATCGATGCGGTCGGGTTCCTGGGTGTCGGACATGGCCGTCGATTATCCGGTCGAATGGTTGTTTTTTGGTGAAAAACTCGGATGAATCGGCGGCAACATGCGTGGATTCACCGTTCGTCTGCCTTGTGGAGTGTTTCATGCCCCGTGCCCAAGACCGCCTGCCGTTTCCCTACCGTCCCGAGCCGGGCGTGCTGGCCCATCGCCTGAGCGCCTTGCGCGGCGCCCTGGATTGGGCGTCGGCGGCCGACGACGCGGCGCCCTGGGTGCGCGCCGTGCGCGAGAACCCGCCGCCGTTCTGGGCCATGGAAAGCCTGCTCAAGGAGTACCCCATCTCCAGCGCCGAGGGCCTGGCCCTGATGCGGCTGGCCGAGGCGCTGCTGCGCGTGCCGGACGCCGAGACCGCGATCGCCCTCACCGCCGACCAGCTCGGCCGCGCCGACTTCGATGGCGCGGCCGACTCGACCCTGGCGCGCCTGTCGTCCACGGCCATTGCGATGTCCAAGCATTTCCTGCCGGACGCGGGCAGCGAGCCCGGCCTGATGGCCAAGCTGGGCGCGCGGACCGTGGTGGCTGCCACACTGCGCGCGGTGCAGTTGCTGGGTCGCCAGTTCGTGTTGGGGCAGACCATCGAAGAGGGCATGAAAGAGGCCGTTGCGGCGCGCAGGCGCCAGGCCAACCTGCGCTTCAGTTTCGACATGCTGGGCGAGGGCGCCCGCACCGATGAAGACGCCTTGCGCTACCTCGCGAGCTACCGCAACGCCATCGAGGCCATCGCGCGCAGCGCCGACCCGGCGCGGCACCCGGGCCAGAACGACGGCATCTCCATCAAGCTCAGCGCGCTGCACCCGCGCTATGAGGACGCGCAACACGATCGCGTGATGCGCGAGCTGGTGCCGCGCGTGTGGACCCTGTGCGAAGCGGCCGCCGCCGCCAACCTCAACCTCACCATCGACGCCGAAGAGGTGGACCGGCTCGAACTTTCGCTGGCCGTGTTCGAGGCGCTGGCGAAGCAGGTCGCGCAGCACTGCCCGCGGTGGCAGGGTTTTGGTTTGGCGCTGCAGGCGTACCAGACCCGGGCCGTGGAGCTGATCGAGCATGTGGCGGGGCTGGCGCGGCAACACGGGTTGAAATTCATGTGCCGCCTGGTCAAGGGCGCCTACTGGGATGCCGAGATCAAGCGCGCGCAGGAGCTTGGCCTGCCGGCCTACCCCGTGTTCACGCAAAAGCCGCACACCGACGTGAGCTACCTGGCCTGCGCGCGCGCCCTGCTGGCGGCGCACGATGCGATCCACCCGCAGTTCGCCACGCACAACGCGGGCACCATCGCGGCGATTCTGCAGATGGCGGCAAAGCAGGGCACGCCTTTCGAGCTGCAGCGCCTGCACGGCATGGGCGAAGGCATCTACCGCGAGGTGTTGAAGAACCCGATGGTCTCGTGCCGCGTCTATGCGCCGGTGGGCGCGCACCGCGATCTGCTGGCCTACCTGGTGCGCCGCCTGCTGGAGAACGGCGCGAACTCTTCGTTCGTCCACCAGCTGGCCGACGAGTCGGTGGGCATGGACGAGCTGCTGGTGTCGCCGCTGTCGCGGTCCCGCCCGGGTGAGAGCGCCTGCGTGCTGCCCTTGCCGCCCGATCTGTACGGCCTGGCGCGCCCCAACAGCCAGGGCCTGGACCTCGCGGTGGTCGCACACCGCGAACCGTTGCTGGCGGCGCATGCGGCGCTGGTCGTGCCTGCGGTGGCCGAGGCCCGCGCCGGTGACGCACCGGGCGCGGTCGATGGGGCCGTGAGGGCCTTTGCCGGCTGGAACCACACGCCACTGGCCGAGCGCGCGGCCACGCTGCGCCGCGCGGCCGATGCCATGCAGCAGCAGATGCCGCGCCTGTGCGCACTGCTGGTGAAGGAAGCGCGCAAGGGCTGGAACGACGCGGTGTCCGAGGTGCGCGAGGCCATCGACTTTCTGCGCTACTACGCGAACGACGCCGAGCGGGTGATGGCACCCCAGGTCCTGCCAGGGCCCACCGGCGAGAGCAACACGCTGCGCCTGGAAGGGCGCGGCGCCTGGGTCTGCATCAGCCCCTGGAACTTCCCGCTGGCGATCTTCACCGGCCAGGTGGCCGCGGCGCTGGTCACGGGCAACACCGTGCTGGCCAAGCCCGCCGAGCAGACGCCTGCCATCGCGCTCGAAGCCGTGAAGCTGCTGCACGCCGCGGGCGTGCCCGCCGATGCGCTGCAACTGTTGCACGGCCCGGGCGAGACCGTGGGCGCGGCGCTGGTGGCGCAGCCCGGCGTGGCCGGCGTGGTGTTCACCGGGTCGACCCAGGTGGCCAAGCTGATCCAGCGCGCGCTGGCCCAGAAGGAGGGGCCTATCGTGCCCCTGATCGCCGAGACTGGGGGCATCAATGCCATGCTGGTGGACAGCACCGCCTTGCCCGAACAGGTGGCCGACGCCGTGGTGCAGAGCGCGTTCCGCAGCGCGGGCCAGCGCTGTTCGGCGCTGCGCCTGCTGTGCGTGCACGAGGCCGTGGCCGATGGCGTGATCGCGATGATCCAGGGCGCGGCGCGCGAGCTGGTGGCGGGGGACCCGGCCGAGCTCGCGACCGACCTCGGCCCGGTGATCGACGCCGAGGCCTTCCAAGGCATCGATCGGCACCTGCAGCGCCTCGATGGCCATGCCAGGCCGCTCCTCGACGCGAACCGCTCGCCAGCCCTGCCGCAGCTGGTCGGGCCGAGCATGTACGAGGTGGGCCACATCGCCGAGGTGACGCAGGAGATCTTCGGTCCGGTGCTGCAGGTGGTGCGCTGGCGCGGCGATCCGATGGCCGTCATCCAGCAGGTCAACGCGCTGGGCTATGGCCTCACGCTCGGCATCCAGACGCGCATCGACAGCCGGGCCCTGGCCCTGGCGGGCGCCGCGCGCGTGGGCAACGTCTACGTGAACCGCAACATGATCGGCGCCGTCGTGGGCGTGCAGCCCTTCGGGGGCGAAGGCCTCAGCGGCACCGGTCCCAAAGCGGGCGGCCCGCACTACCTGCAACGCTTCTGCGCCGAGCAGACGCTGACCATCAACACCACGGCAGCCGGCGGCAACGTGGCGCTGTTCACCGGCTAGGCGGCGCAGGGCGGTGAGATACTGGTGGCCGCATGAGCCCGCCCACCATTCCCGCCGCACCCAGGCCCCTGGAGGCGGCCCCGTTTCGCCCGCTCGACGCGGGCTGGCTGCAATGGATCGCCGAGAACCGGCTGCGCCATTGCACGCCCGAGTCCATGCTGCTCGCGATGACGCAAGCGGGCCTGGACCCGGCCGAGTGCGAGCCCGCGATCCGGGCGATGGACAGTGACCCGGTGTTCCTCGCCGCGCGCAAGTTCCAGCAACTTCAGACCAAGCTCGAATCGGTGATGGCCAACCAGCAGAAGCTGCTGGAGCTCCACCCGCGCTACGGCCAGGTGGAGAAGCGCGAGGCTGTGCCGCTGGCCGAATTCGTCGAGAAGTACGTGGTGGGCAGCCGCCCGGTGGTGCTCACTGACGTGGCGCGCGACTGGCCTGCCCTGCGGCGATGGTCGCCGCAGGACCTGCGCGCGCGCTTTGGCCACCTCGATGTCGAGATCCAGGCCGAGCGCAGTGCCGACCCGAACTACGAGGTCAACAAACTGGACCACAAGCGCCGCGTGCGGCTTGCGAACTTTGTCGATCAGGTGCTGGCTGGCGGCACCACCAACGACTACTACCTGACGGCCAACAACGAGATGCTGGCCCGGCCCGAGTTCGCGCCCATCCTGGCCGACATCGGCAGCCTGCCCGCTTTCTGCGATCCCGCGCAACTGGCGCGCCGCGCCTCGTTCTGGTTCGGCCCGGCGGGCACGGTCACACCGCTGCACCACGACACGCTCATGCTGTGCCACACCCAGATCGTGGGCCGCAAGCGCTGGCGCTTCATCTCGCCGCTGCAGACGCCGCTGCTGTACAACCACTTCGAGGTCTACAGCCCGGTCGATCTCGACCGGCCGGACCTGGCGCGGTATCCCCTTTTCGAACAGGCAACCGTGCTGGAGGTGATCGCGGAGCCCGGCGAGACGGTGTTCCTGCCCCTGGGCTGGTGGCACCAGGTGACGGCGCTGGACGTGAGCCTGTCGTTCTCGTTTTCCAACCTCGCCCTGCCCAACCACTACAGTTTCCAGAACCCCTCCATCACCGGCTGGTGAGGGAGCCGCTCAGGACAGCACCAGCATGCCTGCGGTGGGGTTCTGCAGCAGGGCGTCGAGCGACTCGATGGGCAGGGGCTTGGCGAACAGGTGGCCCTGGAACTGGTCGCATCCCTGGTAGGCCAGGAAGTCGCGCTGCTCCTGGGTTTCCACACCTTCGGCCACCACCTGAAGGCTCAGGCTCTGCGCCAGCGCGATGATGGCGCGCGAGATCGCGGCGTCGTTCGGGTCGGTGAGCACGTCGGCCACGAAGCCCTTGTCGATCTTGAGCTGGTCCAGGGGCAGGCGCTTGAGGACGGAGAGCGATGAGTAGCCCACGCCGAAGTCGTCGAGCGAGAGCGTCACGCCCAGGGCCTTGAGCATGCCCATCTTGTCGATGGTGATTTCCATGCGGTCGGCCAGCAGGCTTTCGGTGAGTTCGAGCTTGAGCTTGTGCGGGCGGATGCCGGTGCGTGTGATCGCGGCCATCACCATGTCCACGAAGTCGGGGTGGCGGAACTGGCGCACGCTCACGTTCACCGCGATGCTCAGGTTGGCCGTCTGGGGCCGGTCGGCCCAGGCCGCGAGCTGTTCGCACGATTTCTCCAGCACCCACTGGCCCAGCGGCAGAATCAGGCCGGTGTCTTCGGCCACGGGGATGAAGTCGGCCGGGAACATCAGGCCGCGCTGCGGGTGCTGCCACCGCACCAGGGCCTCCACGCCAGTGATGACGCCTACACGGTCCACCTGCGGCTGGTAGTGCACCACGAACTGCTGCTCGCTCAGCGCCACACGAAGGTCGGAGCTCACGGTGGCGTTGGCGCTCACGGTGGCCTGCATGTTGGGGTCGAAGAAGCACAGCGTGTTGCGGCCCAGGGACTTGGCCTGGTACATGGCCAGGTCCGCCTGCTTGAGCAGTTCGCCCACGTCGCTCTGCTGGCCGTTGAACGAGGTGACGCCGATGCTGGGCGTGGCGAAATGCTGGTGGCCGTTGAGCTGGAACGGCTCGCGCAGGGTGTTGAGCACCTTCTCGGCCAGCGCCGTGGCCTTGAAGGCCGCGGCGTCGGGGTCGGTGCTCAGGTCATCGACCATCACCACGAACTCGTCGCCGCCCAGGCGCGCGACCATGTCGGTCTTGCGCACGCTGCGGGTCAGGCGTGCGGCCACCTTCTGCAGCAGCTGGTCGCCCATGTGGTGGCCCAGCGTGTCGTTGAGGATCTTGAAGTTGTCCAGGTCGATGAACATCAGGGCACCGTGCTGGCCCGAGCGCGCGCTCGCCGCCAGGGCCTGCTGCAGCCGGTCGAGCAGCAACTGGCGGTTGGGCAGGTCGGTCAGCGCGTCGTAGAACGCCAGGTGGCGGATCATGTCCTCGGCGGTCTTGCGCTGCGTGATGTCGCGCCCCACCGCCACCCAGTGCGTCACCTCTTCGGCGGTGGCCTGGACCGAGACCACTTCGAGCTCCACCCAGAACATGGCCCCGTTCTTGCGGCGCACCATCAGTTCGGTGCGCGCCTGTTGCGTCTGCTGCAGCCCCTGCGCGAGTTCGCGCAGCTTGGGGATGGCCGGGTCGAGTTCGAGCAGCATGCGCGGCGTCTGCCCGAGCACTTCGGCGCGGCTGTAGCCGGTGTGCTGCTCGAAGGCGTCGTTCACGAAGACGATGTGCGGCTCCTGGTCGTCGCTGCCGGCGCCCGTTTCCGCGATCACGACGATGTCGTTGAGCCGCGAGACGCTGGTTTCCAGCAGCATCAGCTGTTCCTGAGAGCGTCGGCGTTCGGTGACGTCGCGGAAGTACACCGCCAGGCCTTCGGCAAAGGGGTAGGCCCGCACCTCCAGCCATTTGCCCAGCGTGGGGAAGAAGTCCTCCAGCTCCACCCGGCGATTGGTGTTGAGCGATTTGGTGAGCTGGTCCTTCAGGCGCTGCGAGAGGCCGGCGCTGAAACCCTGCCAGACCTCCAGCCCCAGCAGGTCGGCGGTGGTCTTCTGCAGCAGCCGTTCGCTTTCCTGGTTGAGGTAGGTGAAGCAGCACTGCCGGTCGAGCGTGACGAAGGCTTCCGTGATGCTGGCCAGCGTGGTGGTCAGGCGCATCGCCAGGCGCAGCGTGTCCTGCTGGGCCTGCTTTTGCGCCGAGATGTCCTGGATCGCGCCCTGGATGCGCACGATCTGGCCGTTGGCGCGACGCACCGCCGTGCCCACGGTGCGCACCCACTTGGGCGCACTGCCCTCGACCATGATCTGGATTTCCTCGTCGAAGCCTTCGCCGTACTGCGCGCAGCGCTCCAGGCGCTGGCGAATGCCGTTGCGCCATTCGGGCGAATAGCGCTGCACCATGTCTTCGAGGTTGCGCACCTGATGGTGATCGGCCAGCCCGAGGATGGTGGCGAATTCGTCCGAGTGAACCACCTCGCGGGTGGAGAGTTGCAGCGACCAACTGCCCGCGCCAGCGGTGTGCTCGGTCAGGTTGAGCCGGCTCTCGCTTTCGCGCAGCACGTTGGCGTTGTACTGCTCGCTTTGCTCGCAGCGCCGCGCCAGGGCCAGCACGTCGGCCGCGTGTTGGGCGAGCAGCTGCAGTGGGGGCTTGGCCGCGGCTTGCGGCTCGCAGGCCGCGTGGCTGAGCAGCAGCAGGCCGGTCTGCCCCACCGCGTCGAACACCGGAAGCCAATGCCCCTGGCCGAAGGGCGCGGTGGCCTCGCCGGGCAGCGATCGCTCCAGGTCCGCGCGCTCGCGCAGCAGCGGGGCACAGGCTTGCAGCAGCCCGGCCACCAGGTCCGGCTCCAGCCCGTGTGCCCCCAGGGCTTCGGGCGGCACATGGGACAGGTCCAGCAACAGCGCGGCGTCCGTGCCCGCGAGTTGCGCGCCCAACTGGGCCAGGCGGTCCAGTTCGCTGCGCTGGTGCGGCACGGCCCAGGCGCCAGTGCGCTCCATCGCGGTGTCGGCGACCAAAGGGGGGCGGTTGTCGGATCCAGGGCGCATGAGAGAGGAATTCGGTGGTCGGGGGTGCAGCATACAGACGGTCTGTCATCTGCCCCACACATGGTGGGCGCAAGCTCGCCACAGGCGTGTGAACTTCCGCACGGCCTCCCCAAATGTGGGGAATTTTTGTAACGTAAATGTGAGATTTTGTTGCTTATGTTTTAACATGGGCCCCATCGCCGATGCCAAGCCTCTGTTACCCAACACTTTTGCGCCACCCGCATCACCACGCCGATTCGAACTTTGATTGAGGGAGTTGATTGTGAGCACACTCGCAGAACTCAGGCAATACAGCGACGTTTCCAGCCTGAAATCCGCACTGCACCAGCTGTGCAGTGAGTTCGGGCGCATCACGCGGCTTGACATCCTGACCGCCATGCACGAAGGCACCAAACAGGCCATCTGCTTTCTGCGCATGGAGCGACCCGAGCAGGAGCAGGTGCTCATGAAAAGCCTGGGCGTGGGCCGCTTCGGGGGAGAGGTCGTGTTCGTGTTGAACCTCAACGTGCCTGTGACGGCCGAGGACGGCCCTTCGTCTCAGTGGGCCGACTCCG
>NZ_JAHCKK010000079.1 GCF_026125825.1 Hydrogenophaga sp. | reverse complement strand
GACATCGCCGGCCAGGCCGTGGACCAGACGGGGCGGCTGGTCAGCCGCGCGGGACAGGGCATGGAAAGGCAGCTCAGCACCGGCCCGATCAACCCGCTGCTCGGCGGCGCCAGCAAGGTGGCTGAGACAGCGGTGAGCACCGGCGCGGGCGCCACGCAGACCGTGGGCACCGCCACCGGCCTGGGCCCTGTGGCGGACCGCGCCGTCGACCCCGTTGCCCAGGCACTGGGCGCGGCGGGCGAGCGGCTCTCGGGCAGCAACCTGCCCACCGCACGGGAGGTGGGTGACGTCGTGGGCAACACCTCGCGCACGCTCAGCCACGCAGGGGATCTGGTGAACGGTCCGGCCCAGGGCGACCCCAAGGGCTCGGTGGAACAGGTCGGGCGCGCACTCAGCACGGCCATCGTGCCGATCACCGCAGGCGCGACCCAAGTCGCCGCCCGCGCAAACGACGCCACTGGCGTCGGCACGCCTGTCGGCCATTGGCTGGTCACCACCGGCGGCGCGGTGCAACAACTGGGCACTGGCATGCAGGGCGATGGCAGCCAACCTGTGGCCCAGGGCCTGGGCGGGATCGTCAATTCGTCCGGCGGCCTCGTCGCTCACGTCGGTGGCGCCTTGGGCGGCACGGCCGGAGCTGCCGGTGGGGGCGTGCTCGCGCCCGTCACCGGCGCTGTCCAGGGCCTGACCAGCGGCGGTGGTGGAACGGGCAACGTGCTCGCACCGGTGGTCGGCACCGTGGGTGCGTTGACCGGTGGCCTCACCGCCACCGCGGGCGGAGGTTCCAGCGGGGGCGGTGCCGCCACCCCGCTGACCACCACCCTGACCAACACCCTGGGTGGGCTCACCGGTGGCCTGATCGGCGCTCCGCAACGCTGAAACCAGGCGGGGGGAAGCACACAGGCCGAGGCATTTCACCCGGCCGTTGCTGCTGGCTGGCGCTGTCTGGTGGATGGCCGCCGGCGCGGGGGCGCAAGCCCTCGCCCCGGTCGGCAGCCCGCTGGACAACCTGCCGCGTCCCGACTTGCCTCTCCAGCCGGGCGCAGAGGGGCACGTCGAAGTGGATGTGCAGCAGCCCGCCCGCCGCTGGCCGAGCTGTTGAAGGCGCGCCTCACGCCCCGCAAATTCGACATCGAAGGCGTGCAATCGATTCCCTTCGACGCGATCGCCATGCTGTTTGCGCCCTTGGTCGGGCAGCCGGTGACGGTGGGCGACATCGTGGCACGCGCCCAGCAAGCGACCGCGCTGTACCAGCAGCGCGGCTACGCGCTTTCATTCTTTTTCGTGCCGATGCAGGACTTTCGGCACGGCGTGGTGCGCGTGGTGGCCGTCGAAGGCCATGTGCAAACGGTGCGCATCGAGGGCAATGCCGGCAAGGCCGAGGCCAGGCTGCGCGAGATCGCCGAGCACATCCGGCTGGAGAAGCCATTGCGCACAGCCACTTTCGAGCATTTCACCGCCCTGCTCGGCCGTCTGCCGGGCATCGGCGTCCAGGCCCAGGTGCAGCTGCCCACGAGCACCGACGGAGCCAGCACCCTGGTGATCCACGCGAACCAGAAGGCTTACGAGATCGCCGTGGGCCTGGAGACGCGCAAGCCGAATCCGCGCGCGGTGGTCACCGGCGTGCTGAACGATCCCATCGTGGCTGGCAGCCAGTTCGGTGTCTCCACCCTGTTGTCCAGAGCGGACAGAGACCGGTACAACGCCCTGCACTACGAACAGGCGCTTGGGAGCCAGGGGTGGTCGCTCAGGGGCTCGCTCTCGCGCTACCAGGGCGATCCCGACGAGCAACTCGGGTTGAGCAACCCGCTGCAGCGAGAGACCGACGTCGAACGGGCCGAGCTCACCGCCAGCCTGCCGCTCAAGCTCTCGAAGGAAGCCAGCTGGGTGGCGAGCACAGGGCTTTACGGCGTGAACACGCGCGACAGCCTCGTCCATCCCGGCAACGGCGCGCAGTGGGCCGACGAAACCCAGGTGCGGGCCGTGTTCGGCCAGTTGAGCTACAGCGCGCAAAAGCCCAACGACAGCCTGCAGCTCAATCTGCGACTGACCCGCGGCCTCTCGGGCCTGGGCGCCGAAGCTGGCATCACCAGCAACGTGCCCGGGCTCTCTGGCCCCAGCGCGGTGAAGCTGGACTTCGTGCGCTGGCAGGCCGAGGCCAGCCACCAGCACCGCTTCGCCAACCGCTTCGGCACGGCGGTGTCCTTTGCCATGCAGTACAGCCCGCACAACCTGCCCGGCAGCGAGAAGCTGTCCTTTGGCGGCCACCGTTTCGCGCGCGGCTATGGGCCTGGCGAGGCGGTGGGCGATTCGGGCTGGGGCCTGGGCCTGAAGCTCCACCGCGTCTTCGCGGTCGATGGCATCTGGCTGCGGCAGTGGCAACCCTATGTGCTGCTGGAGACCGCGCGCGTGCATGCCCGCCTCGCCACGCCGATGCCTGCCCGCCTGCGTTCGGTGAGCCTGGGATTGCGCCTCACCAACCACAAACACTACAACCTGGATCTGGCGGCCTCCAAGCCCACGGGCGATCTGCCGCTGGAGAACACGCAGCGCCACTGGCGCGCCAACCTCACACTGAGCTACCGGCTCGACGGCTCCTGAGGTTTCGCCACCACCGGCCCCGCAGCGTTCCCGCTTCGGGTCAGCTCACCGGCGCGTTCAGCAGCGCGAGCATGGCCGCTTCGTCGATCACCGCCACACCCAGGGTCTGCGCCTTGTCCAGTTTGCTGCCAGCCTCGGCACCTGCCACCACGTAGTCGGTCTTCTTGCTCACCGAGCCGGCCACCTTGGCGCCAGCGGCCTCGAGCAGATCCTTGGCCTGGTCGCGGCTGAGCGTGGGAAAGGTGCCGGTGAGCACGAAGGTCTTGCCGGCCAGGGGTTGCGGCGCGCGCGCGGCGGGCTCGCCCTCTTGCCAGGTCAGGCCGCAGGCGCGCAACTGCTCCACCACTTCGCGGTTGTGCGGCTGTTCAAAGAAGGTGTGGATGCTCTGCGCCACCACCGGGCCCACGTCGTTGACCTCCGAGAGGGCTTCCACGCTGGCGTCCATGATGCGGTCGAGCTGGCCGAAGTGGCGCGCCAGCTCCTTGGCCGTGGCTTCGCCCACGTGGCGGATGCCCAGACCGAACAGGAAGCGCGGCAGCGTGGTCTGCTTGGATTTCTCCAGCGCGGCCACGATGTTGTTGGCCGACTTTTCGGCCATGCGGTCCAGCCCGGCCAGGGCGGTGAAACCCAGCTTGTAGAGATCGGGCAGCGTTTTGATCAGGCCACTGTCGACCAGCTGCTCCACCAGCTTGTCGCCCAGCCCCTCGATCTCGACGGCCCGGCGGTGCGCGAAGTGCAGGATGGCCTCCTTGCGCTGCGCGGCACAGAACAGGCCTCCGGTGCAGCGGTGATCGGCTTCGCCCTCCTCCCGCACCGCGTCGCTGCCGCAAACGGGGCACTGGGTCGGCATGGTGAATGGCGGCGGGTCGCCGGCGCGCTTGTCCAACAGCACGGACACCACCTCCGGAATCACATCGCCCGCGCGGCGCACGATCACCGTGTCGCCCACGCGCACGTCCTTGCGGCGCGCCTCCATCTCGTTGTGCAGGGTGGCATTCGTCACCGTGACACCCCCCACGAACACGGGCGCCAGCTTGGCCACGGGCGTGAGCTTGCCGGTGCGACCGACCTGCACGTCGATGGCCTGGACGGTGGTCAGCTGCTCCTGCGCAGGGTACTTGTGCGCCACCGCCCAGCGCGGTTCGCGCGTGACAAATCCCATCTGTTTCTGCTGCGCCAGGGAGTTGACCTTGTAGACCACGCCATCGATGTCGAAGGGCAGCGTGTCGCGCAGCTCCCCGATGCGGCGGTGGAAGGCCACGAGCTCATCGGCACCGCGGCAGCGCGTGGTCTGCTCGGCCACCGGGAAACCCCATGCCTTCAGGCGCATGAGCCAGTCGAACTGGGTCGGCGGCGGCTCGGCATCCCCTTGCACGTCGCCCCAGGAGTAGGCGAAGAAGCTCAAGGGCCGCTCGCGCGTGATCTTCGAATCAAGTTGCCGCACCGCCCCGGCGGCGGCGTTGCGCGGATTGACGAAGGTCTTTTCACCCTTGGCGCCGCTGGCGATCTTTGCGCGCTGCCGCTCGTTGAGCTGCTCGAACTGGTCGCGCCGCATGTACACCTCGCCACGCACCTCGAGCACCGGCGGCACGCCCTCGGGCAAGCGCAGCGGAATCTGCCCGATGGTGCGCACGTTGTGGGTGACGTCCTCACCCGTCTCGCCATCGCCGCGGGTGGCGGCCTGTACCAGCACGCCCTGCTCGTAGCGCAGGCTCATGGCCAGGCCGTCGAACTTGAGCTCGGCCAGGTAGTCGACGGGCGGATCGGTTTCGCTCAGCTTGAGCTCGCGCCGCACGCGCGCGTCGAAAGCGACCGCGCCTGTGGCCTCGGTATCGGTCTCGGTCCGGATGCTGAGCATCGGCACCACGTGCCGCACGGGCACCAGTTCCTTGAGAATCGCCCCGCCGACGCGCTGCGTCGGCGAGTCGGGCGTGAGCAACTCGGGATTCGCGGCTTCAAGGGCCTGGAGCTCGCGAAACAGCCTGTCGTATTCGGCGTCGGGGATTTCCGGCTCGTCGAGCGCGTAGTAGCGGTGGGCGTGGTGGTGCAGTTGCGCGCGCAATTCGGCGGCGCGCGCGGCCGGCGACGGCGGCTCGGCAAACATGTCAGCGGTCATTCAGGAAAAAAGTCGGCGGGCTTGCGGGGAGCCGGCGGAGAGGTCGCGGCTGTCGAGCGCGTCGTACAGGCTTTCCAGGTCGGCGCCAATGCGGTCCATGGTGTCGGTGGACAGCGGCTGGCCGCCGTCGTCGGTGACGACACCCTCCATGGCTTCGGCCAGCGCGGTGGCGGCCTGGCGCATGCGCACGAAGGGTTGTTCGCTGCGCGGCACGTGCGTGACCTCCAGCGACAGCGCAATCTCCCGCAGAGCGGTTTGCTCGGGGTCTTCTGCCATGGCTGCCTGCGGATCGAACATCAGGCTGAGGATGGGCGCCTGGCCGCTCTGGCTGCCCGAAAGCACCATGCGCCCCGGCAACGCACCCGCGACGAAGCCGAGCTTGGAGGCGTGCTGCGCGACATAGCCCGGGCTCCAGGCGGTGCGGCGCGCGCGCAGCGTGAAGCCCAGCTGGGCATCGTGCCCACTGGCGAAGGCATCCAGCTCACGGGCCCGGGCCACCTCGGCGCGCATGTCGGGGAAGTCGGGCGAGGCACCCACCGCGTCGGCGAAGGCCTGGGCCTTCACCACGAACTCGGAGAACTCGATGTCATTGAGCGGACCGGACCGGTTGGCCAGCTGCACGCCCGCCTGGAGCGCACGATAGCGTTGGCCCAGACGCGGGCTTTCCCACTCGCCGGTGGTCTCGCTCAGGCCCTCCACGGCAAACGGTTTGCTGCCCACGCGCCGCGTGCCCGGCAAGGCGGCCAGCAAGGCGTCGCCAGAAACCTCGTGTTCCAGCAAGAGGGGCGCGATGACGTCGATCAGCGCGTCCAGGCCCGGTCGTTTCTCGGGCGGCTGGGTCATGAGCGGGTTGATGCTCACCGCCGCCGCCGCTTGCGCGATCGCCGCCGGATCGGGCGGCGCGGGCGCACCCGGCATGTCGCCCAGCACCGGGTCGATGCGCTGGATCTCGTGCTCGGAGAGGTCCGCCGGCGTGTAGGGCAAGGTTTCGTCGCCCGCTGCTTCGTCGCGCGGCGCTTCGCTGCGTTCGCGCGCCGTGCGCGGTGCGCTGCGGCTGGTGACCCAGGCGTTGTAAGCCACCAGGCCCGCCAGAACGAGACCGCCCATGATGGCCAGACCGATTTGCAATGTGCTCATGGTTGGAGTGTGATCAGGTGGGTTCGAGCATGCCGGCGGCCGATTCCATGTCCACCGCTACGATGCGGGAGACGCCCTGCTCCTGCATGGTCACGCCGATCAACTGCTCGGCCATTTCCATGGCGATCTTGTTGTGGCTGATGAAGAGGAACTGGGTTTCCTTGGACATCGCAGTCACCAGTTTCGCATAGCGTTCGGTGTTCGCGTCGTCCAGCGGGGCGTCCACTTCGTCCAGCAGACAGAACGGCGCCGGGTTGAGCTGGAAGATGGCAAACACCAGGGCGATGGCGGTAAGCGCTTTCTCTCCACCCGAGAGCAGATGGATGGTCTGGTTCTTCTTGCCGGGGGGCTGCGCCATCACCTGCACGCCGGCATCGAGGATTTCCTCGCCGGTCATCACCAGCCTGGCGTTGCCGCCGCCAAACAGCTCGGGGAACATGCGGCCGAAATGGCCGTTGACGGTCTCGAAGGTGCTGCCCAGCAACTCGCGGGTTTCGTTGTCGATCTTCTTGATCGCGTCTTCGAGCGTGTTCATGGCCTCGACGAGATCGGCCGACTGGGCATCGAGGAAGGTCTTGCGCTCGCGCGCTGCGGTCAGTTCGTCGAGCGCAGCGAGGTTGACCGCGCCGAGCGACTGAATTTCGCGGTGCAGGCGGTCGATCTCGCTTTGCAGTCCGCTGAGGCGGACGTTGCCTTCGGTGATGCTCTGCGCCACGGCGGCCAGATCGGCCTGGGCTTCTTCGAGCAGCTGGCTGTATTGCTCCACGCCCAGGCGGGCGGCCTGTTCCTTGAGCTGGAAATCGGTGATGCGGCTGCGCAGGGGTTCAAGCTCGCGCTCCAGCTGCAGGCGGCGCTCGTCGCTGGCGCGCAGCTTGGCGGTGAGTTCGTCGTACTGGCTGCGCAGCGCACCCAGGGCCTGTTCTCGCTCCAGCTTCATGGCCAGCGCGTTTTGCAGGCCGGCCTGGGCCGCCGCGTCGTTGAGTCGGGCAAGTTCATCGCTGGCGCGCTGCTGCTCGTCCGCGAGGGATTTTTCCTGGCTGGCCGCGGTTTCCATCGCGCGCTGCAATTCACTCTGGCGTGCCTGCAGGCTGCGCAGGGCGAACACCGCCTCCTGGGCCGTGCGCTCCAGCGAGCGCTGCTGCTCTCGCGCCTGGTTCAACGCGCGCTCGGCCTCGATCACCTTGTCATCGAACTGAGCGTGGCGCTCCTGGCTGTCAGCCAGTTGCATGTCCAGCTCTTCAAAGCGGGCCTCGGCCGTCACGCGGCGCTCCTGCAGCTCCTCGAGCTGCGCATCCACCTCGGCCAGGTCGGCGCCGATCTGTTCGCTGCGCGCACGGGTCTGCTCGGCCAGCTGGGTCAAGCGCAGGGCTTCGACCTGCAGCTCGTGCGCGCGGCTGCGCGACTCGGCGGCTTCGCGGCGTGCGCTCACCAGGCGCTGCGATGCGTCGGTGTAGGCCGCTTCGGCGCGGATCAGGGCTGCACGCGCCTGCTCGGCGATCAGCACCTGGGCCTTGAGCTGCTTGTCGATGTTTTCGATTTCCTGGGCGCGCGCCAGCAGGCCGGCCTGCTCGCTGTCGGGCGCGTAGAAGCTCACGCTGTGCGCGGTGACGGCGTGGCCGCTGGCCACGAAGATCACTTCGCCGGCCTGCAACTGCGCGCGCTGGGCAAGTGCCTCCTCCAGACTGGAGGCGGTCAGGCAGCCATGCAGCCACTCGGCCAACAGCGCCTGCTGGCCGGCATCGTTCAGGCGCAACCATTGCACCAGGGGCTTGAGGCCGGTGGCGCTGCTGGTGGCAGCCGCGCCGGGCGGCGGGCTGTAGAAGGCCAGCTTGGCCGGTGGTGCGTCATTGCCGAAGGCGCGCACCATGTCCAGGCGCGAGACTTCCAGTGCCCCGAGGCGTTCGCGCAGCGCGGCCTCCAGGGCGTTTTCCCAGCCCGTCTCGATGTGGATGCGGCTCCAGAGCCCTTGCAGGCTGTCCAGGCCGTGCTTGGCGAGCCAGGGCTTGAGTTTGCCGTCGGTCTTGACCTTGTCCTGCAAGGCCCTGAGTGCTTCCATGCGGGCCGAGAGATCGGCCTGCTTCGCGGATTCCTGGTTCACCGCCTGCTGGGCGGCGCGGCGCGCCTCGTCGAGCTGGGGCACGCTGTCCTGCAGCTCGTGCAGCACAGCGTCGTTGAGTTCGGCGGCCTCCTGCGCGCTGGCCAGCTGGGTCTGGGCGTTGAGCAAGCGCGCTTCGTCCGGTGCGGCCAGCGCATTGCGGTCTGCCACCAGGCGCTCGCGGCGCTGGTTGAGCGTGCGGCTCTGTTCCTCCACGTTGCGCTGCTCGGCAGCCAGCACCTGGATCTGCTGCTGCACCTGCGTGACGCTGGCGCGCTGCTCGTTGGCCCGGGTCTGCGCCTGGCGCAGGCTGTCTTCCAGCGCGGGCAAGGCGCCCGACTGCTCTTCGCCCTGCGCGGCCAGCACGATGGACTGGTCCTCGGCCTGAACCATGGACTCGGCCAGCTGCTCCAGCTCCACGGCCGCGTCCTGGCTGCGCGTGGCCCAGGAACCCATCTGTTCTTTCAGCTGCACCAGACGCTGTTCCACGCGCTGACGGCCCTCGACCACGAAGCGGATTTCGGCTTCGAGCTTGCCGACTTCGGCGCTGGCCTCGTACAGCTTGCCCTGGGCCTGGTTCACCTGGTCGCCGGCCGCATAGTGGGCCTGTCGGATGGTTTCAAGTTCGGATTCGATGCGCCGCAGGTCGGCGGTGCGCGACTCGAGGTCGTTGACGGCCTGGGCGGCGTCGGTCTTCACCTTGACCTGGTCGGACTCGGCCTCGCTGCGCTTGAGAAACCAGAGTTGGTGCTGCTTGAGGGTGGCGCTGGCCTGCAGGTGGTTGTAGCGCGCGGCCACCTCGGCCTGTTTCTCCAGTTTGTCGAGATTGGCATTGAGCTCGCGCAGGATGTCTTCCACCCGCGTGAGGTTCTCGCGCGTGTCGGCCAGCCGGTGGGCGGTCTCGCGGCGGCGCTCCTTGTACTTGGACACGCCGGCGGCTTCTTCCAGGAACAGGCGCAGTTCCTCGGGCTTGCTCTCGATGATGCGGCTGATGGTGCCCTGGCCGATGATGGCGTAGGCGCGCGGGCCCAGGCCGGTGCCCAGGAACACGTCCTGCACATCGCGGCGGCGCACCGGCTGGTTGTTGATGTAGTAGCTGCTGGTGCCGTCGCGCGTGAGCACGCGCTTGACTGCGATCTCGCCGAATTGGCCCCACTGGCCACCCGCGCGGTGGTCGCTGTTGTCGAACACCAGCTCGACGCTGGAACGGCTGGCGGGCTTGCGCGAAGTCGTGCCGTTGAAAATCACGTCCTGCATGGACTCGCCGCGCAGCTCGGAGGCCTTGGACTCGCCCAACACCCAGCGCACCGCGTCCATGATGTTGGACTTGCCGCAGCCATTGGGCCCGACCACCCCCACCAGTTGGCCCGGCAGCATGAAGTTGGTGGGTTCGGCGAAGGACTTGAAGCCGGAGAGCTTGATCGAGTTGAGACGCACGCTGGGAGGCCCCCTGGCATAGCCAAGTATTTGATTTCAAAGGCAATTCCCTCATCGCGGACGCGATGCAGGGGTGGCTGATGATACCGTGCATGCGCCCCGGGGTATGGCGCGGCACCCCCTTTGCGCCAAGCCCGATAATCGTCGGCCATGAACCCCTTGCTCTCGCGCCTGCAGCCCTACCCTTTCGAGCGGCTGCGCAAGCTCTTCGCCGACATCACGCCCAACTCCGCCCTGCGCCCCATCAGCCTGGGCATTGGCGAGCCCAAGCACGCCGCGCCCGAATTCCTGAAACAGGCCCTGGCCTCCTCGCTCGACACCGGATTGAGCAGCTACCCGGCCACTTCTGGCACCCCGGCGCTGCGCGAAGCATGCGCCGCCTGGGTGCAGCGGCGCTACGGCGTGGCACTCGACGCGGCCACACAGCTGCTGCCCGTGAACGGCTCGCGTGAGGCGCTGTTCGCCTTTGCGCAGACCGTGATCGACCCGACGCGCCCGGGCGCCACCGTGGTCATGCCCAATCCGTTCTATCAGATCTACGAAGGTGCGGCCCTGCTGGGCGGGGCCGAGCCGCACTACGTGGCGTGCGATCCCGCGCGCAACTTCGCGGCCGACTGGGACAGCGTGCCCGACGAGGTGTGGGCCCGCACGCAGTTGCTGTTCGTCTGCTCGCCCGGCAACCCCGCCGGCGCCGTGATGCCCCTGGACGAGTGGCAGCGCCTGTTCGAGTTGAGCGACCGCCATGGCTTCGTGATCGCGTCCGACGAGTGTTACAGCGAGATCTATTTCCGCGACGACGCCCCGCTGGGCGGCCTGGAAGCCGCGCAACGCCTGGGCCGCAGTGACTTCCGCCGCCTGATGATGTTCACCAGCCTGTCCAAGCGCAGCAATGTGCCTGGGCTGCGCAGCGGCTTCGTGGCGGGCGATGCCGCGCTGATCAAGCCCTTCCTGCTCTACCGCACCTACCACGGAGGTGCGATGAGCCCGGTGGTGCAGGCGGCCAGCGTGGCGGCCTGGGGCGATGAAGACCACGTGGTGGACAACCGGCGCCAGTACCGCGAGAAGTTCACCCAGGTCACGCCGATGCTGGCCGAGGTGCTCGATGTGGCCCTGCCGGATGCCTCGTTCTACCTGTGGGCGGCGGTGCCCGCGTCCTTTGCCGACCCTGCGGCCGGGCTCAGCGCAGACGAAGCCTTCGCCCGCGAGCTGCTGGCTCAATACAATGTGACGGTGCTGCCCGGCAGTTACCTGGCCCGCGACGTTGGCGGCGTGAACCCGGGCACCGGCCGCGTGCGCATGGCCCTGGTGGCCGAGCCCGCCGAATGCCTGGAAGCCGCCGGGCGCATCCAGTCTTTCCTGTCGCGCCAGGCCTGACGCGAAGCTTCCCGCTTTCTCTCTCTTTCTTCACCTTTGCTTCTCTGAGACCCATGACCCAACAACTGCAAACCCTGATCGACAACGCCTGGGACAACCGCGCCGAACTTTCTCCTGCCTCCGCTCCCAAGGAAGTGGTGGAAGCGGTGGAGCATGTGATCTCCGAGCTCAACAACGGCAAGCTGCGCGTGGCCACGCGCGAAGGCGTGGGCCAGTGGACGGTGCACCAGTGGATCAAGAAAGCCGTGCTGCTCTCCTTCCGTCTGAAGGACAACGAAGTCATGCGCGCGGGCGACCTGGGCTTCTTCGACAAGGTCAAGACCAAGTTTGCGCACCTGAGCGAAGCCGAGATGAAAGCCACCGGCGTGCGCGTGGTGCCGCCGGCCGTGGCACGCCGCGGCAGCTACATCGCCAAGGGCGCCATCCTCATGCCCAGCTACGTGAACATCGGCGCCTACGTGGACGAGAACACCATGGTCGACACCTGGGCCACGGTCGGTTCCTGCGCGCAGATCGGCAAGAACGTGCACCTCTCGGGCGGCGTGGGCATTGGCGGCGTGCTCGAGCCGCTCCAGGCCGGCCCCACCATCATTGAAGACAATTGTTTCATCGGCGCCCGCTCGGAGGTCGTGGAAGGCGTGGTGATCGAGGAGAACTCGGTCATCTCCATGGGCGTGTACATCGGCCAGAGCACGCCGATCTACGACCGCGCCACTGGCGAGGTGAGCTATGGGCGCGTGCCGGCTGGCTCGGTCGTGATCAGCGGCAACCTGCCCAAGGACGGTGGCAAGTACAGCCTGTATGCGGCCATCATCGTCAAGCGGGTGGACGCGCAGACCCGCGCCAAGACCAGCCTGAACGACCTCCTGCGCGATTGATCATGACCACCCCCGCCGCGCTCTGCGCGCCCCGCCCCTTGAGGGGCAGCACCTGCCGCCCGGCCAAGCCGGTTCGGCGGTGCTGCTGGGCCGGCGGCCTTTCGTTGACGTGTCTCTCTCTTGTTTGATGGCATGAAAGGTTCGGTATGAGCAGCGGAACGATGGAGCGCATCCTGCGCCTGATGGCCGACAAGAAGGCCTCGGATGTGTACCTGACGGCGCACGCGCCGGCCATGATCAAGATCAACGGCCAGACCATCCCCGTCAACAGCCAGGTGCTGCCGCCGGAAGCACCGCGCAACCTGTTGGCCGAAATCGTGCCAGCCACCCGCATGGAAGAGCTTCAGGAGACCGGCGAACTCAACATGGCCGTGCCGCTGGAGAACCTGGGCAACTTCCGCGTCAGCGCATTCCGCCAGCGCGGCCAGGTGGCGGTGGTGATCCGGTTCGTGTCGAGCGAGATCCCCCCGCTGGACTCGCTCAACGTCGCGCCGGTGCTGGCCGATCTCATCATGGAAAAACGCGGGCTGATGCTCATGGTCGGCGCCACCGGCGCGGGCAAGAGCACCACGCTCGCCGCCATGATCGACCACCGCAATGAGCGCGCCACCGGGCACATCCTCACCATCGAAGATCCCATCGAGTACGTTTACCGCAACAAGAAGTCGGTCGTGAACCAGCGCGAGATCGGGCCCGACACCGCCTCGCTCCAGGTGGCCCTGAAGAATGCCTTGCGCCAGGCGCCGGACGTGATCCTGATCGGCGAGATCCGCGACCGCGAGACCATGTCGGCCGCCATCTCCTACGCGCAGTCGGGCCACCTGTGCCTGGCCACGCTGCACGCCAGCAACAGCTACCAGGCGCTCAACCGCATCCTGAGTTTTTATCCGGTCGAGGTTCGCCCGACGATGCTGGGCGACCTGGCCGCCGCGCTGCGCGCCGTCGTCTCGCAGCGCCTGCTGCGCACGCACACCGGCGGGCGCGTGCCGGCGATGGAGGTGATGCTCAACACCTCGCTCATCGCCGATCTGATCCAGAAAGCCGACTTTTCGGGTGTGCGCGAAGCCATGGAAAAGTCGCTGGCCGAAGGCTCACAAAGCTTCGAGCAGGATCTGGCCCGCCTGATCAACGATGGTCTGGTGGCCCGCAACGAGGGCCTGGCCCACGCCGATTCGCCCAACAACCTGCTCTGGCGCCTGCAGAACGACTTCAATGCCACCCGGGCCAGCGAAGCGGCGCAGGCCAGCGAGGAAGACGGGGGCGACAGCGCCACCTTCACCGAGTTCACGCTCGACGTCAAATTCTGATCCGATGACCGATACCCTGCGCCTGGCCGAAGCCCTGATCGCCTGCCCCTCCGTCACACCCCGCGACGAGGGCTGCCAGGCGATGATCGGTGCGCGGCTTGCGCATCTGGGGTTCGTTTGCGAAACCATCGAGAGCGGTCCTGCCGATTTTCGCGTGACCAACCTCTGGGCCCGGCGGGGCCAGGGCCAGCGGCCGACCCTGGTGTTCGCCGGGCACACCGACGTGGTGCCCACCGGCCCGCTGGCGGCCTGGGCCAGCGATCCTTTCGTGCCCGGCCACCGCGATGGCAAGCTGTTCGGCCGCGGCGCGGCCGATATGAAGACCTCGCTGGCAGCCATGGTGGTGGCTTGCGAGGAGTTCGTGGCAGCCAACCCCGTGCCCGCCATCGACGTGGCCTTCTTGCTCACCAGCGATGAGGAAGGCCCGGCACTCGACGGCACCGTGGTCGTCTGCGACACCCTGAAACGCCGCGGCGAACGGCTGGACTGGTGCATCGTGGGGGAACCGACCTCGGTCGAGCGCACCGGCGACATGATCAAGAACGGACGGCGCGGAACCATGAGCGGCAAGCTCACCATCAAGGGCGTCCAGGGCCACATTGCCTACCCCCATCTTGCGAAAAACCCGATCCATCTGGCAGCCCCGGTGCTGGCCGAACTTGCGGCCACCGTATGGGATGAGGGCAACGAGTTCTTCCCGCCTACAAGCTGGCAGATCAGCAACATCCATGGCGGTACCGGCGCGAGCAACGTGATCCCGGGCACGGTGGTGGTGGATTTCAATTTCCGCTTCTCGACCGAGTCCACGCCCGAAGGGTTGCAGCAGCGCCTCGCTGAGCTGCTGAGGCGCCACGGCCTGCAGCCCGGGGCCGACTACGACCTCGACTGGACGCTGGGCGGGCGGCCGTTCCTCACTCCGCCAGGCACGCTGGTGGATGCGGTGCGCGCGGCCATCCGCGACGAGGTCGGCGTGGCCACCACGCTGTCCACCACGGGTGGCACCAGCGATGGCCGCTTCATCGCGCAGGTCTGCCCGCAGGTGATCGAGCTGGGCCCGCCCAACGCCACCATCCACAAGATCGACGAGCACGTGGCCCTGGCCGACATCGAACCGCTCAAGAACATCTACCGCCGCACGCTGGAGCATCTCGATGCCCAGGCCCGCGCGCCTGCTTGAGCCCACCGTGAACCTGAACGAACTCCTGACCCAAGCCCGTCAGCGCCTGGAGGCCGCGCAGCTGGCGTATGGCCATGGCACCACCAACGCCCAGGACGAGGCCGCCTGGCTGGTCCTCTGGCAGCTGGGCCTGCCGCTGGACAGCGACCTCGAAGCCCTGGGCGGGCGCCGCGTGACGACCGAAGAACAGGCCGCGGCACTGGCCCTGATCCAACGGCGCGTCGACACCCGCGAGCCCGCGGCCTACCTCACAGGCGAAGCCTGGTTGCAAGGTGTGCCGTTCTACGTGGACCGACGGGCCATCGTGCCGCGCAGCTTCATCGCCGAACTGCTGGCCGAGGGTTCCATCGACCCCTGGCTGGACGACCGGTCCCGCGACGTGCTCGACCTCTGCACTGGCAACGGCAGCCTCGCCGTGCTGGCCGCGATGGCCTATCCCGAGGTCCGCGTCACTGGCGCAGACATCTCGCCCGAAGCCCTGGCGGTCGCCCGCATCAACGTCGATCGCCATGGACTGCAGCACCGCATCCTGCTGGTCGAGTCCGACGGGCTCGCGGCCTGCCGTGGGCCCTGGGACCTGATTCT
The DNA here is from genome assembly GCF_026125825.1 of Hydrogenophaga sp. Taxonomy (GTDB): domain Bacteria; phylum Pseudomonadota; class Gammaproteobacteria; order Burkholderiales; family Burkholderiaceae_C; genus Hydrogenophaga. The sequence goes on along the minus strand of NZ_JAHCKK010000079.1, from coordinate 5,312 downwards.
GTGCAACCCCCCCTACGTCAGCGCGCAGAGCATGGCCGCGCTGCCACCCGAATACCGGGCCGAACCCGGCCTGGCACTCGATGGCAACACGGCCGGCAGCCGCGACGGCATGGACTTCGTGCGCGCCTTGCTGCGCGACGCAGGCCGCTGCCTCAAGCCCGGTGGCGTGCTGGTGCTCGAAATCGGCAACGAGCGCGAGCATTTCGAAGCGGCCTTTCCCCAACTCGAAGCCATCTGGCTCGAAACGAGCGCAGGCGACGACCAGGTCCTGCTGCTCACCCTTGAATCCCTTTTGGCGCTGCCCATCTCGCAGGCGCCCGCTCCATGATCACTCTGAAGAATGTTGTCCTTCGCCGCGGGGCGAAGGTCTTGCTCGATGGCGCCTCCTGCACCATCAACCCGGGAGAGAAAGTCGGCCTGGTGGGCCGCAACGGGGCTGGCAAGTCCAGCCTGTTTCGCCTGCTCGACGGCACCTTGCATGAAGACAAGGGTGACTTCTCCGTGCCTCAGCACTGGCGCATGGCGCAGGTCGCGCAGGACATGCCCGAGACCGACATGTCGGCCACGCAGTTCGTCATCGAAGGCGACTCCACGCTGCTGAAGGCACAGGAAGAAGTGACCGCCGCCGAAGACAGTGGTGACGGCGAGCGCATGGCCCACGCATACATGGCGTTGCACGACGCTGGCGCCCACGATGCACCGGCCCGTGCACAGGCCCTCATCCTCGGCCTGGGTTTTCGCATCGACGAGCTGGAGCGCCCGGTCGACAGCTTCTCCGGCGGCTGGCGCATGCGCCTGCAGCTTGCGCGCGCACTGATGTGCCCCAGCGAGCTGCTGCTGCTTGATGAACCCACCAACCACCTGGACCTCGACGCCCTGGTCTGGCTTGAGGCCTGGCTCAAACGCTACGACGGCACCCTGCTCGTGATCAGCCACGACCGCGAATTCCTCGACGCCATCACCAACGTCACGGTGCACATCGAGCGCGCGCTGCTCAACCGCTACGGCGGCAACTACAGCCGCTTCGAGGACATGCGGGCCGAGCAAATGGCACTGCAGGCCACCTCGTACGCACGCCAGCAGGAAAAGATGGCGCACCTGCAGAAGTTCATCGACCGCTTCAAGGCCAAGGCCAGCAAAGCCAAACAGGCACAAAGCCGCGTCAAGGCTCTGGAGCGCATGGAGAAGATTGGGCCGGTGCTGGCCGAGGCCGATTTCAACTTTGAATTCAGCGAGCCTCAGAACCTGCCCAACCCCATGCTGGCGATGGAGGGCGTCACCTTTGGCTATCCGCCGCGCGAGGCAGGCGGTGAGCCGGTGGCCATCGTGCGAGGCATCAGCCGCTCGGTGTTGGCAGGCCAGCGCATCGGCATCCTGGGCGCCAACGGCCAGGGCAAGTCCACTGTGGTCAAGACCATCGCGCGCGATCTCCAGGCACTGGCCGGCCAGATCACCGAGGGCAAGGGCCTCAACATCGGCTACTTCGCCCAGCAGGAGCTCGACGTGCTGCGGCCGGCGGACACCCCGCTGGAACACATGATCCGCCTGGTGCGCGACTGCACCGCGCAAGGTCGCCTCAGCGGCCAGCCCACGCGCGAGCAAGACCTGCGCAGCTTCCTGGGCAACTTCAACTTCACCGGCGACCAGGTCAAGCAAAGCGTGGGCAGCATGAGCGGCGGCGAGAAGGCCCGCCTGGTGCTGTGCATGATCGTCTGGCAGCGCCCCAATCTGCTGCTGCTCGACGAACCCACCAACCACCTGGACCTGGCCACCCGCGAGGCCCTGTCGGTCGCACTCAACGAGTTCGAGGGCACCGTCATGCTGGTCAGCCACGACCGCGCCCTGCTGCGCGCCGTATGCGACGAGTTCTGGCTGGTCTCACGCGGCGGCATCGAGCCCTTCGACGGCGATCTCGACGACTACCAGCGCTACCTGCTCGACGTGGCCAAGCAGTCGCGCGAGGCCCAGCGCCAGGAGCAGCGTGGACAGAGCCGCAGCCCCTCGCCTGCGCCTGCTGCCGCCCCCCCGGCAGCACCCAGGGCACCTGAAGCCAACCGGACGCCAGAACAGAAGCGCCAGGACGCCCAGCGCCGCCAGCAATTGGCCGAAAAGACCAAGCCCTTGAAAAAGGAGCTGGAACAGACCGAGAAACGCATGGCGCTGCTCGCGCAAGAGAAGACGCGCCTGGAATCAGCCATGAGCCAGCCAGCGAGCCCGGCCGACATGGCCGAATCCGGCCGCCGCCTCAAGGCTGTGCACGAAGAGAACGACGCCCTTGAGGCTCGCTGGCTTGAACTGCACGAAGCCATCGAGGCCGCAACCGGCGCCTGAGCTCGGCGGGACAGCCGCGCAGCCCCCGAGCGCGAGTCATTGGGGTATCCTGTCAGCGCCCGTCGGAAGCACCGGCTGTTCTCGCACCCATCAGGAAGGTCCTTCAACATGTTGTCCATTCTCGGCACGCTTTTCATCGGCCTCATTGCCGGCTTCATCGCCCGCGCGCTCAAGCCCGGCGACGACGGCATGGGCTGGATCATGACCGCCATCCTCGGGGTGGCTGGCGCCTTCGTGGCCGGCTACCTGGGCGCCGCCCTGGGCTTCTATCGGCAAGGCGAGCCGGTGGGCTTCATGGCCTCCGTCATCGGCGCGATCCTCCTGCTCGTGGTTTACGGCTTCTTCAAGAAGAAGTAAGCCTCTTCCGCCTGCCGCGGCAGGCGGGGAAAGCCAGGGCATGCCTGTGCTGGGCATGGGGTTCGGATATTCCGGCCGGACGGCTCAATATCGCACTTGGGCCTTGAAAAACAGCACCTGAATCCCGAACAGGAACGCTTCATTCTCCAGCAGGTGCTGTGTGCATGGCCTGCGATATGGTTCGCAGCCATTCGCCCATGCCCCAGCGTCCAGTGCCCCTCCTCCTTCTTCCTGCATCCCCTTCGTTTTTTCGCTTCTTCCCCGTCTCCACTTTCGCCCGCAGCTTGCGCTGCCTGGCTCTCGTGCTCTTCTGCATCAGGGCCGTCCTGCCCGGCCCTGTCTGGGCCCTGCCTGCTTCGTCACCATCTCAGAACACGGACGCCGTTCGCTCCGTGAATTTGCCTCTGCGGCAGCTCGCAGGCAACCAGCTGGCGCTGAAGGGGGCACACGGCGAGCAACGCATTCACCTTGGCGTGCGGCTGGACGAGATGGTGGTGCGCGCGCACCTGAATCTGGCCGTCACCCCCTCGCCGGCCCTTCTGCCCAACCTGTCCCACCTTCAGGTCCGCCTCAATGACAAGCTGTTGTCGGTGATTCCCCTGCGGGCGGACCACGCGGGCGAGCGCATCGAGCGGCGCATCGAACTCGACCCGCGCCTGTTTGTGGACGACAACTGGCTCAGCCTGCGCCTGGTGGGGCACTACACGCTGGCGTGCGAAGACCCGTTGCACAGCAGCCTGTGGGCCGATGTGGATGTGGATGCGACGGGCTTCGAGCTCACCATCCGGCCACTCGCCCTGGAGGACGAGCTGGCCTTGTTTCCGGCGCCGTGGTTCGATCGACGGAGCGCTGGCCGAGTCGAAGTGCCCATGGTGCTGGGGCTGCAACCGAGCCAGGAACGACTGAGCACCGCGTCCATCATGGCCTCGTGGCTGGGCTCACTCGCCGGAGAACGGGGCGCGTCCTTTCCTGTGCGGCGGGACCGCCTGACCTCAAACACATCAATGACACCCTGGGCCATCACATCGGCGACCTTTGCCTGTGCGAAGTGGCACGCCGCCTCGGGGTCGCCGTGCGACACACGCCAGATGGGAGCAACCACCCGGCAAGCACCGAGCCGCTTGTCGCGCGCATCGGCGGCGACGAATTCGTGATCCTCGTGCAGATCACCGAGTGCGACCACGCCAGGCGCATCGCCACCCGCATCAGCGAGTTGATGGGCGCACCGTGGCAACCCGACGAGCGCCATCAGCTGGTCATCAGCACCTCCATCGGCATCGCATACGCCCCATTGCACGGCCGCTCCAGCAAGGCCCTGCTCGAGTTGGCGGACCGCGCGATGTATCACGCCAAGAACTCCCGCAAGGGCTCCGTGCATGAGTTCATCCACCAGCACCCTCAGGTTCCTTTGCGCTTCGACACGGGATTTGACGTGCTCCCCTCGGAGGACTGAGCCATGAACACCCCACGCTGCCAGCATCCGCCAATCCTGTGGGTGGATCGGGCGCCACTGCCTGCTAACGTCATCACCGCTGTGCAGGCGCAGCAATGGACTGTTCGTGTCGAGTGCGACGAAGACGAGGCCATGGACTACCTGCGCACACCGGGCATCGAGCTGGCGGTGATTGCCGCCAACCAACACATGCTGCGGCGCATGGCATCCGCGCTTTCGCATGAAGATCAGGCGCGCCATGGTCAGCTGGTCCGCATGCTGATCACCGACCGGTGCGATCCGCAAGCCGACTACGCCGCGATCAATGAAGCGCCGGTGTTCCGAGTGCTGGAAAAGCCGCTGGATCCCCATTCGACAGGCCTCCACATCCGCGATGCGATGGGCCTGTATGCCAGACGGCGACGGGAACTGTTACGAGGGGAGAACGGCGGCGCGACCTTGCCCGAGGCACTCGCCTTCCTGGCCCACGAAATCAACACGCCTTTGTCTCTGATCCAGGGCTATGCCCATGCGCTCAACCATCGCCTGGGCGCCTTTGCCGACGCACCCGCCCCCACCAGCGCCGTGAAACAGGCGCTGGAGGCGAGCGAACGAAGCGCACGGCATTGCCAGTCCTTGATGTCGTGGGCAGCGGAAACGGCGAAGAACACATGCACCCATCGAGAGGTCGCCCTGGGTTCGGCCGCCGAACGGATACGCGCGTTGCTGGCAAGCCATCCCTTCACGGGTGGCGAAAGCGGCTGGGTGTCGGTCGACATCGAGCGCGATTTTCCGCTCCCTGCAAAGGCGGCGTTGTTGCCTATGGTGTTCTTCACGCTGATGCGAACGGCTTTGAACGCCTTGCAAGGCACGGCAAGGCCCCACTTGCGAATCACCGTGGGCGAGCAACAAGGCGAGCCCGGCATTTCCATCTCGCACAACGGCAAGCACCCCTCCGTCGACGTGCTGCAGGCACTGACGGCCAGCCGCGCGCAGGCCTCGGGCAGTGCCGCCATGGGCCTGCTGTTCTGTCAACGCGCCATGCGAAGCCTTCGCGGAGACCTCCACATCGCCGTGACGCCCGACGGGGAAACCGCAGCGCTCTTGCGCTTCGGACTCTCGGTGCCCGATTCTGAGGTGCAAAGAAAAAGGGACTTAGCCTTGCGGCTAAGTCCCTAGATCTTTGGTAGGA
>NZ_JAHCKK010000078.1 GCF_026125825.1 Hydrogenophaga sp. | reverse complement strand
TGCCGATGCTGGCGGCCAGCTGGCCGATCAGCTGGCGCTTGAGCGCGCCATCGGGCAAGGCGCTCCAGAGCGGTCGCGCCTGGCTGGCCATGCGCGCGCGGCCCTCGGCCGTGCCGAGGTCGCAGTCGGCCCCGGCGGATTCGACCAGGAAGCGCGAGAGCGGCACGGCTTCCTTGACGCACTGCGCGAAAGCGGCTTCGCCGTTGGCGCGGATGAAGCTGTCCGGGTCGTGCTCGGCGGGCAGGAACAGGAATTTGACGCTGCGCGTGTCGGTGGCCAGGGGCAGGGCGGCGTCGAGCGCCTTGCGCGCCGCGCGCCGCCCGGCGGCGTCGCCGTCGAAGCTGAACACCACGGAATCGGTGAAGCGAAACAGCTTTTGCACGTGGTCGGGCGTGCAGGCCGTGCCCAGCGTGGCCACAGCATTGGCAAAGCCCAGCTGGGCCAGCGCGACCACGTCCATGTAGCCTTCGGTGACCAGGGCGTAACCGGCCACGCGGATGGCGGTGCGGCCCTCGAAGAGGCCGTAGAGCTCGCGGCCCTTGCTGAACACCGGGGTTTCGGGCGAGTTGAGGTACTTGGGCTCGCCCTTGTCGAGCACGCGCCCGCCAAAGCCGATGCACTCGCCCTTGACGTTGCGGATCGGGAACATGATCCGGTCACGAAAGCGGTCGTAGCGCTTGGCCTGGCCATCGGCGCCTTTTTCGTCCTCGTGTTCGATCACCATGCCCGACTCGACCAGCAGCGGCGCCTGGTAGTCGGGGAACACGCTGGCCAGGGCGCGCCAGCCCTCGGGCGCGTAGCCCAGGCCGAAGGTCTTGGCGATCTGGCCCGAGAGGCCGCGGCCCTTGAGGTAGTCGATGGCGCGTGGCGAGACCTTGAGCTGTTTGGCATAGGCCTGCGCGGCCTTCTCGAGCACGTCGGTGAGCGTGGCCTGCTTCTGGCGCTGCTGTGCGGCGCGCTCGCGGTCCTGCGGCGAGGCCTCGTCTTCCGGCACTTGCATGCCCGCTTGCTGGGCGAGGTCTTTCACCGCCTCGATGAAGCTCATGCCGGCGTGTTCCATCAGGAAGCCGATGGCGTTGCCGTTGGCCCCGCAGCCGAAGCAGTGGTAGAACTGCTTGCTCGGGCTGACGCTGAACGAGGGCGATTTTTCCCCGTGGAACGGGCACAGGCCCATCAGGTTGGCGCCGCCCTTCTTGAGCTGCACGTAGCGGCCCACCACGTCGACCACGTCCACGCGGTTGAGCAGTTCCTGGATGAAGGTCTGGGGGATCGCCACCGGGGTATTCTGACCGATGCACCCCGCCGCCTCAGTCCCCCGCGACGATGCCCTCGCGGCGCGGGTCCGCACCGCCCAGCCACACCGGCTGGCCGCGCCGGGAACCTCGCATCAGGGCCTGCAGGCCGCTGGTCATGTCCCCTTCCTCCACGGTGTGGCCGCGCTGGCGCAGGGCCTCGACGGTGGCGACGGGGAAGCGTTTCTGCTCGAGCAGCAGGGGCCCGCCGGTGGTGCCGAAGTTGGGCAGGTTGATCGCGTCCTGCGGCGACAGACCCCATTGCAGCGCCCCGTGCAGCGTCTTGGCGGTGAAGTGGATGATGAGGGCGCCACCCGGGCTGCCCGCGCTCATCAGCAGCGCACCGCTGGCCTTGTCGAACACCAGCGTGGGCGACATGGAGGAGCGCGGGCGCTTGCCCGGTTCGACGCGGTTGGCGATGGGCTGGCCCTGGGCGTTGCGGGGCGCGAAGCTGAAGTCGGTGAGTTCGTTGTTGAGCAGGAAGCCGCCTGGGCGGCTCGGGTCGGTGGTGACCATGAGCCGCGAGCCGAACACGGCCTCGATGGTGGTCGTCATGGCCAGGGCGTTGCCGTAGGCGTCCACGATGCTGATGTGGCTGGTGCCGTACTCGGGCTGCTCGGGCATGGGCGCCCAGCCGACCTGCACGCCGCCGGGCACGCCAGCGGGTGCCTGCGGCATGCGCGCGCCGGGGCTGATGAGGCGGGCGCGCTCGTCCAGGTAGCGCGCATCGAGCAGGCTGCTCCAGCGGCCACCGGGGGCGGCGACGAAGTCGGGGTCGGCCACGTACTGGGCGCGGTCGGCGAACGCCAGCCGCGATGCTTCCGTGTAGCTGTGCAGCCAGTCGGCCGAGGGCAGGGCGGTGCCCATCGCGGGCGTTGTCAGGGGCGCCTGGGCCTGTGGCGTGCGCGCGAGCAGGCCGAGGACCTGGCCGACCGCGATGGCGCCCGAGCTGGGTGGCGGAAAGCCGCAGATGCGAAGGGCGCGCTGTCCCGCCGTGTGGTCGTGGCACAGGGCCTCGCGCTCGCGCGGCTGGTAACGCTTGAGGTCGTCCAGGGCGAGGCTGCCCGGGCGCACCGGGTGTTGCCGCACCTTGTTCACGATGGCCTGGGCCACCGGCCCTTCGTGCAAGGCAATGGGGCCCTGGGCCGCGATGTTCCTGAGCACCTGCGCCAGTTCCGGGTTGCGCAGCATGTGGCCCACGGGGTGAGGCTGGCCGTCGGGCCGGTAGAAGTAGGCCGCCGCCACCGGGTCGCTTTTCAACGCGGTTTCGGCCATCAGCAGGGTGTGCAGGCGCGGGCTGACGGCAAAGCCCTGGTCGGCCAGCGCGATGGCGGGCTCGAACAGGCGCGCCCAGGGCAGCTTGCCGTGCTGCCGGTGCGCTTGCGCGAGCATCGCCACCGCGCCTGGCGTGCCCACCGAGCGGCCGCTGGCCACGGCCGCCATGAAGGGCAGGGGCTTGCCCTGTTCGTCGAGGAGGAGTTGCTCATTGGCCCCGGCGGGCGCCGTCTCGCGGCCATCGAAGGCCTGGACGCGGCGCCCGTCGTGGTGCAGCAGGAAGGCGCCACCGCCGATGCCGCTGGACTGCGGCTCCACCAGCGTGAGCACCATCTGCACGGCGATGGCGGCATCCACCGCACTGCCGCCGGCGCGCAGGATGCGCGCACCGGCCTCGGTGGCCAGCGGGTTGGCCGCGGCCACGGCCTGGCGCGGGAACGCCCAGCCGGGCTTGGTCGTGAGGCCCGAGGCGCCCTCGGGCTGCGCGATGGAGGAGGACGGGGGCGGGGAGGATGGGGTGCCGCAAGCGCTCAGCAGGGCGAGCGAGGCGATGAGGCCGGCAAGGCGTTTCATGGGCATGGCTCCTTGTGGATCGGTGGCGGGAGCCTGCAACCGTAACCCGGAAACGGCCGTGGACCGCCACCAGCGGTCCACGGATGCGTAAGAAGCCGTTTCCGCGCCGGGGGGCCGATTACTTGGGCGCGAGGCGGATCGCGCCGTCCAGGCGGATCACTTCGCCGTTGAGCATGTCATTCTCGAAGATGTGTTTGGCCAGCTTGGCGTAGTCCTCGGGGGTGCCCAGGCGGCTGGGGAACGGCACGCCCGCGGCGAGCGCATCCTGCACTTCCTTGGGCATGCCAAAGAGCATGGGCGTGCCGAAGATGCCGGGCGCGATGGTCATGTTGCGGATGCCGTTGCGCGCCAGGTCGCGGGCGATCGGCAGCGTCATGCCGACCACACCGCCTTTGGACGCCGCGTAGGCCGCCTGGCCGATCTGGCCGTCGTAGGCCGCCACGCTGGCGGTGGAGATCATCACGCCGCGTTCGCCCGTGGCTTCGGGCTTGTTCTTGCACATGGCCTCGGCGGCCAGGCGGATCATGTTGAAACTGCCCACCAGGTTGACCATGATGGTCTTGGTGTACACGCCCAGGTTGTGCGCGCCGTTCTTGCCCACGGTCTTTTCGGCCGGCGCAATGCCCGCGCAGTTCACCAGGCCCATGAGCTTGCCCAGGGACAGGGCCTTGGCCACCACCGCCTGTCCATCGGCCTCGCTGCTCACGTCGCATTTCACGAAGGCACCGCCGATGTCCCTGGCCACGGCCTCGCCCTTGTCGGCCTGCATGTCGGCGATCACGACCTTGCCGCCGTTGGCCGCCAGCATGCGCGCCGTGCCTTCGCCCAGGCCCGATGCGCCGCCGGTGACGATGAATACCTTGCCTTGAATGTCCATGGGTGTGCTCCTGTGTGATGAGAGGGGATGTGACGTTGACGTAAACGTCAATTCGACCCGGATTATGCGACATGGCCGTGTCATGCCCTTGTCACGGCGGCGCCCTAGGCTGGGCGCTTTGTTTCCACCATGGAGCCCACATGTTTGACAGCCAGGACGAGCTGATGCGCCGCATCCACACCGACCTCATGGACGGTTACGACGAAGAGCTGGAGATGGAGCTGGAAGACCGTGTGCTGGACCCGTCCCAGGACGCCGACGAAGCGGCCCGCCAGAAGGAAGCGCGGCGCACCTACTTTCGCGAGCTGTTCAAACTCCAGGCCGAGCTGGTGAAGTTGCAGGACTGGGTGGTCGCCACCGGCCACAAGGTGGTGATCGTGTTCGAGGGCCGCGATGCGGCCGGCAAGGGCGGGGCGATCAAGCGCATCACCCAGCGCCTGAACCCGCGCGTGTGCCGCGTGGCCGCGCTGCCCGCGCCCAACGACCGCGAGCGCACGCAGTGGTATTTCCAGCGCTACGCCGCGCACCTGCCTGCGGCGGGCGAGATGGTGCTGTTCGACCGCAGCTGGTACAACCGCGCCGGCGTCGAGCGCGTCATGGGCTTCTGCACCGACGAGCAGTACGAGGAGTTCTTCCGCTCGGTGCCGGAATTCGAGAAGATGCTGGTGCGCTCAGGCATCCAGCTCATCAAGTACTGGTTTTCGATCTCGGACGAAGAGCAGCACCTGCGCTTCCTGGGGCGCATCCACGATCCGCTCAAGCAGTGGAAGCTCAGTCCGATGGACCTGGAGAGCCGGCGCCGCTGGGAGCTCTATACCCAGGCCAAGGAAGTGATGCTGGAGCGCACCCACATCCCCGAATCGCCCTGGTGGGTCGTGCAGGCGGACGACAAGAAGAAGGCCCGCCTGAACTGCATCCACCACCTGTTGCGGCAGATGCCCTACGGCGAGGTGGAGCGTGCCACGATCACGCTGCCCGAGCGCGTGCGCCACGAAGGCTACCGGCGCCACCAGGTGCCTGGCGAGATCCACGTTCCGCAGGTGTACTGACCGCCCCAAAAAAGAAAAAGCCTCCATGCATTCACACGGGGGCTTTTTCTTTCGCCCAGGCGCCTCAAGTCCAGAACATCGCGGCGCCGGCTTCGCCGGTCCGCCGATGTTGCTCCCTCGAGGGGCGCGCGCGAAGCGCGGCGGGGGTGTTCTTACTTGTAGCCCACGCGGTCCAGCATCTGCTGCACCTTGGTCATGTTCTTGGCGACCACGCCCAGCGGCACGGTCTCGGCCTTGAAGCGGTCGCCGCCCATGGCCTGGATGGCGGGGTTGTCGACCTTCAGGCCCCTGACGGTGGGGAACTCGTTGTTGCCGTTGGCAAAGTAGTCCTGGGCGAAGGGGCTGGCCAGGAACTCCATGAAGGCGATCGCGTTGTCGCGGTTCTTGGCGTGCTTGGCCACGCCGGCGCCCGCGATGTTGACGTGGGTGCCGCTGGTGGCCTGGTTGGGGAACATCACCTTGACCTTGCTCATCACGGCCTTGTCTTCGGCCTTGTCGGACTTGATCAGCCGCGCCACGTAGTAGGTGTTGGTCAAGGCCACGCCGCATTCGCCCGAGGCCACGCCCTTGATCTGGTCCGTGTCACCGCCCTTGGGCGCGCGCGCCATGTTGGCCACCACGCCCTTGAGCCAGGCCTCGCCCTTCTGGTCGCCCAGGTGCTCGACGATGGTGGAGAACAGCGACAGGTTGTAGGGGTGCGAGCCCGAGCGCGTGCACACCAGGCCCTTGAGCTTGGGGTCGGCGAGCTGCTCGTAGGTGGCCACGTCTTCGGCCTTCACGCGGGCGGGGTCGTACACGATCACACGGGCCCGGGTGGAAAAGCCGGTCCAGGTCACGCCGTCGGCGGTGGCGGTGGCGCGCAGGTTGGCGGGAATGGCCGCGTCGAGCTTGGCCGACTTGATGGGCTGGAACAGACCCTGGGTGTCGGCCACGGCCAGGCGGGCAGCGTCCACCAGCATGATCACGTCGGCGGGGGAGGCCGCACCCTCGGCGCGCAGGCGCGCGATGATGCCGGCGTCGTCCGCGTCCACGCGGTTGATCTTGATGCCGGTGGTCTTGGTGAAGGTCTCGTACATGGCCTCGTCGGTCTGGTAGTGACGGGCGGAATACAGGTTGAGCACCTTGTCCTGGGCCTGGATCGGGGTGTGTGTGCCCAGCACGGCGGCTGCGGCAATGGCCATCATGGCGAGTTGGGGGAATCGGGTCATGACGCGGTCCTTGAAGGGGTTGGAGCGGGCGAGGGGGAGGTGTTCTGCCCCGCCAAGCGGGTCGGCGTGAGCGGGGATAATGCCGCTGGCGATGCTAACACAAACGAGAATGGTTCTTAACAAAAGCTTATGTCGAACGGCCTGGGTTCTGGCCGCCGTGCTGCTGGTGGCGGGCTGCTCCAGCGGCCCCCCCGTGCAGCCGCAGACGCCTCCGGTGGCGGTGGTTCCCACCGTCCCTGAAACACCTTCGCGTGCGCCCCGCCTGGGGCTGGCACTCGGTGGAGGGGCGGCGCGCGGCTTCGCGCATGTGGGCGTGATCCAGGTGCTGGAGCAGAACGGCATCCGGCCCGACCTGGTGGTGGGCACCTCCGCCGGCAGCATGGTGGCCGCCATGTACGCCAGCGGCAAGACCGCCGCCGAGCTGGAGGCCGCGGCCCTCAGCATGGAAGAAGCCACGCTGACCGACTGGTCCCTGCCCATCCTGGGCCGGGGCATGCTGCGCGGCGAGGCGCTCACGCGCTACGTGCGCCAGGCCGTGGGCGGCAAGCTGCTGGAAAACATGAGCATTCCCCTGGGTGTGCTGGCCACCGACCTGGCGACCGGGCAGGGTGTGCTGTTTCGCCGCGGCGATGCCGCCCAGGCCGTGCGCGCATCGAGCGCCGTGCCTGGCGTGTTCGCGCCGGTGAACATCAGCGGCCGCGACTACGTGGACGGCGGCCTGGTGGCGCCGGTGCCGGTGCGGTACGCCCGCGACATGGGGGCCGAGGTGGTGCTGGCGGTGGACATCTCGAGCGCGCCAGAAGGCAATTCGGCGGTCGGCAGCGTGCAGGTGCTGTTGCAGACCTTTGCCATCATGGGGCAGAGCATCAACCGCCACGAACTGGCCGGCGCCGACGTGGTGCTGCGCCCGGCGCTGGTGGGCGTGGGCAGCGCAGACTTCACGGCGCGGCTGCGCGCCATCGAAGCGGGCCGCGCCGCCATGCAGGCGGCCTTGCCGCAGCTGCGCACCCAGCTTGCCCGGCGCCTGCCGGTCAGCCGGCCATAAAAAAAGCCCTCACTTTGCAGTGAGGGCTTAAGGGGTCCGATGAAATCGAATTTCGAAAAGGACCCGAGGAGACAACCAGAAAAACAGACCTGAGATTCAGGCGCTGCCTTTAGGAGGTAGCGCGCCGTGACTTGATACTAGAGGGGCCTTTTTGACGCGTGTCAAGCGGCCCGATCAACGGCACGATCGCGGTGCTGTGCTGCTTAGCGCTTCTTGGCGGCCGTCTTGGTCGCGTTCACGGCCGAGGCGGTCACGGTGTTGAAGTTGGCTTCGGCCATTTCGGTGGCTTGCTTGACGGCCTTCTGGACCGATTCCATCGCGTTGTTGGCGGCGGACACGGCGCTCTTCATCACGGCCACGGCGGTTTCGGAGCCGGCGGGCGCGTTCTTGGCCGCGTTGTCCACGACAGCCAGGAATTTCTTCTGGGTGTCGCTGGCTTGGGCTTCAGCGGCCTTGCCGAACTCGGCGCCGGTGCCGGCGGCGATGTCGTACAGGTGGCGGCTGTAGGCCACGGTCTTCTCGGCCAGGGGCTGCATCAGGTTGGCTTGCAGGGACAGCAGTTCCTGTGCGTCCTTCACGCTCAGCAGGGCCTGGGCGCTGTTGGCGGATTCGGACAGGGCAGCCTTGGTGGCTTGCACGTTCAGATCGACCAGCTTTTCCATGCCTTCGAAGGCTTTCTGGGTCAGGCCGAAAAGGGTTTCGATGTTGGCTTTCTGGGCGGCAACGATTTGTTCAGCGGTCAACATATTCATACTCCTAAACTTTGTAAAACAAGGGCTTAGTTGAAGGCTGCTGAGAACACCGCGCTGTCGGGACGCTGTTGTTTTCGTTCGCTTTGCTGCGCTGCAACATGACCCGAATTATAGAGAGATGCCGCGTCGCTGCAAGCACTTTTTGTTGCGCTGCAGCATTCTAGATGCGGCCTTCTAAAACACGGTGGCGGCACTGTGGCTTCCAGCTGCGACCACAATGGGCCGGCCTGACCCCATCCCTTTGCCCCGCCCGCGCCCTGTGCACGCCTACTACGCCGATCACTTTGTCCTGCCGCTGCCCAGCGGGCACCGCTTTCCCATGGGCAAGTACGCGCGGCTGCGCGAACGGCTGCAGGCCGAGATGCCCGAGGTGCAGATGGGCGAGGCCTTGCCCGCCAGCAGCGGTGAGCTGGCCCTGGTGCACACGCCGGGGTACATCGAGGCGGTGGCCAGCGGCGGCCTGAGCCCGGCGGCGCAGCGCGAGATCGGCTTTCCCTGGAGCCCGGCCATGGCCGAACGGGCGCGCCGCTCGGTGGGCGCCACCTTGCAGGCCTGCCGCAGTGCGATGAGTGGCGCCGGGCTGGCGGCCAATCTGGCGGGTGGCACGCACCACGCCTATGCGGACAAAGGCAGTGGCTTTTGCGTGTTCAACGACTTCGCGGTGGCGGCCCGCCTGATGCAGGCCGAGCACGCGCGCCTGAACCGTGCGCGGGGGCCGCTGCAGGTTGCGATCATTGACCTCGATGTGCACCAGGGCAACGGCACGGCGTCCATCTTCGCCAACGACGCCTCGGTGTTCACCCTCTCGTTGCACGGCGCCAAAAACTTCCCGTTCCGCAAAGAGCCCAGCGATCTCGACGTCGAGTTGCCCGATGGCTGCGACGACGACACCTACATGGAGGCGCTGGAGCGGGCGCTGGGCGAGCTCGAGCGGCGCTTCGACCCGGGCCTGGTGCTGTACCTGGCCGGCGCGGACCCCCACGAGGGCGACCGGCTCGGGCGCCTCAAGCTCAGCTTCGATGGCCTGGAGGCGCGCGACCGCCGGGTGATGGACTGGGCCTGGCAGAAGCGCCTGCCGCTGGCCCTGGCCATGGGCGGTGGTTACGGCCACGACCTGGAGGCCACGGTGCAGGTGCAGGTCAACACCTACCGCACCGCGCTGCAGTACCGGCAGCGTTGGCGTGCGCTGACGGCGGCGTCGACGGCGGTTGCCGGATCAACCCACTGGCACAATGCCCCGGCATGAGCACCGCCAGCAGCCCGCCCCCACGTCCCCAAGCCTTGCCGCGCAGCGCCTACCGGGTGTTCCGTCCCATCGGTACGCGCTGGAGCGACAACGACATCTATGGCCATGTGAACAACGTGGTGTACTACAGCTGGTTCGACACGGCGGTCAATGCGCACCTGATCGAGCAGGGCGCGCTCGACATCCACGGCGGCGAGGTGATCGGCCTGGTGATCGAAACCCAGTGCAATTACTTTGCGCCGCTGGCGTTTCCCCAGACCGTCTGGGCCGGCCTGCGCGTGGCGCACCTGGGCAGCTCCAGCGTGCGCTATGAAGTGGGCCTGTTCGCCGACGGAGACGACACCGCTGCGGCGTGCGGGCATTTCGTCCATGTGTACGTGAACCGCGAAACCCGCCGGCCGGTCCCGCTGCCCGACATCCTCAAGAAGACCCTGGAGACCCTGCGATGAGCCAGAACCCTGCGTCGCCCCTGATCGATGCCGCCAGCGTCGACGCCGCCATCAACAGCCGCATGTCCGTCCGGGCCTTTCTGCCCGACCCGGTGCCACGCGACACCATCGAGCATCTGCTGCGGCTGGCCAGCCGCTCGCCCTCGGGCACCAACACACAGCCCTGGAAGGTCTATGTGCTGCAGGGTGCCAGCCGCGACAGCCTGGTGGAGAAGGTCTGCGCCGCGCATGACGCGCTGCGCGCCGACCCGGCCCTGGCGGCCGAGTACGTCGAGGAATACGACTATTACCCTGAGAAATGGGTCAGTCCCTACATCGACCGGCGCCGCGAAAACGGCTGGGGCCTGTATGGCCTTCTCGGCATCACCAAGGGCGACAAGGACAAGATGCACGCGCAGCACCAGCGCAACTTCCGCCTGTTCGATGCGCCTGTGGGCCTGATGTTCACCGTGGACCGCATCATGGGCCGGGGCTCGCTGGTGGACTACGGCATGTTTCTGCAGACGCTCATGATCGCCGCGCGCGGCCACGGCCTGCACACCTGTCCGCAGGCGGCGTGGAACGGCTTTGCCAAGATCATCCTGCCGCACATCGGGGCCGGCGACAACGAAATGCTGGTGTGCGGCATGGCCCTGGGCTACGCCGACCCCAGCCACCTGGTCAACAGCTTTCACACGCCGCGCGAATCGGTCGAGAGCTTCACCCACTGGCTGGAATAATCGCCGGTTCCACTTTTCATTCCAAAGGACACAACATGATCACCACCCCCAGCGGCCTGCAGTACGAAGACACCGTGGTCGGCAACGGCGAAGTGGCCCAGGCCGGCCGTCCCGTGCAGGTGCACTACACCGGCTGGCTCTACAACGATGGTGTGCAAGGCTCCAAGTTCGATTCGAGCAAGGACCGCGGACAGCCGTTCGAATTTCCGCTGGGCGCGGGCCATGTCATCAAGGGCTGGGACGAAGGCGTGCAAGGCATGGCCGTGGGCGGCACCCGCCGCCTGGTGATCCCTGCCGCGCTCGGCTACGGCTCGCGCGGCGCGGGCGGCGTGATCCCGCCCAACGCCACCTTGCTGTTCGAGGTGGATCTGCTGGCCGTCTGACGGCATGCCGGCGCCCTCGCGGGCGCCCTACCGCGCCCAGCGAAGGCGCTTCGGAGACGACATGACATCACCCACCCTGCGCCGGCTGTGCCTGGCGGCCACCTTGCTGCCCGGACTGGCCCGGGCCGCAGACATCGACGGCAGCCAACTGTCGGTGTGGTGGGGCGTTCCGTTCGCGGGCGTCCTGCTCTCCATTGCCCTGGTGCCCTTGCTGGCACCGGCTTTCTGGCACCACCATTTCGGCAAGGTGTCGGCGGCCTGGGCGCTGGCCTTTCTCGTGCCGTTCGCCATCGTGATGGGCCCGGGGCTGGCCGGCGCCAGCGTCGTGCATGCCTTGCTTGCCGAGTACATCCCCTTCATCGTGCTGCTCACCGCGCTGTTCACGGTGGCCGGTGGCATCTTCGTGCGGGGCAACCTGCATGGCAGCCCCGGCCTGAACACCGGCCTGCTGGCCGTGGGCGCGGTGCTTGCCAGCTTCATGGGCACCACTGGCGCATCGATGCTGCTGATCCGGCCCCTGATCCGTGCCAACGACAACCGCAAGCACCAGGTGCACGTGGTGGTCTTCTTCATCTTCATCGTTTCCAACGCGGGCGGCTCGCTCACGCCGCTGGGTGACCCCCCTCTGTTCCTGGGCTTCCTCAAGGGCGTGGATTTCTTCTGGACCATGTCGCACCTGTGGATGGAGACCCTGGCGCTCATCGGTGCGTTGCTGGTGATCTTCTACGCCATCGACTGGTGGTACTACCACCGCCGCGAGGAGGTCCAGCCGCAGGACCCGACGCCCGACACCGCGCGCCTGGGCTTCGACGGCGGCTTCAACTTCGCGCTGCTGGGCGTGGTGGTGGCGCTCGTGCTCATGAGCGGCTTGTGGAAGTCATCGGTGGCGTTCAACGTCGCCGGTACCGAGGTCGGCCTGCCAGGCCTGCTGCGCGACCTCGGGCTGATCGCGGTCACCCTCATCTCGCTCAAGCTCACGCCCTCCAGCGTGCACGAGAGCAACCAGTTCGCCTGGGGGCCGATGCAGGAGGTGGCCAAGCTGTTCGCCGCGATCTTCCTCACGATCATTCCGGTGATCGCCATGCTCAAGGCCGGGGTGGACGGCCCGTTCGGCGCCGTGGTCAAGGCGGTGACGAACGCCGACGGCTCGCCGAACCCGGCCATGTATTTCTGGGCCACGGGCGCGCTGAGTTCCTTTCTCGACAACGCACCCACCTACCTGGTGTTCTTCAACACCGCCGGCGGCGATCCACAGGTGCTGATGACCGCCATGGCGCCCACGCTGGTGGCCATCTCCGCCGGCGCGGTGTTCATGGGTGCCAACACCTACATCGGCAATGCGCCCAATCTCATGGTCAAGGCGATCGCCGAAGACCGTGGCATCCGCATGCCAAGCTTCTTTGGCTACATGCTCTGGTCGGTCGGCATCCTGGTGCCGCTGTTCGCACTGATCACCTGGATCTGGTTTGTCTGACCTCTTAAAGGAATCTCCCGCCATGACCACCCGCCCCGCCATCCTTGTTGCCCGCCAGGTGTTCCCCGAAGTGGTGGACAAACTGCGGCAGCACTTCGATGTGGACACCAACGAGGACGACGCACCGCTGGCGCCCGCACAGCTGATCGAACGCCTGCAGGGCAAGGTGGGTGTGATCACCACCGGCAGCGAGCGCGTGGACGCGGCCCTCATCGCGGCCTGCCCCGGGTTGAAGATCGTGGCCAACATCGCCGTGGGCTACAACAATTTCGACCTGCCGGCCATCACCGCCGCCGGTGTGCTGGCCAGCAACACGCCCGACGTGCTGACCGAGACCACCGCCGATTTCGGCTTCGCCCTGCTGCTGGCCACGGCCCGCCGCCTCACGGAGAGCGAGCATTTCCTGCGCGCCGGCCTGTGGAACCGCTGGGCCCTGGACATGTTCGCCGGCGCCGAGGTGCACGGCAGCACGCTGGGCATCCTCGGCATGGGCCGCATCGGCCAGGCCATCGCGCGCCGGGGCGCGCACGGCTTTGGCATGAAGGTGATCTACCACAACCGGTCGCGGCTCGATGCCGCGACGGAGGGCGAATGCAAGGCCCGCTACGTGAGCAAGGAGGAGCTGCTCAGGACGGCCGACCACCTCATCCTTGTGCTGCCCTACAGCGCCGAGTCGCACCACGCCATCGGCGCGGCCGAGATCGCGCAGATGAAGCCCACGGCGACGCTGGTCAACATCGCGCGCGGTGGCATCGTGGACGACGCGGCGCTGGCCGTGGCGCTGCGAGAAAAGCGCATCGCTGCCGCAGGGCTGGACGTGTACGAGGGCGAGCCCAAGGTGCACCCCGACCTGCTCACCGTGCCCAACATCGTGCTCACGCCGCACATCGCCAGCGCCACCATCACCACGCGAAAGGCCATGGCCCACCTGGCGGCTGACAACGTCATCGCCTACCTCACCCAGGGCAAGACCCTCACCCCGCTCAACCCCGAAGTGGCGGGCCAGCGCTGAACGACACGATGAACAACGACCTGCTTCTCTGGCTGCTGCTGATCGGCGTGGCGCTCAACCTCGCGCTCGGCCTGTGGCTGCTGCTGCGCCGTGCGCCGGTGGATGCCCAGGAACTGGCGCAACGCGAACGCCTGCTGGACCAGGTGCAACTGCAGGGCCAGCAGGTCGGCCAGCGCGTCGAGCGCGTGGAAAGCGAGTTGCGGCGCGAGATCAGCGAGCAGTCGCGTGGCGGGCGTCAGGAAATGCAGCAGACCCTGGCCACTTTCCAGGAGACGCTCTCGCGCCAGGAAGCCGAGGCCACGCGCACCCAGAACGCCCAGCTCGACGCCTTCGCCGTGCAGCTGGTGCAACTGCGTGGCACGCTGGGCGACACCCTCACGCGCCAGTTGCAGGACATGAGCGAAGCCAACGCGCGTCGCCTGGCCGAGATCCGCACCACGCTGGACGCGCAGCTGACGCAGCTTCAGCAGAACAACGCCGCCAAGCTGGACGAAATGCGCGCCACGGTGGATGAAAAACTGCAGAGCACGCTGCAGGCGCGCCTGGGCGAGAGCTTCAAGCAGGTGGCCGACCGCCTGGAGCAGGTGCACAAGGGCCTGGGCGAGATGCAGACGCTGGCGCAGGGCGTGGGTGACCTCAAGCACTTGCTGACCAATGTGAAGACACGCGGCATGTTTGGCGAAGCGCAACTGGCCGCGCTGCTCGAACAGGTGTTCGCGCCCGACCAGTACGCCGTGCAGGTGATGACCAAGCCGGGCAGTCGCTTCACGGTGGACTTCGCGATCAAGATGCCGGGCCGAAGCGAGGACGGCGCGCCCTGCTGGCTGCCGATCGATGCGAAGTTCCCCAACGAAGACTACGAGCGCCTGCTCGACGCGCAGCAGCGCGCCGATGTCGAGGGCGCCGACCTCGCCGCTCGCGGGCTGGAGCAGCGCATCCGGCTCGAAGCCAAGTCCATGGCCGACAAGTACCTGCAGCCGCCGCACACCACCGACTTCGCCATCCTGTTCCTGCCCACCGAAGGCCTGTACGCCGAGGTGCTTCGCCGCCCGGGGCTGATGGAAGTGCTGCAGCGCGAGCACCGCGTGACCCTGGCCGGGCCCACTACCCTCATGGCCATGCTCAACTCGCTGCAGATGGGTTTTCGCACGCTGGCGCTGGAGAAACGCTCCAGCGAGGTCTGGCAGGTGCTGGGCGCGGTCAAGACCGAGTTCGGCAAGTTCGGCGACGTGCTCGCCCGCGTGAAGAGCCAGACCCAGACCGTGCTCAACACGCTCGACAGTGCGGAGACACGCAGCCGCGCCATGGGCCGCGCGCTCAAGGCGGTGGAAGCCCTGCCGCAAGACCAGGCCAGCGCGCTGCTGCCGCTGGACCCCACCGACAACGCAGACGCTTGAGCCCACAGCTTCGATCCGTCCTCTGGCGCCTCATCGCGGCGCAGATCTGCCTGCATGCCTGCATGACGGGCTTTCGCATGTCCGCGCCGCTCATGGCGCTGCGCGAGGGCTACAGCCCGGCGGCGGTGGGCATGCTGCTGGCCTTGTTCGCGCTGGCGCCGGTGTTCATGGCCTTGCCGGCCGGGCGCTACGCCGATCGGCGCGGCCTGCGCAAACCCGTGATGCTCTCGGTGGGCGTCGCCTCGGCAGGCGCGGCGCTGGCGGTGGCCTTTCCGGTGTTCCCCGTGCTGTGCCTGACCGCGCTGACCTGCGGCGCGGCCACCGGCCTGGCCATGATCGCGCTGCAGCGCCACGTGGGCCGCCTCGCCCATGGTCCCACCGAGCTCAAGCAGGTGTTCAGCTGGATGGCCATCGGCCCCTCGATCTCCAACTTTCTCGGGCCCTTCGCTGCGGGCGTGATGATCGACAGTTTCGGTTTCCGCGCCGCCTTCCTGCTGCTCGCGCTGCTGCCCTCGCTGGCCTGGTATGGCGTGCGGCACACCGTCGAGCATGAGCCCATGGCGCCCGAGCTGCGCAAGGGCAGTGGCTCGTCGTGGAACCTGCTGAAGGACAAGGGCTTTCGCCAGCTGATGATGATCAACTGGATGCTGTCGTCCTGCTGGGACGTGCACACCTTCCTGGTGCCGGTGCTGGGCCACGAGCGCGGCCTGAGCGCCACCGTCATCGGCACCATCCTCGGCGCCTTCGCCCTTGCCGCCACGGCGATCCGCTTGCTCATGCCCTGGCTGGCTTCGCACCTGCGCGAGTCGGTGGTGATCGGCTCGGCCATGCTGGCCACCGCTCTGCTGTTCGCGGCCTATCCCCTGGTGCATTCGGCCTGGGCCATGGGCGCGCTGTCGGTGCTGCTGGGCTTCGCGCTTGGATCGGTGCAGCCCATGATCATGAGTTCGCTGCACCAGATGACGCCGCACCACCGACACGGTGAGGCGCTGGGCCTGCGAGCCATGGCCATCAACGGGTCCAGCGTGGTCATGCCGCTGATGTTCGGCTCGGCCGGCGTCCTGATCGGCGTGGGTGGGGTCTTCTGGCTGGTGGGCGCCGCCGTCGGCCTGGGCTCGCCGCTGGCCTGGCGCCTGCCGGCGCCCCCGGCCGAGCCGCCACAGCGCATGCCCTAGGGCCTGGCAGCCTCAGGCGGGCGCGAGCTTGCGCGGGGCGGCCGCGCGTTGCGGGGCCCGCGCGGCGGGGTGGGTGAAGCCCAGCCCGGCCAGGTACACGTCCATGGTGTCGCGCCCACTCTTGACGAGATCGAAGGCTCCGGGGTCGAGCAACCAGTTCTGGATCAGCCCGTCCATGATGACGTGCAGGCCCAGCGCGGCGGTGCCCAGCGGGACGTGGAGCTGGATGCCTTCGCGCTGCACCGCCTGCTGAAGGATCTCTTCGGTCATGGCCATGCACTCGTTGCGCACCTGCAGGTGCCGGTCGCGCACGGCCTGCATCTCGGCCACGTACTCCACCTTGTGGGTGGCGACCTCGAACACGCGGCGGGTCTGCTCGTCGTTGGCGGTCTGCTGGAGCGCGTTCATGATCGAGTCGCGCAGCGAGAGCAGGGGGTTGGCGGTGGTGTCTGCCGTGCGCGCGGTGCAGGCCAGCGTGCCCTCCAGCGGCATGGTCACGCGCTCCATCATGGCGTTGAACAGGTCGGCCTTGTCCTTGAAGTGCCAGTAGATCGCGCCGCGCGTGGTGCCGGCGGCGGTGGCGATGTCATTGAGCGAGGTGCGGGAAACGCCGCGCTCCTGAAACAAATGCTCGGCAGCATCCAGCAGGCTGTGGCGCGTGGCCAGCGCGTCGGCTTTGGTGCGTCGAACCATGATGTTTGTGTCTCCAGAATGGAAGCCCGTGGGGATGGACAGGACTATACATACATTCTTGGATGTATGTATACTTCGCCGTTTTGCGACAGCACAACCCGTCAGGGTATTCCCTGCCGCTGCGCGCCATCCCTCTTCATACCCAAGGACTCCCATGCCCGCCTTGAGCCTCATCAAGTCAGTGCCCGTTTCGCGCACCCGGTTCGCCCCCTTGCCTGCGCCCCAGCTCTGGCGTGGCGTGTCCGTCCTCACATTGGCCGCTGTGCTGGCTGCGTGCGGTGAGTCGGCTCCACCGCAGGCCGCCGCCCCCGGTGGCGGCATGCCGGCACCGGAGGTGGGTGTGGTCACGGTCGCTCCGGGCGACGTGGGCCTGACGACCGAGCTGCCGGGCCGCCTGGAAGCCTCGCGGGTGGCGCAGGTGCGGGCCCGCGCGGCCGGCATCCTGCAGGAGCGCCTGTTCCGCGAGGGCAGCGACGTGAAGGCGGGCCAGCCGCTGTTCCGCATCGATCCCGCGCCTTACTCGGCGGCATTGCAAAGTGCGCAGGCCAGCCTGGCGCGCTCGCAAGCCAACCTCACGCAGGCCACGGCCCTGGCTGAGCGCTATGCGCCGCTGGTGAAGGAAAACGCCATCAGCCAGCAGGAATACGCCTCGGCCGTCGCATCCCAGAAGCAGGCTGAAGCCGATGTCGCGGCGGGCAAGGCGGCGGTGCAGACCGCCAACATCAACCTGGGTTACGCGCGCGTCACCGCGCCCATCTCGGGCCGCATCGGCCGCGCGCTGGTGACCGAGGGCGCGCTGGTCGGGCAGGGCGAGGCCACGCAGCTGGCGGTGATCCAGCAGATCAACCCGATGTACGTGAACTTCACGCAGTCCGCCGCCGAAGTCTTCAAGTTGCGCAAGGCCATGGACAGCGGCCAGCTCAAGGGCGCGGGCGCGCAAGCCGCCTCGGTGCAGGTGGTGCTGGAAGACGGCACCGTGTACGAACAACCGGGGCGGTTGCTCTTTGCCGACCTGACGGTGGACAGCGCCACCGGCCAGGTGACCTTGCGCGCCGAGGTGCCCAACCCCAAGGGCACCCTGCTGCCGGGCCTGTACGTGCGCGTGCGGCTGGAGCAGGCCAAGGCCGGCAATGCCATCACGCTGCCACAGCAGGCCGTGACGCGGTCGGCGCAGGGTGACACCGTCTCGGTGGTCGGCGCCGACGGCAAGATCTCGCCGCGCCAGGTCAAGGTGGGCGGCCAGCAGAATGGCCAGTGGGTCATCCTCGACGGTGTGAAGGCCGGCGAGCAGGTCATGGTCGATGGCTTCCAGAAGCTTCAGATGATGCCGCCCGGCACGCCCGTGAAGGCCGTGCCCTGGCAGGCGCCCGGCAGTGCCCCGGCCGCTGCGGCGGCTGCGGCGGCTGCGGCGGCTGCGGCCCCGGCGCCCGAGGCCGCGAAGTAAGGAGCGCCCGACATGGCGAAATTCTTCATTGACCGGCCCATCTTCGCGTGGGTGATCGCGCTCTTCATCATGGTGATCGGCGGTGTGGCCATCACCCAGTTGCCGATCGCGCAGTACCCGCCGGTGGCCCCGCCGGCCATCGTCATCAACACCGCCTATCCTGGTGCCTCGGCCGCCACGCTGGAAGACAGCGTGCTGTCGGTGATCGAGCGCGAGATGAACGGCGCACCCGGCCTGATCTACATGGAGTCGGTGGCGCAGGCCGATGGCAGCGGCAGCATCACGCTGAGCTTCGAGACCGGGACCGACGAAGACCTGGCGCAGGTGGACGTGCAGAACCGGCTCTCTCGCGCCACGCCGCGCCTGCCGGCGGCAGTGACCCAGCAGGGCGTTCGGGTGGACAAGTCGCGCAGCAACTTCCTGTTGTTCACGATGCTCGCCAGCGACGACCCGGCACTCGACCCGGTGGCGCTGGGCGATTACGCCGCGCGCAGCGTGGTGCCTGAACTCCAGCGCCTGCCCGGTGTGGGCCAGGCCCAGCTGTTCGGCTCCGAGCGCGCCATGCGTGTCTGGATCGACCCGGCCAAGCTGCTGGGCTTCAACCTGAGCGCGACCGATGTCAACAACGCCATCCGCGCGCAGAACGCCCAAGTCTCGGCGGGTGAGATCGGTGCCCTGCCCAACGTGGCGGGCCAGAGCATCGCGGCGACCGTGGTGGTCAACGGCCAGCTCGCCAGCGTCGAGCAGTTTGGCAACATCGTCCTGCGCGCCAGCGCCGATGGCGCCACCGTGCGCCTCAGGGACGTGGCCCGCATCGAACTGGGTGGCCAGGCCTACGCCACGTCGGCCCGCCTGGACGGCAAGCCCGCGGTCGGTGTCGGCGTGCAGCTCTCGCCCAGCGGCAACGCGCTGGCCACGGCCGACGCGGTGCGCAACAAAATGCAGGAGCTCGAGCGCTTCTTTCCCACCGGCATGAAATGGTCGATCCCCTACGACAGCTCGCGCTTCGTGAAGATCTCCATCACGCAGGTGGCCCAGACCCTGGGCGAGGCGATGCTGCTGGTGTTCCTGGTGATGTTCCTGTTCCTGCAGAACTTCCGCTACACCATCATCCCGACCATCGTCGTGCCGGTGGCCCTGCTGGGCACCTTCGCGGCGCTGCTGGCCATGGGCTTCTCCATCAACGTGCTGACCATGTTCGGCATGGTGCTGGTGATCGGTATCGTGGTGGACGATGCCATCGTGGTGGTCGAGAACGTCGAGCGCATCATGAGCGAGGAGGGCCTGCCACCCTTGCAGGCCACGCGCAAGGCCATGTCGCAGATCTCGGGCGCCATCATCGGCGTGACCGTGGTGCTGATCTCGGTGTTCGTGCCACTGGCCTTCTTTGCCGGTTCGGTGGGCAACATCTACCGCCAGTTTTCCGCAGTGATGGGCGTGTCCATCGCCTTCTCGGCCTTCATGGCGCTGTCGCTCACCCCCGCGCTGTGCGCGACCCTGCTCAAGCCGGTCGAGGCCGGGCATCACCACGAGAAGGGGGGCTTCTTCGGCTGGTTCAACCGGGGCTTTTCGCGCACCGCCAAGCGCTACGAGCGTGGCGTGGCCGCGCTGCTGCCGCGCGCCGGTCGCACGCTGATCATCTACGTGGCCATCATCGCGGCGGCCGCCGTGGTCTACATGCGCCTGCCCACCTCGTTCCTGCCCAACGAAGACCAGGGCACGATGCTGGTGAACGTGCAGCTGCCGCCAGGCGCCACGCAGGAGCGCACGCTGGACGTGATGAAGCAGGTCGAAGGTTTCATCCTGAAGCAGCCTGAGGTGGAGAGCATGGTGGGGGTGCTGGGCTTCAGCTTCTCCGGCCAGGGGCAGAACGCGGCGCTGGCCTTCGTCAACCTGAAGGACTGGGACGAGCGCAGTGGCCCGGGCCAGTCGGCGCAGGCGCTGGCCGGGCGCGCCTTCGGCGCGTTCATGGGCATTCGCGATGCCTTCGTGTTCCCCTTAAGCCCGCCGC
>NZ_JAHCKK010000077.1 GCF_026125825.1 Hydrogenophaga sp. | reverse complement strand
ATCTCGGCATGGTTCGCCAGTGGCAGGAGATCGACTACGAAGGCCGCTACAGCCACAGCTACATGGACGCACTGCCGAACTTCGTCAAGCTCGCCGAGGCGTACGGCCATGTGGGCATGCTGATCGAGCGGCCCGAAGACGTCGAGCCGGCCCTGCGCGAAGCGCGCAAGCTCAAGGACCGAACGGTCTTCATGGACTTCCGCACCGACCCCACCGAGAACGTGTTCCCGATGGTTCAGGCCGGCAAGGGCATCACCGAGATGCTGCTGGGTTCCGAAGACCTGTAATCCCCGAAGCGAAGCGGCGAAAAGCCTTCGCCGCTTCATCCCCTCAGACGAATCTATTGTCCGCCAAGCCTGCGCATTACCGTGCGCAGGGGAGGGCGGCGAAAAGAGGAATCGCACATGAAACACATCATCGCTGTCCTGCTGGAAAACGAAGCCGGCGCCTTGTCCCGCGTGGTGGGACTGTTCTCGGCCCGTGGCTACAACATCGAATCCCTGACAGTGGCGCCCACCGAAGACCCCAGCCTCTCGCGCATGACGATCCAGACCACCGGGTCGGACGACGTCATCGAGCAGATCACCAAGCACCTGAACCGCCTCATCGAAGTCGTCAAGGTGGTGGACCTCACGGAGGGCGCCTACACCGAGCGAGAGCTCATGATGGTGAAGGTTCGTGCCGTGGGCAAGGAGCGTGAGGAAATGAAGCGCATGGCCGACATCTTCCGCGGCCGCATCATCGATGTGACCGAGAAGAGCTACACCATCGAACTCACAGGCGATCAGGGCAAGAACGATGCCTTCCTGGAGGCGATCGATCGCTCGTCGATCCTGGAGACCGTGCGCACGGGCGCCAGCGGCATCGGCCGGGGTGAGAGAATCCTGCGCGTTTGACTTTTTCGGGGCTCAGCCATTTGCCCGTTCGCGCTGAGCCTGTCGAAGCCCCGGCCCGCCCTTGTGGCAGGCCGAGGTACCGAGAGCCCTTCGACAGGCTCGCGAAGAACGGCACAACCCATCAAATCCATTGGAGCAAAGCATGAAAGTTTTCTACGACAAAGACTGTGACCTGTCCCTGATCAAGGGCAAGACCGTGGCCATCATCGGCTACGGCAGCCAGGGCCACGCACACGCACAGAACCTCAACGACAGCGGCGTGAAGGTCGTGGTCGGTCTGCGCAAGGGCGGCGCTTCCTGGGACAAGGTCGGCAAGGCCGGTCTGAACGTTCTGGAAGTGAACGAAGCCGTCAAGGCTGCTGACGTGGTCATGATCCTGCTGCCCGACGAGCAGATCGCCGAGGTCTACAAGAACAACGTCGAGCCCAATATCAAGCAAGGCGGCTCGCTGGCCTTTGCCCATGGTTTCAACGTGCACTACAACCAGGTCGTGCCGCGCGCCGATCTGGACGTGTGGATGGTCGCTCCCAAGGCCCCGGGTCACACCGTGCGCAACACGTACACCCAGGGTGGCGGTGTGCCCCACCTCGTGGCCGTGCATCAGGACAAGAGCGGCAAGGCGCGTGACCTGGCCCTGAGCTACGCCATGGCCAATGGCGGCGGCAAGGCCGGCATCATCGAGACCAACTTCAAGGAAGAGACCGAGACCGACCTGTTCGGCGAACAGGCCGTGCTGTGCGGCGGTGCCGTCGAGCTGATCAAGATGGGCTACGAAACCCTGGTCGAAGCTGGCTATGCGCCTGAAATGGCGTACTTCGAGTGCCTGCACGAGCTCAAGCTCATCGTGGACCTGATCTACGAAGGCGGGATCGCCAACATGAACTACTCGATTTCGAACAACGCCGAGTATGGTGAGTACGTGACCGGCCGCGAAGTCATCAACGAGCAGTCCCGCGTGGCCATGCGCAACGCGCTCAAGCGCATCCAGAATGGTGAGTACGCCAAGATGTTCATCTCGGAAGGCCGCACCAACTACCCGAGCATGACCGCTCGCCGCCGCAACACGGCCGAACACAGCATCGAGGTCGTGGGTGCCCAGCTGCGCGCCATGATGCCCTGGATCGCCAAGAACAAGCTGGTGGACCAGACCCGCAACTGACCGTCCAGCCGCCGCCAGCCGGCGCGCATCGACTGCAAAGGCCACTTCGGTGGCCTTTGTCGTCTTTTCCTACAGACACACTGCTTTACACTGAGGCATTCTGTGCGGGAGTCTCGCCCCAGGTGCCGGTGGTTCCTGTGGTGCGGCAACGCACGGAGACCCGAAATGCACGACGGAACCGAAACCACTATGACGCCAAGCGACGAACGCCCCCGGCGCCCCAAGGGCATCTACATGGTGCCCAACATGATCACGCTCGCGGCCCTGTTCGGGGGCTTCTACTCGGTGGTCATGGCCATGAATGGCCGCTACGACCTCGCGACCGTGGGCATTTTCGTCGCCATGGTGCTCGACAGTCTGGATGGCCGTGTCGCGCGCCTCACCAACACGCAAAGCGCGTTCGGCGAACAGATGGACTCGCTGTCCGACATGGTGTCTTTTGGCGCGGCCCCTGCGCTCATCGCCTACGAATGGACCTTGCGCGACATCGGGCGCTGGGGCTGGATCGCGGCCTTTGTGTACTGTGCCTGTGCGGCGCTGCGGCTGGCACGTTTCAATGTCAACACCGCCGTGGTCGACAAGCGCTATTTCCAGGGGCTGCCGTCTCCTGCGGCCGCCGCTTTGGTGGCGGGCTTCATCTGGCTCATGACCGAACTGGAGGTCCCTGCGCAGGACGTGACCTGGCCGATGTTCGTCATCACGCTCTATACGGGCTTGACGATGGTGACCAACGTGCCCTTCTACAGCTTCAAGGACCTGAGCCTGAAAAAGAGCGTGCCGTTCGCTGCCATCGTGCTGGTGGCCTTGGGCATCGCTGTCATCAACATCCACCCGCCCACCGTGCTGTTCGCGCTTTTCGTCGTCTATGGCTTGTCCGGCTACGGGGTCTACTTCTGGCGCAAGGCCAAGGGCCGCCCCACCAGCGTGATCAGCACCTCCACAGACGAGCCCGATGAACGTGGCCTGCATGACGATTGAGCTTTGTGATACAGTTTGACCCATGAGTTTTCGCGCTTTCGCCCTACTACTGGATGTCCGACACGGGCAGGCTTGGTAGCGCGCGCGCATTCCATTCAAAACGGCCCGTTTGCACCTGCAGCGGGCCGTTTTTGTTTTGGGGCTGCGGGTTTCAGTAACATCGAAAGAGCATCATGTTGAAAAACCCAGCCAGCAAGTATCCCGCCTTCCAGCCGATCGGTCTCAAAGACCGCACCTGGCCCGACGCCGTCCTCACCCAGGCCCCCATCTGGCTGAGCACCGACTTGCGCGACGGCAACCAGGCGCTGATCGAGCCCATGGATGTGGAGCGCAAACTGCGCATGTTTGAACTTCTGGTGAAGATCGGTTTCAAGGAGATCGAGGTCGGATTCCCTTCGGCTTCACAGACCGAATTCGATTTCCTGCGCCGTCTCATTGACGAGCGCCTCATCCCGGACGACGTCACCATCCAGGTCCTGACCCAGGCCCGAGAACCGTTGATCCGGCGCACCTTCGAGTCCTTGCAAGGAGCACCCCGGGCCATCGTGCACCTCTACAACGCCGTGGCCCCGGTCATGCGGCGCGTGGTGCTGGGCATGGACGAGAACGAGATCGTCGAGCTGGCCACTTCGCAGGCCCGCCTTTTCCGCGAGCTCGCCGCCTTGCAGCCTGCCACGCAATGGACCTTTCAGTACTCGCCGGAAATGTTCTCTGGCACTGAGCTCGCTTTCTCCAAACGCGTGGTCGATGCTGTCACCGAGGTGTGGCAGCCAAGCGCCGAACGCAAGTGCATCATCAACCTGCCATCCACGGTAGAGCACAGCACGCCCAACATCTTTGCCGACATGATCGAGTGGATGCACCGCCACCTCGCCCGCCGCGAGGCGATCGTGCTGTCCGTGCATCCGCACAATGACCGCGGTACAGGCACCGCCGCTGGCGAGTTCGCATTGATGGCAGGTGCAGATCGCATCGAAGGCTGCCTGTTCGGCAATGGCGAGCGCACGGGCAACCTCGACCTCGTCAATGTCGCGCTCAATCTCTACACGCAAGGCGTTTCGCCGGGCCTGGACTTCTCCGACATCGACGAGATCCGCCGCACGGTCGAGCACTGCAATCAGTTGCCGGTGCACCCGCGCCATCCCTACGTGGGTGATCTGGTCTACACCTCGTTTTCGGGCTCCCACCAGGATGCCATCCGCAAGGCGTTCGCCGCGCGGCAGGAAGACGAAGCCTGGAACATCCCCTACCTCCCCGTGGACCCCAAGGACCTGGGGCGCAGCTATGAAGCCGTGATCCGTGTGAACAGCCAGTCCGGCAAGGGAGGGATCGCCTACCTGCTTGAAAACGAGTACGGTCTGGAACTGCCGCGTCGCCTGCAGATCGAGTTCAGCCAGGTGGTGCAGGCGGTGATGGATGCCAACGGCAAGGAGCTGGCTGCGGCTGACCTGTGGGATATCTTCGAGCAGGAATACGGCCTGTCCCACGCACGCGCGCCGCTGCAGCCTGTGATGGAGGACGTCTCGGGCGAAGGCGTGCGCGTGGCGGCCCAGGTGGAGATGGGAGGGGAGCCGGTGGTGGTGGACGGGCAGGGCAACGGCCCGATCGACGCTTTCGTCAACGGCCTCACCATTGCGCTCGGGCGCCAGGTGCGCGTGCTCGACTATCACGAGCACGCTATTGGCTCAGGCGCGCAGGCGCGTGCCGTGGCCTATGTGGAGATGCGCATCGATGAGGCGCGCACGGTGTTCGGGGTGGGCATCGACGCCAACATTGTCTCGGCGTCGTTCAAGGCCATCCTGTCTGGTCTGCACCGGGTGACGCGGTCCCACATCAGAGAATCCGAAACCCAGGCCGTCTGATGCCGGACTGGATCGATAGAGAAAACCTTGAATGGAGTTCCCATGAGCGACAAACTGATCATTTTTGACACCACCCTGCGCGACGGTGAGCAATCGCCCGGCGCGTCCATGACGAAGGACGAGAAGCTGCGCATCGCGCGCCAGCTTGAGCGCCTCAAGGTGGACGTGATCGAGGCTGGTTTCGCGGCCAGTTCCAACGGGGAC
Organism: Hydrogenophaga sp.; assembly: GCF_026125825.1. Classification (GTDB taxonomy): domain Bacteria; phylum Pseudomonadota; class Gammaproteobacteria; order Burkholderiales; family Burkholderiaceae_C; genus Hydrogenophaga. The sequence goes on along the minus strand of NZ_JAHCKK010000077.1, from coordinate 15,034 downwards.
TTCGACTGCGTGCAGGCCATCGCCAACACCATCAAGGACTCCACGGTGTGCTCACTGGCACGGGCCAACGACAGAGACATCGCGCGCGCCGCGCAAGCGCTCAAGGGAGCTCAGCGCGCCCGCATTCACACCTTCATTGCCACCAGTGCGCTGCACATGGAGAAGAAACTGCGCATGACGCCCGAGCAGGTGCTGGAGCAGGCGGTGCAATCGGTGCGCTTCGCTCGCAACCTGGTGGACGACATCGAGTTCAGCCCGGAAGACGGCTACCGCAGCGACGTTGACTTTCTCTGCCGCGTGCTCGAGGCCGTGATCAAGGAAGGCGCCACGACGCTCAACATTCCGGACACGGTCGGCTATGCGATTCCCGAACTCTACGGCGATTTCATCCGCACCCTGCGCGAGCGCGTGCCCAACTCCGACAAGGCCATCTGGTCGGTGCATTGCCACAACGACCTTGGAATGGCCGTGGCGAACTCGCTGGCAGGCGTGAAGATTGGTGGTGCGCGCCAGGTGGAATGCACCATCAACGGCCTGGGCGAGCGCGCGGGCAACTGCTCGCTGGAAGAAATCGTCATGGCGGTGCGCACGCGGCGCGACTACTTCGGCCTGGATGTGGGCGTGGATGCCACCCAGATCGTGCCGGCCAGCCGCATGGTGAGCCAGACGACAGGGTTCGTCGTGCAGCCCAACAAGGCGGTGGTGGGCGCCAACGCGTTCGCCCATGCCAGCGGCATTCACCAGGATGGCGTTCTCAAGGCGCGCGACACCTATGAAATCATGCGCGCCGAAGACGTGGGCTGGAGCGCCAACAAAATCGTGCTGGGCAAGCTCAGTGGCCGCAATGCATTCAAGCAGCGTCTGCAGGACTTGGGCATCGAGATGGAGTCCGAGAGCGAGATCAACACCGCCTTTGCCGCATTCAAGGAACTGGCCGACCGCAAGAGCGAGATCTTCGACGAGGACATTCTGGCCCTGTGCAGCGACGAGAGCGTGACCGCGGAAAAGGAACAATACGGTCTGGTCTCCCTGAAGCAGCGCAGCGAAACCGGGGAGCGCCCGCACGCCAGCGTGGTTTTCACCGTGGATGGCAAGGAAATCCAGGGGGAAAGCGACGGCAATGGTCCCGTGGACGCGTCGTTGAAGGCGATCGAGAACCACGTCAAGAGCGGGGCCGAGCTGCTGCTGTACTCGGTCAACGCCATCACCAGCGGCTCGACCGAGAGCCAGGGCGAGGTGACGGTGCGCCTCCAGCACGGTGGCCGTGTGGTCAATGGCGTGGGCGCTGATCCGGACATCGTCGTGGCATCGGCCAAAGCGTACCTCAGTGCCTTGAACAAGCTGCACAGTAAGGCGGACCGGGTCGCGGCCCAGGGGTAAAACCCAATGAAATCAAAGGCTTGATGAATTGTGTTTCGTGAGGCGCAGAAAAGACACCAAAAGTAGCACTTGTTCTACCGATCACTGAAGACAATTTCCCAAGCTTTTGATATTGCTAGTTTTTTTCTGAATGCCTATACTCCACTCCTGCGCAGTTCCTGTTGCTGGAGTGGATTCATGGTCATCGGCGTCGCTCGTTTTCGCAAATTTGTGCTGGTTGCGGCAGCCGCCGGCTGGGTCGCGCTTTCCTTCGCGCCCTTGCAGGCGCAGGCCGCGAGCAACACGAAGACCGCCAAGAAGACGGTGACGGCCAAGGCCGCCCCCAAGCGCACGGTGGCCAAGAAGGCCCAGCCCAAGGTGGTGCAAGCCCCGGCGCGCAAGGCCGTTCGCGTGGCGAGCAAGCCCCAGCAGCGTGTGAAGGTGCAGATGGCGGCGGGCAAGACGACTTCGCTGCACAAGGTGGCTGTTCAACGCAAACCGGCGGCGACCCAGAACGTGATGCGTGCGGCCGCGGCGCCCCGCCTCTCCGAAGGCTCGCGCCTGGGCCTGCGCTCCATGGACGATCCTCTCGAACTCAACTCCAGCGTTGCCCTGGTAATCGATCAGGAAACCAACGAAGTGCTGTTCAGCAAGAACGACGCGGCCGTGCTGCCCATCGCCTCGCTGACCAAGCTTATGACGGGCCTGGTGGTGGCGGACGCTCACCTGAACATGCAGGAAATGATCACCATCACGCAGGATGATGTGGACACCTACAAGGGAAGCAGTTCGCGTCTGGCCGTCGGCACCACGCTCAGTCGTGGCGAGCTGATGCACCTGGCTTTGATGTCCAGTGAAAACCGCGCGGCCCATGCGCTTGGCCGCACCTATCCCGGTGGTCTTGCCGAGTTCGTGCGCCTGATGAACAAGAAGGCCATGGAGCTGGGCATGGCGGACACCCGTTACGTTGAGCCCACCGGTCTGTCCAGCTCCAACCAGTCGAGCGCGCGCGATCTGGCGACCCTGGTGTCTGCAGCCTACCAGCGCCCCATCCTGCGCGACCTGTCCACGTCACCCAGCTACGAAGTCGATCTCGGCCGTCGCACGCTGCACTACAACAACTCGAATGGCCTGATCAAGAACCCCTCATGGGACATCGGCCTGCAGAAGACCGGGTACATCTCCGAAGCTGGCCGCTGCCTGGTGATGCAGGCCAAGGTGGCCGGCCGCCAGCTGATCATGGTGTTTCTGGACGCCACCGGCAAAGTGGGCCGCATGCAGGACGCCGAACGCGTGAGGCGATGGGTGGAAGTGCAGACCGACGCGCGCGTGATGCCCCGCCCCCAGGGCTGAGCCTTCTACCCGCCCCATGAAAAACGGCCCGTGAGGGCCGTTTTTCATGGGGCGTCATTGGGCACGCTGATCAGCGGGCGGATGCTGGCGTCGGCACCTTGGGGCAGCCCAGTGCGGCCGAAATCTCGGCGGCGGTGGACCGCAATTTGGGGACCCAGCTCTCGTCGATGCGATCGGCAGGGGCGGAAATCGACAGGCCTGCCACCAGCTTGCTCTGGTCATCGTAGATGCCAGCGGCCATGCACCTCACGCCCAGCTCAAGCTCCTCATTGTCCCGGGCAAGGCCGGCTTGGCGGCATTGCGCCAGTTCGCGCTCCAGGGTGGCGAGCTGGGTCAGGCTGTTGCGCGTATTGCCCGCCAGTCCGGTTCGGGTGGCGTATGCACGCACCCGTTGCGGCTCGTCGTCAGCCAGAAAGAGCTTGCCCACGGAGGTGAGGTGCAGGGGCGCCCGGCCACCGATGGCACGAACCACCTGCATGCCCGAGCGCTCGCTGTACGCCCGCTCCACATACACGATCTCGTCGCCCTGGCGCACGCTCAGGTTCACCGGTTGCTGGATCAGTTTGTGCAGCTCGCGCATGGGGAGCAGGGCGGCATCGCGCACGCTCAGCCGCGCCTTGACCAGGTTGCCAAGCTCCAGCAGGCGCATGCCGAGCCGGTAGCTGCCAGCTTCGGGCCGGTCGACAAAACGGCCAATGGTCAGGTCGTTGAGGATGCGGTGCGCGGTCGATGGATGCAGGCCGGTCTTCTCGCTGATTTCCTTCAGCGACACCGGTTCCTCGCGCGAGGCCAGCACCTCCAGGAGATTGAACATGCGTTCGATCACCTGGACAGTGGGCGTGCTTGGAAGGGTCTCGGAACGTTTTGTCATGAGAGGTTAGAGGTTGTTCTTGATTTTACAAGATGAAATCCACTTCCTCCAACCGGTGTTGCGACAGGATGGCGTCCAAGCCGTCCGCCAAGCGCACCAACCCATTTCAGGGCGCCGTGATCCACCGGCCTTCGAGCAGCAACTCGTGCGGCTGGAAGCCGGCCTTGTAGTTCATCTTGCTGCTCTGCCCGATCCAGTATCCCAGGTACACATGAGGCAATTCCAACGCGCGCGCCTGGTTGATCTGCCAGAGCACGCTGTACGTTCCGTAGCTGGCCTTCTCGTCCGGCTCATAGAACGTGTACACCGCCGAGAGCCCGTCGTTCAGCACGTCGACGATCGAAACCATCTTGAGCTTGGACGGGCCACCGTCGGGCGCGGGTTGATGAAACTCCACCAGCCGCGAATTGACCCTGCTCTGCAAGAGGAACTGGGTGTACTGGTCGATGCTGTCGTGGTCCATTCCACCGCCGGCATGCCGGCTGTTCTGATAGCGCAGATAGAGCTGGTAGTGCTCTGGGATGAAGCACAGCTTGAGCACGCGCGTCTGCAGCATGCCGTGCTGCTTCATTGATCGACGCTGGCTCCGGTTGGGATTGAACGAGGCAACTGGCACGCGCAGTGGCACACACGCCTGGCAGCCATCGCAATACGGGCGGTACGTGAACATGCCGCTGCGCCGAAAGCCGTGCGTGACCAGATCCGAATACGCGTCGTTGTGAATAAGGTGGCTGGGGGTGGCAACCTGCGACCGCGCCTGACGGTCCGGCAGGTAGCTGCACGGGTAAGGTGCCGTGGCGTAAAACTGCAGCGCCTGAAGCGGGAGTTCTTTGAGGTGGGTCACGCGCGAGGACCGTCGGCAGAGAGGATGTGCTGCCAGTATACGGGCTCGAATTCCCATCGTGGGGCCGGGTGCGGCAGGGCCATTCGAACGTGTCGGCAGAACTCGTCGCGAGCCATGAGCTGGCCCCCAAGCGAAGCCAGGTGCGAGGTGTTCTGCTGGCAGTCGATGAGGGGCATCGAGTGATGGCGACAGAAGGCGATCAAGGCCGCCAACGCCATCTTGGATGCGTCGCTTTGCCGGCTGAACATCGATTCGCCGTACACCATGGCGCCGAGGTTCACGCAATACAGACCGCCGGCGAGCTCGCCATCGAGCCAGGTTTCCACGCTGTGCGCAAGTCCTGCATGATGAAGCCGGACGTAGGCCTCCACCATGGCGGGCAGGATCCAGGTGCCGTTCTGTCCATCGCGCGGAGTGTGTGCACAGGCGCGGATGACCCGTTCAAAATCGTGGTCGAAGCGCACAACCAGTCGTTGTTCGCGCAGCAGCCGGGTGATTGTTTTCCGCAGCGAGCGATGAAGCCGGAACTGGCGGGTCTCCAGCACCATGCGAGGGTCGGTGCTCCACCACAGAATGGGTTGACCCGCGCTGTACCAGGGGAAGATGCCGCGGGAGTAGGCGGCGACCAGCGTGGGTACATCCAGCACCCCGCCTGCGGCGAGAAGGCCGGGCGCAGGGTCTGAAGCGCTCCAGGCCGATTCCACGGAGGGAAAGGCCTGGCCAGGCTCGAGCCACGGCAATGCTCTGTTGGGCGGGGCGTGTGACATGGCGCTATTGTGCGCGGCGGCCCCGTGGTTTCAAGTGGCAGGGCGCGCGATCCGACGAAGAAGCCACCACGCCATTGCGCCCAGCAAGATGCCCACGCCATCGGCGGCGAGGTCGGACCACTCGCCGTAGCGCCACCCCGTGGCCGCCTGGGCCAGTTCGATAGCGCCTCCGTAGGCCAGCAGGGATGCCGCCACGGCATTCGGTCGATGCGGGTATGCCAGCAGGCCCAGGCACGCAAGCCAGGCGAATCCGAACGCGTGTTGCGCCTTGTCCCACACATTCAAGCTTTGAGGTGGCAGCATGGGAGTGGGGACGAGCGAAGCAACGGCGAGCACCGCGACACTGAGCCAGAAAAGTGGTTTGATGAGGAAGATGAAGCGGGTCATGGAAAAACGCAAAAAACGACGCTATAATTCGAGGCTGTTCCCTGATAGCTCAGTCGGTAGAGCGACGGACTGTTAATCCGCAGGTCCCTGGTTCGAGTCCAGGTCGGGGAGCCAGACAGACAAATGACAAAGGCCTTCTTCGGAAGGCCTTTGTCATTTCTGCGTCTCGCCAAGGTTGGCAACACGTCCCGTGCTCAATCGCGCGTGGGCGATTGCACGCCCAGCACCTGGTGCAGATGGGTGCTGCTGGTGGTGTACTGCAGCACCACCTTCCTGTCGGGAAAGACAAAGGGCGCGGCGCCAAAAGCGGCCAGGGCGCACTCGTGGAAACCGCTGAGGATGAGCTTCTTCTTGCCCGGGTAGGTGTTGATATCGCCCACCGCGAAGATGCCTGGCACGTTGGTGGAGAACTTCTCGGTATCGACAACCAATTGCTTTCGCTCGATGTCCAGGCCCCAGTCGGCGATCGGGCCGAGCTTGGGCGAGAGACCCAGAAACACCAGCAAGGCATCGAGAGGCACCCGGCGAGTCACGTCGTCGGGCCCCGTGACCTTCAGCCCGGTAAGGCGCCCGTCGGCTTCTTCAAAACCGGTTGTCTGGCCCACGATGAATTGCATCTCGTGGCGCTCGCACCGTTCGCGCATTTTCGCCACGTTCGCGGGCGTGGCTTGAAAGCCGTCGCGGCGGTGGATGAGCGTCACACTGGCGGCCCGGTGAGGCCCATCAGCCGCGAAGTTCAGCGCCCAGTCGAGCGCCGAATCGCCGCCTCCGATCACGGCCAGATGCTTGCCCGCGAAGCCGGCCGGGTTCATGACGCGGTAGAACAGCTGAGTGTCCTCGAACCGATCCAGTCCTTCGACAAGCAGCTTGCGGGGCATGAAAGCGCCCACGCCGGCGGCGATGAACACGGTTTTGGTGAGAAACCGGGTGCCCTTCGAGGTCGCCACAAAGAAACGGCCATCCTCTTGCGGTTGCACCCTGCTGACCTCCTGGCCCAGGTGGAAGGTGGCGCCGAAGGGCTTGATCTGAGCCAACAGACGATCGACAAGCTCCTGCCCGGTGCACACCGGGATGGCGGGGATGTCGTAGATCGGCTTGTCCGGGTACAACTCGGCCGGCTGGCCGCCAGGGCAGGCGAGCGAGTCGACCACGTGCGCCTTGATCTCCAGCAGGCCCAGCTCAAACACCTGAAAGAGACCGACAGGGCCCGCGCCCACGATGACGGCATCGGTTTCGATGGTGCCGTCGGGCGTGTTGGCGAAGGTCATGCCAGGTTCAGCGAATCAGCTCCGCGAGCTTGCCCGTGCGGTCTTTCCATTCCTCATGATCGGGCAAGGGGTCCTTGCGTTTGGTGATGCTCTTCCAACCCGGCAGGCGGGCGAGCTCGGCGTTGAGCTCGGTCATGTGCTGCTGGTCCTTGGGCAGGTCTTCCTCGGCGTAGATCGCGCTCACCGGGCATTCGGGAATGCACACCGCACAGTCGATGCATTCATCCGGGTCGATGGTCAGGAAGTTCGGGCCCTCGCGGAAGCAGTCCACGGGACAGACGTCCACACAATCGGTGTATTTGCAGCGGATGCAGGCTTCGGTGACAACGTGGGTCATGGTGATGATGGGAATCGGTAGAACCCCGGATTTTAGGGTTTCCCTGAACCCCAGGCGGGCGCAAGCCCCTTGCCTGGGTACGCGTTAAGGGCAGAGGGTCTTTCAGAGCACCAGCAAGGCGCCCGATGTGCGGTGGCTGGCGGTGTCCACCAATACGAGCGCTCCGAGGGTGCGCGAGCGCGCGAAGGGCAGGGTGGTCAGCGGCTCTTGCAGCGCCAACTCGATGTGGCCGATGGCGTTGGGCTCGAGCTGGCTGGCCTCTTCTTCGGCCAGGGTGTGGATGTCGAGGCGGTGCACGATGCGCTTGACCTTGGCCTTGACCCAGCGGTGACCGTGCAGCGCCCAGTACACGCGGCCGGGCACCAGGGTCTCGTCGTCGAGCCATGCCACGGTGGCGCTGATCTCACGGCTTCCCTTCAGGGTGTCCTGCGCTTCGCCGCCCTCCACAGCCAACAGCCAGTCGCCCCGCGAGACGTCGACCTCGCGGTCGAGCACGATGCCGGCGCTGTGGCCGGCCAGCACCGCCTGCGGCTGGCGCACATGGTTGAGCACTTGCGCGACGGACGCGGTCTGCCCGTTCGGCATGATGCGCACCGATTGGCCTGGCTGTACGCCACCAGTGGCCACGCGGCCCCAAAAGACGCGGCGACCTTGCGAGGTGTCGGACGAACTGCTGAACTTTTCCACCCACTGCACGGCGAAGGCAAAGGGCAGTGTGTTGTCGGCGGGCGTGACCGGCAGGCCTTCGAGGATCTCCAGCAGCGTGGGTCCGTTGTAGCCGCACCAGTTCGCCTGCTCGCTGGCGTCCACCACGTTCCAGCCTTTGAGTGCCGACACCGGCACGATGGCCGTGACCGGGATGCCGGCCTGCGTGGCGAACTTTCGCAGCGCGCTGGCAATGTGGGCGAACGCCGTGCTGCCGTCTTCGACGGCGTCGAGCTTGTTGACGGCGAACACCACCGAAGGCACACGCAGGAGCTTGAGCAGCAGGCTGTGACGGCGGGTCTGGGGCAGCAGCTGCAGCGCGGCGTCGGCCCAGTTCAGCTTGGTGGCGTCCACGAGCACCACGGCCGCATCGGCGCTGGAGGCGGCCGTGACCATGTTGCGCGTGTATTGCTCGTGACCGGGCGCATCGCCGATGATGAACTTGCGCGCCTCGGTGCTGAAGTAGCGGTAGGCCACGTCGATGGTGATGCCTTGCTCCCGCTCGGCCGACAGCCCGTCGGTCAACAGGGCGAGGTCGGTCTGGCCGTGCCGTTGCACCCCGGCCAGATGGTCTTGGAGCACGGCCTTGCTGTCGACCAGCAGACGGCCGATCAAGGTGCTCTTGCCGTCGTCCACGCTGCCGCAGGTGATGAGGCGCAGGGCGGAGCGGGTGTCCTGGGCAACGGAAGTGAGTTCAACAGTGGTCATCTTGATCTTTCTGCGAGATATGTCGGTGAGAGGTTGTAGCGGGCGCTGTTTCGTTGACCCGCAGACCGTCCATCACGGAGAGGTGGCGCCACAGGCGCGACGCGGTGGGCGTCAGAAGTACCCGTCCTTCTTGCGCTTCTCCATCGACGCGTCGGAGGTCTTGTCGTCCATGCGGGTGGCACCGCGTTCGCTGACCTCGGCGGCCAGCGTCTCGATCACGATGTCGTCGGCCGTGGCGGCCAGGCTCTCGACCGGGCAGGTGCAGGTGATGTCACCCACGGTGCGGAAGCGCACGTCGCGCACTTCCACGGTTTCACCGTCGCGTGGTGGCGTGAGTTCGGTCACTGGAACGAGCAGGCCGCGGCGGTCCACCACCTCGCGCTGGTGCGTGTAATAGATCGAAGGCAAGGCGATGTTCTCGCGCGCGATGTACTGCCACACGTCCAGCTCGGTCCAGTTGCTGATGGGGAACACGCGGAAGTGTTCGCCCATGTGCAGCCGGGTGTTGAACAGGGTCCAGAGTTCCGGGCGCTGCGCCTTGGGCTGCCACTGGCCAAAACTGTCTCGGTGGCTGAAGATGCGCTCCTTGGCGCGCGCCTTCTCCTCGTCGCGCCGCGCGCCGCCGATCAGCGCATCGAAGCGGAATTCCTCGATGGCTTCCAGCAGCGTGACCGACTGGTGCACGTTGCGACTCTCCCCGGGGTGGGCCAGGCGCACGGTGCCGCGCGCCATCGAGTCCTCGACGCTGCGCACGATCAGATCGGCACCGAGCTCCCTGGCGCGCAGGTCGCGGAAATCGGTCACCTCGGGAAAATTGTGGCCGGTGTCGATCATCAGGAGCGGGTAGGGGATGCGGCCGACGCCAAAGGCCTTTTCGGCGCACTTGAGCATGACCAGCGAGTCCTTGCCTCCGGAGAACAGCAGCGCTGGACGCTCGAACGCTGCGGCCACCTCGCGCAGGATGAAGATGGTTTCTTCTTCCAGGGCGTCCAGGTGGGCGTTGCTGAGATGGTGGTCACTGGCGTGTTGCAGAGCCGTCTGGATCACGGCAGTTTCGGTGCGGGCGTTCATGCGTGGGTCCGATCGAGAGACGATGCGAGGGGTTCGGCGGCGGGCTGCACGTGCAGCCCGCATTCCTTGGCGCTTTCCTGCTCCCACCACCAGCGCCCGGCTCGGAAGTCCTCGCCGACGCTGATGGCGCGCGTGCAGGGCGCGCAGCCAATACTGGGGAAGAACTGGTCGTGCAGCGCGTTGTAGTCGAGCTGGTGTTCGGCGATGAAATGCCACACGTCGCCCCAGCTCCATTCGACGATGGGGCTGACTTTGATGCGCCCCGGCTCTTGCACGATCTCGCCGACCTCGGCGCGCGCGTTCGATTGTTCGCGGCGAAGGCCGGTGATCCATCCGTCCTGGCCGGCCAGAGCGCGTGAGAGCGGCTCCATCTTGCGGATGTCGCAGCAGGCCTTGCGCAGCTCGATGCTCCGGTACATCGCCTCTTCGCCGTTCTTGCGCACGAAGTGGATGACCGATTCCTGTCTGGGCCTGAACACCTGCACGCTGATGCCGTAACGTTGCTCGATCTTGGGGATCAGCGCGAGCGTCTCGGCGTGCAGCTTGCCGGTCTCCAGCACAAAGACGCTGGCCTCGATGCCGGCCAGATGCATCAGGTGCGTCACGACCATGTCCTCCGCGCCCAGGCTGGACGCCTGGGTGAGCCTGGGGTGGCTGGTGGCCGTTTCGCGCAACAGCGCGATGCTGCGCGCAACTTTGGCGGCGAAGTCGGGCGAGGGGCGGTTGTAGAGGGCGATGGCGGTCATTCGAAGACCTCCGTGCGGTGCACTTGGGTGCGAAATGGCTGGATGCGGTCGGTCGCTGCGTTCATGGCGGTGGCTCTGGCGTTCAGGCCGCGGCGAAATGCGGTGCGGTGTGCACCGCGTCGCCTTGGTAGAAGGCTGGGTAGTGCTTGAGCAGTGCTTCGCCGTGGGCAAGGTTCTGGTCCGCGCGCAGCACGGCCTGGCTGAAGCCGCTGCGTTGCATCTGCACCAACTGGTCGATCAGGACGTCACCGGTCGCGCGGATCTGGCCCGTGAAGCCCAGGCGGCGGCGCAGCAGGAAGGCTTGGCTGAAAGCGCGGCCATCACTGAACTTGGGGAAATGCAGTTCCACCACGCTGATGCCGCTCAGGTCGGCCTCGCGGGGGTCCGCGTCATTGGCGATCAGAAGGCGTTGCGCCTGGGCTTCGGTGGCCTCGAAGGTGTCGGCGCGGAAGAGTTGAAGGTGCTGGCTCATGGGGTCTCTCCTCAGGCAGCGGCGCGGGCCGTGCTCGTGCGCACCGCGTTGGCGGCGATCTTGAACGGGTCGGCGCCGGTGCGGCGCAGCGTGGCGACGAAGGTCTCCTGGCCCGTGCGCTGCGCGCGATAGGTGTCGAGCAGGGCCTCGATCACATCGGGCACTTCGCTGGCGGCGAAGGACGGGCCGATCACCTTGCCCGGCGTGGCATCGCCCGAGAGGCGCGTGCCGTCCGAGCCGCCCAGGGTGACCTGGTACCACTCCTGGCCGTCCTTGTCGACGCCCAGGATGCCGATATGGCCGCTGTGGTGGTGGCCGCAGGAGTTGATGCAGCCGCTGATGTGCAGATCGATCTCGCCGAGGTCGTGCAGCTCGTCGAGGTCCTTGTAGCGCGCCAGGATGGCCTGTGCCAGCGGCAGCGAGCGCGCATTGGCGAGATCGCAGAAGTCGCCACCTGGGCAGGCGATCATGTCGGTAAGCAGGCCGATGTTGGGCCTGGCCAGCCCCAGGCGGCGCGCCTCGCGCCACAGTTCGGGCAACTGGTCGCAGCGCACCCAGGGCAGGAGCAGGTTCTGCTCGTGCGTCACGCGGGCCTCGCCGGCCGAGAAGCGTTCGGCCAGTTCGGCGGCGCGTTCGAGCTGCTCGGCAGTGGCGTCGCCGGGTGCTTGCCCAAAGCGCTTGAAAGACAGCGTGACCGCGCGCAGGTCGGGATTCTGGTGCGGTTTGACGTTTTGCTGCAGCCAGCGGCTGAACTCCAGGTCGTCCTCGGCCGCGGCCTTGAGGATGTGCGCGATCTTGGCGTCGGCGCTCTTGCGGTCGCAATTGAGCTTGGGTGGCACAAAGAAGGCGCTCACACGGTCCAGTTCGGCCTGGCTGATGGTGTGCGGCGCGCCGTCCTTGTCGAGGATGTCGCGGTACTCGGCTTCCACCTGATCGATGAAGGCCTGGCCTTCGGCCTTCACGAGGATCTTGATGCGGGCCTTGTAGATGTTGTCGCGGCGGCCGAATCGGTTGTAGGCGCGCACGACCGCTTCGAGGTAGTTCAGGATCTGGTTCCAGGGCAGGTACTCGCGGATCACGCTGCCGATGATGGGTGTGCGGCCCATGTCGCCGCCCACGCGCACCTGGAAGCCCAGGTCGCCGTCGACATTGCGCAGGAGGCGCAGGCCCACGTCGTGCCAGGGCGTGGCGGCGCGGTCTTCGCGCGCGCCAGTGATGGCCACCTTGAACTTGCGAGGCAGGAAGGCGAACTCGGGGTGCAGCGTGCTCCACTGGCGCAGGATCTCTGCGAAGGGGCGCGGGTCGGCCACCTCGTCGACCGCGATGCCGGCGAGCGCGTCGGTGGTGATGTTGCGGATGCAGTTGCCGCTGGTCTGGATGCCGTGCAAGCCCACGCTGGCGAGCAGATCCATCACATCGGCCGAGCGCGAGAGTGGGATCCAGTTGTATTGCACGTTCTGGCGGGTGGTGAAGTGGCCGCAGCGGTCGGGCAGCGTGGGCACTTCGGAAAGGCCGGCGTTGGCCTTGCTGACGTCGTGCGCCTCCTTGTGGTCGAAGTCGCGTGCGATCTTCGCCAGCACGCGCAGCTGCGGGCTGGAGATCTCCCCGTAGGGCACCGCCACGCGCAACATGGGCGCGAAGCGCTGCACATACCAGCCGTTTTGCAGGCGCAGCGGCTTGAACTCGTCATCGCCGAGCGTGCCAGCCTGCCAGCGGGTGAGCTGGTCCCGGTACTGGGCGGCGCGCAGGTGCACGAACTGGCGGTCAAAGTCGGAATATTGATACATGGTCGTCGTGGGTCTTCAGGAATCAAAAAGCCATCAGCTTGGTGCCGGCATAGGCCAGCAGCACCGACAGCGCCGAGCGCACCAGACGCTCGGGGGTGTGGCGCATCAGGCGCGTGCCCAGCCAGATGCCAGGCAGCGAACCGGCGAGCAGCTTGGCCAGCAGCGGCCAGTCCACCGAACCCAGGCTGGCGTGGCCCAGACCGGCAACCAGCGTCAGCGGCACGGCGTAAGCAATGTCGGCTGCCACGATTCGGGGCAGCGGCAACAGGGGAAACAGCAACAGCAGCACCGACACGCCGATGGCGCCCGCACCAACCGAGGTGAGCGTGACCAGCGTGCCGATCACCGCACCAAACAACACCGGCAGGCTCCAGTGGCGCGCGTGCGTTGCTTGCGCCAACTGGGCTTCAGGCACCTGGCGCAGCAGCTGTTTGCCGCGCGCTGCCTTGTACAGCATGGCCACTGCCGTCAACAGGAGCGCCACGCCCAGCGTGGTTGTCATCAGCGATTGCACCGCCGCACTGGCGGGGCCAAGCTGGCGCAGCACCACCAGGGTCAGCAGCGCCGCAGGCAGGCTGCCCGCGCTCAGCTGGCCGACCACGCGCCAGGGCACCAGTTTCTGCCGTGCCAGGTTGACCGTGCCACCCATCTTGGTAAAAGCCGCGAACAGCAGGTCGGTGCCGACCGCCAGGTAGGGTTTGACGCCGAAAAAGAAGATGAGGATGGGCGTCATGAGTGAACCGCCACCCACGCCCGTGAGACCCACGATGAGTCCCACAGCGAATCCGGCCAGAATGATGGCGATGTCAGGCATGGGCGTGACTGTAGAGAGGCATCGATATATCCCAAACGATTTTTTGTTCATGGATATATGACTCATGGGAATAAACAAATGAGCCTTGTGCCGAATTCCACATCGGATGCCCGTTCGTCGCACAAAGGCGACCGCACATCGGCCTGCTGGGCGTAACATCCGCGCCATGCAAAAGCAGCGCATCCTGGTCAGCGTGGTCGGTTTTTCCGACGTGGAACGCCATGCGCTCAACACGGTGTTTCGGCTGTCGCAGGAACGCGAGCTGTCCTACGCGCCCTGGGTGCCGATGGCAGCGCCGGGGGCGGTGATCCCTTCGGGTGTGGCCCAGGTGGCGCTGGTGGATGGCGAAAGCCTGGAGGCGGTGCTGTCGCATGCCAAGGAGATGCCACCCGGTCAGCGCCTCATATGGGTGGGCCCCGACGCTCCCGAGCACGCCTGGCGGGTGCTGGACCGGCCAATCGAATGGGCCACGGTGCTGCACGACCTGGATCTGGTGTTCGCTGCGCGGCAGGCCGATTCGGGCCTGCTCGATCTGGATGTGACCGCGCCCGCACCGCTGGACATCGACCTGGAGGTGGACATCGGCGAACCCGCCGAGATGGTGCGGCGTGCGCTGGTGGTGGGGGCGGAGGCGCAGGAAGGTACCTACCTGCGCACCCGCCTGGCGCTGGCCGGTGTGGGCCATGTGGACGAGGTGGTCGACACCGAGACCGCCCTTGAACTCATGGAGCGCAACCGATATGTGTGTGGCGTGTTCAACCTGGACGACCACCGCATCGATGTCTGGGCCCTGATGCGCCACTTTGTCGCCCGAAATCCCCAGGCGCTCACCCTGGCGACCACGGAATTGGCCGGTCCGCTGGCGGGTTGGTGGCGCCGCCGCCGGGTGCGCCGCGACGCGCACCGCGTGGGAATCACCGCCTTGTTGGAGCGGCCTTTCCAGCCTCGGCAGGTGTCGGAGTGGCTGGACCTGATCTGAGCGGCTGACGGCGAGCCTGTTTCCAGGCGAAACGCGCAGGGTCGATCGCACGCAGAAGATCCGCTTCCGCGTCCGTTGTTGCGGCCCCGTCGATCTGGGCCGCCAGCCGGTCCGCGCACCAGGCGGCCAGCGTGATGCCGCGAGAGCCCAGCGCGGTCAGCAGGTGAAGACCTCGGCGGCGCGGGACGTCTGACAATGACACGCGACCTCGTCGGGCGGCGGCTGCCGCCCTTTGGGCTGCAAGGGCCTCCGCATCAGGCACCGCGCCCACAAGCGGCAGGCGGTCCAGCGAAGCGCAGCGCACCTGAGCCCAGCCGAGCAGTTCGCCATGCCGCCAGGCCTCGCGCAGCACCTGTGCCGCCGGGTGGCAGAGGGCCTCCAGGCTCTCGGCATTGCGTTCGTGCGCCTGGTCGCTTTGCTGTGTGGTGTTCTCGCCGCGTTCATAGGTGGAGCCCATGGCCCAGATGCGCGGCGGCCAGGTGGGGGGCAGTCCGGCATCTTCATAGACGGGCACATACACGCCGTTGTCGCGCCGGGGCCGCTCCGCCAGCGGGTCGCCGCTCTGA
>NZ_JAHCKK010000076.1 GCF_026125825.1 Hydrogenophaga sp. | reverse complement strand
ATCTCGGGCCGGCCAAGCCGGACCCTGGATGCCCCTGGACGGGCTGCTTCACGCGCCGCTGCTCGCGCTTTGAGGGGGCGGCATCTCGGTCCGGCCAAGCCGGACCCTGGATGCCCCTGATGGCGGCCTTGTTGGATGCGGACCGCGCGCCAGCGGGGCCCTTCGGTGTCAGTCCGGCAGGGAGGCCGTCCACTCCAGCAGCGCATCGAGCGCGGGCCGCGCTGCCGGCGCGTTGGGGTGGTTGACGAAGCCGACCACCACGTAGCGCGCGCCATTGGCCGCGTTGACGTAGCCGGCGATGCCGGTGACGTCGCGCAGCGTGCCGGTCTTGACCCAGGCATTGCCGCGAGCGGCGCTCTGGCCACCCCGCGCCAGGCGCGCCGCGGTGCCGCTGACGCCCGCGATCGAGAGGGATTGCACGAATTCCACGCCCTGCGGGTGGCGCGCCGCGTGGCGCAACAGGCCCGCCAGCGCCTCGGGCGTGATGCGCTCGTCGCGCGAGAGGCCCGAGCCGTTGTCCAGCACCGGCCCGGGCACGCGCGGGCCGAAGGTGCGCTTCCACCAGTCGGTCACCACCTCGCGCGAGTGTTCAAAGCGCGCCGGACGCGAAGGCACGAGCCGGTCGGCGGCGGAGCCCCGGGCGACCACGGCGAGTGCGGGCGTGGCCGTCTGCGGCGGCGCCAGCTGGCCCAGCGTGAGGAACACCTGCTGGGCCATCACGTTGTTGCTCCACTGGTTCACGTCCACGATGACCTCGGACAAGGGCAGCGAGCGCGCCTCGTGCAGCAGTTGCACCTCGGCGGGCATGGTGCCGTCGCGCACCTGGCCGGTGATGGAGCCGCCACTGGCGCGCCACAGGCCTTCCATGGCGCGCGCGGCGTAGCTCGCGGGCTGCTGGTAGGCCACGGGCCACTTGAGTTCGCCACAAACCTGCGGGTAGCGGCCTTCAAAGCGGATGCGGTTGGGATCGTCGAAACGGGCCTGCACCGTGCTGCGCCAGTCGCCGCAGGCGGTGCCGCGCGAGAGCGGCACGGTGGCGTCGACCGCCAGGCCGGCCATGGGGGGCTCGCTGACCACATGGGCCACGCCGCTGACCGGGTCGGGCTGGAAGGTGAGGATGACCGACTTGAAATTGACCAGCAGGGCATCGGGCGTGGCGTTGTAGGGCCTGAGGGCTTCGCCGTCGAAGGCGCCAGGGTCGATCGCAGGCAGCTCGAACGCGCTGTGATCGAGCACCATGTCGCCCAGGATCACGCGCACGCCCTTGGCCTGCAAGGCCAGGTAGGCCTCCTGGATGCGCTCGAGCACGAACTTGGGATCGCCGCCACCGCGCACGTACAGGTTGCCGCGCAGCACGCCGTTGTCGATCACGCCATCGGTGTAGAAGCGGGTGTTCCAGGTGAAATCGCTGCCCAGCAGGTCGATGGCGGCATAGGTCGTCACCAGCTTCATCACCGAGGCCGGGTTGACCGGGGTGCCGGCGCGGTGGCGCAGCCGCTCATGGGCATCGGGGTCGACCGAGATCACCAGCGCCGACAGCGCGCTGGGCGGCACCTGCGCCCGGCTCATGGCCGCCAGCACCGCGGGCGGCAGGGGGTCGGCCCGCCCTCCCATCTGGGCGCAGGCGGGCAGCGCCAGGCTGGCCAGCAGGCACAGCACCAGCCCGCGCATCGGGCGCAAGGCAGTCGCTCGGCGAAGAAAATCGGCATTCAACATGGTGTTTCATTATGAAACGGCACCTGGGCCGAACCGGTCGCCGCCGTGCGAATGGCCATTGCGCGGGATGGCCGGTGGGGTGCGCGGCCTTCCCACCCCCGGTCACCCGGTGCCCGATAATCCCTGGATGCCTTCCGCCTTGCGCCTGCTCGCCCTCGAAACCAGCACCGACACCCTGTCGGTCGCCCTGGGCAGCGGCGCGCCCGACGGCCCGCTGTGGCAGCACAGCGGCCCGGGCGGCGCGATGGCCTCGACCACCCTGCTGCCGCTGGTGAAACAGCTGCTGGACGCCTCGGGCTGGTCCCTGGCCAGCCTGGACGCGGTGGTGTTCGGCCGCGGCCCGGGTTCCTTCACCGGCCTGCGCACGGCCTGTGCCGTGGCCCAGGGCCTGGCCTACGGGGCGCAGGACGCCTCCCGCCCACACGGTCTGCCGGTGCTGCCGGTCGATACCCTGCTGGCCCTGGCCGAAGAGGCGCGCTGGAACCACCAGCACGCGGGCCACGCCCCGCCTGAGCGCATTGCCGCCCTGCTCGATGCCCGCATGGGCGAGTTGTACGTGGCCACTTACGCCTGCTCGCCGGCAGGGCTCGCGCCGCTGGCGCCGCCCCGCCTGTGCGCGCCGGACGACCTGGGCGCGCACCTGCAGCCCGACAGCGCCACCCTGCTCGCGGGCAATGCGTTCGAGAGCCATGCCCAGGCCCTGGCCGAGCTGCCCGGCTCGCGCCTGCAGGCCTTGCCCACGGCCGCCGCGCTGCTGCGCCTGGCGCCCGGCCTGCTGGCCGCGGGGGCGGCGGTGGCCGCGCGCGATGCCTTGCCGCTGTACGTGCGCGACAAGGTGGCCCAGACCACCGACGAGCGCGAACGCCTGCGCGCGGCCGCCGCCGCCACGCCCTGAGGCCTGCGATGGACACCACCGTGAAGGCCCTGCTGCGGGCCATGGCCCCCGACGCCCCCCGCCCACCGCCCCTGCCCACCGCGTGGCCGCTGCCCGGCACCGCCAGCCCCATGGCCACGCGCGAACGCCGCGTCGCCTTTGAACCGATGACCGAGGGCGACCTGGAGGCCGTGCGGGCGGTGGAAGTCGCGGCCTACGCCCACCCCTGGTCGCGCAAGCATTTCCACGATTCGCTGCAGGCCGGCTACCCGGCGGTGCTGCTGCTGGGCGAGGCGCTGCCGGGCGAACCCGCCCAGACCGCGCGCGCCGACGGCCGCGTGCTGCTGGGTTACCTGGTGGCGATGCCGGGCGTGGACGAGGTGCACCTGCTCAACATCACCGTGGCCCCGGCCCACCAGCGCCAGGGTTGGGCGCGCTTCATGCTCGATGCGCTGGTGCTGTGGTCGCGCGGCCAGCAGGCCCAGTGGCTCTGGCTGGAGGTGCGCCAGAGCAACGAGGCCGCGCGCCGCCTGTACGAGCGCTACGGTTTTTCGCAGGTCGGCCTGCGCAAGGGCTACTACCCGGACGGCCACCTGCGCCGGGAAGACGCCATGGTCATGAGCCTGAACCTGATGGCGACCCAGGACACCCGATGAGCGGCAACGGGCCCGACACCTCCTTCGTCCCGCTGCTCGATGCGCGCCAGCGCGCCATGCTGGCCGAGATGGGCGTGCGTGTCTGGGCGCCCAGGCCCACGCCGCCAGCGGTGGCCGCCCCCGCGGAGCAAGCCCCCCGGGCCGTGGCGCCATCGGTGGCCCCCGCGCCCTCTCGGCCGATGCCCGCCCCCGCTGCAGCCCCAACCCCGACCAGCGCACCGCCCACCCCCGCCGAAGCCCCGAGCACCCGCCCCAGCCACGTGGACCGGATGGACTGGCCCGAACTGCGCGAGACCGTGGCCGCCTGCCAGGCCTGTGGCCTGTGCAAGGGCCGCAGGAACACGGTGTTCGGCGTCGGCGACGTGCAGACCGACTGGATGATCGTGGGCGAGGCCCCGGGTGAAAACGAGGATCTGCAAGGCGAACCTTTCGTGGGCGCGGCCGGCCAGCTGCTCGACAACATGCTGCGCGCGGTGGGCCGCAGCCGCCAGGGCGAAGGTGCGCAAGGCGCCTACATCGCCAACGTGCTCAAGTGCCGTCCACCGGCCAACCGCAACCCCCAGCCCGAGGAGGTGGCGCGCTGCGAGCCCTACCTGGCGCGCCAGGTGGCGCTGGTGCAGCCCAAGGTCATCGTGGCCATGGGGCGCTTCGCGGTGCAGTCGCTGCTCAAGACCACCGAGCCCATCGGCCGCCTGCGCGGCCGTGTGCACCGCTTCGAAGGCGTGCCGGTGATCGTGACCTACCACCCGGCCTACCTGCTGCGCACCCCCGGCGACAAGGGCAAGGCCTGGGCCGACCTCTGCCTGGCCATGGAGCAGCTCCATGGGCCGGTGGGGCCTTGACGCCGGTCCGGGGCTGAAAAGTCAGGCCGGGCTGCGCCTCGACGGCCACAGCACCGACGCGATCGCCACCATCACCAGCGCCACGGCAGCCCAGTCCTGCCAGTGCAGCACCTCACCCAGCCACCAGGCGCCGGTGAACACGCCCAGCACGGGGATGAACATCACCGAGAGCGTGGAGGCGATGGGCGGCAGGTCGCGCGCGAGCGATAGCCAGGCCACCTGCGCGAAGGCGAAAACGCCCAGCGCGTTGAAAACAATGGCCCACCAGATGCCCGGCGTAGGCCAGACCCAGGCCGAACGCTCGAAGGCCAGCGACAACACGGTCATCCACGCCGTGGTGAGCGCCGTGAGCCAGAACGAGATGGTCAGCGTGGGCGTGGGGATCGTGGTGCGGCGCATCATCTGCGTGCCCACCGCCCAGGTGGCGGCAGCCACCAGCATCATCACGACGCCCAGCGGCTTGCCCGACAGATGGGTGAGCTCGTGCCACAGCAGCAGCAACACACCCAGCGCCGCCGCGGCCACGCCCCCCCAGGCCCGGCCCGCCAGCCGCTGGCCGAACCACCAGCTGCCCACCAGGGCCGAGAACACCGGCATGGTGTAACCCAGGATCGCGGCGCGCCCGCTCGACAGCGTCTGGATCGCCAGGATCGCCAGCGTGTGCCAGAACAGCATGTTGAACACGGTGAGCACCGCCAGCTCCCGCCAGTGCTCGCGCGGGATGCGCAAGGGCACGCGCCGCCACCACAGAAACAGGCCGAGCACGGGCAGCCCGATCCACATGCAGATGGTGCGGAAGGTCAGGGGCGGAAAACCGGTCACGCCAAACTTCATGATGGGCCAGTTGATGCCCCAGACGAAGGTGAGCAGGACGAGCAGGACGATCTGTTGTCGGGACAAGGCGTGCATGCGCGCGATCTTAGGCGCGTGGCTGCGCGGTGTCCGTCGTGGGACGGCCAAGACCCCGCGGCAAGCGGCCAACTAAAATCGGCGCATGACCTTTCTCGACATGCTGCGCACCGCCGAGCGCCAGAACCGTTCCCTGCTGTGCGTGGGCCTGGACCCGGATCCCGCCCGTTTCCCTGCGCACCTGAAGGGCGACGCCTCCCGCATCTACGATTTCTGCGCCGCCATCGTCGAGGCCACGGCCGACACCGCCATCGCCTTCAAGCCGCAGATCGCCTACTTCGCCGCACACCGCGCCGAAGAGCAGCTGGAGCGGCTGATGGCGCACATGCGCCGCGTGGCGCCGCAGGTGCCGGTGATCCTGGATGCCAAGCGCGGCGACATCGGCAGCACCGCCGAGCAATACGCGATCGAAGCCTTCGAGCGCTACGGCGCCGACGCGGTCACGCTCTCGCCCTTCATGGGCTTCGACTCGGTCCAGCCCTACCTGCAGTACCACGGCAAGGGTGCGTTCCTGCTCTGTCGCACGTCCAACCCTGGTGGCGACGACCTGCAGAACCAGCGCTTTGCGTCCATCGATGGCGAACCGCGCCTGTACGAGCACGTGGCGCGCCTCGCCCAGGGCCCCTGGAACCTCAATGGCCAGCTCGGCCTCGTGGTGGGCGCCACCTACCCTGCCGAAATCGAACGCGTGCGCGAGATCGCCCCCACGCTGCCACTGCTGATTCCCGGCGTGGGCGCGCAGGGCGGCGATGCCAGGGCCACCGTGAAGGCGGGCCTGCGCGCGCAGGGTGACGAGACCACCGGCCCCATCATCGTGAACTCCTCGCGCGCCATTCTGTATGCGTCGTCCGGCGCGGACTTCGCGGACGCGGCGCGCCGCGTGGCGCTCAAAACGCGAGACGAACTGCGCGCCGCGCGCACCTGAAATTCGACGGATGGCGGCCGGAAAAACCCCGGCGGTAGTGCCGTTGGGCGGGTGCCGCGCACGCGCCACACCCACTTGTAACGACTTGAAATTCGGCCGTTTCCGCTGAAGACGCCTCCCTACACTCGCGCTCGTCGAACCGAGGAGGGATCGTCATGATGGAGATCGAGCAAGCGCTTGAACCAGCGGCCGATGCGAGCGCGGCCATGCGGCACCACGAACCAGGCTCTTCGCCGGAGAACCCCACGCCGGCGTCTCTGCACGCCCTCGCGCCATCGGCGGCCGCCGCGCTGCTCGCGGCCTGTGGCGGCGGCTCAGGGGGAGGCGGCGGCAGCGGCGGCAGCGCTGCCGAGACGGCACCGCCGGTGGGCGTGATCGACTTCCCCACCGCCGGCTACAGCCATATCCAACCGGCGAACGACGCCGAAGCGGCGCGCTTTCTCCAGCAAGCGCAGTTTTCCTCCACGCCGGCGGAGATGACCGAGCTGCGTGGCATGGGCTGCGCGCAGTGGCTGGCCAACCAGTTCGTGCGCTACCAGGGCGTCACCGGCTGGAACTGGCTCGAGGCCCGCGGCTACGGCGTGGTGGACAGCAACCGTTATTTCTTCAACCACTACCCGGCCGACTTCATGATCTGGAGCCAGCTGCTCAGCGGGCCGGACATGATGCGCAAGCGCGTCGCGCTGGCGCTCTCGGAGTTCTTCGTCTCCTCGCTGGCCTCGGCCGAGTTCACCTGGCGCGCGCACGCCTACGCCAGCTGGTGGGACACCCTGGTGCGCAACGCCTTCGGCAATTACCGACAGCTGCTGGAGGACGTGACGCTGCACCCGGCGATGGGCTACTTTCTCAACACCAAAGGCAACCAGAAAGAGAACGCCAGCACCGGCCGCGTGCCCGACGAAAACTATGCGCGCGAGGTGATGCAACTCTTCACCATCGGCGTGGTCGAGCTCAACCTCGACGGCACGCCCAAGACCAGTGGCGGCGTGCCGCTGGAGAGCTACACCCAGGCCGACGTGACCGGCCTGGCGCGCGTGTTCACCGGCTACGACTTCGACACCTCCGACGGCGTGCGCCATGCGGTGGACAACTACACCATCGAGTCCAAGGCGTTCGCGGGCAAGCGCATGTCGTTCAACGCCAACCGCCACTCCAACCTCGAAGCCCGCTTTCTGGGCACCACGGTGCCGGCCAACACGCCGGGGCCGACCGCCCTGCGCATGGCACTGGACACGCTGTTCAACCACCCGAACACCGGCCCGTTCTTCGCGCGCCAGATGATCCAGCGCCTGGTGACGAGCAACCCGAGCCCGGCCTACGTGGCGCGCGTCGCCGCGCGCTTCAACGACAACGGCGCGGGCGTGCGCGGCGACCTCAAGGCGGTCTGGGTGGCGATCCTGCTGGACGACGAGGCGCGCGGACCGGCCTCGCTGCAAAGCACCACCTTCGGCAAACTGCGCGAACCCATGCTGCGCTTCATCCAGTGGGCGCGCACCTTCGGCGTCACCTCGGCCGCAGGCAGCTGGAAGATCTTCGAACTCAACAACGCGGCCACCCAGCTCGGCCAGAGCCCGCTGCGCTCGCCTTCGGTGTTCAACTTCTTCCGCCCGGGCTATGTGCCGCCAGGCACCGCGCTCTCGGCCACGGGTGCCACGGCGCCCGAGTTCCAGCTGGTCAACGAGTCCACCGTGGGCGGCTACCTGAACTTCATGCAGGGCGTGATCGAACGCGGCATCAACTGCCCCGAACCCGGTGTGCCCCAGGCCGCCTGGACCAACTACGCCTACGACGTGCAGGCCAACTACAGCCGCGAGCTCGCGCTGGTGGCCGACGCCACGGCGCTGGTGAACCACGTCTGCCTGGTGCTGGCGGCCAACCAGATCTCCAGCGCTTCGCGCGCCACCATGGTCTCGGCGCTCAACGCCACGCCGGTGACCACCGCCAGTTCCGACACGCTCAAGCGCCGGCGCATCTGGGCCACCATCCTGATGGTCATGGCCTGTCCCGAGTACCTGATCCAGAAATAGGGGCCTGCCATGCACTTCATCCAGCCCGATCTGCACACCCGGCGCGCCTTCCTGCGCCGCGCCGGCCAGCTGGCCTTCACGGGCGCGGCCCTGCCCACCGCGCTCAACCTGGCGGCCATGGCCGACGCCGCGGCCTTCAACGCCACCGACTACAAGGCGCTGGTCTGTGTGTTCCTCAACGGCGGCAACGACTACGCCAACACCGTCGTCAACTACGACACCGCCAGCTACGACCAGTACAGCGCGATCCGCGGCGGTGGTGCGAACCGCACGGCCGGCGGCATCGCCCTGGCGCAGGCCGCGCTCACCTCCACCCTGCTCGACCCCACCGTGGCCCTGCCCGGCGGCCGGCAGTACGCGCTGCACCCGGCCATGACCGGGCTGGCCGGCCTGTTCAACAGCGGCGTGGCGGCGGTGCAGCTCAACGTCGGTCCGCTGGTGGCACCGGTGACGCGCCAGCAGTACCACAGCAGCAACCGCGTGGCTTACCCGCTGCCGCCCAAGCTGTTTTCGCACAACGACCAGCAGTCGGTCTGGCAGTCGTCGCAGCCCGAAGGCGCCACCACTGGCTGGGGCGGCCACATCGGCGACCTCGCGCTCTCGTCCAACACCAACCGCGTGCTCACCTGCGTCTCGGTCACCGGCAACACGGTGTTCCTCTCGGGCGACCAGGCGCTGTCGTACCAGGTCAGCACCGGCGGCGCGGTGAAGATCAGTGCGGTCAACAACAACGTGTACAACTCCGCCGCCGTGCGCGCCGCCATCACCTCGCTGGCGCTGCAGACCCGCACCCACGTGCTGGAGAACGAATACAACCTCGTCACCGCGCGCGCCGTGGGCGCCGAGAGCGCGCTGACCTCCGCGCTGGCGGCCTTCCCGGCCACCGACGCGCCGTTCAGCGCCTTCCCCACCGGGAACAACCTGGCCGATCAGCTCAAGATGGTGGCGCGCCTGATCGCCGCGCGCACCCAGCTGGGCAACCAGCGCCAGGTGTTCTTTGTCTCCATGGGCGGCTTCGACCTGCACGACAACCTCATCGCAGGCCAGGCCACGCTGATGGACCGCCTGAGCACGGCACTCACCGCGTTCTACAACGCCACGGCCGCGCTCAACGTGGCGGACAAGGTGACCACCTTCACCGCCTCCGACTTCGGCCGCACGCTCAGCTCCAACGGCGACGGCTCCGACCATGGCTGGGGCAGCCACCACTTCCTGGTGGGCGGTGCGGTGCGCGGCAAGGCCTTCTACGGCAAGGCGCCGCCGGTGAGCGTGGGCAACTCCACCACCGACGCCAACGACCAGTGGCACGTGGGCCAGGGCCGGCTGCTGCCCAGCACCTCGGTGGACCAGTACGCCGGCACCCTGGCCACCTGGTTCGGCGTGCAGGGCGCCGAGATGGCCGGCATCCTGCCCAACCTGGGCAACTTCAACAGCGCCGACTACCCCACCAACCTCGGCTTCATGGCGTAGCAGCTGCCCCTCGCGGCGCACCTGCGGCCCGGCCAAGCCGGTTGCCCGGTGTTCCCGACCTGACACCTCTGCCTCACGGTCTGCCCCTAAGATGGCCCACTTCTTCAGCGGGCCTCTGCATGATCGACCTCTATACCGCCGCCACGCCCAACGGGCACAAGGTGTCCATCGCGCTCGAAGAGCTGGGCCTGCCGTACGCGCTGAAGGTGCTCAACCTGAGCGAAGGCGAGCAAAGGCGCCCCGAGTACCTGAAGATCAACCCCAATGGCCGGATCCCCGCCATCGTGGACCACGAGGCGGGCGGTTTCGCGGTGTTCGAGTCCGGGGCCTGCCTGATCTACCTGGCCGAAAAGACCGGCCGGCTCCTGCCGCCGGACGTGCAGGGCCGCTCTCGGGTGATGCAGTGGCTGATGTTCCAGATGGGCGGCATCGGCCCCATGATGGGCCAGGCCAACGTGTTCTTCCGCTATTTCCCCGAGAAGATTCCGGCCGCGATCGACCGCTATCAGGGTGAGTGCAAGCGCCTGTTCCGGGTGCTCGACGGCCACCTCGCGCAGCACGAGTACCTCGCGGGCGACTACTCCATCGCCGACATCGCCAACTGGGCATGGGTGCGCACGCACCGCTGGTCGGGGGTGGACATCGGCGACCTGCCCCACCTCAAGCGCTGGCGCGACGCGATCCGCTCGCGCCCGGCTGTGCAGCGCGGCATCGAGCAGCCGGCCGCGACCGTGGACCTGGAACGCGACGGCGAGCAGGGCGCGAAGCGCTTTGCCGAAGACGCACGGCGCCTGATGGAAACCGGCCAGAGCCTCAAGGCGGGCGGGGGTGCGGCATGAAGCTGTACGTGTCGCCGCGCGCCCCCAACCCACGCCGGGTGCTGATGTTTCTGGTCGAGAAGAACATCAACGGGCTGGAACTGGTCAACATCGACCTCAACGCGCAGGAGCACAAGACCTCCGGCTACCGCGCCAAGAGCCCGCTGGCGCGCGTGCCCGCGCTGGAATTCGACGACGGGCGCGTGCTCACCGAGACGCGCGCGATCTGCACCTGGATGGAAGGCCGCTACCCCACGCCCAACCTGATGGGGCAGAACGCGGAGGAGCGCGCCTTCATCGAAATGGCCGACCGGCGCGTGGAGTGGTACTTCATGCTGCCCATGGCCAATGCCATCCGCCACACGCACCCGGGCCTGGCACCGCTGGAGCAGCCGCAGTTTCCCGATTTCGGCCACTCGCAGGTGGCCAAGGCGCGCGAGACCGCGGCCTGGCTCGACGCCGAATTGCAGAAGCAGCCCTGGGTCGCGGGCAACCGTTTCACCATCGCCGACATCACCGCCTTCTGCACCGTGGAGTTCGCGCGGCTGATGCGCTTCAAACCCGCCGACGAAGGCTTCCATGCGCTGCAGGCCTGGCGCGACCGCGTGGCCACGCGGCCCAGCGCGCTGGCCTGAACCCGCTCAATCCCAGGGGGTGGGTGTGCGCGCCAGCGCGCGCTCCATGGCCGGCAAGGCCTGCAGGCCCGACGCCAGTTCGACCTGCAGCGCCGCCTGCCAGCGCTCGACCCAGGGCGCGGCCAGGCCGGCGGGTGCGGTGGCCAGCAAGGCCTGGGCCGTGCTCAGGTCGTTGAGCTGACCCAGCAGGGCCTGCGCATCGGCCAGCGCCTTGGCGCTGCGCTCCAGCCGCCTGGGCGGCAACACGCTGGCCAGGAATTCCTGCGCATAGCGCAGCTTCTTCAAGACGATGCGCAGCTCGTGCCGACCCTCCGGCCCCAGCCGGCGCGCCCGGCGCGCCTCGGCCTGCAGTGCCGCATGGCGCTGGCGCAGGGTCTCGCGTGCCCATTCGGGCAGGGCCGGGGCAGGTTCGGCGCGGCCCTGCAAGGCCAGCACGGCGCGCGTGAAGGCCAGCATGCGCAGCGCGTGTGCACGCCCGCCCAGGGCGTCGGCCGCGCGCCGGTGGGCCGCCTGGCGCTGCGCACGGACCCAGTCAAGCAGGGCCTGTTCGGCAGGCGCCCGGGGAACGCCTGGCACGGCCTCGGGCAGCCAGGCGGGCAGGCGCTCGGTGGCGAAGACGTCCCAGTTGCGCGCATCCCCGAGCTGGCCCGCGAGCGTTTTCCACTCGGCCGCCCAATGCGCGACGAAGCGGCGCGGCAAATGGGCGCGGAACAGGCGCAGGCCGGTGCGCAGGCGCCTGAGGGCCACGCGCGCCTGGTGCACGAACTCGGGGTCGGGGACGCCGCCCTCCGGCCCGGGCAGCAGCACGCCGGCTTCGTTGGCCTGCAGGTGGGCCAGGCAGTTCAGCGCGGCGGCCTGGAACGCCTGCACCGGGGCCATCTGCGCGCCCAGCGCCAGCGGCTCGGCCTTGCGGGGCTGAAGGCGCTCGCCGGTGAAAAGGGCATAGCCGCGCTCGGCCTTGCTGCGCTGGGCGGGCAGCAGGCGCAGCCCCTGCGCCGCCTGTCCGCTCGGGCCCAGCGCCAGCGTGTGCGCCAGGTCCAGCAAGGCATCGACCGGGCCGCTGAGCAACTCCAGCTCCAGCTCCAGGATGGCCTGCCGGCGATGGCCCTGGGCATTGCCGGTGGTGATGGCACCCTGGTCCAGCGCCACCTCCACCACCGCGCCACCGTGAGACAGGGTCCAGCTGCGGCGCGTGAAATCGGTGCGAAACACCGGCACCAGCTGCCAGGCCACGCACTGCAGTTGCTGCGCCAGCGCCTCGTCGTCCACCAGGGCGGCGAAATCGAAACGGCCCGGGCGGCACGCCGCTTCCCACTCGCCTCGGCGCGACAGGCCACCGACCGAGGTGCCCGCCGTCTTTACCGTGAGCAGGGTGCGCCGGCTCACACGGCGCTCGCGCACGGCCATGCGCTGCGCGCGCAAGGTGAGGGTGGAGGTGTCGAAGTAGGTGTTGAACAGGCGCTCGCGGCGCGGCGCCTGCCCCAGCAGCGGATGCGCGAGCAGGCGCGGCAGGTCATCGGGGTGCAATTCGAGCTTGAGTTCGGTTTCCTGGGGCATGGGTCATTGAGGCACGGGAAGAGCGGCGAGTCTGCCAGCCCTGCGCGGATTCATCTACCGTGCGGGCTTACGCCTTGTAACAGCGACCCGGGCGCGCGCCGCCAGAATCGCGGCTGGCCCCGCCCCCCCCACAAGACCCCACGACATGACCCACTCACCGCGCACACGCTTCTCCATCGCCTTCCTGAGCCTGATGCTGCTGGGCAGCCTGCCGGCCCTGGCCGAAAAACCCGAATGGGCCGGCCAACCCGGCGGCAAACACAACAAGCCTGAAAAGCACGAGAAGCACGAGAAGCGCGCACCCTCCCACCGGGATGACCGCAGGGATGAACGGTGGGACGACCGCCGCGACGGTCCTCGCGCCCCCTCGTCCAGCGTGTCGGTGAACATCCAGATCGGCGGCTACTTCGGTGAGCCCCAGCGCCGCATCGCCCACGAGTACTACGAGCCCCGCTTCAAGGCCGGCAAATGCCCGCCGGGCCTGGCCAAGAAGCACAACGGCTGCATGCCCCCCGGCCAGGCGAAGAAGTGGCGCATGGGCTATCCATTGCCGCGCGATGTCGTGTACTACCCGGTGCCCAACAGCGTGTCGGTGCAGATCGGCCTGCCCCCCGCGGGCTACCGGTACGTGCGCGTGGCGGCCGACATCCTGATGATCGCGGTGGGCACGGGCATGGTAGTGGATGCGATCGAAGACCTCGGCCGGTTCTGAGTTCGCGATGCGCCGCCACCCGCGCCTGGCAAGCGCCGTCGCGCTGTTCGCGATGGCCGGCGGCGCGGGCGCGGCACAACCGCCCGCCGACACCGTGGCCCTGGAGGCCAGCCGCGACTACCTCGTCGGCGCCGCCGTGGTGTCGTCCGCTCCGCAACTCGGCAGCGATGTCGAGCAGCGCCTGCGGTTGCGCCCCATCTGGGCCTTCCAGCTCGGGCGTTTTCGCTTTGCCACTTCCGGCGCCAGCGCCCTGCTCAGCCAGGGCCGCCAGAGCGTGGACACCGGGGTGAGCACGGTGCTGGCCGGCAACGACCGCTGGTCGCTGAGCACTTCGCTGTCGATCGACGAGGGCCGTTCATGGGACGACGATGCCGCCTTCCGGGGCCTGCCCGACGTGCGCGCCACGCTGCGCGGCCGGGTCGGCGCCAACGCGGCGCTGAGCCCGCGCTGGTCGTACTCGGTGCGGGCCTCTCAGGACCTGCTCGGCCGCGGGGGTGGCCTGCGGCTGGACCACGGCCTGAACTACCGCCACCCCGTTTCTTCGCAGACCCACTGGGACCTGTCGCTGGGCGCGGGTTGGGCCAACGGCACCTACGGGCAGACGCACTACG
Organism: Hydrogenophaga sp.; assembly: GCF_026125825.1. Classification (GTDB taxonomy): domain Bacteria; phylum Pseudomonadota; class Gammaproteobacteria; order Burkholderiales; family Burkholderiaceae_C; genus Hydrogenophaga. Next base: position 6,427 of record NZ_JAHCKK010000076.1, on the reverse strand, counting down.
GCGTGGCGCCGGCACCCGCAGCCGCCACCGGCGTGCCGGCCTTCGCGATCGGCTCGGGCTGGGACACGGTCTCGCTGGGCTGGCGCATCACCTCGGCGCTGAGCCGCCATTGGGTGGCCTACGGCGGGGTGGGCGTGTCGCAGCTGCAAGGCGCGGCCGCGCGCAGCCCGCTGGTGGGGCGGCAGACCGCGTACGGCGCCACGCTGGGCCTGGCCTACCGCAACAACTAGGTCGTCACACCGCCAGCAGGCGGCGCAGGTAGCGCCCGGTGTGGCTGCCGGGGTGTGCGGCGACCGTCTCGGGCGTGCCCTGCACCACCACCGTGCCACCGCCCGAGCCGCCTTCAGGGCCCATGTCGATGACCCAGTCCGCGGTCTTGATGACGTCAAGGTTGTGCTCGATCACCACAATGGTGTTGCCCGCGTCGCGCAGCTGGTGCAGCACCTTGAGCAGCAGCTCGATGTCGGCGAAGTGCAGGCCGGTGGTGGGCTCGTCCAGGATGTACAGCGTGCGGCCCGTGTCGCGCTTGGAGAGCTCCAGCGCGAGCTTGACGCGCTGCGCCTCGCCCCCCGAGAGCGTGGTCGCGCTCTGGCCGAGCTGGATGTAGGACAGGCCCACGTCGAGCAGGGTCTGCAGCTTGCGGTGCAGCGTGGGCACGGCACTGAAGAACGCGTGCGACTGCTCCACTGTCATGTCCAGGATCTGCGCGATGTTGCGGCCCTTGTATTGCACGTCCAGCGTCTCGCGGTTGTAGCGCTGGCCGCCACAGACCTCGCAGGGCACGTACACGTCGGGCAGGAAGTGCATTTCCACCTTCACCACGCCATCGCCCTGGCAGGCCTCGCAGCGGCCGCCGGCCACGTTGAAGCTGAAGCGGCCCGGGCCGTAGCCGCGCTCACGCGCGGTGGGCATCTCGGCCATGAGCTCGCGGATGCCGGTGAACAGGCCGGTGTAGGTGGCCGGGTTGCTGCGCGGCGTGCGGCCGATGGGCGACTGGTCGACGTTAATGACCTTGTCGAAATGCTCGATGCCTTCGATGGCGTCGTGCGCGGCCGGCTCGTCGTGCGAGCGGTAGAGCGTGCGCGCCACGGCGGCGTACAGCGTGTCGTTGACGAGGGTGGACTTGCCCGAGCCGGAGACGCCGGTGACGCAGGTGAGCAGGCCGACCGGGAACGCCACGCTCGCGCCCCTGAGGTTGTGGCCGCGCGCGTTGACGACGCGGATTTCCTGCAGCTCGCCCAGGGTGGCCTGGTGCGCGGCCTCGCGCGCGGCGCGGCGCTCCGCCGCCGGGCTGGGCGCAAAGCGCGGTTTGGCCGTCGCGGCCTTCGCCGGCTCGGCGGCTTTCACGACCGGCAGCCAGGGCGTGCGGCGCGTGGGCACGTCGATCTGGCGCGTGCCGCTGAGGTACTGGCCGGTGAGCGAACCGGGCGTGGCCATGACCTGCTCGCAGGTGCCCTGCGCCATCACACGCCCGCCGTGCACGCCGGCACCCGGGCCCATGTCGATCACGTGGTCGGCGGTGCGGATCATGTCTTCGTCGTGCTCGACCACCAGCACCGTATTGCCCAGGTCGCGCAGGTGCTGCAGCGTGGCGATGAGGCGGTCGTTGTCGCGCTGGTGCAGGCCGATGCTGGGCTCGTCGAGCACGTACATCACGCCGGTCAGGCCGCTGCCGATCTGGCTGGCCAGGCGGATGCGCTGCGCTTCGCCGCCCGAGAGCGTGTCGGCGCTGCGGTCCAGGCTGAGGTAGTTCAGGCCCACGTCGTTCAGGAACTTCAGGCGCTGGCGGATCTCGTTGATCACGCGCGCGGCGATGTCGCCCTTGGCACCGTGCAGTTCCAGCTTCTGGAAGTAGGCCAGCGCCTCACCGAGCGTGACGTGGCTGATCTTGTAGATGGGCTGCTTCTGTTCGCCTTCGCCCACGAAGACATGGCGCGCCTCGCGGCGCAGGCGAGAACCGCCGCACTCCGGGCAGGCCTGCACGGCGCGGTAGCGCGCCAGTTCCTCGCGCACGGCGGCGCTGTCGGTCTCGCGGTAGCGGCGCTCGAAGTTGCGCACGATGCCTTCGAAGGGGTGCTTCTTGCTGACCTTCTTGCCCGCGCGCTCGCCGGATTCGAGTGCATAGCTGAACTTCACCTCTTCCTCGCCCGAGCCGTAGAGCAGCACCTGCTGGACCGCTTCAGGCAGGCTTTCCCAGGGCGCCTCGGCGTCGAAACGGTAGTGCGCCGCGAGGCTCTCGATCATGGCGAAGTAATAACCGTTGCGCCGGTCCCACCCCTTGATCGCGCCACTGGCCAGGCTCAACGAGGGAAACGCGACCACGCGCGCCGGATCGAAAAATTCGGTGTGGCCCAGGCCGTCGCAGGTCGGGCAGGCCCCCATGGGCGAGTTGAACGAGAACAGGCGCGGTTCGAGCTCACCCACGGTGTAGTGGCACATCGGGCAGGCAAAACGTGCCGAGAAGCCGTGTTCGCGCGGGGCCGCACCCGGGGTTTCAGGGGCATCCATCTCCATCGCGATGGCCCGGCCGTCGGCCAGGCGCAGCGCCGCCTCGAAGCTCTCGGCCAGGCGCTGGCGCAGCGGGTTCACGCCCTCGTCCTGCGCGTCCTCACGCACCTTGATGCGATCGATCACCACGTCGATGTTGTGCTTCTCGGTCTTCTTCAGGGCCGGCAGCGCCTCGGCCTCCAGCACCCTGCCGTCGACTCGGAAACGCACATAGCCCTGGGCCTGCATGTCGGCGAAGAGCTCGGTGAACTCGCCCTTCTTCTCGCGCGCCACCGGGGCCAGGATCATCAGGCGCGTGCCCTCGGGCAGGGCCAGCACCGTGTCCACCATCTGCGCCACGCTCTGCGAGGCCAGGGGCAGGTGATGGTCGGGGCAATGCGGCGTGCCCGCGCGCGCGAACAGCAGGCGCAGGTAGTCGTGGATCTCGGTCACCGTGCCCACGGTGGAGCGGGGGTTGTGGCTGGTGGCTTTCTGTTCGATGGCGATGGCGGGCGACAGGCCTTCGATCAGGTCCACGTCGGGCTTGTCCATCAGCTGCAGGAACTGCCGCGCGTAGGCCGACAAGCTCTCCACATAGCGGCGCTGACCCTCGGCGTAGAGCGTGTCGAACGCCAGGCTGGACTTGCCCGAGCCCGACAAGCCCGTGATCACCACCAGGGCGTGCTTGGGGATGTCCAGGTCGATGTTCTTGAGGTTGTGCGTGCGCGCACCGCGCACCGAAAGGAACGCGCTGGAATGCCGCAGGGCGGCCCCCAGGTAACGGGGGGATGGCTCGCCCGCGGACGGCAGCGCCCCGGGGGTGTCGGCGCCGGTCGATCCAGGCAAGTTCAGGTCCGGGGGAAGGTTCTGGTTCAAGGCGCGATGCGGTGTTCAGGGCAACCCGACATGATAAGCCGCCACGCGGTTTTGCGCCCCTCCGCCCGGCGGCCCCCGGCCTTTCGCCGACAATACGCCGTCCCCTTGCCCCGCCCTGCCGGCCTCCGCTGCTTTGTCCACCCTGAGCCCCTCCCCCGCCAACGCGGCCACCACGCCGCCCGACGCCGCCCGCATGACCCCCGCCGAGCGCCGCGCCAGCGCCTCCCTGGCGCTGGTGTTTGCACTTCGCATGCTGGGCCTGTTCATCGTGCTGCCGGTGTTCGCGCTGGAAGCCGCGCGGCTGCCCGGTGGCGAGGACGCCGCCCGCGTGGGCCTTGCCATGGGCCTGTACGGGCTGACGCAGGCCTTCCTGCAGATCCCCCTGGGCCTGGCATCCGACCGCTTCGGCCGCAAGCCGGTCATCGTGGCCGGCCTGCTGCTGTTTGCGCTGGGCAGTGGCCTGGCGGCCTGGGCGCCCGACCTCACCTGGCTCGCCATCGGCCGGGCGGTGCAGGGCGCTGGCGCCATCTCCGCCGCCGTCACGGCCTTCCTGGCCGACGTCACGCGCGACAGCGTGCGCACCAAGGCCATGGCCATGGTCGGGGCCAGCATCGCGCTGATGTTCGCGCTCTCCCTGGTGCTGGCGCCCGCGCTGGCCGCCTGGGTCGGCCTCTCGGGCATCTTCGCCCTGACGGGCGGGCTGGCGCTGCTGGCCATCGCCGTGGTGATCTGGGTGGCGCCGCCCGAACCGCGCGAGCACCGGCCCTCGGACATGCAGCAGTTGCGCGCCGGCCTGGCCGAGGTGCTGCGGCACCGCGGGCTGCTGCGCCTGAACCTGGGCGTGTTCGTGCTGCACGCGGTGCAGTTGGCGATGTGGATGGCCGTGCCGGCCCTGCTGGTGGCCGCCGGCCTGCCCAAGGCGGACCACGCGCAGATCTACCTGCCCGCCGTGGTGGCCTCCCTGCTGGTCATGGGTGGGGTGCTTTTTCCCATGGAGCGCCGGGGCCGGCTGCGCGCGGCCTTCCTGATCGCCATCACCCTGATCGGCGCGGTGCAGTTCGCGTTGTGGGCCCTGGCCGGCGCCTCCCCCGGTCTCTGGACGCTGGGCTTGCTGCTGTTCGTCTTCTTCGTCGGCTTCAACACGCTGGAAGCCAGCCAGCCCAGCCTGGTGTCCAAGCTGGCGCCCGCGCACGCCCGAGGCGCCGCGCTCGGCGTCTACAACACCCTGCAGTCGGTCGGCTTCTTCGTCGGCGGCGCGGTGGGCGGCTGGCTGGCGCGCGCACACGGCGCGCAAGGGCTGTTCGCGGTCTGCGCGGTGGCCATGCTGGTGTGGCTGGTGGTGGCCTGGCCGATGCAGGCGCCAGCGCCCTCAGCGGATCGGCGCTGAACCGTCGCCGGGTGGCGGCGGCGGGGCCGCGGCGCCATCGCGCATCGACCGCATCATGAGCTGCGACATGGTGCTGTAGAGCGGGCGGCTGATCATGCGCGAGATCAGGCTGGCCAGCAGCGCGCAAGCCATCAGGCTTAGCACCATGCTGTGGCCATCGGTCATCTCCATCACGATGATCATGGCGGTGATGGGGGTCTGGGTCACGGCCGCCAGGAAACCGCACATGCCCAGTGCGATCAGGGCAGCGCCGTGCGGAGAATCCAGCAGCCAGGCCACGTCCGCCCCCAGCCCGGCGCCGATCGACAGGCTGGGCCCGAACAGGCCGCCGGGCACGCCGGCCCACGACGACAACCAAGACGCCACAAACTTCAGGCCCGTGAACACCAGCGGCTGGTGCGACGCGCCCGGGGTGCCCACCTGCTCCAGCAACACCTTGGTGTGTTCGTGCCCGCCGCCCACGGCCGCGCCGTCGCTGATCACGGCGATCACCGCCACCGCAAAGCCGCAGATCGCGGCAAAAGCGACGGGGCGCTTGCGGCGGTAGGCACAGAAGCGGTCCGGCAGGCCGATGAACGAGGCCAGCATCAGCCGCGACATCAAGCCGCCCAGCAGCCCGCAACCCACCGCCACCAGCGCGCCGGGCAGGAAGAGGCTCCATGACAGGGCCTCGGCCCGCACCCGCCCGAAGTACGACAGGTTGCCGAACGCAGATACCGCGACCAGGCCGGCGATCACGATGGCCGCCAGCATCAGGCCGCTGTTGCGATCCTGCAGGCGCCGTGACAGCTCTTCGATCGCAAACACGATGCCGCCCAGCGGCGTGTTGAAGGCCGCAGCGATGCCGGCCGCGCCGCCGGCCACCAGCAGTTCGCGGTGGGTGATGCCCGAGTTGGGCGACAACCAGCGGCGAGCGTGGAGCATGACCCCGGCGGCCACCTGCACCGACGGCCCCTGGCGGCCAATCGACAGGCCGGCCAGCACGCCGCCCGACACCGCAGCCATCTTCACCAGGCTCAGCCGCAGCGAGACAAAGCGCGAGCGCTCCCGCAGGGGCGTGGCGGGATCCAACGCGGTCAGCACCTGCGGCACACCCGAACCGGCCGCGCCCGGGGCCCAGCGGCGGATGGCCCAGACCACGAGCGCGGTGAGGGCGGGCGTCCACACCAGCGGCGCCCACCACCAGCCCTGGCGCAAGCCGCTGTACCAGTCGAAGGCCGTTTCGGCCATCAGGGTGAACGCCACGACCGCCAGACCCGCCAGCACGGCGTAGACGATCACCACCGCCCGATCCAGCCACTGGCGCCCGCCGCCCATTTCGTCGCGCAGGTTCTGCAGGAAGTCCGGTTCGCCTTTCATGGAGGGCCAGTGTATCCAGCGACGCGCAGCGGACCGGGCCGGCGGCCCGGCACTTGCGGCACAATGTCAGGCCGCGTCCCGGTCGCGCCCGGGCACGCCCTCTCTTCAGGACATCACCACCATGGCATCCGTCAACAAAGTCATCCTCGTCGGCAACTGCGGCCGCGATCCCGAAATCCGCTACCTGCCGTCCGGCCAGGCCGTGGCCAATGTCAGCGTGGCGACCTCCAGCCGCCGCAAGGACAAGAACAGTGGCGAGATGATCGAAGACACCCAGTGGCACCGCGTCACCTTCTACGACCGCCTGGCCGAAATCGC
>NZ_JAHCKK010000075.1 GCF_026125825.1 Hydrogenophaga sp. | reverse complement strand
CACCCGCCCTCCGCGAGCAGGTCGTGCAGCGTGCGTGCGACCACCTTGGTGGCACGACGCAGGTCCTCCAGCACGAGGTGCTCGTCGGCGCGCTTGGCGTTCGATTCGAGCACGGTGCGCGGGCCGGCGCCATAGATCGCGGCCGGGATGCCGCGTTCGGAGTACAGGCGCACGTCCGTGTAGAGCGGGGTGCCGACGGCGGGGATGCTCTCGCCGAACACGGCCTGGCCATGCTTCTGGATCGCCTGCACCAGTGGCTGGTTGCCAGGCAGGGGCTTCATGGCGCGCGCCAGCAGGATGCGGCGCACGTCCACCTTGAGCTGGCGGCCGCCGCGCGGTGGCTGGAAGCTGGCCGCGGCCTGTTCGATGGTGCGGCGCAGGGAGGCCTCCACGTCGGCCGGGTCTTCCTCGGGGATCATGCGGCGGTCCACCTTGAGCACCACCTTGCCGGGAATCACGTTGGTGTTGGTGCCACCGCTGATCAGGCCCACGTTGAGATAGGGATGGGTGATGCCCTCGACCTGGGAGCTGACCTTGAGGTACTCGGCGTTGAGCGCGTACAGCGCGTTGAGGATGTGGGTGGCGCCCTGCAGCGCATCGGTGCCGCTGTCGGGGATTGCGGCGTGCGCCATGTCGCCGTGCACCGTCACCTCCAGCTGCAGGCAGCCGTTGTGGGCCACCACCACCTGGTAGCTGAAGCCGGCGGCGATCATCAGGTCGGGCTTGGTCAGTCCCTTGTTCAGCAACCAGTCGGGACCGACCTCGCCGCCGTACTCCTCGTCGTAGGTGACGTGCAGTTCCACCCCGCCCGCAAGTTTGGCGTTGAGCGATTCGAGGGCACGGATCGCAAAGGTGAAGCTGGCAATGTCGCTCTTGCTCACCGCCGTGGCCCGACCGTAGATCCGGCCGTCCACCACCTCACCGCCGTAGGGGTCGTGGGTCCAGCCTTCGCCGGGTGGCACCACGTCGCCGTGGGCGTTGAGGGCGATGGTCTTGCCCGGGCCATAGGGGCGGCGCACGATCAGGTTGGTGATGCTCTGCAGACCAGCCGCCTCCACCTCCTGGGTGGGGACGGCGTGTTGCTCGGCCTTCAGACCCATGGCAGCCAGCAGCTCGGCGGTGCGTTCGGCGTGCGGCGCGTTGTTGCCCGGCGGCGTGTCGGTGGGCACGCGCACGAGTTCCTGCAGGAAGCGCACCTCCTCGTCGAAGTGCGCGTCGATCCAGGCATCCAGTTGTTGTTCGGTGGTCATGAGGGCGTTCCGTTCGGGGATTCGGTGGCGAGTTGGTCGAGCAGGTGCGAGAAAGCGTTGACGCACAGCTCCATGTCGTCGCTGGTGGTGGACTCCAGCGGGTTGTGGCTGATGCCGCTGTTGAGGCCGCGCACGAAGAGCATGGCCTGCGGCATCACCTCGTGCAGCTTCATGGCGTCGTGTCCGGCACCGCTGGGCATGCGGTGCACCGGCACGCCCAGGGCGGCCACGGCTTGTTCCCAGCGGGCCTGCCAGGCGGGCGCGCTGGGCGCGGCGGCCGCGCGCATGGTCTCTTCGGTCTTGAGCCCGATGCCGCGGCGCTCGCAGATGGCGCGCAGCTGCGCGAGGATGTCGCGCTCCAGCGCATCGCGCTGCTCGTTGCTGGGTGCGCGCATGTCCAGCGAGAACAGGCAACGCCCGGGCACGACGTTGATCGAGCCGCCTGGGACCTGGAGCATGCCGATGGTGGCAACCGAGTCGCCATCGGACGCGGCGCGCTGCTCGGCGTAAAGCGCGAGTTCGGCCACGGCGCTGGCGGCATCGCGGCGACGGTCCATGGGCGTGGTGCCGGCATGGCTGGCCATGCCGATGGCTTCGCAAAGGTAGCGCACGCTGGCGTTGATGGAGGTGACCACGGCCAGTGGGAGGTCCATCTCGTTGAGCACCGGGCCTTGTTCGATGTGCACTTCCACGAAGCCAAGGTACTTGGACGGGTCCCGCTGCAGCGCCGCGATGGCCTCCAGTGTGGCGGGCAGGCCGGCGTGCCGCATGGCGTCGCGCATGGTCACGCCTTCGGCGTCCTGCTGGTCGAGCCAGGCGGGGTTGAAGTGGCCGGTGAGCGCACCCGAGCCGAGGAAGGTGGCCTTGTACCGCTGGCCTTCTTCTTCGGCGAAGCCGATCACCTCGAAGGCGAAGGGCAGGCGCCGGCCGGCGGCATGCAGCTGCTGCACGCAGGCCATGGGCACGAAGATGCCCAGGCGGCCGTCGTACTTGCCGCCGTTGCGCACGGTGTCGTAGTGGCTGCCGGTGAGCAGGGCCGGCGCGTGCGGCGTGGCGCCGTGGTAGCGGCCGACCACGTTGCCCACCGCGTCGATGGCCACCTCGTCGAAACCGCAGTCGCGCATGCGGGACGCGATGTCGGCCGCGCAGGCGCGGTGCGCATCGGTGAGGTAGGTCACGGTGAGCTGGCCGTGTTCGGCGAAGCCGGGGTCGCTGTGGCGCGCCAGGTCTTCGTGCCAGTCCCACACGCGGTTGCCGACGGTGGGCTCGAAGCCGAACTTGTCGTTGAGCCGGATCTCGGCGATGCGGTGGATGTGGCGCAGGCACTCCGCGCGCTCGAAGTCCACCGGGTGGCCCAGGCGGCGCTCGAAGGTGGCGATGATCTCGCGCTTGTTCAGGCCGACACCGCGCGGTCCGCGCACGGCAAGGATGAAGGGAAAACCGAACTTCGCGTTGTACTGCGCGTTGAGCGCCTGGATGTGCGCGAATTCCTCGGGCGTGCAGTTCGTCAGGCCGGCTTTGGTCTGCTCGTTGGCGGATTCGGCGGTCAGTGCCTTGGCCACCATGGCCTTGCCGGCCAGTTCCGGGTGGGCGCGGATCAGCGCGAGCTGAGGCTCCACGCCGGCGCGGTCGAGCACGGTCACCATGGCGTGCTTGAGCGCGGCCAGCGAGCCGAAGGGGCGTCGGGCCAGCGCCTGTTCGGCGATCCAGGGCGAGTGCTCGTAAAGGCCATCGAGCATCTGCGTGGCTTCGGCCAGCGTCGCTCGGTTGAGTTGTTCCAGGGTGATGGGCATGGGGTGCGGCCTCAGGCGGCGGTCAAGGGGTGGGTGGCTGTCCAGTGGCGCGCGATGTCCAGGCGCCGTGCGACCCAGACCTTGTCGTGTCGCTCGATGTGGTCCAGGAAGCGCTGCAGCGCGGTGATGCGCCCCGGCCGGCCGAGCAGTCGGCAATGCATGCCGATGCTCATCATCTTGGGCCGGTCCAGACCATGGGGATCGCCTTCGGCGTAGAGCGCGTCGAAGGTGTCTTTCATGTACTGGAAGAACGGGTCTGCGTGCGAGTAGCCCTGCGGCAGCGCGAAGCGCATGTCGTTGCAGTCCAGCGTGTAGGGCACGATGAGCTGGTGCGCATCGCTGCCATCGGTCTTGCGCACCTTCATCCAGAACGGCAGGTCATCGCCGTAGTAGTCGCTGTCGTACTCGAAGCCGCCGTGGTCGGCCACCAGGCGGCGCGTTTGGGGACTGTCGCGACCGGTGTACCAGCCCAGGGGGCGGCTGCCGGTGAGGTGTTCGATGAGCTGCATGGCCTGGGCCATGTGGGCGCGCTCGGTGGCTTCGTCCACGTTCTGGTAGTGGATCCACTTCAGACCGTGGCAGGCGATGTCGTAACCGAGTTCCTTGAACGCGGCGGTCACGTCCGGGCTGCGCTGCAGGGCGGTGGCCACACCGAAGACGGTCAGGGGCAGGCCGCGCCGCTCGAACTCGCGCAGGATGCGCCAGACGCCGGCGCGCGAGCCGTACTCGTAGATGCCTTCCATGCTGATGTGTCGAGCCGGGTAGGCCGCCGGGTTGAACATCTCGGACAGGAACTGCTCGGACGCGTCGTCGCCATGCAGCACGCTGTTCTCGCCGCCTTCTTCGTAGTTCAGCACGAACTGCACAGCGATGCGCGCGCCATGGGGCCAGCGGGCATGGGGGACATCGCGGCCGTGGCCGGCGAGATCGCGGGGGTAGGGGGCGGTGGAATCGTAGACAGACATAAGCGGCCAGAAAGGGAGGTTGATCAGCCGTGCCGCGTGTCGGGCAGGCAGCGCAAGGGCGTCATGACAGCGCCATGGAGATGTCGTTGGTCGGCAGCTTGCGGTCGAAGGTCAGGTTTTCTTCCACGTGCAGCAGGTGCTCGTTCATCAGGCGCACCGCGAGTTCCTCGTCGCGCGCGGCCAGCGCCTTGACGATGTCGGCGTGTTCGTCGTTCGAGTGTTCGGCGGCCTGGTTGCTCTGGTACATGAGGGTGATGAGCGCGCAGCGTGAGATGAGTTCGCGCAGCAGTTCGGCCAGCACCTGGTTGCCCATGAGCTCGGCCATGCGCACGTGGAAGTCGCCCAGCAGTTCGGTGCGTCCGGCCACGTCCTCGTTGTTGACGGCCGTCTTTTCCTGCGCCACGTGTTCGCGCAGCGCCTTGATCTTGGCGTTGGTCACGCTCTTGACGAAGGCGCGCGTCATCTCCACTTCCAGCATGCGGCGCACGGCGAAGACCTGCTGCGCTTCCTGCACCGAAGGCGTGGCCACGAAGGCCCCGCGCGCGGGTTCGAGGCGGATCAGCCGATTCTGCGAAAGCTGGAACAGCGCCTGGCGCACCAGGGTGCGCGAGACGCCGAAGTGGTCGGCCAGCTTCTGCTCGGCCAGCTTGGTGCCCGGGTGCAACCGGTGCTCCACGATGGCCCGCGTGAGCGACTCGACGATGTGCAGGGTGCTGGAGGTGGTTTCCATGCGGTCCATCATATCCAGAAAAACAAAAAGTGTATACACTTTCGGTCGACCATCAAACGCTGGAAGGACACACCATGGGATTGAGCACACACGTTCTGGACACGATGCACGGCTGCCCCGCCGCCGGCATGGTGGTGGAGCTGCACACCACCGAGGGCGACAAGGCCACGCTCGTCAAACGCTTCACCCTGAACCAGGATGGCCGCAACCCGGATGGGATGCTGTATGACCACGCCAGCCTCAAGGTGGGCACCTACCGCCTGGTCTTCGACGTGAAGGGGTACTTCGCCGCCAAGGGCGTGGCGCTGCCCGAACCCAGTTTCCTCAACCGCGTGTCGCTGGACTTTGGCGTGGCCCACGCCGACCAGCACTACCACGTGCCCCTGCTGGTGAGCCCCTGGAGTTACTCGACCTACCGGGGCAGCTGAGCGGGCATGAAAAAACCCGCCGGCTGGCGGGTTTTTTTTCGACCAGGTCGAGGCCTACTTGTCGCGCTGGCCTTCGGTCAGCGTGTCGAGCTGGAACTTGCCGCTCTTGTCCCACAGCCAGACCTCGGTGTAGGTCACGCCTCCCATGCGCACGGGCGCCGGGAAGGGGGCTGCGGCGCGCACGGTGCGCTCGATCTCGCGCATGACGTCGGGCACATGGCTGGGGGCGCGCATCCAGTTGATGTTCTGCACGTTGCCGCGCCCGTCGACCTGCACCTGCAACACACCCACGGCGTGCATCAGCGGCGGCAACTGGCCTTTGTAGATGCGGTGGGCGTTGCGCTCATAGATGTGGCGCGCGCCGTCCTTGCGGTAGTCGAGTGGCGAGGCGGCCTGGGAAATGACGTTCGGCGCGGGGAGGGTGCTCACGGGCGCAGGCGGCGCAGGCACCGGGGCCGGCGGGGGCGGCGGTGGGGGAGGCGGTGGAGGGGGCAGCGGTGCGGCGCAGGCGGCCAGCAGTGCGGCGGTGCACAGGCCCAGCCAGCCCCAGGGCGCACGGTGCTGGTCGGCGGCGTCCGCGCGCGTGGCCGGACGGGGAGCGGGTGGGATGTCTCTCATGGTGGCTGATCGGCAAGGGGATCGGGGGTGGACGGGCGGGGTCTTCGGCTGGACCATATGGCGGGGCGGATGAAGTGTATGGGCGTTTTCGGTCGGGCGTGGTTACAGTAAGGGCGGATACTGGGATGTCTTCCCTCGCGATGACGTGTCCATCCATCTTCTTGACGTCGACGCCACAGATGCTCTCAGACCTCGAAGCCTTTTTATTGCGCCTGGCGACGGAGCGCGCCGTGCTGGTGACGGTCGGCGCCACGCGCGGGTCCGTGCCGCGGGAGACCGGTGCGTGGATGGCGGTTTTCGCCGGAGCGGTGGGTGGCTCGGTCGGGACCATTGGTGGCGGGCACCTGGAGTGGGATGCCATGCGCCACGCGCGCGAGGCGCTGGGGCCCGGGGCTGCGGAGCGGCCCGCGGTCTGGTCGCAGGCGGTCACCCTGGGGCCCAGCCTGGGCCAGTGCTGTGGTGGTGCCCTGGTGTTGCATTTTGAGGCGGTGGATGCCAGTTGCCGGGAGGCACTGCGCCAGCGCCTGACCCAGGGCCATGCGCCGCTGGCGCTGTTCGGCGGAGGCCACGTGGGCCGCGCGCTGGTGCAGGCGCTGGCGCCGTTGCCGTTCGAAGTGACGTGGATCGACAGCCGTGACGAGGTGTTTCCGCAGGATCTGCCGATCGGCGTGCGCACGGAGTATTCCGAGCCGGTGCAGCTGGCCGTGCGCGACCTCGCGCCGCGCTCCATCGTGCTGATCATGAGCTTCTCGCACGCCGAGGACCTCGACATCGTGGCGGCCTGCCTGCAGCGGCAGCGCTTGCGCGGGGACCTGGGATTCGTGGGGCTCATCGGCAGCCAAACCAAGTGGGCGACCTTTCGCAGCCGTCTGCGCCAGCGCGGTTTCAGCGAGGGCGAGCTGGCGCGCATCACCTGTCCCATCGGCCTGCCAGGTATCCGGGGCAAGGCGCCTGCGGTGATCGCCGCCTCCGTGGTGGCGCAGTTGTTGCTTGCCTGCGAGGCCACAGCGGATGCGCGAATGACCTCTTGAATGTTCTCAAAAAGTGTATACACTTTGCCGACCGGTCGCAGCGGAGCAGGTGTTGTCACAACACCCAAACGCGGCCCTCAGACGACTCAGAGCGCCCGCGGTGGTGAGTCGCAAGACCTGACCTTGCCTTGAGGTGCCATGGAAACCTACCTGCTCGACTGGGCCAATCTGCTGCTTCGCTGGCTGCACGTGATCGTGGCCATTGCCTGGATTGGCTCCTCTTTCTATTTCGTCTTTCTCGACAGCAGCCTGACGCCGCCAGAGGACGAGCAGCTCAAGAAGGATGGTGTCAGCGGGGAGCTCTGGGCGCTGCATGGCGGTGGCTTCTACCACCCGGTGAAATTCAACGTGTCGCCGCCAAGGCTGCCGGACCACCTGCACTGGTTCTACTGGGAGAGCTACTCCACCTGGCTGTCGGGCTTCGCGCTGTTCCTCATTTCCTACCTCTGGAGCCCCAGCGTCTACCTGATCGACCCGAAGGTGTTCGAGTGGTCGCCGGCCGCTGCGATCGCCACCGCACTGGGCTTCCTCGTGGTGTTCTGGCTGCTGTACGACGCGATCTGCCGCACATTGGGGCAGAAGGAGAACGGCGACGCGAAGGTGGGCGCGCTGGTGCTGGTGCTGGTGTGCGTGGCAGCCTGGCTGGCCACGCAGCTGTTCGCGGGGCGGGCGGCGTTCCTGCTCGTGGGCGCGATGATCGCCACGGCCATGAGCGCCAACGTGTTTTTCTGGATCATTCCGGGCCAGCGCACGGTGGTGGCCGACCTCAAGGCCGGCCGACCGGTGGACCCCATCCACGGCAAGCGCGGCAAACAGCGCAGCGTGCACAACACCTATTTCACGTTGCCGGTGGTGTTCGCCATGCTCAGCAACCACTACAGCTTCACCTACGCACACCCGCAGAACTGGCTGATCCTGATCGGCATGATGTTCGCGGGCGCGGCGATCCGCCAGTTCTTCGTCATGCGCCATGGCTACAAGCTGGGCCGCAACAAGCACCCCTGGCCCTATGCCTTGGCCGGTGTGGTGGCGCTGCTTGCGCTGATCGTCTGGCTCAAGCCGGCGCCGGTGGCGGCCGTGGCGGTGCCGGCGAGCGTGAGTTATGCGCAGGTCAAGCCGGTGATCGAACAGCGTTGCGTGATGTGCCATGGCGAGGCATTGCAGTCCAAGAACGTGCGGCTGGACACACCCGATGCGCTCAAGCAGCACGCGCAGGCGGTTTACCAGCAGGCGGTTGTCACGCGGCTGATGCCGATGAACAACGCCACCGGCGTCACGGAAGAAGAGCGCGCCCTCATCGGTCAATGGTTCAAGGGCGGCGCGAAGACTGAGTAGACCTCTGGCGGTGCCTCGCGCCGCCCCGGTGGGGCACCCCGTGGCCTGCAGGAGGCCGTTCTGCTGGTGTTTCGGGTCTTGTCATGGCGCGCCGGTGAGGGGCTGTGATCTGCGGTAACCTCGTGAGCGATTTCACAACCTCCGAGCAGAGCACACCATGAAGACGCAAGCCGCCGTGGCCTGGAAAGCAGGCCAGCCCCTGACCATCGAAACCGTGGAACTGGAAGGGCCGAAGTTCGGCGAGGTGCTGGTCGAGATCAAGGCCACCGGCATCTGCCACACCGACTACTACACGCTCTCGGGCGCGGACCCCGAAGGCATCTTCCCGGCCATTCTTGGCCATGAAGGCGCAGGCGTCGTCGTGGACGTGGGCCCGGGCGTGACCACGCTCAAGAAGGGCGACCACGTCATTCCGCTCTACACGCCCGAGTGCCGCCAGTGCAAGTTCTGTCTGAGCCGCAAGACCAACCTGTGCCAACTGATCCGCGGCACGCAGGGCAAGGGCCTGATGCCCGACGCCACCAGCCGCTTCAGCCTTGATGGCAAGCCCATCTTCCACTACATGGGCACCAGCACCTTCAGCAACTACACCGTGGCGCCCGAGATCTCGCTGGCCAAGATCCGCGAGGACGCCCCGTTCGACAAGGTCTGCTACATCGGCTGTGGCGTCACCACCGGTATTGGCGCAGTGATCTTCACCGCCAAGGTGGAGGCAGGTGCCAACGTGGTCGTGTTCGGCCTGGGCGGCATTGGCCTGAACGTGATCCAGGGCGCACGGATGGTGGGCGCGGACAAGATCATCGGTGTCGACCTCAATCCGGCCCGCCAGGAGATGGCGCGCAAGTTCGGCATGACGCACTTCATCAACCCGAAGGAGGTGGAGAACGTGGTCGATGCCATCGTGCAGCTGACAGACGGCGGCGCCGACTACAGCTTCGAGTGCATCGGCAACACGCAAGTGATGCGCCAGGCGCTGGAGTGCACGCACAAGGGCTGGGGCCGCAGCATCATCATCGGCGTGGCCGAGGCCGGTGCCGAGATCAGCACGCGCCCGTTCCAGCTGGTCACGGGCCGCAAATGGGAGGGCTCGGCCTTCGGTGGCGCGCGGGGCCGCACCGATGTGCCGAAGATCGTGGATTGGTACATGGACGGCAAGATCAACATCGACGACCTGATCACCCACAAGCTCAAGCTGGCCGACATCAACGAAGGCTTTGCGCTCATGAAGCGCGGCGAATCCATCCGCGCCGTCGTGGAGTTCTGATGGACCTGGAGACCTTGAGCGAGCACCGCTGCTTCGGCGGCGTGCAGGGCTTTTACCGCCACGCCTCGGCCTCGATCGGCCTGCCCATGAAGTTTGGCGTGTTCGTGCCGCCCCAGGCCGCACAAGGACCGGTGCCGGTGCTGTTCTACCTGGCGGGCCTGACCTGCACCGAGGAGACCTTCGCGATCAAGGCCGGCGCGCAGCGCGTGGCGGCCGAGCTGGGGCTCATGCTGGTCTCCCCCGACACCAGCCCGCGCGACACCGGCATCGAAGGTGCGAGCGCCGCATGGGACTTCGGCCACGGCGCGGGCTTCTACCTCGACGCCACGCAAGCGCCCTGGAAGGCGCACTTCCGCATGGAAAGCTGGGTCACCCAGGAGCTGCGCGAACAGGTGCTTTCGCGATTTCCCGCGCGCGCGGACCGTGTGGGCCTGTTGGGCCACTCGATGGGCGGCCACGGCGCACTCACACTGGCCTTGCGCCACCCCGGGCTGTACCAGAGTGTTTCGGCGTTTGCGCCGATCGCCGCGCCGATGCAGTGCGCCTGGGGCGAAAAGGCTTTTGCGGGCTACCTGGGCGATGACCGCTCCGCCTGGGCTGCGCACGATGCCACGGAGCTTGTGAAGGCGGGGCACAAGGCGCCGCCTTTGCTGATCGACCAGGGCCTGTCGGACAATTTCCTCGCTGCGCAGCTGCACCCGCACCTGTTCGAGGCGGCTTGCGCGCAGGCCGGCCAGCCGCTGACGCTGCGGCGGCACGAAGGGTATGACCACGGGTACTACTTCATCGCCAGCTTCGTCGAAGACCATCTGCGCCATCACGCGCAAACCCTCTGTGCCTGACCCCATGCGACCGCGCCAATACGATCTGATCGCTTTCGACTGGGACGGCACCCTGTTCGATTCCACGGCGCTCATCACCCGCTGCATCCAGTCGGCGGTGGTGGACGTCGGCGGTGCACCACCTACGCGCGAGGCGGCCAGCTACGTGATCGGCATGGGCCTCATGCAAGCCCTCGCCCATGCCGCGCCCGACGTGCCGCCCGACCGCTACCCGGAGCTCGGGCAGCGCTACCGCCACCACTACATGGCCGCGCAGCACGAGTTGAGTCTGTTCGAAGGGGTGTTGCCGCTGCTGGCCGAACTCAAGGGCCGCCACCATTGGCTGACGGTGGCCACCGGCAAGAGCCGCGCCGGTCTCAACGAGGTGCTGCACACGGTGGAGCTGCAGGGCGTGTTCGATGGCTCCCGCACCGCCGACGAGACCGCCGGCAAACCGAACCCCCGCATGCTGCACGAGCTCATGCGCGAGTTCGGCGTGGCGCCTGAGCGCACCCTGATGATCGGCGACACCACGCACGACCTGCAGATGGCCGTCAACGCGGGTTGTGCGAGCGTGGGCGTGAGCTACGGCGCGCACGAGCCGGCCAGCTTCGCGGTGCTCAACCCCTTGCACGTGGCGCACTCGGTGCGCGAGCTGCACGACTGGCTGAACGCCCACGCCTGAGCTGGCCATGAGCAACCCTTTCGATGACCCGATCTACGCGTTGTGCAACAGCCGGGATCTGGTCGACGGGGGGCGCGCCGTGTCGTTCGACGTGGTGTATGCGGGCCAGACTTGCCGCGCGTTCGCGATCCGCTACCGGGGCCAGCCGCATGCCTACCTGAACCGCTGCACCCACGTGGCCATGGAAATGGACTGGCAGCCCGACCGCTTCTTTGACGACAGCGGCCGCTGGCTGCTGTGTGCCACGCATGGCGCGGTGTACGAGCCCGACACCGGCGCCTGCCAGGGCGGTCCATGCCGGGGCGGGCTGGTCAAGATCGAACTGGTGGAGCACGACGGGGTGGTCCACTGGCGGTCACAATACCACCTCAAACCCCTTGAATTCTGAGAGCCTTCGACCATGAACGACGATTTCCCCGGCCCGTCCGCCAACGCCTCCAGCGACCGCACGCCGGGCGTCGCCTGGGAGCGCGCCACCCTGGAAAAACTGGTCTTTGCGACCATCCGCGAGCAGCAGTCTGCGCGCCGCTGGAAGATGTTCAGCCGGCTGCTCTGGCTGGCCTTGTTCGGCGCCGTCGCCTGGTTCCTCTACAGCAGCAACACCACCACGACGGTGAGCACGCCGCACACGGCGGTGGTGGACATCAAGGGCGAGATCGCCAGCGGGGCCGAGGCCAGCGCCGAGTACGTGGTGGCCTCGCTGCGCTCCGCGTTCGAGGATGAGGGCGCGCAAGCCGTCGTGCTGCTCATCAACTCGCCCGGCGGCAGTCCCGTGCAGGCGGGCATCATCAACGACGAGATCACCCGCCTCAAGGGCCTGCACGGCAAGAAGGTCTATGCCGTGGTGGAAGAGACCTGTGCGTCGGCCGCCTACTACATCGCTGCCGCGGCAGACGACATCTATGTCGACAAGGCCAGCCTGGTCGGCAGCATCGGCGTGCTGATGGACGGCTTCGGTTTCACCGGTCTGATGGACAAGCTGGGCATCGAGCGCCGCCTCATGACCGCCGGGGCCAACAAGGCCATGCTGGACCCGTTCAGCCCTCAGGATGAGGCGCAGAAGGCGTACATCCAGACCATGCTGGGTCAGATCCACGCGCAGTTCATCGAGGTGGTGAAAAAGGGGCGGGGTGACCGCCTCAAAGAGAACGGCGACACCTTCAGCGGCCTGGTCTGGAATGGCCAGCAGGCGGTGGCGCTGGGTCTGGCCGATGGCCTGGGCAACCTCGACTTCGTGGCTCGCGAGATCGTCAAGGCCGAGGAGATCGTGGACTACACCCGCCGCGAGAACGTCGGCCTGCGGCTGGCCAAGCGTTTTGGCGCCAGCGTGGGCGAAGGCCTGTTCGTGGCCGCCCGTGCGGCGGGCGTGCAGCTGAAGTAAAGGCTGCGGGGCCGGTTCAGCCCTTGTAGCCGTTGGGGTTGCCGCTCTGCCAGCGCCAGGCATCGGCGCACATCTGATCCAGCGTGAGCTTGGCCTGCCAACCCAGCAGGCGCGAGGCCCGGGCGGGATCTGCCCAGCACTGGGCGACGTCCCCCGCGCGGCGCGGCGCGATCCGGTAGGGCACAGGGCGGCCGCTGGCCTTCTCGAAGGCGCGCACCACGTCCAGCACGCTGTGCCCGCTGCCGGTGCCCAGGTTGACCGTGAAGCTCTCGCCCCGGCTCAGCAAAGCCTGGATGGCGGCGACGTGGCCGGCGGCCAGGTCCTGCACGTGGATGTAGTCGCGCACACCCGTACCATCGGGGGTGGGGTAGTCGTTGCCATACACGTTGAGATGTTCACGCTGGCCCACGGCCACCTGCGCCACGTAGGGCATGAGGTTGTTGGGGATGCCCGCCGGGTCCTCGCCGATCAGCCCGCTGGGATGGGCACCGACCGGGTTGAAGTAGCGCAGCGTGCCGACCCGCCAGGCTGGACGTGCAGCGCAAAGGGCGGTGAGCATGTCTTCGATGACCAGCTTGCTGTGGCCATAGGGGTTGGTGTGGCTGCGCGGGAAGTCCTCGGTGATCGGCACCGTCGCCGGATCACCGTAGACCGTTGCGCTGCTGGAGAAGACCAGGGTCGGCGCGGTTGAAGGGTCTTGCGCGTGCACGGCTTCCATCGCGCGCAGCAGGCTGACCGCTCCGCCGATGTTGTTGTGGAAGTACTTCAGTGGCAGCGCGACACTCTCACCCACCGCTTTGTCGCCAGCAAAGTGGATCACGCCCACGGGACGGTGGCGGCGCAG
Organism: Hydrogenophaga sp.; assembly: GCF_026125825.1. Lineage (GTDB taxonomy): Bacteria > Pseudomonadota > Gammaproteobacteria > Burkholderiales > Burkholderiaceae_C > Hydrogenophaga. The sequence goes on along the minus strand of NZ_JAHCKK010000075.1, from coordinate 7,488 downwards.
CACGTCTTCGACCCAGGGTGTGTCCAGCACATCGCCTTGTTCAAACGGCATGGTTTGTCCGGTGATGCGCGCGAGCCTGTCCAGCACCACCGGGTGGCTGTTGGCGAAGTTGTCCAGCAACACCGGTTCGAAGCCGGCTTCGATGAGGGCCACGGCCGTGTGGCTGCCGATGTAGCCCGCGCCGCCGGTGAGCAGAACTTTCATTCTTTTACTTCTTGGCGTCGGTTTCGGGCTGGCGGCCGTAGATGTCCTCCAGCCGCACGATGTCGTCCTCGCCGAGATAACTGCCCGACTGGACCTCGATCATCTCCAGCACCATCTTGCCGGGGTTGTGCAGGCGGTGCACTTCCCCGATGGGAATGTAGGTGGACTGGTTTTCCGACAGCAGGTACACCTCCTGTCCACGGGTGACCTCGGCCGTGCCCTTGACGATGATCCAGTGCTCGGCGCGGTGGTGGTGTTTCTGCAGGCTGAGCGAGGCACCCGGCTTCACGCCGATGCGCTTGACCTGAAAGCGTTCGCCCATGTCGACGCTGTCGTACCAGCCCCAGGGCCGCGCCACGCGGCGGTGCATTGCGGCCTGTGGCACCTTGCGCTGCGAGAGATGGGCCACCACGTCCTTGACCTGCTCCGCGTGGTCCCGCTGCGCCACCAGCAGGGCGTCGGGGGTGTCGATGATCAGCAGGTCCTGCGTGCCCAGCGCCACCACGGTGCGGCCTGGCGCGTGGATGAAAGTGTTGCGCGCATTCAGCGCGTGACCCTGGCCTGTGATTCGGTTGCCTTCGCCATCCGCGGCGCTCAGCTCGGCCACCGCGTTCCAGCTGCCGACGTCGCTCCATTGGCCCTGGAAGGGCACGACGGCCACGTTGTCGTGAGGCTCCATCACCGCGTAGTCGATGCTCTGCGAGCGGCAGGCAAGAAAGGACGCGGCTTCGGGGCGAACGAAATCGATCTGGCCAACGCGGTCCTGCCGCGTCTGGGCCATTGCCTTCTCGCAGGCCTGCAGGATGTCGGCGGCGTGCTGGGCGAGTGCGGCCAGCAGCGTGCTGGCGCGCGCCAGGAAAATGCCAGCGTTCCAGAGCACGTTGCCCTGCAGCAGCAAGGCCTGGGCGGCGGCCGGCGCAGGCTTTTCGATGAAGCGGGCCACCTTGCGGCTGCCGTCGGCGCGGTCGTCGCCCTGCTGGATGTAACCATAGGCGCTGCTGGGGAAGCTGGGCATCACGCCAAACGTGACGATGGCGCCGGCTTCGGCCGCTGGCACGCCCTGGCGGATCGTCTGGGCAAAGGCCGCCGCGTCAGGAATGTGGTGGTCGGAGGGACAGAACAGCAGCAGGGGGTCGGCCTTGTCCTTGGCGCGGGCGAGCAGGGCCGCCAGCGCCATGGCCGCAGCGGTGTTGCGCGCCGCCGGTTCGAGCAGCACCTGTCCGGGCACGTTCTCTGCTTCGATCGCGTCGGCCACCAGGAAGCGGTGGTCTTCGGCCGCCACACAGATGACCGGGTTGTCGCACCAGGCCAGGCGGTCCAGGGTCAGCTGGAGCAGGCTCTTGTCGCCCAGAAGGGGCACGAACTGCTTCGGAAAGCTATGACGGCTCAGAGGCCACAGACGGGTGCCGGAGCCGCCGCAGAGGATGACGGGGGTGATGCTCATGCGAGATGGGAGTGGTTTGAACCAGTGGGGGCATGCCCCGCTTTCAATTCGCTGCAGTGTAGCCTTTCGATGGACGCTGGCGCGAGCGCCGTTAACATGGTGAGCCTTTCTTCACGAACATGCGAGCCAAACCAAGATGACGATCCGCAAAGCCGTATTTCCCGTGGGTGGCCTGGGCACCCGTTTCCTTCCAGCCACCAAGGCCATTCCCAAGGAAATGTTGCCGGTGGTGGACAAGCCGTTGATTCAGTACGCCGTGGAAGAGGCTTACGCCGCTGGCATCCGCGAGATGATCTTCGTGACCGGGCGCCACAAGCGCGCCATCGAGGACCATTTCGACACCGCCTACGAACTGGAGATGGAGCTGGAGACAGCCGGCAAGTCTGCCTTGCTGCAACTCGTGCACTCCATCAAGCCCGATGACATGGATTGCGTGTACGTGCGCCAGCCTCGAGCCCTGGGCTTGGGCCATGCGGTGCTCTGCGCAGAGCGCCTGGTGGGCAACGAGCCGTTTGCAGTGCTGCTGGCCGACGACCTGATGATGGGCGAGGACCAGGTGCAGGGCGGTGCCACCGTGCTGCAGCAGATGGTTCAGGCTTATGAATCCAGCCCCGGCACGGTGCTGGCGGTGCAGGACGTGCCCCGCGCCGAGACGCGCCGCTATGGTGTCGTCGACGTTCATGGCGCCAACCAGGCATTGGCCGAGGTGTTCGCGATGGTGGAAAAACCTGCGCCGGATGTGGCGCCCTCCACCCTGGCGGTGGCAGGTCGGTACATCCTCACGCCTGCGGTGTTTGAGAGCATCCGCCAGCAACCTCGGGGTGCGGGGGGAGAAATCCAGCTCACCGACGGCATCGCGGCCTTGATCGGCCGGGAAAAGGTGCAGGCCTTCCGCTATGCCGGCAAGCGCTACGACTGCGGCAGCAAGGAAGGCTTTCTGGAGGCCACGATCGATCTGGCCCTGGCCAATGCCGAACTCAGCGGTTCGGTGCGTGCGCACCTGAAGCGTCTGGGCGTCTGAGCCGGGGTTTCAGCGGCCCAGCAGGAAGACGCAGGGCGCGTCCAGCGGCAGGTCCTCGGCCACAGCCTTGGGGCTGCGCTTCCATTCCTGCACCAGCGCGCTGCGGCAGACCTGTCGCGGCAAGGTAAGTGCGGCGCACACGGCCAATCGCGTGTGCGGATGCAAGGCCTGCAACAGCGCCTGCAGCAGGGCCGCATTGCGATAGGGCGTTTCAATGAGGATCTGCGTCTGTCCGGTCTTCAAGGCCTGGGCCTCCAGTTCGCGCAGGCGCTTCGTGCGTTCGGTGGCTTCCTGAGGCACGTAGCCGACAAACGCAAAACTCTGCCCGTTGAGCCCGCTGGCGGCGAGGGCGAGCATGAGCGAGATGGGGCCTGTGAGCGGCACCACCCGCAGGCCGATCGCATGCGCAGCACGAACGATGGAGCTGCCGGGATCCGCGATCGCGGGCATGCCGGCCTCGCTGACCAGGCCCATATCGTGCCCGAGCAGGGCGGGCGCGAGCAGCTCGCGGGCCTGCGCATCGCTGCCTGCCTGCGGCGCGTGGTCACCTTTCTTGTGCGCCGCGCGGGGAAGCTCGACGATCTGATGCGCCTGCACGGGCGCGGCCAGTGTGGCCAAGGCGTCGACGCGCTTGAGAAAGGCCCGTGTGCTCTTGGCGTTTTCAGTGATCCAGTGCGTCAGGCGCCGGGCGGTGTCCAGCGTCTCGGCCGGAAGCCACTCCGATGGTGCCGCGGGGGCGGCCTGCGTCACACCGAAATCCAGGGGGGTGGGCACGAGGTAGAGCGTGCCACGCGCTTCGGAGTGGGCGCTCACAACAACTTCACCCCGGCCGCGCGAATCATCCGGCAGGTGCGGATGAGCGGGAGGCCCACAAGGGCGGTCGGGTCGTCGTTGTCGATGCGCTCGAGCAGCGCGATGCCCAGGCCCTCGCTTTTGGCGCTGCCGGCGCAGTCGTAGGGTTGCTCCGCACGCAGGTAATGCTCGATTTCGCTGTCGCTCAAGTCGCGGAACACCACGCGCACGGCGGCAATGTCGCTCTGCTCGAAGCCGGTGGCGAGGCAGACAACAGCCAGGGCTGTCTGAAACACCACAGTCTGGCCTCGCATGCGTCGCAACTGGGCCACGGCCCGCTCATGGGTACCCGGCTTGCCCAGCGGCTCGCCCGCGAGATCGGCCACCTGATCGCTGCCGATCACCACGGCCTGGGGGTGGCGCTGCCCGACATCTCGGGCCTTTTCAAGGGCCAGGCGAAGCGCCAGATCGGCCGGTTGTTCCCCGGCACGAGGCGTCTCATCCACCTGAGGGGCGACAGCCTGGAATGGCACGCCCAGGCGGGACAGCAGCGCGTGGCGATACCGCGATGTGGAACCCAGGACGAGGGCTCGGGACAGGGCGTCGGAAGACGGATCGGATGCGGTGGTCATCCCGGTATTCTCCCCGCATTCTTTTACACTGCCCGGATGAAAGACACCCCCAAGACGGCCTGGAACCCCCGGCGCCTGGACATGCGGGCCTTCGCCCAGGCTGCCGCCAGTCTGCAGGCGGAAGAGCCCCTCTCGGCGTTTCCCCGGGTCCAGGCCGAGACCGCCCTGGACGATGGCGCCTCGCCTGCGCCCGTGCGCTGGCTTGCACAAGGCGAGATGCGGCCAGCGGCCAGCGGTGGCTCGCCCGACGTCTGGCTGCATCTGCAGGCCGATGCGCAGGTGCCCCTGACATGCCAGCGCTGCCTGGCGCCCGTGGAGACACCCGTGTCCGTGGACCGCTGGTTCCGCTTTGTGGCCGACGAAGCCACGGCCGAGGCGCAGGACGACGACTGCGAAGAGGACTTGCTGGCCCTGGAGCCCAGGCCCGATCTGCACGACGTGCTGGAGGACGAACTGTTGATGGAACTGCCTCTGGTGCCTATGCACGAAACTTGCCCGGTGCCGGTATCGATGCGCTCGGACGATCCGGAGGAGGCCGCCGCAGAGGTGGCGCCCCGCAAGAACCCTTTTGCCGAGTTGGCCAAGCTCAAGAAGTGACGCGGTCGGGCACGATGGCTCAATGGCTGGCGGCATGGCTGCCTTCGGGCTATAATGCTTGGCTTTGCGCTGGTATCCATTCGCACGTTGACGTGCTCGGGTCAGGCGCGCAACCGGTTGAACGGAGTCATTTCAGGTCTCCGTTTGTGCCACTCCGTTTGACCCTACCGATTTCAGGAGCCCACCATGGCTGTTCAGCAAAACAAAAAATCCCCCTCCAAGCGCGGCATGCACCGTTCGCACAATGCGCTGAACGTGCCCGGCATTGCCGTGGAGCCGACCACCGGCGAAACCCACCTGCGCCACCACATCAGCCCCAACGGTTTCTACCGGGGCCGCCAAGTGCTGAAAAACAAGTCCGAAGCCTGATGGCGGGCCGCCACGGGCCTCGCCGCGGTGTCGCGAACGGGGTCCGGTTGGCCAGTGAGGCACAGGCCCGCATGCTGCATGCGGGCTTTTTTTGTTCTTGGGGTGCGCAAAGCGCTCGATCCGGGGTGTTGTCATGATCACCATCGCTGTGGATTGCATGGGCGGGGATGTCGGGCCGGCCGTCACCATGCCTGCCTGCACGGCCTTTCTGGCTGCTCATCCTCAGGCGCAACTGCTGCTCGTGGGCAAGCCCGAGGTGTTTCGTGCCTGGCCCCAGTTGCTCAACAATGTGCGCTGCAAGGTGGTTCCGGCCAGTGAGGTCGTGACCATGGAGGACCCGGTGGAGGTGGCGCTTCGCCGCAAGAAGGATTCTTCGATGCGGGTGGCCATCAACCAGGTCAAGGACGGCGCGGCGCAGGCGGCGGTGTCCGCCGGCAATACCGGGGCGCTGATGGCGATTGCCCGCTACGTATTGAAAACGATGGATGGCATCGACCGCCCGGCGATCGCCACGCAGATGCCCAACGCTCGCGGTGGTGCGACCACGGTGCTCGATCTGGGCGCGAATGTGGACTGCTCGGCCGAGCACTTGCTTCAGTTCGCCGTGATGGGCTCTGCCCTGGTTGCCGCGGTCACCGGTCGCCCCGAGCCCACCGTGGGCCTGCTCAATGTGGGCGAAGAAGTGATCAAAGGCAGCGAAGTCATCAAACAAGCGGGTGTTCTGCTTCGAAATGCGTCTAACACCGGCGATCTCAATTTCTTCGGAAACATTGAGGGCGACGACGTTTTCAAGGGCACGACAGACATCGTGGTCTGTGATGGCTTTGTCGGAAATGTGGCGCTCAAGGCCAGCGAGGGGCTTGCCTCCATGATCAGCGGATTCATTCGCGAAGAATTCTCAAAGAACATTTTTCGCAAAATCGCTGCCATCGTCGCCTATCCGGTTCTAAAGTCCTTCAAAAATCGCGTTGACCACCGTCGGTACAACGGTGCGGCCCTGCTCGGCCTGAGGGGGCTGGTGTTCAAGAGCCACGGGTCCGCAGATGCGTTTGCGTTCGAACATGCGCTGAGCCGGGCTTATGATGCGGCCCACAACCAATTGCTGGACAACGTGCGCCAGCGCATTGCCCACGCCAAGCCGCTGATTGCGCCCGAGTCCGTGCCCAGCGAGCTCAAGAGCATTCCGACCCTTTGAATTTTCGCCTTTCATCTGCATGACACGCTACGCCCGCATCACCGGCACAGGCAGCAGCTTGCCGCCACAGCGCCTGACCAACGCCGACATGGTCGAGCTGCTGGCGCCGCGCGGCGTGGAAACCAGCGACGACTGGATCGTGGAGCGGACCGGCATCCGTGCGCGCCACTTTGTGGCCGACGGCGTGTACGCCAGTGACCTGGCGGTCGAGGCCTGCCAGCAGGCCATGGCCGCCGCCCGGGTGGCACCTGGCGACATCGACCTGATCATTGTCGCCACGTCCACGCCGGACATGGTGTTTCCCTCGACCGCGACCATTGTCCAGCGCAAGCTGGGCATCGCCGGCTGCCCGGCCTTCGATGTGCAGGCGGTGTGCACGGGTTTCATCTATGCGCTGACCGTCGCGGATTCCCTGATCCGCTCGGGCACGTCGCGCAAGGCCCTCGTCGTCGGGACCGAGATCTTCAGCCGCCTGCTCGACTTCACCGATCGGACCACCTGCGTGCTGTTTGGCGATGGTGCGGGCGCGGTGGTGCTGGAAGCCTCGGACACGCCGGGGATTCTGGCCACCGATATTCATGCGGATGGCAAGCACACGGGCATTCTGTGTGTGCCCGGCCATGTCGCCGGCGGGCAGGTCCTCGGCGACCCCTTGCTGAAGATGGATGGGCAGGCTGTCTTCAAGCTGGCGGTCGGCGTGCTGGAAGACACCGCGCGCGCCACGCTCACCAAGGCCGGCAAGACCACGGAGGACATCGACTGGCTCATCCCGCACCAGGCGAACATCCGCATCATGCACAGCACGGCGCGCAAGCTCAAACTGCCTCTGGACAAGGTGGTCGTCACCGTGGATCAGCACGGCAACACCTCGGCCGCCTCCATCCCCTTGGCGCTGGACCATGCCGTGCGACTGGGACAGGTCAAAAAGGGCGACACGCTGATGCTGGAGGGCGTTGGCGGCGGATTTACCTGGGGCTCGGTGCTGCTCGACTTCTGAGCGGCGCCTTCCCCCGTTCTCGTCTGAACTGAATATCTCCATGAAGAATTTTGCGTTTGTGTTTCCGGGCCAGGGCTCTCAGGCCGTGGGCATGCTCGATGCCTGGGGTGATCACCCCGCTGTTCAGGAAACGTTGAAGGAAGCGTCCGATGCCATGGGTGAAGACCTGGGCAAGCTGATCCACGAAGGCCCGGCCGATGTGCTGGCCATGACCGTGAACACGCAGCCGGTGATGCT